>PBCX01000003.1 GCA_002718035.1 Flavobacteriales bacterium
GTTTGGCACCTCGATGTCGGCTCGTCACATCCTGGGGCTATAGAAGGTCCCAAGGGTTGGGCTGTTCGCCCATTAAAGTGGCACGCGAGCTGGGTTCAGAACGTCGCGAGACAGTTCGGTCCCTATCTGTAGTGGTCGTTAGAAATTTGAGAGGACCTACCTCTAGTACGAGAGGACCGAGGTGGACTAACCTCTAGTGTACCTGTTGTGGTGCCAACTGCATTGCAGGGTAGCTATGTTGGGAAGAGATAAGTACTGAAAGCATATAAGTACGAAGCTCGCCTCAAGATTAGATTTCTTTTAAGGGTCGTTCGAGACTAGGACGTTGATAGGTTGCAAGTGTAAAGATGGTAACATCAAAGCTGAGCAATACTAATTACCCATAGACTTTTTCAAAAACGCTTGAAATTGTTATTGTTTATTTTTTTCTAAAAAACATTTCTAAATATGTCAAAGATTTATGGCGACTTTAGCATCAGGGATCACCTCTTTCCATACCGAACAGAGAAGTTAAGTCTGATAGCGCAGATGGTACTAGGTAAAACTGGGAGAGTATGTCGTCGCCGCCCCACACGAGGAATAATTCCTTGATTTTAAAGCCTCAATTTTAATTGAGGCTTTTTTTTTATTTAAAATTTATGTATAGATTTTTAATTTTATTTTGTTCCTTATTTTGTTTTTCACAAAATAATTTAACACAAAATAATTTATTTTTTAAAGGTTTTGAATTAGGGAATAACGGTGGTGTTTTTTTAACTTATTTTCCGATTTTCCCATCCATGGATTTGAATATTAACTCATATGACATGGATCGTAGATTAATTGATAATTATGAAAATAAAGAAAAATTAGATAAAATATACAAATTACCAGATTTAGTAATTAATAATGAAGTTTATTATCAGGGCAGTTCAAGAGAAGGCGCTTATGTAAAAGCTAATTTAAGCAGACCAATTTCAAACAATTCATTTTTAGATTTTAACTACAATAATTTAATATCTAAAGGCTTTTACCCCTTTCAAGAAAATAAGTATAGTAATTTAACAGTAGAGTATGGTTATTTTGATAAAAATAGAGATTATGCTTTTTCAATATTTTTAAACACTATAAATGGTTTTTACAATGAAATAGGAGGTGTTGTTGATTATAATTTATTATTATCTGATGATTTACAAAAAGTAATTTTAAATGATGCAAAAACAAATATTAAGAATAGGTATATTTCCTTTAATCAATTTTACAAACTTCAATCAGGTGCACTAATTTCTTATAATATTGACTACAATTTCTTCAAAAGAAATTTTAATGATTTAAATCCGACTTACTTTTATTTTGATGATGATATTGAAACCTTTAACGATTCTACTAATTACTCCTCTATTAAAAATAAATTTACATATCATTCTAATTATTTTTCAAGTAATAATATTGATTATTCAATTAGCTATAATTTATATTCTCATAGTTTATTAAATAAAAATAAAGGTGATATAATTTTATCAATTTCGAATTTAAATAATCCAATTAATGAAAAATATAATTTTGGTATAAATTATTGTTTTTCAGGACTTAATAAAAACAATTATAATTTTAGTTTTTTGCATTATATAGATTTAGATTTATTAACCGGGGAATACAGTTTTGGAATGAATAGAAAAAAACCTGATTTTTTTAATAAAAATTTTATTGATTATATGGATTGGGAATCTGATTTAAAGTCTACAAGAAACTTATTTTTAAATTTTAAAAGTTCATTTTTTAATAATTTATTTGATATAAATTTTCATTATAAAAAATTAAAAAACTTTGTTTTTTATGATCATAACTTTTTTTTAACTCAATTTTCAAATAATATTGATTATTTAAATTTAAATCTGAACAAAAAATGGAATTTTAAAAATTTTTATATTTTTCAAGCTATTTATTTCCAAAAAAGTTTTTTTGATACCGACTTGTATTCAAATATTTTATCATTTCCTAAATTTCTTTATCATCAATCAATAAACTATAGTTATAATTTTACAAAAAAAATAAAATTAAAGACTAGTTTAGATTTTAAAATTCACTCAAATTATTTTGTTAAAAATTATACACCATCATTTTCTTTTTTTTACAATCAAGGAGATGTTAAATTTGGTAAAATCCCATTTTTTTCCTCAAAAATATCATTAAATAGGTCCAATTTTTCTCTTGGACTATTAATAAATGATATACAATCATCGTTCATGGATCGAGTTTATTTGAATTCCCATTATAACTCAAATCCATTTAATTTTAATTTATTTGTAAAATGGAGATTTTTAGACTAGGTTTTTTGTTTTTTCTTTTTGGCTGCAGGGAATAAAATATTATTTAAAATCAGTCTATATCCAGGTGAATTTGGATATAATTCTAGTTCAGTTTTAGGATCACCAATTTTATGTTTGTAATCCTCTGGATCGTGACCACCATAAAAAGTCCAAGTTCCTTTACCAAATTTTCCGTGAATATATCTCGCTTCACTTAATGACTTGTTTTCACCCATAATTATAACATTTGGCTTTATTAGTTCTTTTGAAAAAGAGGTAGTTTGGCCTATAAATCCTTTGATAATTCTAGTGTGGTTTTGACATAACATAGTAGGTACTGGATCCCATTTTGCTGAAAATTCAAATAAAGTAAAGTAGTCATTTTCTTCTTCGATTAAATTTCTTCTTTTTTCTGTCATATCAATATCTGAAAATTCATATTTATTTGGATCTTCAATAATGTTAAAATTTTGAAAAGCTAGTGTATTATTAAAATTAAGTTTTTCTTGAGCGTTATCATCCATTTTATCTCCATCAAACATTATTTTACATATATCTACACCTTCTGCAGCTAGTGCAATATCAAATGTGTCTGTTGCACTACACATGGCAAATAAAAAACCACCACCTGCAATATATTCTTTAATTTTTTTTGAAACTTCAAGTTTTTGACTTGAAACTTTTTCAAATCCATTTTTTTTTGCGTTTTCTTCAAAAATTTTTTTTTGATTAATATACCATGAAGCATTTTTAAAACTTCTATAAAATTTACCGTATTGTCCAGTAAAATCTTCATGGTGTAAGTGTAACCAATCATATAATGGTAGTAGATCACTCAGTATTTCATCGTCATAAATTATATCATACGGAATTTCAGAGTAAGTAAGTGCAAGTGTTACAGCATCATCCCATGGTTGTTTATTTTTAGGAGAATAAACTGCAATTTTAGGTGCTTTTTCCAATTTTATAATATCCATATTACTCGAAGGTGAAGAGATTTTTTTGAATATTTCATTAATTTCATTGTTACTAAGAATTTCAAAACTAACTCCTCTATATGTACATTCACTTGATATCTCATTTACATTCTTAATCAAAAAACTCCCTCCTCTGTAGTTTACTAACCAATCAACATTAACTTCCTTTTCAAGGATCCAATATGCAACACCGTATGCTTTTAGATGATCTCTTTGTTTTTCTTCATCCATTGGTATAAGTATATAATTTCCATACAAATTGAATGAAAATAAAAAAATTAAAAAAAATAAATTAAAATTGATCTTCATTTTCATCCATGTTCATTTTTGAATTATATTGATTTTGGTAGATGTCCTTTTCTAAATTTCCGAATTTTGCTAATGAAGCATTAAACTTTAATCTTCTTCTTCCAAGTGATCCATTTCTATGTTTAGCAATAATAAATTCAGCTTGCCCAAGACAGGATGTTTGTGGCTCCGTATCCCACATGTCAATATTATAATATTCTGGTCTGTAAATAAAATTAACAATATCAGCATCTTGTTCAATAGCACCAGATTCTCTTAAGTCTGATAATATTGGTCTTTTATCTGTTCTAAGTTCGACACCTCTGTTTAATTGTGAGAGACATATTATCGGAATATTTAGTTCTTTTGCGATACTTTTTAATGATCGTGAAATTGATGAGATTTCTTGTTCTCTAACTCCTCCCTTACTACTTCCTTGCATTAATTGTAGATAATCAATTATTATTATTTTAACTCCATGTTGAGAAACTAATCTCCTACATTTAGCTCTTAGGTCAAATATTGATAATCCAGGTGTGTCATCAATAAATAACTCAGCATTCTCAATTTTTTTAATTTTTGAATGTAGTTGCTCCCATTCATAGGGTTCCATTTTACCGCTACGTAGTTTATCAGAAGCAAGTCCAGTTTCAGATGAAATTAATCTAGTAATAAGTTGAAGTGAATTCATTTCTAGTGAAAAAACAGCGACTGGTTTTTTATGATCAACCGCAATATTCCTTGCCATAGACAATACAAAAGCAGTTTTACCCATACCAGGTCGTGCAGCAATAATAATTAAATCTGATCTTTGCCATCCTGATGTTATTTTATCGATTTCTAAAAAACCTGAAGGGATACCACTAATTCCATCCTCGTTTCCAATACTTTCGATTTCTTTGATCGCTTGGTGAATTAAGTCTGTGGCTTTGCTGTAATTTTTTTTTATACTACCCTCTGTTACTTTAAAAATTTCTCTTTCAGCCTTATCCATTAATTCAATTATATCTGTAGTTTCATCAAATGCATCGTTAATGAGGGTAGATGAAATAGAGATTAACTTTCTTTGAATATATTTTTGGACAATTATTCTTGCATGGTGTTCTATGTGAGCAGATGATACAACTTTTTGAGTTAATTCAGCTAAATAAACCTCTCCTCCGCACATTTTGAGTTTCCCATTTTTTCTTAGTTTGTCAGTGACGGTTAACAAGTCAATAGGTTCAGCATCGTTAAAAAGTTCTAATAAAACTTGAAAAATTTCTTGATGCTTTTCTTTATAGAAGCATTCTGCACTTAGTATTTCAATTGCAATCCCTGTGGCATTTTTATCAATCATTAGTGCTCCTAAAACACCCTCCTCAAAATCTATTGCTTGAGGTGGTATTTTTTTATTTTGTAAAGCAGGTATTTTCGAGTTTTTATTTTGCATCTTTCTTTTGAATCAGTTAATTAATTTTAATCTTGAAATATCCCCATTTTTGAAAACTTCTCTATTCTTTTAATAGAAATAATGTTAGGTTTTATTTTTTTTAATTTTTGAATATTTTCAAGAATAGTTTTTTTTACCTCCTTAAAACAAAAATCAGGATTGTTATGAGCTCCACCAAATGGTTCTTTAATAATACCATCTATCATTTTATTCTTAAGCATATCATTAGGAGTTAAATTCAATGATTTTGCAGCCTCTTCTTTATGTTCCCAGTTTCTCCATAGAATAGAAGAACAGCTTTCAGGCGATATGACAGAGTACCAAGTGTTTTCTAACATAAATATTTTATCACCAACACCAATTCCTAAAGCCCCTCCGGAAGCTCCTTCTCCAATTATTATACAAATTATGGGGACGTCTAATTTACACATTTCATAAATATTCCTAGCTATAGCCTCACCTTGACCTCTTTCCTCGGCTTCAAGACCTGGGAAAGCACCTGGCGTATCTATTAATGTTACGATAGGTTTATTAAATTTTTCGGCAAGTTTCATAAGTCTCAAAGCTTTTCTATAGCCTTCTGGATTAGACATTCCAAAATTTCTATATTTTCTCATTTTGGTATTACTACCTTTTTGTTGACCAACAAACATTACTGTTTGATTTTCAATTTTCCCAAAACCACCAATCATTGCTTTATCATCTTTTATATTTCTATCCCCATGTAGTTCAATAAATGTATCACCCGCTAAATAATTTATATAATCAAGGGTGTATGGTCTTTGAGGGTGTCGTGAAATCTGTACTCTTTGCCATGGTGATAAATTTTGATAAATTTTTTTCTTCTTTTGGTTGTATTTGTTTCTAAGTTCTTTGAGCACTTTAGTCATATCTGAATTAGTTTTTTCACCAGCTTCTTTTGTATTATTAATTTGAAGATCTAACTCCTCTAATTCTTTTTCAAAATCTAAATATTCCATATTGTAAAAATATATAGATAAATATAATTAATAAAATCTTCTAGTTACTAAATTAATTCTTAATTAGTTTTTTAAAATATATCTTATATTAGTTTTTAGTTATGATTAGTTTTCCAAATGCAAAAATAAATTTAGGCTTGAGAATTATTTCCGAGCGAGATGATGGTTATCACAATATTGAATCAGTATTTTATCCAATAAATATATTTGATATTCTAGAGGTTGTTAAATCCAATAATCAAAACAAAAAATTCACGATTAATTACTCAAATAATTTTCAAACTATTAAAAATGATCTTTGTGAAAAATCTTATAATCTTTTAGATACAGATTTTAATTTACCCCCTGTAAATGTTTACTTACATAAAAATATTCCAATTGGAGCTGGCTTAGGAGGAGGTTCGTCAAACGCAGTATCAATGTTAAAAATATTGAATTCACTTTTTAAATTAAATTTAAATGATGAACAATTATTGTTTTATTGCAAGAAATTAGGTAGTGATTGTCCATTTTTTCTCAAAAACAAACCAGCTTTTGTTTCAGGTCTAGGAGATGAAATAAATTCAAGTATTTCTATTTCATTAAGTAAATATAAGTTATTATTAATTTCACCTTCAAAATTTATTTCAACTAAAAAAGTTTTCACAAGCATGAAAAACAAGAAAATATTAATTAATAATCAAATAAAATCTAAATATTTTGTAAAATTATTTAATGAAAAATTTATTAATTCTTGGAAAGAAAATTTAAAAAATGATTTAGAGTTCACTACATTTTCCTTTATTCCAGAACTTAAAAAGGTCAAAGAAAAATTATATAATATGGGCGCTGTCTATGCAAGCATGACCGGTTCAGGGTCTTCAGTTTATGGTTTGTTTTTAAAACACACTGATGTTAATCATGATTGGAAAAAAGAATATAATTGTTTTTCTTTTTCTTTAGATTAAAATGAAAATTTTTTAAATAAATATATTGAAATTATTGAAAATAAAAAATTTGGAATCCAAATAGCTATTTCTGGGCTAACGCTACCATTTAAAGTTAAAGTTGATGAAAATTTCATGAAAAAAATATAAGTAAAGCATAACAAAATCCCAAAGGTTAGTTTAATTCCTAACCCACCTTTATTTTTTTTTATTGAAATTGAAAATCCTAAAATTGTTAAAATTATTATTGAAACTAAATTAGTTGTCCTTTGAGTTTTTTCAATAATTTCTAATTTAAGGTCATAATTTCCATTTTCTCTTTCTTTTTTAATATAACTAGAGATTTGTTTAGTTGTCATTGATTGAATTTCTCTTTTTTGTTTGAATATAATATTTGGGTCCTCTTTTAAATTTATGTAAAGACTTCCTTTATCATATTTACTGATTATTTTAAAACTATCATTAATTTTATTGTAAATAAAGCTGTCAATTTTATAATCTGTAATTTTCCATTTTAAGACTTTATTGTCCCACTGAATAATTTTAGAATTTATTTTCTTTTGTAGTTTTTTTTTATTCAATTTTTGCCAACAAAAATCAATTCCTTTTTTTTGATTTACATTATAATAACTCATGTAAATCATAGAGTTATTATTTATTGATTTATTAAAATTTCTTTCACTTTTAATATCAGTTTTTTTGATAAAATTATTTTCAAACTCTAATCTTTTCTCGTTTGTTTGAGGAGTGAGAGAGTTTGATAAAAATGAAGTGGGAATAAAAATAATAAATGCACATATTATGTAAGGTCTAATTAATCTCCATGGACTTATTCTACTGTTATATAATGCAATTATTTCAGAATTCTCACTTAATCTTGATGTAAAAAAAACAACGGAAATAAATGTAATTAAACCGCTAAACACTGTGCTGTAATGAATTATAAAATTAAAATAATAGTTTTTGACGATTAAGTCAAGTGGAGCTTTATGATCAATAAAATTATCTATTTTTTCAGATAGATCAAAAACAACAGCGATAGATATAATAATTGAAGTTGATATAAAATATGTACTTAAAAATTTTTTATATATGTAAATATCAATTTTTTTCACACTACAATCTATTTTTAAGTTTTTTTATAATTGATTGTTTCCAATCATAAAAATTTTCTTTTTTTATTTCCTCTTTAGCTTTATTTATTAATCTTCTGTAAAAAGCTAAATTATGTATGCTTGCTATTTGTTTCCCCAACATTTCATTTGAGATTATTAAGTGTCTTAAATATGCTTTACTATAATTTTTATCAACATAACAATCCCCTTCATCATCAATTAATGAAAAGTCATTTTTCCATTTTTTATTTTTTATGTTTATACTACCATTCATTGTGTAAATTAATCCATTTCTGGCGTTTCTAGTTGGTAAAACACAATCAAACATATCTACACCAAGTGAGATGCATTCGAGTAAATTAATTGGAGTGCCCACACCCATCAAGTATCTTGGTTTATTAATTGGTAAAATGTCTGTTGCTATTTTTGTCATGGAATACATTTCTTCATGAGGTTCGCCAACTGATAGACCGCCTATTGCGTAACCTTGGAAATCAAATGATGCAATTTTTTCAGCAGATATTTTTCTTAAGTCATTATGAGTGCCACCTTGAACAATTGGAAAAAGATATTGCTTATAATTATATAGGTTACATGACTTGTCAAAATAATTTTTACACCGCTCAAGCCATCTGTGTGTCAATTCCATTGACTTTTTAACATAATTATGTTCGCATGGATAAGGTGTACATTCATCAAATGCCATAATTATATCAGCTCCTATTTTTCTTTGTATTTCTATAGCTTTTTCAGGTGTAAAAAAATGAGATGATCCATCTATATGTGATTTGAAATTAACTCCTTGTTCAGTTATTTTTCGATTGGCGGATAATGAGTATACTTGATAGCCACCGCTATCAGTTAAAATTGGTTTATTATAACCAATAAACTTATGAATTCCACCTACTTTTTGTATTGTATCAATTCCTGGTCTTAAAAATAAATGATAGGTGTTTCCTAGAATTATCTCTGCTTTTATTTCATTGTTTAATTCACTTTGATGTATTCCTCTCACAGACCCTAATGTTCCTACTGGCATGAAAATAGGTGTGTTAATTATACCATGATCAGTTTTAAATTTACCAACTCTTGCATTTGATTTTTTATCTTCACAAATTATATTAAAGCTCATGATAAAATTATATATTTAAGCAAATATAATTTTAATTAAATAATTAAATAGAAAGAGTGAATCCAGATATAATTTTTAATTACTTTCCCGAGTTAAAAGTAAGCGCAAAAAATAAGATAGAGAATCTTTACACTATTTATCAATCTCACAACAAAAAAATAAATTTAATTTCTAGGAAGGATTTTAATTTTTTTTATCAAAGACATGTTCTTCATTCTCTTTCAATTTGTAAAAAATTCATTTTTAAAAAAGATTTTGATATAATGGACTTAGGAACTGGAGGAGGTTTTCCTGGAATTCCATTAGCTATTTTTTTTCCTGATACAAATTTTTATTTAGTTGACTCTATTAAAAAAAAAACAATTTCTTTATTACAAATTGTTTCTGATTTAGATCTTAAAAATGTCAAAATTATTAACAATAGATCTGAAAATTTAGATTTAAAGTTTGATTTTATTATTTCAAGAGCAGTTGCTAGTTTATCAAAACTTGATGAATGGACTAAAAACAAATTTAAGAATAAAAATAATTGTGGCTTAATATGTTTAAAAGGTGGTGACTTAAATGAAGAACTAATTCCTTTTAAAAACAGAGTTAAAATTCACAATATTTCTGATTTTTATAAAGAAGATTTTTTTCTGTCAAAAAAAATAATTTTTCTTCCAGTTGAAAATTAAAATATATTTATAATATAATAATCTAAAAAAAATTATATTTGTATCCCGAAAATCATAAGTTATGAGCAAAAGAACATATCAACCATCTAACAGAAAAAGAAAGAACAAACACGGCTTTAGAGAAAGAATGTCTTCAGCAGCTGGGAGAGATGTTTTGTCTAGAAGAAGGGCAAAAGGTAGAAAAAGACTTTCTGTTTCTGATGAAATTCCAAAGAAGTAGTTATTCTTCATTTGCTTTTCTTTGTGTTTGAGCTTTTGCATTATAAGTTTTAGATTTTTATTTTTTTATTAGTTTAAAATTATTTGAATGCCAAAAGACCAGTCCATTAAATCTGTTTTAATCATAGGTAGCGGGCCTATTGTTATTGGACAAGCGTGTGAATTTGATTATTCAGGATCACAGGCCTCACGATCTCTAAGAGAGGAAGGAATTGAAGTTTCGTTAATTAACTCTAACCCAGCCACAATAATGACTGACCCAGTTGTAGCTGATCATATTTATTTATTGCCTTTAAATTGTGAGTCAATTGAAAAAATTTTAAGCGAAAGAAACATTGATGCTGTTTTACCTTCAATGGGAGGTCAAACTGCATTAAACTTATGTATTGAGGCCGACGAAAAAGGAATTTGGAATAAGTATAATGTTAGAATTATTGGTGTAGATATTGATGCAATAAATATTACTGAAGATCGAGAAGCTTTTAGAGGATTAATGGAAAAAATTAATATTCCAGTTGCTCCATCAAAAATTGCTACTTCTTTTTTAGAGGGTAAATCTATAGCTCAAGATTTAGGCTTTCCTCTTGTCGTAAGGCCTTCATTTACTCTTGGTGGTAGCGGAGCTTCATTTGTATATGAGAAGTCTCAATTTGAAGAAGCCCTTACCAAAGGATTGCACGCGTCTCCAATCCATGAAGTGTTAATTGATAAGGCATTATTAGGATGGAAAGAGTACGAGTTAGAGTTATTAAGAGATTCTAATGATAATGTTATTATTATTTGTTCTATTGAAAATATGGACCCCATGGGAATTCATACAGGGGATTCTATTACTGTTGCTCCAGCAATGACTTTATCAGATACGTGCTATCAAAATATGCGAAATGCAGCAATTAAAATGATGCGTTCAATTGGTGATTTTGCCGGTGGTTGTAATGTTCAATTTGCTGTCAGTCCAGATGAAAAAGAAGATCTAGTAGCTATAGAAATAAACCCAAGAGTTTCTAGGTCATCCGCGTTAGCATCAAAGGCTACAGGTTATCCAATAGCAAAAATATCTGCAAAATTAGCCATTGGATACACTTTAGATGAGCTTAAGAATCAAATAACTGGATCTACTTCCGCTTACTTTGAACCCTCATTAGATTATGTTATTGTTAAAATCCCGAGATGGAACTTTGATAAGTTTGATGGCTGTGATAAAGAACTAGGTTTACAAATGAAATCTGTTGGTGAAGTAATGGCAATTGGTAGAAGTTTTAAAGAGGCATTACAAAAAGCATGTCAGTCTCTTGAAATAAAAAGAAACGGATTGGGAGCCGATGGTAAAGGATGGACTAACCAAGATCAAATTTTAGAATCTTTAAAAAGACCTAGTTGGGATAGGGTTTTTAGAATTTATGATGCAATAAAATTAGGTATTACTTTAAATAGAGTTAAAGAACTAACTGGAATGGATATGTGGTTTTTGAAGCAAATAGAAAGTATAATTTCAGTTGAAAAAGAGTTAAATCAATCCAATATTCAAAGTGTATCATCAGATCTAATGCTTAAATCTAAGATGAGTGGTTTTGCTGACAGGCAAATTGCTCATTTACTAAATTGTTTAGAAAGTGAGGTTTTTAATAAAAGAAAAGAATTTGATATTAAAAGGGTTTATAAATTAGTTGACACATGCGCTGCCGAATTTAAAGCTTCAACTCCTTATTATTATTCTACATTTGAAAAGAAATCTTATTTATCTTCAGGTGATTTAATTGATTATAATGAAAGTAAATCATCAAACAATAAAAAAATTATTGTACTTGGTTCTGGACCAAATAGAATTGGTCAAGGGATTGAATTTGATTATTGTTGTGTTCATGGAGTTTTAGCAAGTAGAGAATGTGGTTACGAAACAATTATGATTAATTGTAATCCTGAAACAGTTTCAACTGATTTTGACACTGCTAATAAGTTGTATTTTGAACCAGTTTTTTGGGAGCATATTTATGATATTATCCTTCATGAAAAACCTGAAGGCGTTATTGTTCAGCTTGGTGGTCAAACTGCTCTTAAATTGGCTGAAAAATTAGAAAAGTACGGCATTAAAATAATGGGTTCTAGTTTTAATTCTTTAGATATTGCTGAAGATAGAGGAAGGTTTTCTGAGATGTTAAAAAAGCTTGATATTCCTTATCCAGAATTCGGTGTTGCTCAATCTGCTGATGAGGCACTGAAAATATCAAAACAATTGTCATTTCCAATACTTGTTAGGCCCTCATACGTTTTAGGTGGTCAAGGAATGAAGATTGTTATTAATGATCGAGATTTAGAACATCACGTAGTTAATTTATTAAAAAGCATTCCTGGAAATAGAATTTTATTAGATCACTATCTTGAAAAGGCTATTGAGGCTGAAGTAGATGCAATATGTGATGGAGAAAATGTATATATTATTGGAGTCATGGAACATATTGAGCCTTGTGGTATTCATTCAGGTGACTCAAGTGCTGTTCTCCCAACATTTAGTCTTTCTGAAAAGATAGTTCAAGATATGATTAACCATACAAAGAAAATTGCTTTAAATCTTGAAGTTTTAGGATTAATAAATATACAATTTGCTATCAAAGATGATAATGTATATGTAATTGAAGCAAATCCTAGAGCATCAAGAACAGTACCTTTTATTTCAAAGGCATATCAAGAGCCTTACATAAAGTATGCAACAAAGGTCATGCTTGGTAAGAATAAACTTAGAGATTTTGATTTTAAACCGCAAAAAAATGGTTTTGCAATAAAAGTACCTGTTTTTTCTTTTGAGAAATTTCCAAATGTAAACAAAGAGTTAGGCCCTGAGATGAAATCTACAGGTGAAATGATATATTTCATCGAAAATTTAGAAGATCCATTTTTTGTTAAGCTTTATTCAGAAAGAAATCTTTATTTAAGTAAATAAATTATGGTTGGCTTTTTAAAAGCAGTTTTAATTGGTGTCGCTGTTTATTATGTTATTGGTTTTTTTTCTAGGCTTTTAGCACCATTCCTACTCAAAATGTTTGTCAGAAAAATGTCTAGAAAATTTGAAGATCAGTTCAAAAATAGTGAGAAGTTTAAGAATAAAAACTCAAAAAAATATAAAACTCGTCAAAAAGGAAAAACAATTATTGAATATGAAGATGATGAGAAAGAGAAAAAGAAAGATTATGGAGGAGATTATGTAGATTATGAAGAGTTAGAAAAATAAAAAAATGAATTTGAAAGATTTAGACAAAAAAAAGTTTTTATTCCACTTGATTGCTATCCCATTATTTGCTCTCATCACTTTAATGTATTGCAATCCCATTTTAGAAAATAAAAGAATAAATCAAAGTGATATTATTCAATTTCAAGGAATGTCTAAAGAAATTAAGGACTTTAGAGATAGGACTGGTGATGAGGCGTTATGGACTAATTCAATGTTTGGAGGGATGCCTGCTTATCAAATTTCGGTAAAATACCCAAATAATATATTACTTCATATTGATAAAGTCTTACAATTAGGTTTTCCTAGACCTATTGGTGTTATGTTTTTATATTTTCTTGGTTTTTATATTCTAATGTTGTCTATGAAATTAGATTATAAATTAGCTTTTTTAGCTTCTGTAGCCTTTGGTTTTTCCTCTTATTTTCTAATTATTATAGAGGCTGGTCACAATACTAAGGCTCATGCAATTTCTTATATGGCACCTACAATTGCAGGAATGTTGTGGTGTTTAAGAGGAAAGAGATTGGTGGGTTTCTTTTTAACTTTCTTGTTTTTAGGCTTACAAATAAGAGCTAACCATGCGCAAATAAGTTATTATTTGATATTTATTTTATCTTCTTTTTGGTTGACATACTTAATATATTCTTTTAAAGATAAAAAGTTAAAATTTTTTATTTCTAACACTTTAGTTTTTATGTTAGGATGTCTTTTAGCTATTATGATTAATATTTCATCTCTTTGGTCTACATATGACTATAGCAAATATACTATGCGGGGAGGTTCTGATTTAATTCAGTCGGAATCAGGTCTTAAAAAAGATTACGCTATGCAATGGAGTTATGGTAAAATGGAAACTTTTAATTTATTAATTCCGAATTTATATGGAGGGGTTTCTAAATCTTTTTTAGAAGATAAAGAATCAGAGATTTATAAAAGTCTTACAAGTATTCAAAGAAAAAAACAAAATGAGTTTGAAAAACAATTTAATGATTGGAGTAAAAAAATTTTAGGAATTGATTTTTCATTATATACTAGTTTAGTAAGTAGATATCAATCTCAAAAAATAACTGATGAAGAAATGGAAACTTTAATGCAGTTAGATGCAAAAATCAAACAATCAGAATCTGTTGTAAATCAGAAACAAAATGAGATATATTCGAAGCTTTTTAAAGACTTGCCTGCTTTACAAGTTGCTTCTACTGAGTATTGGGGCCCTCAAGCATTTACTTCAGGCCCTGTTTATTTGGGTGCTACTGTAATTTTTTTATTTTTTCTGAGTATATTTTTGTTTTTCTCGGATGTGTACAGAGTTAAAATTTTAAAAATATGTCTTTTAGGTTTATGTTTTTTTTCCTTACTTCTAGCTTGGGGAAGTAATTTAGAATGGTTTAATAATTTGTTTTTTAATTATTTCCCTCTCTACAATAAATTTAGGACTGTTTCAATGATTTTAATTATAGTACAATTTACTGTTCCTGTCATTGCTATTCTGGGATTAAATAGTTTTTTAAACTCTGATTTAGATGTTAAAAAAAATAGAATTAAAATTTTATTGTCAGGGGGATTAGTAGTTTTTATATGTTTGCTTTTTGTTGTTTTTTGGAATCAGTTTTATACTTACAATAATGTTTTATCTAATGAATATAATAGGTTTTTTGATACTTTAAAAAATGCACATTATTCATTATTAAAGGCAGATGTGTATAGATCTATTTTAGTTACATCTTTATGCGTATTTTCACTTTTTGCTTTTTCTTTGAATAAATTGAGTAAAAATACATTGATTTTTTTACTTATTTCTTTTGTCTTATTTGATCTTTGGGGCGTGAACAAAAGATATTTAAATGATAGTAATTTTATTAGTAAAAAATCGATGGAAAAACCTTATAATTTCCCAACAAATGATAAAGAAATTAAATCTGACTCAACAATTTTTAGAGTCTTGAACACTGATGAAGGTTTTTCAGGTACTAATACATCATATTTTTTTCATAGCCTAGGTGGTTATCACGGTGCTAAATTAAGTAAGTATCAAAATTTAATTGACTCTGTATTTTTTAGCAGAAACCCAAATTCAGCACTTCGTATGTTAAATACCAAGTATATAATTCAAAATAAAACCGTTATAAAAACAGATTCTCAGTTTGGACAGTCTCCTTTGGGTAATGCTTGGTTTGTTCAAAATATTGATACTGTTGATTCAAATGAAGATGAGTTAAAAAGAATAAAAAGTTTTTTCTTTGATCCTTCAATAACAGCAATCGTAAATAAAGATCAATTAAATTTATTAGAAGAATTTGAGTATGATAGTACTGCAACTATTAATTTACTTGCAAGTAAGGATAATTATAACCCTAGTAGGTTAGTATATAAGACATCTGATCTTAAAAATAATCAATTAGCTGTTTTTTCAGAAATTTTTTATCCAAAAGGTTGGTATGTCTATATAGATGGTATTAAAGTTGATTTTTTTAGAGTAAATTATTTACTGAGAGGATTAATGATTCCAAAGGGGGAGCATGAGATTATATTTGAATTTAAACCTAATTCATTTTATGTTGGTAATAAAATAGCACTTAGTTCTTCTTTAATTTTTTTAATTACTTTTTTTACAGTTTTAGTTTATTATTTAAAACCGGGATTATTAAACAATATATATTCAAGATCTGAAGTTTAAATATAATGAAAAAGATATTATTAATTAGTTACTACTGGCCACCAAATGCAGGAGTAGGGGCTAGAAGATGGTTAAATTTTCAAAAATATCTTTCTAAGGAATTTTCAATTACTGTTTATACACCTGAAAACCCAAGTATGTTAAATGAAGATAATTCTTTATTAAACCAGGTATCCTCAGGTACTCAAGTTATAAAACAAAAAATTTGGGAGCCGTATGATTTATATAAAAGATTTACAAAGAAAAGACAAGTTAATCCAGGAGTTTTAATTGATTCTACTAATGGTTTCAAAGATAAATTCACTAATTGGGTTAGGTCTAATTTTTTTATTCCAGATGCTAAATGTTTTTGGATTGAGTACTCAGTTTCTTTTTTATCTAAGCATTTTTCAAAAGAAAATTATGATTTTGTTATTTCTACAGGCCCTCCACACAGCATGCATTTAATAGCTCTTAANTTAAGAGAAAAGCATAATTTCAAATGGATAGCNGATTTTAGAGATCCGTGGACCAACATGGAGTATTTTTCCAAAATACCTCTNTTAGATTNTTCTAGAAGAAAACATTTTGATTTAGAAAAAAAAGTAATTTCAAAAGCTGATTTAACNTTAACAGTNAGTAAGTTTTGGTCTAAAGAATTTTCTCGATNAGGTGCTAAAAAAANAGANGTAGTTTANAANGGATTCGAAAAGTNTAATTCTNCAATTCAATTTCATGATAAGTTTAGGATAGGTTATTTTGGTCTTTTTAATGAANTNAGGGATCATGANGAAATATGGAAATCTNTACGTACAAATATTTCTAGAAATACAAATTTCGAAAAAGATTTAGAGATATATTTTTCTGGTCCTACTCATAACAATTTTCATAAAAACTTAAAAAATAATCACTTAGATAGTTATTTAAATTATTGTGAATGGAATAACANAGAGAAAATGAAAGAGGAAATNCTAAAATGTAGTGTTTTAATTCTTTCTCAAGCNAATACNGAAGANGCTATGGGAAGGCTTCCTGCTAAATTTTTTGAATATTTAGGAGCAGGTATCCCAATTATAGCTATAGGTAGAAAAAACTCTGATTTATCTAAAATAATTTTAAAAATGCAATGCGGAGTCTTTTTTGAATTTAATAAATTACATAAGCTTTCAAGTTGTTTTTTAAACTATTATGACAAATATTTGAAAAAGGAAAACAATATAAANAAAAATGATGTAGATGTTTTTTCTTGGGAGAATCAAGCAAGTAATTTAATAGAGNTNTTAAAAAAAATATAATGAAAGAGACTTCTTCGTATTTTAATAAATTAGTTTCATCTTCTTTTTTAAGAAATGTCATTACTCTCTCTGCTGGAATGGGTNTAGCNTCTTTCATTTCATTTTGTTTTTTATTTATTTTAACTAGATTGTTTACTCCAGAGGAATTNGGNAAATGGGATGTTTTTATGAGAATAATCCAATTAGTTGCGATATTATTTACTTTGAGGCTTGAGATGACAATAGTTTTACCTAAGGACCAAAAAGAAGCGACTAAAGTNTCTTTGCTTTCTTTAGTTATACTTTNTTTATTNTCCTTTTTGTCTTTAATCATTTTTTTTNTTTTTCATGATTATTTNAATTCTTTAATTGGCAANCCCTTTGATTCTTGGTGGTTAATTTTAATTCCGNTAGGAGGTTTTTTTCTTGGCTTCTATAATATTTTATTAAATTGGAATAGTCGTTTTGAAAATTATAAAAAAATCTCAAAATCTAATGTTATTCATTCTTTTGTTAGTTCTCCTCTATCTGCTGCATTATATTTTCTAGGANCTTTAGGGTTGATTTTAGGTCAAATTTTTGCAAGNGTAATTGCNGTATATTTTCTAATTCANAATTTCTTTTCTGAAATAAAAAAAATTAAATTTTCAGAATTTNTGAATTCATNTAAAAATTTAATTAAAAAATACAAAAGCTTTCCTCTNTTTGAAATTCCACAAAGTTTATTGCAAAGATTTTCAAATGATATAATTTTTTATTTTACTGCTTTTGCATTTGGGGGNGCTACTGTAGGAATATTGAGTGTTTCAGAAAAAATATTAGCAAAACCTTTAAATATTATTTCTGAGTCTTTTAAAGTTGCATTTTATCAAAGATTAACAATTGAAAAAAATAAAACTACATTTTTTTTAAAATCTGTATTGGGCATGTTCTTNTTTGGAGTTNTTGCAGTATGTTTAATTTACTTTATTCCAGTTGATGCTTTTAAGTTTCTTTTAGGAGATAATGATTGGGNAAAGGTTGGGTTGTATATTAAAATAATTTCCCCATTGGTTTTNTCAAGGTTTNTTTTTGTCATGGCAAGTGGTGCTATTGCATATANATTAAAAAATCATATAACTTTATTATGGAGAATTTTATATTGTGTTTTATTAATAATATTATTTTCGTGTATTAAGTGGGATAGTGATGAAGAATTGTTATTAATTTACTCTNTTTTAGGAGCCTTGATGTATCTTTTTTTAGGTATCTTATCATTTTTTGTTTTAAAAAAGAATAATTAGTATAAAATTGAAAGTCCTTNTTATTACTCCAGCATATAATGAAGAGAAAGCTCTTCAATTANCTATTGATTCTGTAGTTAATCAAGATTTTTTNCCTGTAGAGTGGATAATTGTAGATGATAATTCTCAAGATCAAACAAGTAATCTTGCACGTCANGCTGCTATNAAGCATAAATGGATAAATTACCTTAAAAAAGAAAAAAAACAAAACATAGGCCCAGGAAAAGCCGTTATGGAAGCTTTTTACTTTGGTTATGATAATAAAAAAGTAAATGATTTCGATATAGTTATGAAATTGGATGCTGATATNATTNTNCCTAAAAATTACATTTCAGAGATCATAAAAAGAATGGAAGNGGATAAAAATATAGGNATTTGTGGTGGAATTTGTTTAACAAATNNAGNAGANGAAAGGATTACCAATTNAGATCATGTAAGAGGGGCTATTAAGTGTTATAGAAAACAATGTTTTTTAGAAATAGGTGGTTTATTAAAAANTATGGGTTGGGACACTGTAGATGAACATACTGCACGATTTTTTAATTGGAATGTCTCGGTTTTTANAGANTTAAAAGTTCATCATCAACGTAAAACAAATTTTAAATCTGGATATGNTAAAGCAGGATATATTAATGGGAAAATGCTNTATTCTATTAGAATGGATTTTTTCTTAATGCTGACAAATGTTTTCAAGTGGAGTTTGAGATTTCCATATATTATTTCAGGTTTATCTTTATTTTTCGGNTACCTNAAAGCTATGTTTTGTTTTGAAGAAAAAATAGTTTCTAAAGATTTAGGTGTTTTTATTAGAAANTATAGGTATAAAAAAATTAGAGAGAAANTTAATTTTTAACTCTTGTCCAAGNTGTCGTTTTACCAAATAAAGTAAAACCTAGGTATCCTCTTAAGTCTAATTTATTTNNATTNNTCATATANACTTCNANTGAATAGGTTTTTCCACTTCTAGCATCATANATTTCACCATCAGACCATTCTCCTTTTTTTTTATATTTTAAATCTTTCATTATAACTAAACCNTTGATAGGATTTTCTCTCANTNAATTATTTGGATTTTTTTTATCTAATTTNATNTTNCCATCTTCATCTAAAGGTTNTTTTAACCAAATAATTTTACCAAAAAATGAATTANCTTTTTTATAAACTTCAATTTTGGATTCTTTTTTTTCTTCTAACCAGACTCCCAATATATCATNNGATTGAGCTTGGCAAANAATNGTAATNAATAAAAAAANTATNTTAAAATTCATTATTAAAATGANTTATTNATACCNAATAACCATCTAAATTTTATATTATTTTCAGTACTAGCAGGATCGCTNANAAAAAAAGGNAANTCAATTCTAACTAATAATGGTTTTTCAAGATCNTAATAATCATATANNATNTCTCCAAGGTCAAAAGTAAAGCCAAGNCCCATATCACTTTTTAAACTTCCAAATGAGTAANNGTTTTCTGCNCCATCNTTATTTATCACTCCAATNTCATAGAAAATATANGAGTCNATNGGTAACTNATNTAAAAATCTTANTGNACTATAATTTTTAGTTANTGNTNTTAAATAATNAATGTAAGAAATTTCAANATTCATTGATATACCTGCAATTCCGTAATTTGTGTTTACAATTCCATTATCACTATTTTCTAANATATAATTTCCNGAGTAGCCTCTAAGATTAAGNCCTCCNGCCACATGAAAGTGGTTAGTTCCAATACCATAATCTGCGGCATCTTTTGAAATTAATCCAGCTGATCTAGAAAGGTCATAATTCATCATTTCTTCAGGGTTTGCGCCAGATGCAAAAAGCATACTTTCAATAGGGAAGCTTTTTCCAAAACCAGTTTGAGCAAAGAGTCTAGTTTTAATATCAAAGCCATAAAATTTACTTTCATTAATAGTAGAAAATGTAATTTGNGAAAAGCTATAGTCACTAAGCCATGAAGAGCTTCTCAAGGATAAATCAATATCCCCTCCACCGGAAACATATTTATACTTATGAGATAAGTTAACAGAGAATATACTATTATATTTTCCAGATGAAGGGTCTCCATATGGACCCCACAAATTTTCGTTTAAAAGGTAATTTAGATCATTATAATCTTTTCGGATCATTCCTTTAAATCCAATTTTGATACTATTTTCCTTGTGACGATCATATATCTTTAATGAGAAGCTATGAGCATCTAATCCATCTAAATGTTTAATTGAACTATAAAAAGTACTATTTTTTACGTATTTATCTAAAGAAGTAGAATAATTCAAGCCATAAGAAAAAATATCATTTCCTGGTTTATTTGAATAAATTTGATCATTTAAAAAAGTACTATTAATTAAGAAGAAAGAGTTAATGATGTGATGTTCTCCCAAATAGCCACTTTTCATATTAATACCAAGCTTAATACCGTCATAAGAATTGTAGCCCAGTCCAGGCCTTGCTTTTAATTCATAAAACTTCCAGTCTGGATGTTTATTAANTCCATAATCTAGGGAATATTTTGTATTGCCTTTTAGTCTGTTGTTTAACATATAGTTGTCTCCTAATCTATATGTTGGGTCTATAATTACATTTTCAATACCGCTAGAATCTGCAATAAATACTGAGAAATTATATGTCTCATTTAGTTTTCCAAAACCTGTCCACTTAGGAAGAACTTCATGTTTAGTTTTTTTAATAAATTCTTTATTTGGAATATGGTATCTTTTTTTAAGTCCAAATTTTGAAATAACAACTAAATCAATTGGCATTTCCATACCGTCTGGGTCTCTTTTAATTTCAATTTTATAGTTTGCTTGATCAATTTTTTCGACATTTGATACTGAGTAATCTAAACCTTTTGTGGTTTCTAACCATTGATCAAAAAACCAGTTTAAATCAACTTTTGTTGACTTAATAATTGAATTTCTAAAATCTTGAAAATATGGATGACACATTTTCCATGTATTAAAGTAATCTTGCATTGCTTTTAAAAAAAGATCATCACCAAGAACATACTGTAAATTATATAGCATTACTCCTGGTTTATAGTACACATGCCGATACCCACCGCCATGACGAAGAGCACTTCCAAAATCGTGAGAATGAGTATTTAATTTAGGTGTATTATTAATCGTTGCATCTTTCATGTAACGATTATATATTTCTTCATCAATTGCNANTAATTTGAATTCTTCATTTTTAAANAATNGGCTTTTAGGTCCNTCAGCAGAATAAGGTCCATCAATTTTATTTAANCCCCATGCAGTTAAAAACTGAGTGAATCCTTCGTCAAGNGANGCTCTGTATGTTTCATTACTTCCAACCATNCCATAGAACCAATTATGTCCAATTTCGTGCACAAATAAATCTCTGTAATANGGATCAAATCCACTATCTAANGTTAACATTGGGTACTCCATTCCATCTCTAGCATCAGAAACTATCATCTTATGATAAACATACATNCCAATATCTTCAGAAAGAACTTGAATAGTTTTTGCTGTNTAATCTGCAGCATTTTGCCACCCTGATGCATGGTGCTCTTGTGCTAAAGAGTAGCATTTAATTCCATTCCACTCACTTTCACCAATTCTATANGTAGGATCGGCAGTAAATGCAAAATCATGAACATTTTCAGCATGAAATTTCCATGTTTTTTTAANTTTTGGATTGTGGGGAATAATAATTGATGGTTTTTCATTCCATGGTTTATTAGCAAAATTCTTTANATCAATTTTTTTTCTTAAACTAGGAGGNAGAACTTCATTTCTATTTAACATATTTCCTGTAGCTTCAACGATGTAGTTAGATGGAAATGTAAGCTCAACATCAAAAGCTCCAAAGTTTCCATAAAATTCNTTAACTAAATGTTGGTCTATTGTCCATCCAAATTTGGCGTCATAAACTGAAATCCTNGGATACCAATGGACACCATTATAATGTTTTAGTTTTTTGGTTTCTTCATCATGATCGCCATCCCANGAGTCATAATATTTCATTCTTCTACCGTATGGTTTTTTATTAAAAAATGTTTTAAAATCAATATTAAANACTATTTTCTCTCCGGTTTTTAGAGNTTCATTTAAATATACCTTNAGAANTGTNTTATCAAGCTCAGTTTTTAAATCAAAGCCACCNGATTTAATAGATAAAATTTCTGTTCCTCTACCAACACCTTTAAATTCTTCATCGACTCTGTTGTTTACTTTTTTTAAGTGTTCATAATAAGAATCTTCTTGAAATGCATTTTGATATAAATGGAAATATACAATATCAAGCTCATCTGGAGANTTATTCCAATAAGTTAGTTTTTGTGTCGCTGAAATAACATTGTCTNGGTCATCAATCTCNGCNTTTATTTCATAATAAACATCTTGTTGCCAATAATCTTNGTAAGGTTTTTTNTTTTTCCAATAGTTAGGATTGTCANTNTTTTTATANGTNTTTGGTTTNTTTAAGGGATTATATGGATTTTCGGAAAAATTAAAATTTTGAGAAATACCAAAGCTGGCAAATAAAAAAAATATAAGCAGAGTGTTTTTCATATTNNTAGNTNTNTNTTGTTTTGCTAAGATATTATTTTTTGAGTTATTTTTAATTACTTAAGCTTTTAAACTCAAATCAATATTNTTTACNGANTGAGTCAATGCNCCAATNGATATGTAATCCACTCCNGTTTTAGCATATTTAATTATATTAATTTCATTNATGTTNCCTGAAATTTCAAGTAGAAATTNTTTTGAAACTATTTTTACAGCTTCTTCNACTTCATTTATTTTAAAATTATCTAATATNATTCTAGATATTTCNTTGAATTTTAAAATTTTATTNAATTCATNTAAATTTCTAACNTCAACAATNATNGGTAAATNTTTTANNTTTTTTGANTANTTNATAGCNTTTTCAACAGCATAAGAGATTCCGCCAGAGTAATCTATATGATTATCTTTAATTAAAATAGCATCATATAANCCCATNCTGTGGT
This sequence comes from Flavobacteriales bacterium, assembly GCA_002718035.1. Classification (GTDB taxonomy): domain Bacteria; phylum Bacteroidota; class Bacteroidia; order Flavobacteriales; family TMED113. The sequence goes on from PBCX01000003.1 coordinate 23,454, forward strand.
TATNTCCNCCNCCAATTTTNACAGCCCATTTTTCTAAAAATCTNATATTTGGGGTAGTTTTNCTNGTATCTAATATTTTAACGTTGTAATCNGAAATNAANTCATTAATTTTTNTTGTTTNTGTTGCTATTCCNCTCATTCTTTGCATNCAGTTTAAAACNAATCTCTCCATAGCAAGNATTGATCTNATGTTTCCACTNACTTTTAGAATTGTTTCTTTATTTTTAATTTTTTGACCATCATTTTTATAAANNTCTATTTTTAAATTCTTGTCNTAATAATTAAATANNTCTTTAGCTAAATNNACACCNGCAANTATTGCATCTTGTTTGCTAATTAAATTAGCAGTTCCNTTTTTATTCTCTGNNATACAACAAATAGATGTATGNTCACCATCTTTAATATCTTCNTNAATACANTTTTCAATAAAATCNTNTAATANTTTTTTNTNCATTTATTTATTTTTNTCAATGCAAATTAAAAAATNATANTTTTGATAANATTATAATTAGATAATTTTCATGAAAATAAAATTAATTTTTTTTGGAAAGAAAAGGAAAAACAATTTNGATGAGATAACCATGGNTTATNTNAAAAGNATACAAAAAGAAATAAANTCTGAAATTNTNTTTATNTCNNATCANAANAAAATTNTNCCTANTTNTNTTAAAGAAAANGATTTAGTTATNTTGATTGATGAAAAAGGNAAGCNCTNTGATTCTATTTCATTTTCTAAAAAATTTAAAATGTTAATTCAANACTCNAAAAAAAAAATNNTTTTTATTGTTGGAGATGCTAATGGNTTTTCTTCTNAAATNTATNANAGATCAAATGAGATTATTTCNCTTTCNAAATTTACATTTACNCATGAAATAGCTAGNTTANTTATAGTTGAACAAATATACCGNGCAATTACAATCATTAAAAATCATCCTTATCANAATGAATGAATTANTTTTAGCAACTCATAATAAAAATAAAGTAAAAGANTTTAAAGANATTTTCTCNNNTNNTAANATTATTTCCNTAAAAGANTTAGGNTACNTTAATNATATAGAAGAAACAGGANTAACTTTAGANGAAAATGCTTTAATTAAAGCTAGNNAGATTTATNATTATTCAAAAAAAAANGTAATTTCTGATGANAGNGGTTTAGAAATTGAATATTTAAATGGNGAGCCNGGTGTTTTTTCTGCTAGATATNCAGGTNTTNATTCAAACTCTGAAANAAANATAAAAAAAGTTCTTNANAAATTAAAAAATGTAAAAAACAGAAGGGCNANATTTAGAACAGTTATNGCTTACAAAGAAAAAAATATTGAAAGAATATTTTGTGGTTCAGTAAACGGAAAAATATTGGAGAATAAAAAAGGAACATTTGGATTTGGTTATGATCCTATTTTTGTCCCCAGCGGCTATGATTTTTCATACAGTCAGATGTCAATTAAATTAAAAAACAAAGTTAGTCATAGATATAAAGCCATTAAAAAATTAATTGATTTTATTAACTCAAAGTAATTTTTTCTATCATATCAGTTGTAAACTCCTTAATTGTTTTTCCTGACTCAATTATCATTTTAGGAACAATACTTTCCTGAGAAAATCCAGGTATTGTGTTTACTTCAATTAGATATGGTACCTTATTTTTTATGATAAAATCAAATCTAACAATTCCATTAAGATTTAATACTCTGTATGCATTTTTTGATATTTCTTCGATATTTTTCTTCAACCTTTCATTTATTTTAGCAGGAGTTATTTCTTTGGAAAGACCTAAGTACTTTGCTTCATAATCAAATATCTCTCTTTCAGTAATAATTTCTGTTATTGGTAAAGTAGTTATTTTATTTTCATTTAGATTATGAACTGCGCATGTTAATTCTCTTCCGGAAATAAATTCTTCAATCATAAAATCACTTCCAATTTTTTTTGCAATTTCAATGCCTTTTCTTAGTTCTGTTTCTTTTTTTATTTTACTTACACCAAAACTAGAGCCGCTATTTATAGGTTTAACGATGCAAGGAAATTTTATTTTTTTAATTATTTTGTTAACAGATGAAATTGGAACTAGGATTTTTTTTTTCTTTAAGAATTTGTTGCACTTAAATTTATTGAAAGTTAATTCAGAAGCTTTTTGATTGGAAGAGCTATAAGGAATATTTAAGGACTCAAAGTAGTTGCATAATTCGCCTGTTTCCCCTGGCGAGCCATGTATCATAATAACAACACCATTAAAAAATATTTTTTTGTCCTCAAAAACAATTGAAAAATCTTTTTCGTTAATTTCAAAAGATGATTTTTTTTTTAAAATAAACCATTTATTTACGGTGTAAAAAACAAGAAATGGATTGAATTTTTTTTTGTCGACATTTTTGTAAAAATTTTCACCACTTTTAATTGATATTTTTTGTTCTACTGAGTCGCCGCCAACAATTATTGCAATGTTTTTTTTCAATTTTATTTTTGTTTTTATATAAAGTTATAAGATTTATTAAATTATAGTCGATTTCTAAATATATTTGTTTATGAACAATTATAAAACCCTATTAACTTTTTTAAGTATCTCTATTATTTTTTTATTTATTTTTTTATTGGCAACAGATCTTTTTTTAAAAAAACATACAAATCATAAACAATTAATTGATGTTCCTGAATTATTAAATAAATCATTTCAGGAGGCTCATAATGAATTATCTAAATTAAATTTAAAATATTTAATTATAAACGATGAAAACAGAGATTATAATCCAAATTTTAAAACAAGATCAGTAACTAGTCAAAATCCATTACCATTTGATAAAGTAAAAAAAGGTAGAGTCATATACTTAACCATTAACGCCGATGAAGTACCGACTACAATATTTCCTAATATCTTTGATCAACCATTTAGATATGCAAAAAGTCTATTAGAAAGTGTTAATTTAAATATTAATAATATTTATTATAAAAATGATATTGCTAAAAATGTAATTTTAAAATCAGAGTATGAAGGAGTCGAAATTAAAAAATCTGATAGTTTGCCAATTTTTTCATCTGTTGATTTATATATTGGGACAGGTGTTCCAAAAAATCAATTTCAATATAAAATTCCTGATCTAAGTGGAGTTTTTTTAAAAAGTGTAAAGAAATTATTAAATGAAAGTTATTTGAATTTAGGGTCAGTCAATTATGATGAACTTCTTTTAGATTCAAATAATGTAGAATTTTTTATTTATAAACAGAGCAAAGCTCCTACAAATAAATCTAGAATATTTAGGTTTTATTCAAAAGCTAAAGCGCCTTCTGTAGATATTTGGGTAACAAATGATACTTCTAAACTAAATTAATTTGAATGAAAAATTTATCTGAAGAAAAAAGTCTTTTTGAACATCATAGTTTTTTAGTTGAAAAAGGACATGATATGATTAGAATAGATAAATTTTTAATGCTTAGACTTGCTAACAAATCAAGAAACCGAATTCAGCAATGTATCGTCAACGGAAATGTTTATTGCAATAATAAAAAAGAAGATAAATCTAGTTATAAAGTTAAACCAAATGATGAAATAAGCATAAGGTTTGAATATGAACCTATAGATAAAAATATTATTCCAGAAAATATTCCTTTGGATATTGTTTACGATGACAATGAAATAATAATAGTAAATAAAAAACCAGGAATGGTAGTTCATCCTAGTTTTGGACATTATAGTGGGACTTTAGTTCATGCATTATTATATAAATATTCAGAACTAAATAATTTAGAAAATCAAGAAAGACCAGGTTTAGTTCATAGAATCGATAAAAACACTAGTGGTTTATTAGTTATTGCAAAAAATTCCGATTCTTTAACTCATTTATCAAATCAATTTTCTGATCATTCAATAGAGAGAAGGTATATTGCGTTAGTTTGGGGTGTTTTAAAAGATGACCATGGAACAATTAATGGAAATATTGGAAGAAATAAAAAAAATAGAAAAATCATGGATGTTTATGAAGATGAAAAAATTGGAAAACCCTCGGTAACTCATTATAAAGTTTTAGAAAGATTTGCTTATGTGACAATGATAGAATGTCAACTTGAAACTGGTAGGACACATCAAATTAGAGTTCATATGAAATATATTGGCCATCCTTTATTTAATGATAATGAATATGGAGGGGACAAAATACTAAAGGGGACTAGGTTTTCAAAATATACACAATTTATTAAAAATTGTTTTAAGCTTTTACCAAGACAAGCACTGCACGCTAAATCTTTAGGTTTTATTCATCCTAAAATCGGAAAAAAAGTCTATTTCGATTCTGATTTACCTGAAGATTTTAAAAATTTAATTAAAAAGTGGAGAGCTTATTCAAATTCTAATTTATTAACAGACTAAACTGTTAATAATTACAATTAGTATTTTTTCCTTGGAAATAGTTATTTGTGTTTTTTTTTGGATCTGTTTAATATAATTCATCAATTTTCAGTCCATTTTTTTTTACGACAATTTCTTGTAATAAATTACTTTTACTCAATCAAATAATTATTGTAACTAATGAAATTCCATCAAAATGACACAAAATATATGATCTCATGTCTGATTTACTGTTATTCATTATTTAAAAAGTGATTGCGAGTCTAATATTTTCACTAATTTTATTAAATGAAAAATTATCAATTTTTATTTTTTCTTTTTCTGTTAATTTCTTGTACCAATGACTTAACTATTTTTTCTGATTGTGATTCTCCTAAATTTATTGGTTGTTGTGATGGAGGTGAATTTTCAGTTTTAACTTTTAACAGATCTGAGGCAGCTTCTCTTAATAGTACTCTTAGAGTTATTCAAGAAACAGATCCTGATATCGTTGGTTTACAAGAGTCATTTGGATTTGGTCTAGACATTGCTACAAGTTTAGGTTATTGTTATTATGGTTATGAAGAATCAAGTGTTGCTTTTTTATCAAAATATGAAATGGAGTTTATTAATGATAATTATATTAGAATTTATTTAAATGATAAGAACATAATTAATTTCTTTAATATTCATTATGAACCTAGTTCATATCAACCACATCAAATTAGAGATGGTCAATTAACTACAGTTTGGGAAATAGAACATGAGGCAGAGGAAGCTAGAAGAAAAGATTTTCAAAAATTACTCACTGATTTACAACCCCTAATTAAAGATGAAAAAATAATTGTAGTTGGGGGAGTCAATGAACCATCTCACCTTGATTGGAATATAGAGACAGCTAACTTAGGTTTAAATTTTGGATTAGAAGTTGATTGGCCAATTTCAAAAAGTTTACAATTAATTGGATTAAATGATGCATACCGAAATATTTACCCGAATCCAATTCAATTTCCTGGTTACACTTGGACTACTAACAGTTCTCATGATGAAATTCATGATAGAATTGATTATATATATTATTCTGGAAATTTACAGCCACAGAGCACATCATTAATTGGTCCGGATTATTTGTCAGATATAGTATTAGATATTTATGATTCAGATCACCGAGCAATTTTAGTTAATTTTAACTTTCAATAACTTTTTATTTCTTCTACATTTTTCGCTACAGTATTTAACATTTTCCCAGTTTTTTTTCCATTTTTTTCTCCAGTTAAATGGTAATCTGCAAACTATACAAAATTTAAAATCTAAATTTTTTTTCAATTTTTCTGATTATAAAAGTTACTCATAACTAGTGCATGAGGAAGTGTGATTACAGAGACTATGATTAAAATAACCATGGGAAGAGAAATATTTATATAGTTGTTAAATGATGCATAGCATATTAAAAAAGTAAAAAAATAAGCAGCAATAGAATGAGGGATTAGTAGCTTTATAAAATTGAAAAAATTAATATTTTTTTTAATTTTTTTTAAATATATAAATTCATGATATAGTGATCTAAAAGAGTGAATAAAAACAAAATAAAGAGTAAAACCAATGATAATTGGAAATAAATAAAATGTAATAAATATTAAAAAGTATTGAAATATTTCAGAAAACATTTCCTCAGTTGATATAAATTTTTTGTAAACTAAAAATGATAGCATTATGATAGTTAAAAATAAACTACCATGAAATAAGTATGAAATAATTTTATCACTATATATACTTGAAAATTGTTTGGTGTCAAAAAAGAATTGAGTTGTTTCTATAAGTTCTGAGCTGTTTAAGTAAAGCAAACTACTCATTAAAAAAAGCCCCCATACAATAAAAACAAAATTTTTTGCTTTAAAGTCTAATTTATAATCTGAAAAATGAGATTCTCCAAAGTGATAAGCTGAAATAATTAAGAATAATATAAATGAATGATATGGCCACCATATCCATGCAATTAAATAAATAAAGGCAATTAATAAATAGATAAAATAAAATGAAAAAACAGATATCTTATTTTTTGAAAGAAAAAGAATATTGTCAAGTGAACCGTGAGGAATACCGAATAGGATAATAAGACTACTACTAATTAATACTTGGTTTTTAAAATCTATCTCACCAAAAGTGGCGTAAATATTAAAAATGATAAATATTGAAATAAGATAAATGAAAGAAAAAACATTCATAAAAAAAGTGGGGCGTACTACGCCCCACAAATTTTAATATTAACTATGCTTTTTTAGCAGAGGATTCAGTTATAGCAATATTGTAAACTACTAAACCAAAGCCAATTTTGTTGATAGCATCGGCGATATTATAGAAAAGATCTACATTTTCAGATCCCCAGCCTAGAGCTGTGTTTAACCAGCCGCCATCCATACACATGTATCCAATTGGATAAATAGCCCATCCAACAAGAACAAACCATGCTAAAGTTCTTACACCGCATTTAATATTTTCGGAAGCATTTTCAGCCAATTTAGCAACTTCGCCAAACCAAGCTGTGTATAAAATATATACATATCCAATTGTTGATATTACTCCCCATTTAACAGAGTGAGCAGTGCTACCATCAACATTGAATGCTTCACCAATGTAACCAGCAATTAGCATCCATAAAGAGGCTCCAATTAATTTGTATAATAAGCTTCTTTTTGCTCCAGCAAGTACAGTCAGTAAATAAAATTCTACGCACATTAAAGGTACAGTTAAAATCCAATCGACATATCTAAAGAAAGTCGGATTTTCTCCTGTAGCTAAATAATAGTCTCTCATGTAGAAATAATGTACTGCAGCAATACCTGTAATTAATGCAGAAATCAATAATGATTTTCTCCATTTAGCGCTTACGGAGTTCATTTCAAAGAAAAAGAATACAGATGCAGCAAACATTGCCATGTATCCAATAAAAAATGTAAATCCTACGTAATCATCTGGTGCCATGACCTGAATTGCCATTAGGTTACTAAAAAATTCTAAGTTCATATTAATTATTTTTGATTAAACTTTTCAAATGTATAATATATTTTGTAATTAGTTATACAAAAAAATAAATAATTTTTATTTTTTTTTTATACTTTTATTTTTGATCTGGAGGATAAAGTTATTTGCCTATACAAAAATCTCTAAAAATAGAATCTAAAAGTTGTTCATTTGTGATTTCTCCTGTTATTTCACCAAGGTGATTAAGTGCTTCTTTTATATCAATTGAGAGTAATTCCCCAGAAATATTGGATTCGATGCCTAAAAATACTGACTCAATACTATTAAATGTTTTTGTCATAGATTCAAAATGTCTTTGGTTAGTAACTACAAAGTTTTGATTTGTAAGTTCCCATTTTTTTGTTTTTTTAAGTATAGATTTCAAGATTTCATCTACACCTTTATTTTTTATCAATGAAGTGTAAATTATTTTTTGTTTAGTATTAATTTTAATTTCTTTTAAAAGATCAACTTTGTTTGCAATAAAAATTACATTACTCTTTTTTTTAATCAATGATTTTATGTTTTTTTCAAATTTTTCTTTTTCAAATTCACTTACATCAAATAAGTATAAAATTATCGCAGCTTCATTAATTTTTTTATATGTTTTTTGAATTCCGATTTTTTCAATTTTATTATTTGTGTTGCGAATTCCTGCTGTATCAATAAATCTAAATTCAAAGCCTTCAATAACAAAAGTCTCTTCAATTGTGTCACGAGTAGTTCCTTTAATTTCTGATACTATAGCTTTTTCTTCATTTAGTATTTTATTTAATAAAGTAGATTTTCCAGAGTTAGGCGGGCCTATAATTGCAATAGGAATACCTTTTTTTATTGCGTTTCCAAACTCAAATGAATTTATTAATTTTTTTAATTTAATTTGAATTTGATTGAGAAGTTCAATCAATTCTTGTCTGTTTGCAAATTCTAAATCTTCGGTACTAAAGTCTAGTTCAAGTTCAATAAGAGCTCCAAATTTAATTAATTGTAATCTTAAGGATTGAATTTCTTTTGAATATCCTCCTCTCATTTGCTTCATTGCAAAGTGATGACTTTTTTCATTTTTTGATGAAATTAGATTTGCAACAGATTCTGCTTGTGAGAGATCTAGTTTTCCATTTAAGAATGCACGTAATGTAAATTCACCTCTTTTAGCTAAATAACAACCTTTTTTAATTAATAGTTGAACAATTGAATTTTGAATATACTCTGATCCGTGACAAGAAATTTCAATTACATCTTCTCCAGTATATGATCTAGGTTTCTGAAAGTAGGATAAAATAACTTTATCTAAAATTTTTTTATTATCAACTACATTACCTAAATAAAGTTTATTTGGTTTAAAATCACTGATTTTTTTTATCTGATTACAAACAAAAATTTTTTTACAAATTTCTTTTGATTTTGACCCTGAGATTCGAATTACAGAAATAGCGCTTTCTCCTTTTCTAGTAGAAATAGAACAAATTGTATTTTCTTTAATTTTTTTCACTTTATTAATAAACTTATCAAAAGTAGTTATTTTGGGACAATATATTTTCTAAGTTTGTCAATGAATTAATAAAAAATTAACTTTATTAAGTTTTAATATATATCAATATGAGTGTTTTAATAGAAAAAAATTCAAAAATAATTGTTCAAGGAATCACAGGTAAGGAGGGTTCTTTTCATACACAACAAATGATAGATTATGGAACTAATGTTATTGCTGGAGTCACCCCTGGAAAGGGTGGTCAAACACATTTAGGTAAGCCAGTATTCAATACCGTTATTGAGGCTGTTGAGAAACTTGGAGTCAATACATCTGTTATTTTTGTTCCTCCAAAATTTGCATCTGCAGCTATAATTGAGTCGATTGAATCAAAGATAGATGTTATTATATGTATTACTGAGGGCATCCCTGTTAAAGATATGATTACAGTTAAAAGTAAGTTAGAAAATAGCTCTTCAATTTTGATTGGTCCAAATTGCCCGGGAGTTATTTCTCCTGGTATAGGTAAGGTTGGTATTATGCCTGGTTTTATTCATAGTAGAGGTGAAATTGGAGTAATTTCTAGATCAGGAACTCTCACTTACGAAGCTGTTGATCAGTTGACTAAAATTGGTTTAGGTCAGTCAACTTGTATTGGAATTGGTGGTGATCCAATTATTGGCACTAGTATATGTGATGCTGTTAAAATGTTTATGAATGATGAAAACACATCTGCAATTGTTATGATTGGTGAAATTGGTGGAGAAATGGAAACGGATGCATCTAAATGGATTAAAAATAATGCAACAAAACCTGTTATTGGATTTATTGCAGGTAAAACAGCTCCGGCTGGTAGAACTATGGGGCATGCTGGTGCTATAATAGGGGGGGCTGAAGAAACTGCCGCTGCCAAAATGAAAATAATGAAAGATTGTGGTATTCATGTTGTTGAATCCCCTGCTGATATTGGAAAAGTTACGTTAAATGTTTTAAACTCAAAAAAATGAAATTATTAAATGGAAAAGTTACACTAGTAACTGGCGGATCTAGAGGAATTGGTAAATCGATATGTTTAAAATTTGCAGAACATGGGTCTGATGTTATTTTTACTAATAATTCATCGAAGGAAAATGCGGAGGATTTTAAAAAAGAACTTGAATCTTATAATATTAGATCAGAATACATAAAGTCTGATGCTAGTAATTTTGAGTCATGTCAAAATTTAATTAATGAAGTGGAAAGTAAATTTTCTAAAATTGATGTGTTAGTTAACAATGCAGGTATAACTAAAGATAATTTATTAATGCGTATGAGTGAAGAAGATTTTGATAAAGTAATTGCAGTAAATATGAAGTCTGTATTTAACATGACAAAGTCTGTTCAAAAAATAATGCTTAAACAGAGGAATGGTTCAATAATTAACTTAAGTTCAATTGTTGGATTAAGGGGGAATGCAGGTCAATCTAATTATGCAGCCTCTAAGTCTGGTGTGATTGGATTTACAAAATCTATTGCTTTAGAACTAGGCTCAAGAAACATAAGGTGCAATGCCATAGCGCCTGGTTTTATTGAAACTGAAATGACTAAAAAACTGGATCCAAAAATAATTGAAAATTGGATAAATTCTGTGCCTTTAAAAAGAGTTGGAACTGGAACTGATGTAGCTAATTGTAGTTTGTTTTTAGCCTCAGATCTGTCATCCTACATTTCTGGTCAAGTAATTAATGTTTGTGGAGGTTTATACACATAATTTATGTTGACTTCCTCCTTATCAATATACAATTTAATTACAATTGTAATTTGTTCTTTTTTAGTTTCTTATTTACTTTATTTTTTTAGAGAACGTAAATTAAAGGAATTCTCAAGATATTTAATTTTCACCTTATTTCTTTTAAGGTTTTTATCCTTTTTCATAATACTTTTTATTTTAATAAACCCATATGTTAACAAAAAGAAAAAAATTATTGAAAAGCCAACTTTAGTTATATTTCAAGATAATAGTTACTCAATTGTAGGGAATAATGATTCTTTATATTATAAGACAAGTTACTCTGATTTAATTAATAGTTTTAAAAATAATATTGAGAATAAGTTTAAAGTGGAACACCTTTTATTTGGTGAATATGTTAGAAAAGATTCTTTATCTTTTGATGATAAATTTTCAAATATTAGTTCAATTTTTGAATATTCTCAAGATGTTTTTTCAAATACCAATGTTGGTTCTTACCTATTACTCTCTGATGGAATTTACAATAAAGGTGCTAATCCAAAGTACTTAAATAAAAAATTAAATGCTCCATTGTATTGTTTGGCTCTTGGGGACACTACTAAGAATAAAGACTTGTCAATTCAAACAGTCATTAATAACAGAATTGGATTTCCTGGAAATGAATTACCAGTTAAAATTTCATTTTCAGCTGACAATCTTTTGGGCGAAAAAGTAAAATTAAGAGTGAAATCAAAAAACAAAAAAATTTTTGAAGATATTGTTAAAATTGAGAATAATAATTTTTTTAAGACAATATCTTTTTTTGTAATATCAAATAATTCAGGTCTTAATAAATTTGATGTTTCATTAAATTTATTAGGCTCTTCAGAAGAAAAAAATTTAAATAATAATTACAGTTCCTTTTTTATAGATGTTCAGGAAAATAATAAACATATTTTGATGTTATATGATTCTCCTCATCCTGACATTTCAGCACTTAAATCCTCTATTGAATTTGATAGGCAATATAAAATTGATGTAATTAGAAATTTAGATTTTGATGGAAATTTTGATAATTATGACCTTGTTATCCTTTATCAATGTTCCTTGTCAAAACCTATGTTTACAAAAGTAGATAAAAGAAATATTCCAATTTGGTTTGTTGTCGGTCAAAATTCAAACTTAATTGATCTAAATAACGTTCAAGAAGATGTTTTTTTTAATAATATAAACACAAATTTTAGTAAACAGTATATTGATTTTAATAAAAACTTTCAAAAATTTGAAATTGATGATGATCTACTACTATTGGAAGAGTTTTTTCCTCCTTTATTAGTTTCAAGTTCCTTTAATATTAAAAAAAATAATAAAGTTTTATTAGAACAAAGAAACAATACAATTTCTGAAAATAAACCAGTTTGTTTTTTTTCTTCAAATCAAAAAAAATGTTTTTTAATAGCTGAGGGTATTTGGAGATGGCGTTTGAATAATTATTTAACTAAAAAAAATCACGATTCTTTTAATTTGATGGTATTAAAAATTGTTAAAAATTTAATGGTTGACAAAAACAAAGATAAAATTGATTTAAATCACAAAATTATTTATGATTTTGGTGAAAGTATTGTTTTTGATGCACAATTTTATAATGAAAATTTAAATCCAATTTCCAATCAAGACATTAATTTGATGTTAAAAGATGAAGAAAATAATTTATTAAATTTCAAATTTTTGTATAATGGCCAAAATTATATACTTGATATTGGCGAACTTAAAGCCGGTGAATATAAATATACAGCATCTACTATTTTTGATAATAAAGAATATGTTAAAAAAGGCAATTTTTTAGTTAATGATGTATTTATAGAGTTTAAAAACACTGTTGCTGACCATAATATTTTATTTAATCTTTCTGAGCAAAACAATGGAAAGCTTTATAGAATCGAAGATATTAGTAAATTATCAGATGAAATTATTAACTCTAAAAATTTTATTACTAAGGTTCAATATAAAAATCATAAAACATCAATAATGGAATCAATTATTCCTCTATGCCTTTTATTAATTCTTCTTTTTTTAGAATGGTTTTTAAGAAAAAAATTCATTGGATATTAATTTTTTTCTTTGATTTATTATCTTTGTACTATATAAAATTTAATAAACATAATTATGAAGACAGTACAACCAGAAATTAATCCGAAAAAAGCTACATTTTTGTTGACAATTGGGTTTTTAGGAATACTAATGGTATTATTTTCAAGTAGACTCTTTTATACAATCCCTCAAGGTTTTGAAGGATATATATTCTATACATTTGGAAATGGTTTAGATAAAGAAAATGTAAAAGGTCAAGGTTTTCATTTAAAATTTCCTTGGGATAATTTAATTAAATATGATGTAAGAATTCAGGAGAACATGAGCACAATGGAAGTTTTAGCTAAAAATGGTTTAACTATTGCTATGGAGTTGTCTTACAGATATAATCCAATGCCTGGAAAAGCAGGTTATATTGAAGAAAACATTGGTTCTAATTATCACGATAAAATTATTATTCCTGAGATAAGATCAGTCTCAAGGGAAGTAATTGGAGAATACCTCCCAGAGGAGCTTTATTCTACAAAAAGAGAAACTATTGAGGATGAAGTATATGAAAAAACTTTAATTGCACTCGAGAGAAAATTTATAAATCTAGATGCTGTTTTAATAAGAGATGTCACATTACCTCAGACACTACAAGATGCAATTGAAAAAAAGTTAAAACAAGAACAAGAAGCATTAGAGTATGATTTCAAAATTGAAAAAGCAGCAAAAGAAGCTCAAAGGTTAGAAATAGAAGCTAGAGGAAAGGCCAATGCCAACGATATATTAAATGCTAGTTTAACAACAAATGTATTGAAGGACAAAGGTATTGAAGCTACAATTAAGTTGGCTGAATCTCCTAATTCAAAAGTTGTTGTTGTTGGTTCTGGAGATGATGGATTGCCATTAATTTTGGGTAATAATTAATATTTATTTTTCTTATTAACCATCTTTTTAAGCAAGATAATATTATCTCTGTATATTGATGCGTCCACAAAATTTAAAGCTTTTGCAGATTTTTCCATTAGCTTTCTGTTACTTTTGACTAATGATTTTAATTCTTTTTCTGTAAGGTTTTTCAGTTCATCCTTTGTGATTTCTTTGGAGTTTTTTTCTTTCTTAATTTCTGATTTATGAAACTTAGATTTTCTTTTATTAGCTAATGTTTTTGGAGTTATTTTATTCTTTAAATTATATTCTTTTTGAATCTCTCTCTTTCTATCAGTCTCTATTATTGTCTGTTTGATTGACTCGGTCATCAAATCTGCATACAAAATTGCTTTTCCGTTTGTGTTTCTTGCAGCTCTTCCAATGATTTGTATTAATGATTTTTTTGATCTCAAGAAGCCCTCTTTGTCCGCATCAATTATTGCTACTAACGAAACTTCTGGGAAATCTAAACCTTCTCTCAATAAATTTACACCAACTAGTACATCAAAATTTCCTAATCTTAAGTCATTCATAATTTCAATTCTTTCAATTGTATCTACATCTGAGTGAATGTAAGAACATTTAATACCAGCTTCAATAAGGTATTCACTAAGTTTTTCTGCCATTTTTTTAGTTAATGTAGTTACTAAGACCCTCTCTTTTTTTTCAATTACTGTGATAATTTCATTTAATAAATCATCAACTTGATTTTTTGATTTTCTTATTTCTATGGAAGGCTCTAGTATTCCGTTTGGTCTAATTAATTGTTCTATTATTACTCCTCCGCATTTTTTTATTTCATAGTCAGATGGTGTTGCGCTTAAATATATTGTTTGAGGTGTTATATTTTCAAATTCCTCAAAGTTTAACGGTCTATTATCAAGTGCAGATGGTAATCTAAATCCATAGTCAATTAAATTTTGTTTTCTAGCTTTATCTCCACCATACATTCCTCTGACTTGTGGAATTGTTACGTGACTTTCATCAATAATAAATAAAAAATCATCGTGAAAATAATCAAATAAACAAAATGGTCTTTCTCCTTTTTTTCTGTTGTCAAAATATCTAGAATAATTTTCAATACCAGGGCAGTATCCTAGTTCTTTTATCATTTCAACATCTAGCTCTGTTCTTTTTTCTAATCTTTCAGCTTCTTCAGTTTGATTATTATCAATTAGAAATTTTTTTTGTGTATTTAAATCATTTAAGATATTTTCAATTATTTTTTCATCGTTGTGTGAAATAAAAATACTGTTTGGATAGATTGAAATTTCACTTATTTGTAATGTGCTATCAAATTGTAAGTCAATTTTTTGAATTTCTTCAATTTCATCGCCCCAAAAATTAATTTTTATTTTTTTGTCAGTATAAGATGGAAGTATTTCTATAGAATCTCCAATCATTTTAAATGTTCCAGGTTCTAAATCATGTTTAACTCTTAAATACATACCGGAGACAAGTAAATTCATTAATTCTTTTCTCTCAATTTTTTGATTTAATTTAATTTTAATTGTTCTTTCCTTAAATAAATTTGGATTTCCAAGTCCATAAATACATGATACTGAAGAAATAACAATTACATCCTTTCTACCTGATAATAGTGATGAGGTAGCACTAAGCCTCATTTTTTCAATTTCTTTATTTATTGATAAGTCTTTTTCTATATACTTACCCGTAACGGGTAAATATGCTTCTGGTTGATAATAGTCGTAATATGAAACAAAATATTCTACACAATTGTTTGGAAAAAAATCTTTGAACTCTGAATATAATTGTGCTGCTAATGTTTTGTTATGACATAAAATTAGTGAAGGTTTTTGTGTTTGTTCAATTACATTTGCTATTGTGAATGTTTTTCCAGATCCTGTGACCCCAAGTAAACATTGGTGTTTTTCTCCATTTAAAATACCGTTTGTTAATTTTTTTATTGCCTCAGGCTGATCACCAGTAGGATAAAATGGAGCTTTAATTTTTAACATTTTTTATTAACTGTACGTTTTTTTTCCATATGGCAAATGAATGTTCAGCTTGAGCTATTAACATTTTTTTTCCATTCATAATTTTAGCTCCTTTTTTACTTCCCTTATTTAAAAATAAGCTTTTAGTAGGGTTATATACTACATCAAATAAATAATTTTCTTTTGATAACTTTTCGTAATTAATTTTTGGAGATAAGTTAATATGATTTTTTGAACCCAAAATTGTTGTGTTAATTATTAATTTATGACTTTGTAAATATTTTTCAGATTCTTCATAAGAAATAACATGTTTGATTTTTTTTCTTCTTCTTGAAACAATTAAAAAATCTATCTCTCTTTTTTTTAAAACATAACAAATTGATTTTGAAACCCCTCCGTTTCCTAATACTAAAGCATTAATTTTTATTTTTTTTGGCAATAAAGAAATTAATGATTTTTCAAAGCCATAAACATCAGTATTGTATCCTTTTATCTTTTTTTTATTATTTATAAAAATAGTATTGACAGATTTTGTAATTCTTGATATTTCATCTAATTCATCTATATAATTAATAATAATTTCTTTAAATGGAGATGTTACATTTAATCCAATAATATTCTTATCTTCAAGTAAGCTTTTAAATTCTTCTATTGAACTCATTTCGAATAAGTTATAATTGAAATCGTTAATATTTTCTTTATTAAATTTTTTTTCAAAAAGTTTTTTAGAAAAAGAATTTTGCAAGTTTTTTCCTATTAATCCTAGTTTAAACATTTTTTCGATTACTTAAATTTTGCAAAAATATTAAACTAAAATACCCGATGATAATTAAAAATATAAGTTTGTAGTTGTCATTCACATATGCATTTAAATTCCCATTGAGATTTAATTCTTTTTTAATTGGAGAAATAATTTCAAGTAATGCGGTTGATTCAGCAGATCTTATTGGCCAAATAAAAATTAGTGATCCAAGAATAAATCCACATATGATGGCTAATGTTTCATTTCTATATTTTTTAAATAACCAAGAAATAAATTTAGATAAAGTTAAAAGACCAAATACCATCCCAATGAAAAAAATTGAAAGATAAATCAGAGCATTTATATCTTGATGAAATGTATTGATGCATTCTTTAACTAGTAAATTATAATTTCCTAATATTAATAAGATATATGAGCCAGATAATCCGGGAACAATCATTCCAATTATTCCAATAAAACCACAAAAGAAAATAAAAAAAATATTTTTATTTTCTTCTTGTAATCCAGGTAATGTAGATATTGTTATAGCAACAAAAGCTCCTATAATAAAGTAAAAAATATGTTTTTTTTCAAATTTTTTAATCATCCTAAATACCAGGGGAATGGATGCAAGGATTAATCCAAAAAAAAATGATAAAGTATATTTTTTATTTTTTTCTAAAAGTTCAAAATAATCTAATGCTTTCGCAAATATAATTGCACTTATACATAT
Organism: Flavobacteriales bacterium; assembly: GCA_002718035.1. GTDB lineage: Bacteria > Bacteroidota > Bacteroidia > Flavobacteriales > TMED113. The sequence goes on from PBCX01000003.1 coordinate 40,411, forward strand.
ACCAATAATGATTGGAATTAAAAAGTTAAGTGATAAATCATTGTATAAATTTTTGATTCTAAATTTATAGACATCATAAATATTTTTTTTTTGATTGATGAAATACTATTAATAAGTTGTTCATATACACCAAGGATTAATGCTACAGTTGCACCAGATAATCCTGGAATAATATTAGCAATTCCGATCAAAATGCCAAAAAATATATTTTTAAATATTTTCAAAATTGATTATTTACTTTCAAGATATTTTTGAAATCCTCCCTCAAGGTTATATACGTTATTTAATTTAAACTTTTTTCTAAGAATATGCACCACTGCAGCCCCTCTTCTTCCACTGTTGCAGTAAATTATCACTTTTTTATTTTTTTCAATTTTATTTAAAGACTCAAAAATTTGATCCATTGGTATATTAATTGATTTAATATGACCATCTTCAAATTCATATTCTTCTCTTACATCAATTACTTGTATTTTTTTTTTATCAAGATTTAAAAAATCTAAAATATTTATATCATTCATTATTTTATTTTAAAAATTGATGAAACGTATCACCTCTTAAACCCAATCTTAAGCATTCTAAAGGAATAACAGATTTTGGATCGATATTTCCTAAGTTAACATTGGCTCCCATTAATTTAATAAACCATACCTGCTGATCTTTTTTTGGAGCTTCCCATAAAATTTTGTCATTAGGAATTTTTGTTAAAATTTCTTCAATTAAATCAGATCTTATTTCTCCATCTTTTCTAAACACTCCAACAGTCCCACTTTCTCTGGCTTCAGCAATAACTTTCCAAGACCCAGCATTTAATTCATCTTTCATAAGTTGAATCCACTTAGATGGTGCGAGTATACGATTAGATTTTTTATAACCAACCTCAGAAAAAACAGTGAATTTTTTTGATAATTTTGAAATGTAATCACATTTTTTTTCATGTCTTAGTTCAATTGATCCGTCTGAAATTTCAATTGTATCAAGATTTATTTTTTTTATAAAATCAATGTATTCATCAAACATATTTCTAGCAATAAAAGCTTCAAAAAGAGTACCTCCTAAGTGTACTTTAATATTATTTTTTTTGTAAAGTTGAATTTTTTCTTTGATTTTGTTTGAAATTATAGCTGTTCCAAAACCTAATTTAATAATATCAATAAAATCTGAGCTACTCTCCATTAAATCTTCAGCTTCTCTAAAGCTTAATCCTTTATCCATAACCATAGTAAGACCAACGTTTCTATTTTTTTTTGATCTTTTTGGTAAATTTTTTAATTTGAAAATCATGTTTATAATTATATAATTTTATTTAAAAATACAAAATACTTAAAGTCATTTTAAAACCTATTTAAAAAGTTATTTACATTTGTAATGTCAAATTTTCTTATTTTATGGTTTTAATTAAGTCAGTTTCCGGAATTAGAGGTACAATATTTAATAAAAATGAAGAAAATTTAACTTCATTCAATGTATTGAAATTTGTTTCAATTTTCAGTTATTATTTATTAAAAAAAGAAAAAAAACCAACTGTAATAATAGGAAGGGATGCTAGAATTTCAGGTTCTCATTTACTTAAACTTATTTCAACTCAAATTTTAAATTTAGGCATCGATGTTGTTGATATAGGTCTAGTTACAACCCCATCTGTTGGTTTATATGTTTTAAAAGAAAAAGCTGATGGTGGGATAATGATATCAGCTAGTCACAATAACATTGAATGGAATGCTTTAAAGTTTTTTAACAATCAAGGAGAGTTTCTGACCAAGAAGGAAAGTGATTATATAATTAATTATCAAATAGAATTAAACACCAATAATTTAAAATTAAATAAAGGAAAAATAAAATTTAAAGGAGATGCGCTTGATTTTCATATTTCTAAAGTTCTTGATCTTGATGAAGTCTTAATAAAAAAAATAAAGAAAAAAAAAATAAAGGTTATAATTGATGGAATTAATTCATCCGGTGGAGTAGCTCTTCCTAAGTTATTAGAAAAATTAAATGTTTCATTTATCAAGTTAAATTGTACACCTAACGGTATTTTTGATCACAATCCAGAACCAATACCCAAAAATTTACATAAACTATCATCAATGGTTTTATTTCATAAAGCAGATTTTGGTATTGCTGTTGATCCTGATGTAGATAGATTGGTAATTGTTTGTGAAGATGGTAGTTTTTTAGGAGAAGAAAATACAATAGTGTCAATAGGTGATTTTATTTTATCAAAACATCAAGGTTCTACAGTAACTAATTTATCATCATCCAATGGTTTGAGAGAAATTACTTTAAATAAAAATTCAAAGCACTATTATTCTGCAGTAGGAGAAAGTAATGTTATTGATTTAATGAAGAAAAAAAAGGCAATATTTGGAGGAGAAGGTAGTGGGGGAGTAATATTTCCTAAATTCCATTATGGAAGAGATGCCTTGGTTGGTATTGGTTTATTTTTTTCTTATTTTTCTGAAAAAAATATTCTATGTACTGAGATAAAAAAAACTTTACCTAATTATTTTATGTTAAAGGATAAAATTTTATTATCAAATAAATTTAATTTTGAACATTTCAAAAATTCTATCATTAATGATTTAAATAAAAAAAAGGAAGTTAATTTTATTTTAATTGATGGTTTGAGGATTAATTATGAATGTGGGAGTTGGATTCATGTTAGAAAATCAAATACTGAGCCTATTATTAGGTTAATAATAGAATCAAAAACCAAACAGAAAATAAAAGATTTAAAAGATTTTATAAATTTATATATAAAGTAAAATATTTTGATAGAAAAAGTATATTTAGATAATGCTGCAACCACTAGGGTTGACCCAAATGTTGTTGTTGTAATGACAGATTGTCTAAGAAAAAATTATGGTAATCCATCTTCAATTCATTCATTTGGAAGAAAAAGTAGAGCTTTGATTGAAAAATCTAGAAGAAAAATAGCATCACTAATTAATGCCTCGCCCAGTGAAATTTACTTTACTTCAGGTGGTACTGAAGCTGATAATATGGCCTTGAGAGGAGCTGTTAGAGATGCGGGGGTTCAAAATATTATTACTTCAAAAATTGAACATCCAGCAGTATTAAACACCGCAATAAACTTACAAAAGCAAGGATTAATTTCTTTACATTATGTTAAGCTTGATGACGACGGTCAAGTTGACATATTAAATTTAGAATTTTTATTAAAAAAATATAAAAATACTTTGGTAAGTTTAATGCATGCAAATAACGAAATTGGGAATTTATTACCAATAGATAAAGTTTCAAAAGTTTGTAATAAGCATGGTGCTTTATTTCATTCTGATACTGTTCAAACTTTAGCTCATTTACCAATTGATGTTAAGCAGAATCCAGTTGATTTTATTGTCTGTTCTGCTCATAAATTTCATGGCCCAAAGGGTGTTGGTTTTTTGTATGTTAATAATAAAATAAATATTACTCCATTAATTCATGGTGGAAGTCAAGAAAAAAATATGCGTGGCGGTACTGAATATGTTTATGGAATTGTAGGATTAGCAAAAGCTATGGAGATTGCATTTTCAAAAATGTCACTACATCATGAACATATTTTAAAATTAAAAAAACATATGATTTTAAAACTTAATAAGTTACTACCTAAGGTTAAATTTAATGGACTTTCGGGAGAACTATCTAAAAGTTTATATACTGTTTTAAGTTTATCAATACCAAAATTTAATAATTCAGATCTATTATTATTTAATTTAGATTTATTTGGGGTTGCTTGCTCAGGTGGGAGTGCGTGTAGCTCGGGTAGTTCAAAACTATCTCATGTTATTTCAGAAATATCTACAAAAGAAGAAAATGTAGTTGTAAGATTTTCATTTTCTAAGTATAATACAATTGAGGAAATTGATTATGTAGTTGATAAGCTAAAATATCTTGTGGGTTAGTAATAATGTAATCTTCTAACTCCGCTAATATATTTAGCTAATCTAATAACTTGTTTAGTGTAACCAAACTCGTTGTCATACCATACATAAAGTATTATATTTTTACCACTTTTTGAAACAATTGTGGCTTTTGAATCAAAAATAGAACATCCAGTAGTACCTATAATATCGTTTGAAACTAGCTCTTCATTTATTGAATATTTAATTTGATTCACTAGTTCTCCAGAAAGTGAGGATTTTCTTAAAATTTCATTAATTTCTTCTAAAGATGTTTTGTTTTTGATATCAAGGCTCATAACTGCTAATGACCCATTTGGAGTGGGTACTCGAATAGCATTGGCAGTTAATTTTCCATCTAAATGTGGCATAATTTTAGAAATTGCTTTACCAGCGCCAGTTGATGTTATAACCATGTTAATTGCTGCTGATCTTCCTCTTCTATTTTTTCCATGCATATTATCAAGTAGATTTTGGTCATTTGTATAAGCGTGAATTGTTTCAATATGTCCTTTAACAATTTTTTTTGATTTATTGATGACATATAAAATTGGTGCAATTGCATTAGTAGTACAAGATGCTGCGGAAAAAATATTTTCTTTTTCAAAATCAAATTGTTTATGATTAACCCCATAAACAATATTTGGCATAGAATTCCCAGGTGCTGTTAATATTACTTTTTTTACATACTTATTTAAGTGTTTTTTTAATTGTTTTTTTTCTTTATATATACCTGTGCTATCAATAAGTAGCGCATTTTTAATACCAATCTTTTTATATTCAATTTTTTCCTCTGAGGATAAGAAAACAATATTTTGACCGTTTACAATGATAGAATTTCTTTTATTATCAATTTCAAGTGAACCTGAAAAGCGACCATGTACTGAGTCTTGTAAAAGTAGAGACGCTCTTTTTTTAAGACTTTTTTCATCAACGCTTCTAACTACAACAGCTCTTAGTCTCAGTTGTTGACCTTTTCCAGCTTGCTTAATAAGTTCTCTTGTACAAAGTCTTCCAATTCTACCGAATCCAAATAGAATAACATCTTTTGGCTTCATTTCATGTTTTGTCGGCTTGATTAAAAAATTGAGTTTCTTGCTTAAAAATACTGATCTGTTTTTATGTTTGGACTTTTCTTCAATCCATTCAAAAGTTAATTTACCAATATCTATTTTTGATGGACATAAATCCATGTCATATAAGTTTTTTACAATTTTATTAGTTTCAACAACATTAATTGGTTTTTTGACAAAATTTTTTGCGTAATGATGTAGTCTCAAAATTTTAGTTATTGTCGTGTCAATCAGATGTCTTCTAAAGAGAACTAATTCTACTCCTTTTTCATAAAGTAGTTTTCCTGAGTAATTTATTAAACTTACGGCTGCTTGTTCTTGATGGATATATTTTTCTAATTGTTTAGTGTAAATTTCCTTTTGATTATTTTTTTTTGTGCTCATTTTACTTTGTTAGAGAATAATATTAAACAATTCTTAAATCTAACATTTTATTTAATTATTTTTAATAAAAAATTGAATTTAGTTGAAAATAGACTTTTTTAAATATCAAGGATCTGGAAATGATTTTATAATAATAGATAATAGAGAAAACAAATTATCAATTGATAGTTCATTGATCCAAAATTTATGTCATAGAAAATTTGGAATTGGTGGCGATGGTTTAATTACTCTTCATGGAAATAAAGACACAGGTTTTTCTATAAAACACTACAACTCTGATGGAAAGAAGTCCTCATTTTGCGCTAATGGAAGTAGGTGTATGGTGCATTTTGCTAAATACTTAAATCTTTTTATTGATAAATTTATTTTTTCATCTAACGGAAAAAATATTGTTGGTTCAATTTCAGAAGACTTGATAAACATTACCATGCCTGATGTTATTAATATTAAAACAGATCAAAATGGGTATTATATACTAAATACTGGTTGTTTGCATCTCGTTGTTTTTTCAGAAGATCTTGAAAATGTTGATGTTAAATATTTAGGTAGTGAAATTAGAAATATGAAAGAATATTATAAAGATGGTATAAATGTTAATTTTGTTGAAGAAATAAGTGATAAAATTTCAATTAGAACCTATGAAAGGGGAGTGGAGAATGAAACTCTTTCTTGTGGAACAGGAGTGGTTGCCTCAGCTTTAGCATTAAATGAAACTAGTTCAAGTATTTCTCTTCCTGTTAAAGTTAAAACTCTTGGTGGTGAGTTAAGTGTGAGCTGGAAAAAAAATAATAATAAATATCAAGACATAATTTTATCAGGACCTGTTTCTTTAGTATTCCAAGGTGAATTAATTTTATGAAAACCATTTTTTTTTACATTGTTCTTATTTTTTTTATATCATGTAAAAAACCATCAAACATATCTCCTTATTTGAATGTATATCATGATATTAATTATGTTGGAATAAATACATGTAAACAATGTCATATGGATATTTACAATACTTTCATAAAAAATGGAATGGGAAAGTCGTTTAACGTAGCAAAAAAAAAATTCAGTTCATCAGATTTTAAACATCCTATTTTTGATAGTATTTTAGGTTTTCATTATTTTCCAGAGTGGATAGATAATGAATTATTTTTAAATGAATATCAATTAAAATCAAATGATACTGTATTTTCATTAAAAACAAAAATTGATTATATAGTTGGCTCTGGTAATCATACTAATTCACATATCATAAACTCCAATGGCTATTTATATCAAGCTCCTTTTACATTTTATACACAAGATTCTATACTTGATTTTCCACCTGGTTTTGAATATGGAAACAACTCTAGATATGATAGAAAAATTGGATTAGAATGTATGTCATGTCATAATGCTTTTCCACATTTTAATCTAGGTTCAGAAAATAAATTTGAGAAAATACCAAGTGGTATTGATTGTGAGAGATGTCATGGTCCTGGAAATCTACATGTTGCAAATATTCAATCGGGCCAATTAGTTGATACTTCTAAATTTTTTGATTATTCCATAGTAAATCCAATTAATTTATCCATTGAATTACAAAATGAATTATGTTCTAGATGTCATGTTCAAGGAAATTCAGTTTTAAAATATGAAAAATCTTTTTTTGATTTTAAGCCTGGTATGTATCTTAATGAGGTGATGGATGTTTATTTGCCTCGATACACCAATTCTGAAGATGATTTTATCATGGCCTCTCATTTAGATAGAATGAAACAAAGTAAATGTTTTATTTCCTCCAACGGAAATATGAGTTGTATAGGATGCCATAACCCTCACATTTCAGCAAAAAAAACCACTACAAATCAGTATAACAATACATGTTATTCTTGTCACAATTCCGAATCTTGTAATGAAGAGTCTGTTATTAGACACAAGACAGGAGATAATTGCATTTCATGTCACATGAAGGAATCAAAAACTATTGATATTCCTCACGTTACTATTACAGATCATAAGATTAAAATTAATAATCAAATTAATTATGAAGATAAAGAAAAAGAATTTTTGGGACTAGAGTGTATAAATAATGATTCTCCAACCAATTATAGTATAGTAAATGCTTACTTACAAGAATTTGACTCTTTTAATTCAAAAGATGAATACCTAGATTCAGCCTATGTTTATTTGAGTGGAATGGATCTAAAAATAAAAGAAAATTTTTTTTCTTATGTTTTTTTTAATTTCTTATCAAATTCCTTTAAAAATATTATTGATGAAGTTCAAAGAAAAGGAATAGATAATGTGTTATTCATGTTTAGTAAAAAACAGTATAATAATTTTGATGCATTAACTTGTTATAGAATTGGTCAGTCTTTTTATAGGCTAAAAGATTATAAAAATGCATTATATTTTTTTGATCAATCTGTTACTCTTGCTCCATATCATTTAGATTTTATTGAAAAACATGCTGTTAATTTGATTAAACTAAATAATCTAGAAGAGGCGAAAAAACAATTTCAATTTATTATTAATGAAGATCCAAAATTTTTTTCAGCCTACAATCATTTAGGTAATTTGTATATTGATGATTATATGAAAAAAAAAGATCAAAGAGATAAAAATTTAGCCTCTTATTATTTAGATATATCATTAAATTTAAATCCAAATTATGAACAAGCAATGTTGAATAAATCAAGAGTGTTTATTTTGGATGAAAATGTTGAATCTGCAAAAAAAATGTTAAACAAAATTAAATCTTTACACCCTCAGAATATTTATGTTGATAATTTATTAAACCAACTTAATGAAGTTAAATAAAAAAATAATTTTCACCTTTTCAGTTTTACTAATAATTCTATATGTAATAAAAGTTAGAAGTGTATATTTTTCTAATTATGTTGCTGAGAATAAATTTTTTTATATCACTCACAGTGATAATTATAAAGATCTGTTAAACAATATAAAAAATGAATTTGAAATACCTGAATATGTGGCTTTTAACTCTTATTGTAAAAAGAAAAAATTATTCAACTACAAACCAGGAAAATATTTGTTAAAAAAAGGATTTTCATTAAATGAAATTATTAATGAATTGAGAGTGCCAGGAAACAGAAAAACTGTTGATTTTTCTTTTAACTCTTTTTCAAGTCTTAATGAATTGGCATCAATGATTAGTTTGGAAACAAGTATTGATTCATCAAGATTTATTAAAACAGTTTATTCATTTAATTATGATTCAATATTCAATAAAGAAGTGAGTGACTTAGAAATTCAAACGTTTTTTATACCCAACACCTATAATTTATATTGGCATATAAGTGAACATGAATTCATAAATAAAATGATAAATGAATACAAGGTCTTTTGGTCAAAAAGATTAAAAAAAGCAAAAAAAATCAATTTAACTGAATTTCAAGTTTCAATACTTGCTTCTATAGTTGAAAAAGAATCAAATAATATTGATGAAATGCCTGAAATTGCATCTTTATATTTAAATAGACTAAGAAAAAAAATGAAATTACAAGCGGATCCTACTGTAAATTTTTGTTTTAAGATGCTTCACTCTAATGATACGACTTTAAAAAGAGTTATGAATAATCATTTGAAAATTGATTGTAATTATAATACTTATAAAATTGATGGTTTGCCTCCTGGTCCCATAACTTCCCCCTCTATATTTAGTATAGATGCAGTTTTAAAAAATAAGAAAACTAATCACTTATTTATGTGCGCTAAAGCTTTAGAAAATAAAAAAGAAAAAAAAGTTTGTTTTTTTGACTCCCATATTTTTTCTAAAAATTATTTTCAACATATTAATAATGCAAAAAAATATCAAAATGCTATGAATAAATATGAAAAAGGTTATCAAATTTGTTTTCCTGATAGAGAAAATTGCAATTGTAATTAAATGGGGTTTTCAATTGGAGATAAGGTGATTTTTGTAAATCAATCTAGAGATGGTATTGTTATTGACACCAAAGATGATAGCATGTTTATAATTGAAAGTGAAGGAGTTCAATTTGAGGTTTGCAAAGATGAAATAATTAAAGTTAATAAAGAATCGGAAAATTTTTATCAAACCATTAAAAAAATTAGCACCAGTAAAAAACAAATTGAATACTTTGATAAAAAATTAGAAAAATTAAATGAAGATTATAAAGTTCTTATTTCTAAAGATTTTGAATTAGATTTGCATATTGAAAAGATTATTGACAATTTTAAACATTTAAGTAGTTCTGAAATTTTAGACATTCAAATGAATGTGTTTTATAAAGCTATTTTTAAAGCGAATGATTTAAAATTACCATTTCTAATTGTCATTCATGGATTAGGTAAAGGAATTTTAAAGTCTAAAATAATTAAATTTTTGAAGGATAATGATGCTTCTTTTTTTGATGAAAGCCCGTTATTTTATAAAGGAGGAGCTACTAGAATAAATTTATTTTAGTTGAAATTGCCTTATCGCTTGATATTAAATCAAGAGGAAAGTCTGGACAACATAGAGCGCCATGCTTCCTAACAGGAAGAACTTTAAGTTAGCAAGTGCCACAGAAAAAAACCGCCATTTATGGTAAGGGTGAAAATGTGAGGTAAGAGCTCACGAGATTTAGTAGTGATATTAAATTTGGGTAAACCTCATGGGTTGAAAGGTCAAATATACTGAGATGTTTTCTATAAAAACAAAAGACTGCTCGTCTTTACTCAGGGGGTAGACCGTTTGAGTTTAATAGTGATATTAAACCTAGATAAATGATAGGGACTTTTTTTAAGAAAAGTACAGAATCCGGCTTATAAATTTTAACTATTTTTAGAAAGGGGTACTTAAATGAGTGTCCCTTTTTTATTCAAATTCACTTAAATATCTTTCTGCATCTAGTGCTGCCATACATCCAGAACCAGCTGCTGTCACAGCTTGTCTATAGACAGAATCTTGAACATCTCCACTAGCAAATACTCCATTCACATCAGTTAAGCTTGAGTCGGCATGGGTAATTATATATCCAGCACTATTCATTTTAATTTTCCCTTTAAAGATATCTGTATTTGGTTTATGCCCAATTGCAACAAAGAATCCAGTTGCGTTTAATAATTTATTTTCTTTAGTTATATTATTAAAAACATTTACTTTATTTACATTTTGATCACCTAGAATTTCAATAGTTTCATGATTAAATAAAACTTCTATATTTGGTGTTTTTAATACTCTTTCTTGCATTATTTTTGATGCTCGCATTGAGTCTTTTCTAACTAGTAAATATACTTTATTACACAGTTTGCTAAGATATATTGACTCTTCAGCTGCAGAATCACCACCACCAACTACAACAACATCTTCACCTTTATAAAAAAAGCCATCACATACCGCGCAGGCAGAGACTCCAAATCCCATGAATTTTTTTTCAGAATCTAATCCTAAATATTTTGCGGATGCTCCTGTAGAAATAATAACTGTTTTACTTTCAAATATTTTTTCTTCATCAACTGTTATTTTATGAAGTTCTCCTTTATTTTTACTAAAATCAACACTTGTAACAAAACCAGAAATTATTTCAGTTCCAAATCTTTTGGCTTGATTTTTTAAGTCTTCCATCATTTCAGGACCCATAATACCATTAGGGTAACCCGGAAAGTTTTCTACATCAGTTGTAGTTGTTAACTGACCACCTGGTTGTAGTCCTTCGATCATTATGGGTTTTAAATTAGCTCTCGAGGCATAAATCGCAGCAGTGTAACCTGCGGGCCCTGATCCAATTATTAAACAAGCAGTTTTTTTCATATTTATATTTTATTTAGTGAAAATAATAAAACAACAATCATTTTTGACTATTTATTTAAATACTTTTACATATTTTTTTAAAATTATCTAAAACTTTTTTTTTAGATAAAATTTCGTTTTAAATTTAATATTATTGTTTTTAATTAATTATAAATGAATAAAACTCCTTTTTTCTCTAACCATATTGACTTTGGTGCCAATATGGTTGATTTTTTTGGCTTTAGTTTACCAATTTATTATGAAGGGATAAACATAGAACATAAACACGTTAGAGAATCTGTCGGTTTATTTGATGTATCTCATATGGGGCAGTTAATTATTGAAGGAAATAATGCATATGAATTTTTACAAAATTTAACAACTAATGATGTCTCCAAGCTAAATATTGGAAAAGTTCAGTATACATGTATGACTAACCAAAACGGTATGGTTTTAGATGATTTGTTAGTTTACATGATTTCAAAAAAAAAATATATGTTAGTTGTTAATGCATCGAACACTTTAAAAATTTTAAATTGGCTGAGATTAAATAATAAATTTTCAGTCAATATTAATGATATTACCTCTAAAAGTGGTTTATTAGCAATTCAGGGACCTAAAGCATTAGATTTAATACAAAATTTCACTAAATCAGATTTAAGATCAATGAAGTCTTATTCTTTTGAGATTATGAATTTTGGAGGGATTGAAGATATTTTAATATCATCAACTGGATACACTGGTTCAGGTGGTTTTGAAATATATGGAGAAAAAAATAAAATGATCAAAATATGGGATCTTTTATTTAGTTTAAAAGACTTTAATTTGAAACCAATTGGGCTTGGCGCTAGAGACACATTAAGACTAGAAATGGGTTTTTGTTTATATGGAAATGAACTATCAGAAAACACAACACCAATTGAGGCAAAATTAAATAAAGTAGTTTCTTTTGATACTAATTTTCTAGGAAGTAAAAATCTAAGAAAAATGGATATAAAAAAGTCATTAATTGCTTTTGAATTAAAAGAAAGAGGTGTTCCAAGAAAAGGATACCATATTTTAAATGAAAATGATCAGCAAATTGGAATAGTTACATCAGGAACAATGTCTCCATCTTTAAATAAAGGTATAGGTTTAGGATTTATTGATAGTAATTCAAATTTTAATGATATTTTTGTGGCTGTTAGAAATAAAAAATTAATAGCTAAAATTGTGAAATTACCTTTTTATAAAAATAAATAAATGGATAAAGAGTTAAGTATTTGTTTATCAACTTCTATGATTGAATCTTTTGATTTGACTAATAAAGTTGTAGTTATAGTTGATATTTTTAGAGCCACTTCAGTCATATGTACAGCTCTAAGTCAAGGTGTTTCTGAAGTAGTTGCTGTTAATGAAATAAAAGAAGTAAAATCATTTTTAAATAATGAAAATTATTTAGTTGCAGCTGAAAGAGAGGGTAGAATAGTTGAAGGATTTAAATTTGGTAATTCTCCTTTGAGTTATCTAGATAACCCAAATATTGTAGGGAAAAAGTTAGTTTTAACTACCACAAATGGAACCAGAGCAATTAATTCTTCTTTAGATTCTGACGAAATTTTAATAGGTTCTTTTTTAAATATTTCTTCTTTAGAAAATATTTTAATTGAAAAAAATAAAGATTGTATTATTTTTTGTTCCGGATGGAAAGGTTTAGTATGTCTTGAGGATACATTGTTTGCAGGTTGTTTGGCTTCTAGATTATTAAATTCAAATTCTTTCTTTTCTCAATGTGACTCAGTTATTTTGTCCAGAAAAATATATGATTTCGCAAAAGAAGATATGTTAAACTTCTTAATTAAGTCCTCATATAAGGAAAGAACCAGAGAGTTAAATATTGGTGCAGATATAAATTTTTGTTTGAGTATGGATAAATATGATGATGTTCCCTTTTATAAAAACGGAAAATTATTAATAGATTAGCTTCATGGCGTTTAAAAAATATGTACCAAAAGATGAAATTAAAAATTACTCAGTAGAAAAATTTAATGGAAAAACATCCGTTATCGATAAAAAAAAAGATCTTTTAGATGCCTATTTATTTCTTAAAAAACAAAAAATTATAGGTTTTGATACCGAATCTAGACCAACTTTTAAAAAGGGAGTTTCATCTAACGTATCTTTAATTCAATTTTCAACTAAAAATGAGGTTTTTTTATTCAGAATTAATCTCATAGGTTTTGATGATAAGTTAATTGATATAATAAATGATAAAAAAATAAAAAAAATAGGAATAGCCATATTTGATGATATTAAATCACTACAGAAAATAAAGGAATTTGAGTCAAATAGTGTGATTGATTTAAATAAATTGGCCTTAAATTTAGGTTTTGAAAGTATAGGTGCGGTTAAATTATCTATTCTTATTCTGGGGTTTTCAATTAGTAAATCAGCAAGGTTATCTAACTGGGAAAAAAAAGATTTAACCACTTCTCAAATTGAATATGCAGCAACCGATGCTTGGATTTGTAATATGATTTATAAAAAATTATTAAATGAGGGTGAAATTAAAGATACCTAATTTTTTTCATTTTGAAACATTAATGAAAGTTAGAGTTACAGATTTGAATTATGGACAACATATGGGTAATGATGTTTTTTTATCTTTTGCCCATGAAAGCAGAGTTAGATATTTTAAAACAATTCAAATGACTGAGAGAAATTTTTTTGGTTGCCCTTTGATTATGGTTGATAGTATAGTCAAATATAAATCACAGGCATTTTTAGGTGATGAAATTCGTATTAAGATTAGTGTAGTTAATTGCACATCTCATGGATTCCAATTATTTTATTTACTCAAGAATAATCAAACACAAATTGATGTGGCATATATTCAAACTAGTATGGTTTTTTATAATTATGACAATGAAAAAATAATGCCATTTCCTAAAAAATTTAAGGATTATTTAAAAATCAAAAATTAAAATGAAAAATATTTTTTTGATTATTTATTTTTTTTTAGGGTCTAATTTAATTTTTTCTCAACTCAATAAAAATTTTCATTTAAAATTACCTACCGATCCCCCTTTTTTAAATTTTGACGATTCATTTTGGGTCGACAGTCTATTAACTAAAATGACAATTGAACAAAAAATTGCCCAATCTTTCTTTATTGCAGCTAACAGTCATTCTTATGAAGAAAATGAAACTTTTTTAAATAGTGTTGAGAATACTATTAGAAAACATCAAGTTGGTGGCTTAATTTTTTTTAAATCAAATCCAAATAAAATTATTAAACTTGTTAATAGGTATCAAACCATTTCAAGTATACCTTTAATCAATTCTATTGATGGAGAGTGGGGTGTTTCAATGAGAATTGATAGTACAACAGTATTTCCTTGGGCAATGACTCTTGGTGCTGTGGATGATGATAATTTATTGTATGAAATGGGAAAAGAAATTGCTAATCAATGTAGGTTTTTAGGCATTCACATGAATTTTGCCCCTGTTGTAGATGTAAATAACAATCCTAAAAATCCAATAATTGGAAGAAGATCATTTGGTGAAAATCCTGAGCTAGTTTCTAATAAAGCACTTCCTTATATGAGAGGTCTTCAAGATAATGGTGTTTTAGCTTGCATTAAACATTTTCCTGGTCATGGTGATACAGATATTGATTCTCATTCTAAAATGCCAATATTATTACATGATAGAGCTAGGTTAGATAGTGTTGAGTTATACCCCTTTAATGAATTGATTTACAGAGGAATAAGTTCTGTTATGATGGCTCATATGAGTTTGCCAAATATAGATTCAATTAAATTACCCGCTTCATTGTCTTCTTTTATGATTAAGGAACTGTTACAAAATAAATTAAGTTTTAAAGGTTTAGTTGTAACAGATGCTTTAAATATGGGGGGTGTTAAAGGTAGTGGGCAAAGAGGTGATGTAGAATTGAATGCATATTTAGCAGGAAATGATATTTTATTATATCCCGAAAATGTTTCAGAGGGGATTGAGAAAATTAAAAATGCTTATTTGAAGGGTTTAATTTTAGAGGAAGATATTAACAACAGATGTAAAAAGATTTTACTTTCAAAAAAATGGCTTGGCCTAAATAGTTCGTTGAATGTTTTTCCATCAAACAATGATTTAAATGAAAAATTAAACAGTTTCAATGCAGAACGTATAAATAGAGATTTAGTAAAATCTTCATTGGTAGTTCTAAAAAATGATAATTTACTACCACTTACACATCTTAATAAAAAAAAAGTAGCCTATATTCATCTTGGGGATGATCATGGAAATTATTTTTATGAGAGCTTAAATAGATATTTTCCTATTGATAGAATCACATATAATGGAAATGAAAAAGAGATTATAGCTGATTTAAAAACTTATGATATTATAATTTGTGGAGTTCATTCTAAAAGCTCATCCCCTTTTAACAAGTACAATTTATCAAAAAACAAAAAAATATTTTTAAAAAAAATATCTAAGCATAAAAATTCAATTTTAACATTATTTTCGAGTCCATATATTTTAAATGATTTACAAGTTGATAATTTTAAGTCTATCATTTTATCCCATCAAAATAATTATTATTTCCAAGATTTATCTGCTCAATTAATATTAGGTGCATTTAGTTCCTCTGGTAAGATGCCTATATCCTCTGGTGAATATAAGTTTGGCTCTGGATTAAATACTAATTCTAAAAACATTATTTCTTTTGGCTTGCCTGAAGAAGTTGGATTGTCAAATAAAAATTTAACAAAGATTGATTCAATAATAAATTTTGCGATAAAAATTAAAGCAATTCCTGGTGCTCAAATTTTAGTTGCTAAAGACAATAAAGTTGTATACAATAAGTGTTTTGGATTTCATACATACGACTCATTAAGAAAAGTATCAAATGATGATATTTATGATTTAGCTTCATTAACCAAAATTATTGCTGCTGCACCAATGTTTATGAATTTAACTGAAAGTTCTAAAATATCATTGAATAACTCATTAGGAGATTTTTTTAATTTACCTGATTCAAGTGATAAAAAGGATTTAACTTTTTTAAACATTTTCACTCATCAAGCCCAACTTTATCCGTGGATACCATTTCATAATTCTTACATTGAAAATAATAATAAATTAATTGATACGCTATTTAATACTAAAAAGACGGAGTTATTTTCATCTAAGGTTGCAAATAATTTATACTTCAGAACTGATTTTCAAGACAGTATAATTGATATTATTTTAAACAAAGAACTTCTTAAAAAAAAACAATATAAATACAGTGATCTAGGTTTTTATTTATTTCACTATTTATTAGAAAACAAACTAGATATTGATATAGATTCTTTTTTAAAAAAAGAAATATACGAACCAGTTGAAGCTTTTAGGATAATGTATAATCCGACAGAAAAATATTCATTAAAAAATATTATTCCTACAGAAAATGATAAAGTTTTCAGAAAACAGATATTACACGGCTTTGTTCATGATCCAGGTGCTTCTTTATTTGGTGGATTAGGTCTTCATGCTGGTTTATTTTCTAATGCAGTTGATTTAGTGAAAATTTTACAACTTTATTTAAATGAAGGATCTTATAATAATCAATTATTATTTAAAAAAAATACTATTAAGTCTTTCACAAGTTCTCCATTTAAAGAAAATGAGAACAGAAGGGGTGTTTTTTTTGATAAACCCAGTTTAGATCCGAAAAAATTAAATGTGTATTTTGGTTCATCTAGTCTAAGTTATGGTCATACTGGATTTACGGGTACAATGGCTTGGGTAGATCCTGAAGAAAAATTAATTTATATATTTTTGTCTAATCGTGTTTTTCCTAATTCAGATAATTGGAAATTAACTCAAGAAAATATTAGAACTAATGTCCAACAAGTTATTTATGAATCTTTAATTAAATAATACTTTTTATGAAAAATATAACTTTCTTTTTTTTATGTAGTTCTCTTCTGATTTCTCAAAAAAATTTAATTGATAATAATAATTTAAAACAAGGTTATTGGGAGTTATATTACCCAAAAACTGAAAATATAATTTCTGAGAAAGGAAATTTTTTGGATAACAAAGAACAGGGCTATTGGGTGAAGTTTCATAAATCTGGAATTGTGCGTGAAATTTTGAATTTTGAGTTAGGTTTGATTAATGGAACTAGAATTTTAATTAATAAGAAAGGTAAAATTATTGAACAAGAAAATTATAGTTCAAATAAACTTCATGGCTTGCAAAAATATTTTCATGACACAGGCAAATTAAAAATGGAAGTAAATTATAATAGTGGGGTTTTATCTGGTCAATTTATTAAATATTACCGTAATGGAAAAAAACAAGAATCTTGTTATTATAAAGAAGGCATGAAGGATGGTAAATCTATTTGGTTTTTTGAAAATGAAAACATTAGTATTGAGTATCCTTATGAAATGGGTAAAATAAACGGTATTGCAAAGACATTTTATAGTGATGGCTCTTTAAAATCTGAATCCACTTATTTAAACAATGACTTAAATGGGGAAGAAAAATCATATTATAATTCAAAAAAACTTAAAACTAAAGGTTTTTATAGGAACGGGAAAAAAGAAGGTAAGTGGTATACTTATAATGAAAGTGGAGCCATTATAGAAGTAAATAAATATAAAAATGGAGTAAAAAAATGAAAAGAATAGGAATTGTTTGTTATCCAACTTTTGGGGGAAGTGGTATTGTTGCCACAGAACTAGGTAAGGCTCTTTCAGAAAAAGATTACTTTATTCATTTTATTTCTTATGAAAAACCTGTAAGATTAGGATCGCTAAAGCAAAATTTTTCATTTCACGAAGTTAAAATACCTTCTTATCCACTTTTTCATTATCCACCTTATGAACTTGCTTTAACTGCAAAAATTGTTGAAGTTGTAAAAAAAAATAAACTTGATTTATTACATGTTCATTATGCAATTCCTCACGCTTATGCAGCTGTTAATGCAAAAAAAATATTAAAATCTATTGGAATTAGTATACCTATTGTTACTACCTTACATGGTACTGATATCACTTTAGTTGGTAAAAGTCCTTATATTTTATCGGCCGTAAATTATGCCATAAACGAATCTGATAGTATTACAGCTGTCTCTAATTATCTAAAAAAAGAAACCCTTAAAAATTTTGATATTAAAAAAGAAATTTCAGTTATACCAAATTTTGTTGATTTTAATTTTCATAAACTAAAAGATTGGGCTCCAAAGAAATTAAATAAAAAGAAAATAATTACTCATATTTCAAATTTCAGACCTGTTAAAAAATGCTTGGACGTTATTCATATTTTTAGAAAAGTTAGCAAAGAGATAGATTGTTTTTTATTTATGGTAGGTGATGGCCCTGATTTGGAAAAATGTAAAGATCTTGCAAATAAATACAAGTTATCTGAAAAAGTTAATTTTGTAGGTAAGAGTAAAAAAATTAGTGATATTTTATCAAAAACAGATGTCTTTTTACTGCCCTCAGAAAAAGAAAGTTTTGGTTTAGTTGCCCTAGAGGCTATGATGTTTTCTTCTCCTGTAATTACAACCACAGGTAGTGGGGTTAGTGATTTAATTCATCATAACAAAAATGGATTTTGCAGTCCTCTAGGAGATACTGATAGAATGAGTAAAGATTGTATTAAGTTATTAACTGATGATAATCTTTATACTTCATTTAGTCGAAGTGCATATGAAAGTGCAAAAGAATTTAGTGTAGAAAAAATTTTACCTCAATACGAAAAGATTTATTTGAGTTTTTAAAATTATTTTTTAAGTCCTAATTCTCTTATCCTTTCTTCAAGAAATTCTCCCGCGGTTGTATCTGTATAGTTTTTAGGATTTTGTTTAGAAATACAACTTTCGAGACAGTTTAAAGACATTTCTGATCTTGGATGCATGAAAAAAGGGATTGAAAATCTTGAGGTTCCCCATAACTCTTTTGGGGGGTTGATAACTCTATGGACAGAAGAGCATAGTTTGTTATTAGTTAATCTAGCTAACATGTCTCCAATGTTTACAACTATTTGTTCTGGAAGTGCAGTTACAGAAATCCACTCGTTTTTTTTGTTTAAGATTTGTAAACCACTATTACTTGCGCCCATAAGAAGAGTTATTAAATTTATATCACCATGAGCTGCTGCTCTTACAGAGCCCTCTGGTTTTTTAGTAATGGGAGGGTAGTGAATTGCTCTTAAAATACTATTTCCGTTATGTACTTTATTTTCAAAATAGTTTTCATCAAGGTTTAAATGTAAAGCAATAGCTTTTAAAATTGTTTTACCAGTTTCTTCTAGACTTTGATATACTTTTCTTCCAATTTTATTGAATTCAGGCAATTCACTACAGATTACATTTTTTTCATATTCTTTAGAAATAGGATCGCCATCAATTACTTCTTGACCAAAGTGCCAAAATTCTTTTAAGTCATGTTTTTTAAAACCTTTTGCAGTTTCTCTTCCGAAAGAAATATAACCTCTTTGACCGTTTAATTCTGGTCTTTCATATTGTTTTTTAATATCTAAATTTAAATTAAAAAACAATTTTACCTGTTCATACAACTCACTAGTCAATTCCTCTGTAAGTCCATGATTCTTTATCGCTACAAACCCATATTCTTCAAAGCCCTTTCCAAGTGTTTTAAAAAATTTCTGTCTAGATTGTTGATCTCCATTTGTAAAATTATTTAGGTCTAATGATGGTATAGTTTCTTTTTTCATACTATAAAGTTAATACTTTTTGGAATTATATTAATTTTTATTGTTTTATTTAGCACTTGACTTTCCCCATCTACATGGATTAAATTTTTAGATTTCCCCTCAATTGTTATTTTTTTTGTTTTAAAAGATGTGAAAAATTTACTTGAATGAATTTTATTAAAAAAAAATAAAACTAATAAATAAAAAAATTGATACCATTTAAAATTTTGGATTATACAAACTCTAAGATTTCCATCATCTAATTTTGCTTTTGGGGAAAGGATGAAATTGTTACCAAATTGTTGTCCGTTACAAATATTTAATGAAAATACTTTAATTTTTTTAACTTCATTTTTCAATTTAATCTTAAATTCTTTTGGTTTAAATTTAAAAAGTAACTTAAATGTTAGATAAATATATTTTATCAATCCTCTGTTTGATTCTTTAGAAAATTCTTTTGCAACTAATGCATCAAATCCAAACCCAATTAAATTTATTGAATGTAGATCATTAATAGAAATACAGTCTATTTTTTTAATTTTTTGTGAATTGATTTTTTCAATTGCCTTTTTAATATTATTAGGTATTCCTAATGATAGAGCTAATCCATTACCAGAACCTGTGGGAATAATTCCCATTTTAATATTTGAGTTAATTAATTCACTACTTATTTCATTTACTGTTCCATCACCACCAACTCCTATAATTATTTTTGAGCCATTAGCAATTGCTTGTTTAGTAATAGTTTTTAGATCTCCTTTTTTTTTTGAATACTTAATTTTTAAGTCGAATTTACTGTTATCTGCATATTCATGTATTTTTCTTTCTACTTCTTTGTACCTTTTATGCCCAGCAATTGGATTAATAATGAAAGTTATTTTTTTCATAAAAACTTTAAGATAAATAATCTTAGACTAGTAAAAGTAGTATTTAATTGTATATTTTTGGATACAATTAACTTGTGAAATGAAATACAGCATATCAAAAATAGAAAATAAAGTAATTCTTAATTTGTATGAAAGAATGTTGAAATCTAGAATGATTGAGGAAAAAATGTTGATTTTACTTAGGCAAGGAAAAATATCTAAGTGGTTTTCAGGTATTGGTCAAGAAGGTATTTCTGCTGGAGTTGTGACTGCTTTAGATGATGATGAGTATATCCTACCTATGCATAGAAACTTAGGGATATTCACGGGAAGAGGAATACCATTAGATAGATTGTTTTCACAATTTCAAGGAAAATCTAATGGTTTCACTAACGGTCGAGATAGATCTTTTCATTTTGGAACTAATGACTTTAATATAGTCGGCATGATTTCTCATCTAGGTCCTCAATTAGCCGTTGCTGATGGTATTGCTTTGGCTAATAAATTAAAAAAAAATGGAAAAGTATGTGTAGTTTTTACCGGAGAAGGTGGGACAAGTGAAGGAGATTTTCATGAAGCTTTAAATGTAGCATCAGTTTGGTCGCTTCCAGTTATTTTTTTAATTGAAAATAACGGATATGGACTTTCAACTCCCACCTCTGAACAGTATAATTGTAAAAAACTATCAGATAGAGGTTTAGGATATGGTATTGAATCTAAAACTATTGAGGGTAATAATGTTATAGATGTTTATAAAGCTATAAAAGAAATTTCTAGTTCCATTAAAGTTAAACCTAGACCTTTTCTTTTAGAGTGTAATACCTTTAGAATGAGAGGGCATGAAGAAGCTTCAGGAACTAAGTATGTGCCAGATGATTTATTTAAAAAATGGTCTAAGAAAGACCCTGTAGTTAATTTTGAAATTTTTTTGATTAATCAAAAATTATTAAATGAGGAAATAATAGAAAACATCAAGATTTCTATAAGAGAAGAAATTAATATTGCTATTGATGCTGCTTTCAATGAAAGCCCAATTGAATGTGATTTAGATTTTGAAAAATCATCTGTTTTTAGAAATCATAACTTTAACCAAATTCAACCTTCAGATAAAAAAAATAACATTCGTTTTGTTGATGCTATTTCTCAAGGTTTAAAGCAATCTTTGGAAAAGTTTGATAATTTAATCTTTATGGGTCAGGATATTGCTGAATATGGAGGTGTTTTTAAAATATCTGAAGGCTTTGTAGATCAGTTTGGAAAAGAAAGGATTAGAAACACTCCAATATGTGAATCAGCAATTGTTAGTTTAGCTTTAGGTTTGTCAGTTAAGGGATTTAAATCTGTTGTTGAAATGCAATTTGCAGATTTTGTTTCTAGTGGTTTTAATCCAATAGTAAATAATTTAGCAAAAATTCACTACAGATGGGGTCAATGTGCTGATGTTGTTGTTAGAATGCCTTGTGGAGCAGGAGTTGGCGCTGGGCCTTTTCACTCTCAGACAAATGAAGCATGGTTTACTCATACTCCTGGATTAAAAGTTGTGTACCCTGCTTTTCCATACGATGCTAAAGGATTATTAATAACATCTATTGAGGATCCCAACCCTGTTATGTTTTTTGAACATAAAGCACTTTACAGAACATCTTATCAGGATGTTCCTGAAGATTATTATAATATTCCGCTCGGAAAAGCAAATTTTATAAAAAGAGGTGACAATTTAACTATTATTACTTTTGGAATGGGTGTTCATTGGGCTTTAGATTATTTAAGTCAAAATGATGTATCAGTTGATTTATTGGATTTAAGAACATTAGTTCCTTTAGATTTAGAATCCATCAAGGAAAGCGTTGTCAAGACAGGAAAAGTTTTAATTCTTCAAGAAGATAATAATAGAGGAGGCTTTGGTTCAGACATATCTTCATACATATCAGAAAATTTATTTGAACATTTAGATGCTCCAATTATAAAAGTTTCGAGTTTAGATACTCCAATTCCTTTTACAGAATCCTTAGAAAAAAATTATTTAGCAAATTCAAGGCTTGCAAAAGCATTTAAGAATCTAATCGATTATTAATCATTTTATTTCCTTTATACATCATTAATAAGTTCCAAAATGAAATTAATTGAATGTATAATATTTCAGAAACTCCCCCTTTAGGAAAAGGGATTAAAAATAGTATTGATAATAACATAAGACTACCTATGCAAACTGAAAAAAAACCATTTCGAACTTGAGAAAAACTTCTAAATAGTCCAAAGCAAAAAACAAAGAAGTTATATGAGAGGAAAAATAAAATAGCAGGCAACTTGTGCCATAATCCTTCGTTCATTGGGATTATAGCAACCATAATTAAACATATAAACGAAAATAATACAACAATCTTTAAAATAACCTTTTGCTTGAGATCTTTAAAAAATTGATTAATTCTTGTGATCCCTCCCCAAAATAAAGCAATTGCAACTATAATTAATAAAGTTGTCCATGCTAAAGATGTTTTATCAATAATTCCAAAGTATGATAAAGGCATTTCTCGAGGGTCAAAAAAATCAGCATTATTGATTAATCCATCTCCATTCCAATCTACAAACGATATATATATTACTAGGGGCGATAGAATTCCAATTAATATTGAAAGACCTATGTATAGATGTCTTATTAATCTAACTCTTTGTAATATAGTTAATTGAATATTGTGTATAATTTCATAAATCATATTATATTTAGTACAATAACTATACCAAAATATTACGAGGAATATTATAATAATGGTCAACTAAAAGTCAGAGATAAATATAATTCCGGAAATTATAAATCATCAAAATTTTTTGATGAAAATGGAAAAAAATAAATTGTAAAGTAGCTCCTGCTGTTTACTTAAAGAATTTTTATGATTTAATAAAGTAGTTAAATTTTTTCTAAGGTAATTTTAAGGATATCCTCTTCCAATTTTATTGCTGATTCTTTTATTTTTTCAGCTTTATTTAAGAATTCATTTACTAGTTTTTTTTCAGTTAAATCTTTACAATTAATTTTTACATTTAAATATCCTCCAATAACTGCTGATCTAGCACATAATGCTCCAACACCAGCATCACTAACAGAGTTCGGATTTCCATTTTTTACCATTTCCATAATTATATCCATTGATTCTAATGATGTTCTCATTATTTCTAAGGGAACTTCGATCGCATGAACAGTAGCTTTTAAAATAGCTTTTTCTTTAATTTTTTTTTCTTTTGGATCATTATCAGGAAGTCTAAATGCTTGCATTATTTGATTAAATGATTCTGTATCTTTATCTACAAGGTCTAATAATTTTTTTATAAGTTTTTGACCTTTTTCTGCAATGTTTGAGAATTCTTCCCATCTGTCATCCCATCCTCTTTTGTGACTAGATAAATTAGCAACCATAGTTCCAAGAGATATACCTAAACTGCCTAAGTATGCTGAAACAGAACCTCCACCTGGAGCAGGTGCTTCAGAAGCAGTTTTTTGAGCAAAATCTACTAAACTAAGTTTACATAAATCTCCATTATCATCATTGATGTTATATTCTATAATTTTTTCATTAGGATTAAAGTCTTCCAATTCATCTAATCCCATTGTTTTGATAGCAATTTTGATGATTTCAGAGTCTTCAATACCTAATGATCTATTTTGTTTTTTTAAAAAGTATTTACCAGCATCAAGCATGGATTTTAAAGGAATTAATCCAACAAGTTCAGATCCTGTTACTCGCAGTCCCCTTTCTTGAGCTTTTTTACACACTTCATCAAAAACAATATGGATAGGGGTTTCTTTTATATTTGTTAGGTTCATTGAAATTTGAGCGGCGCCGTATTCTTGAATAAACCAACCAATTGCTTTTACATGTTTTAGTGAACCAGGTTTCCAAATAGTATTTCCTTTTTTATCTTTTAGTATTTTTCCATTTAATGTACCTCCTTCTCTTGAAATTCTTCCTTTTTCTCTAATATCAAAAGCAACAGCATTTGCTCTTCTGGTTGATGTAGTATTTAAGTTGATATTATAAGCAATCAAAAAATCTCTAGCTCCAATTGCGGTAGCGCCTGTTTTTTGAACTATATCAAAAGAAGTTGAGCCAAAGTCAGGTTTCCATTCCTTTTGCTTTAATTTCTCTTCTAGAGCTTCATATTCACCGGATCTAATGTTAGCAAGATTCTTTCGGTCATGTTTTGTTGCAGCATCTTCGTATAAATAAATAGGTATCTTTAATTCTTCACCAACACGTTTTCCAAGTTTTTTAGCGTAGTTAACAGTTTCTTCCATACTAATTCCTGAAATAGGTATTAGAGGGCAAACATCAGTTGCACCCATTCTTGGGTGTTCGCCGGTTTGTTTACTCATGTCAATTAACTCAGAGGCTTTTTTAATTGCTAGAAATGCTGCTTTAATGACTTTTTCTGGTTCTCCAACAAATGTAACTACTGTTCTATTTGTAGCCTCTCCACGCTCAACACTTAATAATTTTACTCCTTGAACTAATTTTATTTGGTTAGTTATGTTGTCTATGACAGATTTATCTCTTCCATTTGAAAAGTTAGGAACGCATTCAATGATTTGTTTTTTCATTATTAATCTTCTCTAAAAATTGAAACAGAGCCAGATTTGACTTTAATACTATCTTGGTTAGTGAATTCATTTAAAATAAACTCAAGTCTGTAAAAATAAACACCTTCTTTGCAATCAACATTACTTTTTCTTCTTTTCCCGTTCCAAGGTTTATTATATTCATCAGATTTATACACAGTTCTTCCAATTCTATCATAAACTCTCAAACGGTATTTTGTTGCATTACAATTTATATTTGTTTCTGAAGTTCTTTCTGAATTATTTGCCTCAGGAAATAAGTCATTTGAACCATCTCCATCAGGGGTGAATACGTTGGGTATTTTAAAATCACAATTACATTCATTAATAATTACAGAGACTTCATCAGAAATTTCTGTGCCACACGTATTAGTAACTTCAACATAATAGTAGTTTTCATCATTTAAATTAAAATCTGTGTTTAAAACAGTAATTTCAGATGAAGTAATTCCAGTTGTAATCCCATTTAAGAACCATTCATATGTGTCGCTAGAATTTTGAGTGGTCGCATTCAATGTAATATCTTCATCATCGACACACATTGTAACTCTTGTTCCAGAATAATTTTCAATATCAACTTGAGCTATTGGGAAATCTAAATATGAAATTTGAATTTCATCATAATAATAGTTTATTCCATCTGTAGCTTCCCAGGAAATAACTCCGACATCAGCCCAAATGCTATTTCTATCAATAGTTAATGTTCCGGTTGTATGTATTAAGGGATTTTTATCAACATTGAATGGAAGTTCTTTCCAATAAACGTCATATAAACCAACGGGGGTATTTAATTCAATTGTTTCATCTCCACACAATTCATAAATATCTTCAAATGGGTATTCATCTACAATTTGAGCAGATAATAATGATGATAAAAAAATAAAAATAAAAAGAGAAATTTTTTTCATAAACTAAATTAATCATGTTAAAGATACAAAGTTTAATTACTTGTGTTGCAATCATTATATAATTTTCCTTCAATTATCACTTTATTTATTAGCGATTTTCCAAAAGAATATGGGATGCATGCAATAGATGGAATTTTTTTTGTTATGATTAGATTAGCTTTTTTTCCTTTTTCAATGCTACCAAATTCATTTTGTAATTCCATAGCATGTGCTCCATTAATTGTTAATGCATTAATTACTTCTTCAGGGTTCATTTTTAATTTTATACAAGCAAGTGAGAAAATAAATTCAATATTTCCAGATGGGGAAGACCCTGGATTGTAATCACTAGCCAATGCGATTGGTAGACCTGAGTCGATCATTTTTCTGGCAGGAGGGTAGTCGAGGCCAAGAAAAAAAGCAGTACTTGGTAGTAGGGTAGGGATAGTTTTTGATTCTTTTAAGCAATTTATTTCATTATCAGAAGTAAATTCTAAGTGATCAACTGAAATTGCTCCCATTTTTACTCCAACTTGTATTCCGCCAGAATACGCTAATTCATTTGCATGTATTTTTCCTTTTAATCCGTAGTTAAGGCCAGCTTTAAGTATTTTTTCAGTTTGATCAACTGAAAAAAAACCCTTATCACAAAAAACATCAATGTAATCTGCTAATTCTTCTTTTGCAATTTTAGGTATCATCTCATCTGTTACAATCCTTACATATTCATCGGTATCATTCTTATATCTAGTTGGAACTGCATGAGCTCCTAAAAAAGTAGATTTTACGGTAATTGGACTAGTTTCCTTAATTCGCTTAATGACTTTAAGCATTTTTACTTCTTGTTCTGTTTCAAGCCCGTACCCACTTTTAATTTCAATTGCGCCAGTACCCCCTTTTATAACTTCGTCTATCCTAATCATAGACTGTTGGTATAACTCTTCTTCTGTTGTATTTTTAATCGCTATAGATGAGTTTAATATTCCTCCACCTTTCTTTGCAATCTCTTCATAAGATAGTCCATTAATTTTGTCTACGAACTCCTGTTCTCTACTTCCAGAAAAAACAATATGACTATGACTATCACACCATGATGGTAGAACAGTTCCATTTTCTGCATCAATAATCTCAAATTCATTCCAATTATCAATTCCTTTCCAATCTTTCATGTGACCGAAATCAAAGATTAAATCATCATTTATAATTATCCAGGCATTTTCTATAAAAGGAAGTTTTTTCATATCCAATCCTTTTTTTAGCTTTGAGTTATTACATACGGTGAATAGTTTATCTATGTTTTTAATTAATATTTTTTTCATCTTTTGAAATTATCTTTACAAGATAAAAAATACAATTGATATATTTGTTTCTCTTATGTCTAATACTTTTGGATCAATATTTCGTTTAACAACCTTTGGGGAATCACATGGTGTTTCAATTGGTGGGGTTATTGATGGTTTTCCTGCTGGTTTTATAATCAATTTAGATGCAGTTCAACAAAAACTTAATTTAAGAAGACCAGGTTTTTCAATTTTAACTTCAGAAAGAAAAGAAGCAGATATAGTTGAGTTTTTATCTGGCTTAATAGGGAGCAAATCATCAGGAGCTCCTATTTCTTTTATTATTAAAAACAATAATCCTAAGGCTAGTGATTATAAAGATTTAAAAAAAATATATAGACCTTCTCACGCTGATTTCACATATGAGAAAAAGTATGGTTTGAGAGATTTATATGGTGGTGGGAGGTCTTCTGCTAGAGAAACTGCTTGCAGAGTAGTTGCGGGTGAATTAGCTCGCCAGTTTTTAAACAGTAAGGGTATTGAAGTTTTCTCATATGTTTCGGTAATAGGTCACATTAAATTAAAAAAAAAATATAATGAATTAAATTTATCTGAAATTTATAAAAATGATGTTCGTTGTCCTGATTTAGATGTAGCAAAAAAAATGAAATCATTTATTTTAGATGTTAAACTAGAAGGTGATAGTTTAGGGGGACGTATATCTACAGTTGTTAAGGGAGTTGATGTTGGGTTAGGTGAGCCTATTTATAATAAGTTAAACGCGCGACTTTCTTTTGCAATAATGAGTATAAATGCTGTAAAAGGAATTGAATTTGGTTTAGGATTTGATTCATGTAAAATTAAGGGATCTGTGTATAATGATATCTTTGTAAAAAGAAATAATAAAATTGAAACAAAAACTAATAATTCAGGCGGAATTCAAGGTGGCATAAGTAATGGTCAAGATATTGTTTTCAACTCAGTATTTAAGCCAACTTCAAGTATCAAAAAAAAACAAACAACATTAAATAATGAAGGTTTAGAATTAGATTATATAAATTCAGGTAGGCATGACCCTTGTGTGGTGCCTAGAGCTGTTCCAGTAGTTGAGTCTATGACGGCAATTTGCTTGATTGACATGTATCTTTTAAATCTTTCATCTAGAATAAATAAATTATGATAAAAATATCTTTACATTGGAAAATTTTAATAGCCATGCTTCTTGGTTTGATCTGGGCATTAGCTTCTGAAAATATTAACCTTGTTTCATTTAATATTTTATGGTTATCTCCTTTTGGAGATATATTTATGAAATTATTAAAGCTTATTGCGGTTCCATTAGTTTTATTTTCAATTATCAAGGGGGTTTCAAATCTGTCAAGTATTTCTGAGTTGGGTAAAATGGGGACAAAAACAATTTTATTATACTTAACTACTACTTGTTTTGCTGTTTTTATAGGTCTCTTTTTAGTAAATCAGATAGGTCCTGGAAAAGGATTTAATATTGGTGAAATAAAAAAAAATTCAAAAGTTTCTTCAATTCAGGAGCAAGTTAGTACTAACTCTGATGAGAGTCCTTTAAAATTTATTGTTGATATGGTTCCTGAAAATATTTTTCTTTCCTTAGGTGACAATAAGGCTATGCTTCAAATTATATTTTTTGCAATATTTTTTGGATCTGTTTTGATTTTGATTGACAAAAAGAAAAAAGTTCAAATTGATATTTTGATAGACTCGTTAAATGAGGTGTTTTTAAAAATGGTTGATATAGTTATAAGATATTCACCTTTTTTTATTTTTTGTTTAATGGCGGGTACCTTATCAAAATTGTCAAGTGGAAGTGATGGGGGTATTGTTGAGATTATTTTGGGCTTAGGTTTATATACAATTGTTGTTTTATTGGGTTTGTCAATTATGATGTTGGTTATTTACCCTCTAATTATGAAAATATTTATTAATAATTTTTCCTATAAATTATTTTTTAAATCTATTGCCCCAGCTCAACTGTTAGCTTTTTCTACTTCTTCCAGTGCAGCTACTTTACCAGTTACAATGGATTGTGTGAATAATAACTTAAGAGTTCCAAATAAAGTTACAAGTTTTGTTCTTCCCATTGGTGCGACTGTTAATATGGATGGAACAAGTTTATATCAGTGTGTTGCTGTGGTTTTTTTGGCGCAAATATTAGGTTTTGATTTAACTCTTTCTAATCAGTTACTAATTGCAATGACTGCTGTATTGGCCTCAATAGGTTCTGCAGCCGTACCTAGTGCTGGGTTATTTATGTTGGTAGTTGTCTTAGGTGTTACGGACATAGATCCTATGTACATAGCAATTATACTTCCTGTAGATAGAATACTTGATATGTGTAGAACAGTTATTAATGTAACAGGTGACGCTACGGTTTGTTCAGTTGTAAATAGTTGGACAAAAAAAAATTAGTTTATCTTTTTTTTTGTTTAATTCTTGCACTTTTTCCAAATCTCTCTCTCATATAGAAAATTCTAGCTCGTCTTACTTTTCCTTCTTTTTCTATACTTATTTTTTCAATAATGGGGGAGTTAGTTGGGAAAATTCTTTCAACACCAATCCCATTTGAAACTTTTCTAATTGTAAAAGTTTCAGTGTTTTTTTCGCCTCTTCTTTGTAAAACTACACCCTTAAAAAACTGGGTTCTTTCTTTTTTTCCTTCTTTAACTTTATAATATACGGTTATTTCATCTCCTGCCTTAAAAGATGGGTGTTGCTTAATTTCTGTTAATTCGGCGTTAATTTCTTGTAGAATATCCATTGTCATTAGTGTTGTGTGGGCAAAACTACAAATAAGTTTTATAAAATAAAATTGCTACTTAATATTTTTGTGTTTTTTTCTTTTTTCTGTTAAGTATAATGATTTCTCTTCTCTCCATTTATTTATTTCTTTTTCATTACCTGATAATAGTACTCCAGGCACCAAATTCCCCTCCCAATTAGAGGGTCTAGTGTAAACAGGTGGGGCTAGTAAATTATCTTGGAATGAATCAAGTAAAGCAGAAGTTTCGTCATTCATTACTCCCGGAATCAGCCTTATGATAGTATCGCATAATATTGCAGCAGGTAGCTCACCACCTGAGACAACGTATTCTCCGATTGAAACTTCTAAATCAACAAATAAATCTCGTATTCGTTGATCAATACCTTTGTATCTTCCGCAAATAACAATAATATTTTCAAGTTGTGATAGATTATTTGAAAGCTTTTGATTTAATTCCTGTCCATCTGGGGTCATATATATAATCTTATTGTATTTTCTTTCTTTTTTCAAACTCCTTAGACATTTAGCCAGTGGCTCTGGCTTCAAAACCATACCTGCGCCTCCTCCATAGCAATAGTCATCAATTTTTTTTTGTTTACTGTCAGAGTAATCCCTTAAGTCATGAATTTTAATTTTAACAATACCTGATTTAATACCTCTCTGTAAAATTGAAGTTTCAAAAATGCTATTAAAAATTGAAGGTAATGGTGTTAGTATGTCTATTCTCATTATTTTATTTTTTTTCAAATTTAAAAAAATGTTTTTTATTGAATTTAAATCAAAAAAAACACTGTTGACAAAATGTCAGTTAACAAATGTAATTATATGATTTCCAGGTTTTTAAATAAATATATATAAATTATTTATTTAAATACATTTTGTTTATTTAGTTTACTATTAAAATTAAATTTTTTTTTAGTTTTATGTGATTTTCAAAACTTAAATATGAAGGTTTTTTCTTTTTTTTCTATTTTGTATTTGGAAATATTTTCTCACAAAATTATAATTCATATGAATTTTTTTTTCTAAGAATGAATTAAAAATAGCAAACACTGTAAAAAATAATACTTATTTAAAAAAAGTAGAAAAAGAAGTTTATTATTATTTTAATCTAGCGAGACCCAATCCAAAATTATTTTCAGAAATATTTTTAGAAAATAATAAGGAAAGTATCAACTGTTTATACAACTATAAATCATTATATAAAAAGTTAATTAATATACAGCCCGTGTAACCTTTATAATTTGATAAAGAATTTTATTTACATGCTAAATGTCATGGAACTGAGTCTAGTAAAAAAATTACATAGGACATAACAGAACCAACGGAAGAGGGTGTGAAACGATAAAATCTAGCTTTTCGTGGGCTGAATGTTGTTATTATGGTAATAATGATCCTTTATTAATTGTTATAGATTTATTAATTGATTGCAATTATCTTGGTTTAGATCATAGAAAAATAATGCTATCTAATGATTTAAATATATGGGTGTATATATTTATTCTAATAAATCTTTTAAACTTAACGCAGTTTTAGTTTTAGAGGTGAATGACTTCATCATATGCATCTGCTACAGCCTCCATTACCGCTTCACTCATTGTTGGATGTGGATGAATTGCTTTTAACATCTCATTAGCTGTGGTTTCTAATTTTCTTGCAACAATTAATTCAGCAATCATTTCAGTAACATTATAGCCAATCATATGACAACCTAACAATTCACCATATTTAGCATCAAAAATTATCTTGACAAATCCATTTTTATGCCCAGCAGCAGAGGCTTTTCCTGATGCTGAAAATGGAAATTTCCCAATTTTCAATTCATATCCAGCTTCTTTAGCTTTTTCTTCTGTATATCCAACAGAGGCTATTTCTGGGGAGCAATATGTGCAATTAGGAATATTATTATAGTCAATTGGTTCTGGGTTGTGACCAGCAATTTTCTCAACACATAAAATTCCTTCCGCAGAGGCAACATGAGCCAAGGCTTGGTTTGGTAAAATATCTCCAATAGCATAATAACCTTCTATATTAGTTTTGTAAAAACTGTCTACCAAAACTTTTCCTTTTTCAGTTTTAATACCTACATCCTCTAGCCCTATTCCATCAGTATTTGGTTCAATACCAACTGCAGATAAAACGATATCTGCTTGAATATTTTCTATTCCTTTTTTATTTTTTATAATTACATTACAAATTTCGCCTTCAATTTCAACTTTTTCAACATTTGAACCTGTTAGAACATTGATGCCATATTTTTTGAACGATCTTCTTAATTCTTTAGAAATATCAACATCTTCAAGTGGAACAATATTTTCCATGTACTCTATAACTGTTACATCAACTCCCATCGATTTATAAAAATATGCAAATTCAACGCCAATTGCTCCAGATCCAACAATAACCATTTTTTTTGGCATTTTATTTAATGTCATTGCTTCTCTGTAACCAATTATTTTAANACCATCTTGTTTTAGATTGGGTAAAACTCTAGATTTTCCACCTGTCGCTATNATTATATGTTTTCCTGTTATTTCTTTGTGTTCTGTATCGTTAATTACTTCAACCTTTCCATTTTTTTTAATTTTACCAAAACCATNGATAACAGTTATTTTATTTTTTTTCATTAAAAATTCAACNCCTTTGCTCATACCATCAGCAACNNTTCTACTTCTNGATATTACAGATTNGAAATTAGCTTTTGCATTTTTAATCTCAATACCATAGTCNTCAGCATGATTAATGTAATCAAATACTTGAGCGCTTTTAAGAAGAGCTTTTGTAGGGATACATCCCCAGTTAAGGCATACACCGCCNAAACTTTCTTTTTCAACTATAGCCACTTTAAAACCCAACTGNGATGCNCTAATTGCNGTTACATAACCACCGGGTCCACTTCCGATAATAATAATGTCAAAATTCATATTTTTTTANTTTTTATCAAATATAATTATTTCNTAATTGCAATTGCTGAAATTTCAACATTAACATTTTTNGGNAATTTNCTCACCTCAACAGTTTCTCTTGCTGGAAANGGATGGGAAAAATATTTACTGTAAATTTTATTTACCTCATCAAACAAGNTCATNTCAGANAAAAAAATACTACACTTTACAATATTTTGAAAATTGCACCCACTTTCTTTTAGAATACTCATGATGTTTTTCATTACTGTTTCAGTTTCTTCGGCTATATTNTCATTTATAANATTNNTATTTTGATANTCCATCGCAATTTGACCTGAAATAAATATCATATTTCCGTGTTTTATTGCTTGACTGTAAGGNCCTATTGGTTTAGGAGCATTATTTGAGTATATTTCTGTTTTCATTTTTTATTATGAAATTAGTAATTATTGATGTATTTGATTCTTTTACNTACAATTTAATGCATATATGTGAAAAATATGTAAANAATGTAGANGTAATNAGGATAGATAAAATTAAGATAAATGAACTTAATAAATTTNATAAAATAATTTTATCACCNGGNCCAGGNTTNCCTGTTGATTATCCTAACTTAAAAAAAATATTAGANAAATATCACAGNAAAAAAGATATTTTAGGNATTTGTTTNGGATGTCAAGCNATAGCAAANTTTTTTGGAATAGATCTTGNAAATTTGAGNAATGTTATGCATGGNAAAAAAACTAGAATTACTCANTTTGAAAACGATAAAGTTTTATANAATGGAATTCCAAAAANTTTTTNTGTNGGAAGGTACCATTCTTGGGTTGTTAAAAATGATAAACAAAATAAAATTTTGATNNCNTCAANAGANNGTGAAAAAAATATTATGTCTTTTAAGCATAAATNTTTAAAAATNAGAGGAATTCAATATCATCCTGAATCTATTTTAACAGATTTTGGAGATTTAATTATTAAAAATTGGATAAATAGTTAGAGTCANAAATATTTTTCTTTTTTTCAAATTTCAAATCTTGAAGAACATCTGATTTTACTCTTATAANAAAATTNTAACTTTTTCTNTCTCCAAATGGTATCCAGTTAAACATCATTTCCCAACAATGTAAATCCCTNTAAATATCAATTGAAGTAAAAGTNAAGTCTTTATTTTTTANATCATAACCGGATCTAAAATTAATATCCCATTTTTTAGTTATACTAATTCTNCCATCAAAATTTAAAGATTGNATTATTTCTTTTTCAAANGNGGGTTTTCTATAATTTAAATTNTANTAGATATTTAAATTCCAAGGAANATAAAATTCGTTNTCNATATTTTTTTCATTATTCTTGANTTTTANGTTAANATTAAAATTNCTGTTCGTTANTCTACCAAATTTTCCATTTTNAAATTGTANCTGATTTAATCTTGTTCCATTTTCATTGATTTTGTANGGNTCNATACTAGANGNAAATTGAAAATCAAGATTTTGAGAAATTTTATTTCTTATTGAAAAATTAANTGGACTCAANTTTAGTGANTCTGANGCAATATTATAATTTCCNGAGATGGAAAAATCTTCAATTATTTTAATTTTTTTNTTTTCCTTTTCTTTTAATTTCATTTCTAAGTTNTTTCTCAAAGAGAAAGATATATTTCCGTATTTTCCATTTCTAGGNNCTCCATAAATAGCNCCATTATAATATGAATACTGANTTGTATTTCCANTNCTNTCGGTTTGNACANTNGAATATACGTTCCATCTTTCNTTTGAAAAGTCAGGATGATAACCTAAAGATATTGATGGGGTAATAATATGTCTAAAACTTGTTTTTTTNAAATCNAANAAACCATAGATTTTAGTTGATGCGTTGATNGATAAATTAAAATCTCTAACAGAGTATANGCCTGAAATTGTATCAAAATCAATTTGATTTGTTGCATTATTCCATTCTTGANTATTTTTTTTAAAATACCAACGTTCAGTATAATTAAATGATGGTGATATATTAATNTTTTTAAAAATACTAAATGAGGTTGAAATTGGTATATNATGCTTTANAGCAGAGTTTATTTTTTTANTTACGTTCTTAAATAGTAANCTATCAGTTCCTCTNAACTGAGTTCTAGAATTNAAACTATAACTATANCCTAAGTTCGNTAAAAANGAAGATTTTCTTTGTTTTTTTGATACTTTTAATCTTCCAGTGTTAAAATTTAANTCNGGTAATGTTAAATCNACTTGTTCTGTNAGAGTATTTTGTGAATGNCTGAGGTTAAGAGATAAATTATATGGTTTNNTATCCCATTTTTTATTCCAACTTATATTTGAAGACAAACTNTTATTTAGATAATCTGNTGAGTATAAATTATTTTTTGAGTANCTNCTNGAAGCAATATTTACCATNGCAGAAAACCTTGAATTTGGTCTTATNTTAGGATCTTCAGCGTGACTCCATTTNATACTAAAATCATCATTAATACTGAAGTCATTTCTATATTCNTCTCCAATTTTTGTTTTAGAAAAATTTAAATTNAAACTTCCANTATATTTATATCTCTTTTTNTAGTTAGAANTTACNCCCACTCTAAAACTTCCTCTTGTNAAAATATCACTTGTTATTTTTAAATCCANATAATCATTTATNCCAAAATAATAACCTAAATCTTTAAGATTATANCCGAGAGCNNNAGAATTTCCATAACTCGGNAATAAAATTCCNGATGATCTTTTATTTGAAATAGGAAAAATTGCAAANGGGAGGAAAATAGGAGTTGGAATATCTTCTATNATTAGATTTGCTGGACCTGAAATAATTTTTTCACCNTCTATAAATTTCACTTTACCTGCTTTTATATAAAAATGAGGTTTTTCGTGATCACAAGTNGTATATAGTCCCTTGGANAGATATTGNGTTTTATCTTTNTCNTTCTTTACTATATCACCATGTAAATANCTTTCCCCNTCNTTTGTTAAAAGCTTTTTGATNATACCNTTTTNTGTNTTAAAATTNTATTTNATGGTTTCNGATTTATATTCTTTATTNTTTTCAGTGAATATTGGNTTTTGAATTATAGAATCATTAGAAANTTTNTNTCCCTCNGCATANAGNGTNTTGTTTTTNAAATTAATAGAAATAAAATATGCATTNAGCTTAATTGAATTATAAANTACTTCTGATTTATTATANAGTTTTATTAAGTTNTTTTNTAAATCGTAAATTATTGAATCTGTTGCAAAATATTTAATCTNNTCATCAATTGCTTGTTTNTTNATNGAATCATTNGANNNATAATAACTTGACTTACCAAANGAGNTAANAGNAAGAATTAGACAGAAGAATGTTAGTAATATTTTAAAATANTTCAAAATAATATTATCTAATTAATTAACTTTTGNNATNNNATAAAAATAAAACAATATTTTTGAAACGNACATTTTTTATATTTCTTATANNATTNTTAATATATTTTCCNNANCNTGTTCTTTCTCAGNNNAATAATATTTTTGGCTTAAAGACNGTNGTNATAGATCCAGGTCATGGAGGNAAAGANCCAGGTAGTCCAGGAACNGGTAGGTATAATATATATGANAAAGATATTGCATTAGATNTATCNNTTAGACTNGGAGANTTAATNNAAANAGAATTNCCTGAAATAAATGTAATTTTTACCAGAAAAAATGATCANTTTGTTAAACTTTCTGAACGCTCTCAAATTGCTAATNCAAATAATGCNGACTTATTTATNTCTATNCANTGTGANGCNTTTACAAATGAAATAGCTTCTGGNTNNTCTTCATANGTTATTGGNCCTCATAAAAATGAAAGTAATTTAAAAATTGCAATGAGAGAAAATTCNTCAATTTTNTTGGAAGAAAATTTNGANATTGAATATGAAGGTTTTAATCCAAATGAACCAGANTCTTANATTGCTTTANCNATGTATCAATCAGAGTATATTGGNTATGCTTTAGATTTTGCNTCTAAGGTTCAAAATGAGTTTGAAAAATCTTCTGAAAGAAAAAATAGAGGNGTTAANCAAGCTGGATTTTTAGTGTTNAGTAGAACTACNATGCCTAGTGTTTTAATNGAGGTTGGNTTTNTAACCAATAAAAAAGAGGAAGANTATTTAATTTCNAAAAAAGGNAAANATGAAGTTTCNTTTTCTATNTTTGANGCTTTTAAAAAATACAAGAAAAATATTGATTTTTTAGCCTCTGANGNATATNGTGANATGAATAAAAATCAAAATTNAACNGANTCTTCATCNAANANAAANAAANATTTAAATAACTTTTTGACAGTCCAGTTTTTTGCCTCNNAAGANTCAATTAANTTTAATAANAANAATNTAAATGAAGATTTTATNTTNAATATTTATGAAAATAATTTATTTAAATATTTTTATGGAAAAAGTCTAACATATAGTGATGCAAAAAATATTCAGAATAAGATGAAACTTAATGGTTTTTTTGATAGTTTTATTGTAGGCTTTATAAATGGTAATAAAACTGATTTAAATAAAGTTTTGACTATTTTAGATAAATAAATTATGTATAGGAAAGAAGCTATTTTAGGAATTGTATGTTTATTAGCAGGTATCGCATTGTGGTTTGGAGTTAAATTTTTATCAGGTGATAATAATCCATTGAATAATGATAATAAATTTTACGTTAGGTACGGTGATATTAATGGTTTAGAAAAATCCAATGATGTTACTATAAACGGAGGCGTAATTGGTCAGGTTACAAATCTATTTTTAGTTCCCTCAAATAATTCTTGGTTAGCTGAGATAACAATTGATGAAAATGATATTTTAAATCAATTAACTAGTGAGTCAATTTTTGAAATCCAAGATGATGGATTTTTGGGTTCTAAAATTATACTATTGAAACTTATGCCAGGAAATAAAATTTTTCCTGGAGATACTTTAAATGGAACGCAAAACGGATTAATGTCACAGTTTTCTAGACAAATGGATGGTTTTGATATTCACAAAATTATTACTCCATTGGTAGAATTAATTTCAAAAGTAACAAATTTAACAGATAATATTGATAGAATTATTTCTACAAATGAAAATAATTTTAACAAAATCGTTTCTAACTCTGAGGATTTTGTTAAAAGTTTGTCAAAAAACACAGAAAAAATTGATAAATTAATTTTAAACTTATCAACATTTAGTAATGATTTGTCTAGAATATCATTGCCTGAAATATCAACTAAATTAAATAATGATTTAGATCAACTAAGTGATATACTAAAAAAAATTAATAATGGTGGGGGATCCGCATCAAAAATTATTAATAATGATGATTTAGTTAGTGACATTGAAGCTACATTAAATAGTATTAAATCATTGGTAAATGATTTTGAAAAAAACCCAAAGAAATATTTAAAAGAAATAAAGCTTTTAAGAAAATAAGTAATTTAGAAAGTAGATAATTAATGCAAATTTCAAATTTTATTTTTTTTATTATTTTATTATCAAGTCTTCTCCTTTTTTCGTACAATTTTAAAAAAATATATAGAAATATTAATCTTGGTAAAGGTGGAGTTGACTCTAACAACAAAAAAGAAAGATGGAAAAGAGTCATTTTTATTGCATTTGGTCAATCAAAAATGTTTGACAAGCCTTTTGTTGCAATTTTACATTTAATTGTTTATGTGGCTTTTATTTTAATAAATATTGAACTTATTGAAATTGTAATTGATGGTTTGTTTGGTACTCATAGAATTTTTTCTTTTTTGGGATTATTTTATGACTTTTTAATTGGCTCTTTTGAAATTCTTGCTTTTTTAGTTTTAATTTCTGTTATAATATTCTTAGTAAGAAGAAATGTAATAAAAATCAAAAGATTTATGAGTTCCGAGATGAAGGGATGGCCAACAATTGATGGTAATCTAATTTTAGTTTTTGAAATTTTACTGATGTTAGCTTTCTTAACAATGAATGCTTCAGACTCAATTTTGCAAAATTATTACCCTAAAAAATATATTGATGTAGGTTATTTTCCTGTGAGTAATTTATTTATAGTTCCTCTGATTAAAAATTTAAATTCAAACACATTAATTATAATTGAGCGTTTTTGTTGGTGGTTTCATATAATTGGAATATTAGGTTTTCTTAATTACCTTGCAATTTCAAAACATCTTCACATCCTTCTTGCTTTTCCTTCTACGTACTATTCTAAATTAGATCCAAGAGGTAAATTTTCAAATATGGATTCAGTAAATAATGAAGTAAAACTAATGCTAGACCCTAATGCAGATAATTTTTCTCAAACTAATGAAATAAACCCAGGAAACTTTGGTGCTAAGGATGTTAAAGATTTAACCTGGCTTCAGTTACTAAATTCATATTCATGTACTGAGTGTGGTAGATGTACTTCTGAATGTCCAGCAAATGTAACTGGTAAAAAATTATCTCCAAGAAAAATTATGATGGATGTTAGAGATAGAATTGAAGAAGTGGGAAATAATATTGAAAAAAAAGGTAAAGATTTTGATGATGGAAAGTCATTATTAAATGATTACATTAAACCTGAGGAGTTGTGGGCTTGTACATCATGTAATGCATGCGTTGAGGCTTGCCCTATCAATATTGACCCATTATCTATAATTTTAGATTTAAGGAGGTACTCTGTAATGGAAGAGTCTTCTGCTCCTGTGGAGTTAAATAATGTATTTTCAAATATTGAAAATAATGGAGCACCATGGCCTTTTCCTGCGACTGACAGACTAAATTGGAAAGAAAATGACTAAGATCAAATTAATTAAAAAATTAGAAAAAGGTAAGAACATAAGTCCTGTTTTACCAGATGATATTAAAAATTATTTAATTGATATTGATGGTACAATATGTGATGATATTCCAAATGAACAACCTGAAAGAATGATAAAAGCTAAACTTTATCCTAAAGCTCTTAAAACTCTTAATAAGTGGTATAATGAGGGGCATATAATTACTTTTTTTACTTCTAGATTAGAAATTCATAGAGAAGTGACAGAAAAGTGGTTAAAAAAAAATGGATTTAAGTACCATGCCTTATTAATGAATAAACCTAGAGGAGGTAATTATCATTGGGTAGATAATCATATTGTCAGAGCAACAAGATATGAAGGTAATTTTTCAGATCTCGTGGAAAAAAATGTAAAAATTCAAGTATTTAAATGAGTATGAGAGTAAAAACAATGGCAGAATGGTCAATTGAGAATAAAGAACCAGAAATATTATTTTGGGTGGGTTCCGCTGGAAGTTTTGATGACAGGGCAAAAAAAATCACTAGATCTTTTGTAAAAATTTTGAATCTAGCAAATGTAGATTTTGGAGTTCTCGGTGTAGAAGAATCTGCTAGTGGTGATGTTGCTAAAAGAGCTGGTAATGAATTTTTATTTCAAATGCAGGCTTTAATGAATATTCAGATTCTTGATAATTATAATGTAAAACGGATCGTAACAACTTGCCCTCATGATTATAATACTTTAAAAAATGAATATAAAGACTTAGGAGGATCTTATGAAGTTTTACATCATACTGAATTTATTTATGAGTTAATTAATGATACTAGACTAGTATTTGAAAATAATACTACAAAAAACTCATCTATCACATATCACGACCCATGTTATCTTGGAAGAGGTAATGAAGTTTATGATATCCCAAGAAAATTATTAAAAAAAGTAGGTTATAAATTAACTGAGATGCCTAGATCAAGAAATAAATCTTTTTGTTGTGGAGCAGGTGGAGCACAAATGTTTAAGGAACCAGAGAAAGGAAATGAAGATATAAATATCAATAGGACTACTGAGGCCTTAAAAACTATTAATGTTAGCGATACCTCTAAATGTTCTAAAAATAAGTTGATAGTAACTGCATGTCCATTTTGTAATACTATGATGACCGATGGAGTTAAAAATAAAAATCAAGAATCTAACGTTAGAGTGCTTGATATAGTTGAAATTATTTCAGAGGCTAAAGAAATTAATTAGATAATGTTTGATAAATTAAAATTATTAGACCCTAACTCAAGAATTTGGATTTTTTCTTCCGTTAATACTCTTAGTGAATTAGAAAAAAAACACATAAATAAAGAAGTTTTTAAATTTCAATTGTCCTGGGAAGCTCATGGCAATAAGATAGAAAGTAATTCTTATATAATTAATTCTCATTTTATTTTCATTATTGTAAATTCTAATTTTGCATCACCAACTGGTTGTTCAATTGATAAACTATATAATAAAATTAAAGAAATTGGAAATGAATTAAATTTAAATTTTTTATCTGCAGATCAAATCCCTTTTAAAAGAAATAACTTATCAAAAAAAATTGAGTTTCTTAACTTTTTAAAGTTTAAAAATTATATAAAAAATAATCACTTAAATGATGAATGTGTAGTTTATGACAACTCAATAAATATATTAAGTCAATTGGATAGTTGGGAGTTAACGTTGAAGGATTGGAAATTAAAATTTATGAGATAAAAAAAAAGGGACTCAAATGAGTCCCTTTTTATTTTTGTTAAATCTCAACTTACTAAAAGAATAAGCTAAAGTTAACTCCAGCAATAAAGCTAGTTCCTGAAAGATCTTTTTGAGATCCTGTGAAAGTAACTTCTTCACCATCGACAACTAGGTCTAAGTGAACATAAGGTTCGATTGCAATGTGTTCTCTCATTACAAGAGTGTAACCCATTCCAAATCCAACGTGTGTTGATTGAGTTCTAGCTGTTTGTACTTCGTCAACTACGACAGGAGTAACAACACCGCCAATTAACTCATAACCTGAAGTTGGACCATACGTTTCGTTTTGAGTAGTACTGCTTGACATATTTACTTCCATAAATAAGTTTCTTGCAGCATAATATCTACCAAAAACACCGAATGTTCTAGAGTTATTAGTTAGAGTGTATGCATCATGAGCTCCAATGATTTCTAATACACCACTTGCATTAGGAGTAGCTACACCTGCAGATTCAGGGAAATACTCGTCATCAGAATCAAAATGAATCATTGCTCCAATAGCTAAACCATCTTGAATAAAATAACCAATCTTAGGTGTGATTGATAACTTTGTCCATTCAGTTTGACTAAATTGAGATCCCGCACCTAAAAGGATTGTACCTTTTTTAGTTTGCGCGTTTGTAGAGAATAACATTACAGTTACCGCTACAAAAGTTAAAATAATTCTTTTCATAATTAATATTAATTTAAATTAACAGATCCAAAGCTAATAAAAAAAATTTAGCAAATAAGCTTTTATTAAATTTTTTTATTTTTTTTTATTTTGAGTAGTCAATGAAAAAAAATCTGTTAGCTTAATTAAATTATAATTGTTCAATATTTTTTTTCATTGAACCGATTAATAAATCCCTCTAATAACATTGATTTTTTTTTAAATAATTTTTTTGGTGTATAAGTTGCTTGGGGATTATCAATAAAACTAATATTATTAATTTCATTTTCTTTAAAATTTATAATTATATTATTACAGATTATGTCATTTAATCCACTTGATTCATTATTTTCTTCAAACTCAAAGTATTTAAGTTCAGTGTTACCAAATAATTTTAATTTGTGTAAATTACCTTTTATAAATTTACCCTCTAATTTATTTCCTTTGATTTGATTAAATAAATCATTGTTTTCTTTTGAAATAATAAAACTATTAGTTGGAATATAAATACTATCAAGAGTTTCATTTTTAGTGAATATATATATAGTATCTCCGATAATTTGATCTTTTTTAGTCCATAATACAGGTTCGTTTAACATTGTAACTAGCTCTGATTTAAAATCAAAAGTTGAATTATTACATTTTCCTTGTATTGAATCGCTTAAAATATATGTATTATTTGTAATATGTAGAATAGAGTCATTATGGAACATTTTCATGTCTCCCCCCTCAATTTTCAAATCGCTTGTTTCAGAACTTAGTATTATGAATGGTTTTCCAATAAATTTTGACAAACCTTTTTTTTCAAAATAATTTTGACAATAAATTTTCAAATTTTCTTTTTGATGAATTTCTGTATTTCCAGATAGTTGAATCTCTTTTTCTTCATTAATAGATAATGAATCAGAGAAAACTTCTCTTTCTTTTGATTTAATATAAGTGTTATCCCATAAATCTATTGATTCTTTACTTTTGTTTATAAACCCTTGATCTCCCTCAATTGTTAAACTGTCAGATTTAATAGTTGATCTGCTATTTAAAAAAATAATATCATTTTTATTATCAAGGTCTATATTATTGGATTTAATTTTATAATTATTAGTTTTAATGATCACGTTTTCAGAAAATTGACCAAATTCATCATTAATATGATAAATTCCATTCAAACTAGTTATAGTATTGTCTTTATCTAATATTTCACCACCATTTTTATAGTAAAGTATTTTTTTTTCAGGGTTATAGATTAAAAAATTTGTTTTTATTTTATTTTCTTTTTTTTTAAATAATACCTGATCAATAAAATTTACTATACTATCATTTTTAAAAAACTCAATTTTTTTTGACTGAATTTTTGCTCCATCATTATCTCTAATTGTAGAATGTTTTTTACTTCCTGCCCTGATGTATTTCCCATCTTTAGAAATAAATATTGTATCACAATAAAGCTTATGATTTTTGTACTGGGCAATAACATTTCCGCAAAACATATCAAAATTAATATTGTT
The DNA here is from genome assembly GCA_002718035.1 of Flavobacteriales bacterium. Taxonomy (GTDB): domain Bacteria; phylum Bacteroidota; class Bacteroidia; order Flavobacteriales; family TMED113. The sequence goes on from PBCX01000003.1 coordinate 84,223, forward strand.
TTTAGAGTAGTTTTGCAAAAAATCAGATTGTTTAATGATTACTTTATCCTGAGAGAATGAATATACAGATAAAAGAAAAATTAAAATTTTTAATTTAAAATACATTTCATCTGTGTATAGTTTCACTTCTGTCTGGTCCTACAGAAACAATTTTAATAGGAATCATTAGTTCTTTTTCTAAATATTCAATATAATTTTTTAAGTTATTAGGAAGTCTTTCGAATTTATTGATTTGACTAACATCATCATTCCATCCATTAAACTCTTTATAAATGGGTTTTAATTTTTCAGTGTCTATATTAAAAGGTAGATAATTTATTTTTTTTCCGTTGTGTTTATAATGAGTGCAAATTTTTATTTTCTTAATACTAGTTAAAACGTCAATTTTTGTAATAACTAGTTCAGTAACTCCATTTATCATTGTAGCGTATTTTAAAGATGGCAGATCCAGCCATCCACATCTTCTTGATCTACCAGTAGTTGAGCCAAACTCATGTCCATTTTTTTGAATTTTTTTTCCAATTTTGTCATTAAGTTCTGTTGGAAATGGTCCTGAACCAACTCTTGTGCAATACGCTTTAAATATTCCAATTACTTTTTTTATTTTATTGGGGGCTACTCCTAAACCAATACAAGCACTTGCTGAAATAGTATTGGATGATGTTACAAAAGGATACGATCCAAAATCAACATCTAGTAAAGTTCCTTGGGCACCCTCTGCAAGAATTTGAATTTTTTTTCTTTTATTTATGAAGTATTCACCATCAACTATATTCAGTTTTTTTAAATTTTCGATGGATTTTAACCAAATATCAATATCTTTTTTTTGACTTGAATTTTGATAACTGTAGTATTTTTTTAAAATCTGATTATGTTTTTTTGTAAGGGATTTAAATTTCTTTTGAAAGTCTTTTGATTCTATATCACCAACTCTTAGGCCATTTCTTCCTGTTTTATCCATGTATGTGGGGCCAATTCCTTTTAAAGTAGATCCAACTTTTTTATTTCCTTTTGCTATCTCAGATGCTGCATCTAAATATCTATGTGTTGGCATAATTAAATGAGCTTTTCTGGAGATATATAGGTTGTTATTATATTTAATATTGTTCTCTTTTAACTTTAATAATTCATTAGAGAAAATAATTGGATCAATGACAACACCGTTTCCAATAAGATTCTCAGTTTTTTTTTGAAAAATACCTGAAGGAATGGTATGTAAGACATGAGTTTGATTATTAAATTTAATAGTGTGGCCAGCGTTTGGCCCTCCTTGGAAACGGCCAATCAAGTTATACTTTTTGCCTATGAAATCTACAATTTTTCCTTTTCCCTCATCTCCCCATTGTAAACCTAATAATATATCTACTTTCATTTTTTTATTTTTTACAATTATCATCTAAACATCTTCCATAAAAATTTAAAGAATGTTTTGAAATTTTAAATTTTAAAAGCGTTTCAGCTGAATCAATAATTTGTTGTAATCTAGGATCGCAAAATTCTTGAATTTTATTGCATTTTTCACAAATTAGGTGATTATGTTGTTTTTTATTTAATGATTTTTCATAAAGTACTTTTGTATCATTGAAAACATGTTTCTTAACAAGTTCAAGTTTGTTAAATAATTCAATTGTATTATATATTGTTGCTTTACTTATTTTATTTTTTTTAGATATTAAATTAAAAAGTTCATCAATATCAAAGTGATCATTAATATTGTAAATTTCGTCTAAAATAATACTTCTTTCAGGAGTCTTTCTTAAACCCTGACTTTCTAAGTATTGATTTAATATATCATTTGGATTTGTACTTTCTTTGTTTATCATTTGTAATAAAAATTGATCTAACAATTTATTAACATTTTCTTTATGATTTTAATTTTCTGTGAACTTTTTTTATTCCCTCAATTTTCTTAAGTCTATCAATTAATTTTTTAATATGAATTTTATTTTTAACCATAATATCTACTATTCCTTCAAAAAAACCATTTTTACTTTTAAAATTAATTGATTCCATTTCAACTGACATGTCAGTTGAAATTATTTTTGTAATCTTATTAACTACACCTGTTGAATCTATTCCTTTAATTTCTAAAATTGCTGAAAATTCTAAATCATCTACGTTTATCCAATTTGCCTCAATAGTTCTGTAGCTAAAATTTGTTTTAAGTCTGATTGAATTAGGACAATTATAAGAGTGAACTTTGATCCCATCTTCAATTGTTATAAAACCAAATACATCATCTCCAGGTATTGGATTACAGCAAGATGCTATTTTATATTCTAATTCATTTTTTTCATCACCAAATCTTAGAATTTTCTTAACATTATCTGAATTATTTATTGATTCTTTTTTTTCAGATTTATTATTTTTTCTAGTTAATTTAGATTTAAAAAAACCATACCAACTTTCTCTACTTTCAACATATTTTTTTAAATCTGGGTTATTTATTTTTCCGGTTCCTATTTTATAAAATAACTCTTGACTATCTTGGAGCTTGAAGTAGGCCTGTAACTCATTAATTCTCTTTTCAGTAAATGGAATTTTTAAATGTTTTAATTTTCTTTTTAATACTTCTTTTCCCTCCTCTGCAATTATTTTTTTCCCCTCATTTAAAGAACCTTTAATTTTGTTTTTTGCTTTAGACGTAATTACAAAATCTAACCAGTTCTCTTTTGGTCTTTGTTTTTCAGAGGATATTATTTCAATTTGGTCACCACTTTTTAATTTGTGGCTAATTGGAACAAGTTTTCCATTAACCTTGGTGCCTAAGCATTTTTTTCCTAGCTCTGTGTGAATGCTAAAAGCGAAGTCTAATGCTGTAGAATCTTTAGGTAATGTTATTAATTCCCCATTTGGGGTAAATACAAAAATTTCTTTCGAGTATAGGTTTAATTTAAATTCATTTAAAAAGTCTACAGCATCTTCTTCAGGACTCTCTAGTAATTCTCTTATATTATTAATCCATTTATTTAAATTGTCTTCTTTTTTATCTTTTTTATTGTTTTTATAAAGCCAATGTGCGGCAAGTCCTTTTTCAGCAATTTGATCCATTCTTTCACTTCTAATTTGAACTTCAACCCAATGACCACCTGGCCCCATTACAGTTGTGTGTAAAGATTCATATCCATTTGTTTTAGGAGTTGAGATCCAATCTCTTAACCTATCAGGGTTAGGCTTGTAATAGTCTGTGACAATTGAGTATATTTTCCAACAATCAGACTTCTCATTTGATTCCGAGGAATTTGTAATAATTCTAATTGCAAATTTATCAAAAACTTCTTCAAAATTTATTTGTTGTTTTGACATTTTTTTTCTGATTGAAAAAATTGATTTAGGCCTACCTTTGATTGAGACAGAAAAACCTTCTTTTTTTATTTTGGATTTAATAGGTTTGAGAAAATGTTTTATATATTTTTCTCTTTCATTTTTTGTTTCATTTAGTTTACGAGAAATTTCAAAATACTTTTCAGTTTCAGTATATTTTAATGAAAGATCTTCAAGTTCAGTTTTAATAGAGTAGAGTCCTAATCTGTGTGCTAGTGGAGCATAAATATACAATGTTTCAGATGCTATTTTCTTTCTTTTTCTGTCTTCTAGATGCTCAAGTGTTCTCATATTATCTAACCTATCAGCTAGTTTTATTAAGATTACATTAACATCATCAGATAATGTTAGTAGCATTTTTCTGAAATTTTCAGCTTGAATTGAATTAGCACTGTCTATCAAGTCTGATATTTTTGTTAATCCATCAATTATATTCGAAACTTTTTTGCCAAATAAATTTTCAATTTCCTTTAATTTAATTTCACTGTCTTCAACAACATCATGAAGTAATGCGCATTTAATTGCTAATGCCCCAAGGCCTATCTCTTTAGCTGCAATTTTTGCAACAGACAATGGATGTAATATGTAAGGTTCTCCGGATTTTCTTTTTATATTTTTATGTGCAACAAAGGCAGTTTCAAATGCTTTTTTTAATTCTTTTTTTTCTTCAACATTAACTTTATCACTGCAGTATCTAATCAATGATCTGTATTTACTTAAAATTTCTTTTGGAATTTCCAATTCTTGCATATTTATTAAATAATTTTGTTACTTAATTTTCCAAAACCAATTCTTATGTCTTTATTTTGTGAATAACCCTTCATAATAACGGTGTCACCATCTTTTAAAAATTTTCTTTCTTCACCGTTATTCAAATAAATAGATTCTTTACCTGCCCATGAAATTTCAAGCATTGATCCAAATTCTGATTTATTTGGTCCAGAAATAGTACCAGAGGCCATTAAGTCACCTGCTTTAATATTGCATCCATTTATTGCGTGATGTGTTAATTGTTGAGCCATATTCCAATACATATATTTGAAATTTGACTTAGAAACAGTTGTTGGTTCAGAGTCGAGCGATTTTATTTGGACTTCTAGCTCCACATTAAAGTTTTTATCTCCATTAAACTTTAAATAATCTAAGACTTCAGGTACTTGTTTTTCTCCGGCAATTCTGAAAGGCTCAAGAGCATCAAGAGTAACAATCCATGGGGAAATACTAGAATTAAAACTTTTTCCTAAAAAAGGTCCTAGTGGAACATATTCCCATTTTTGAATATCCCTAGCAGACCAATCGTTAAACAGACACAATCCAAAAATATAGTCTTCTGCTTTTTCAATATCAATGCTTTCTCCGAGCTTGTTAGATTTTCCAGTTATAAATGCCATTTCTAATTCAAAGTCTAAAAGTTTTGATTTAGAAAAAATTGGTTTGTTGGATTCTTTGTTTAAAATTTGACCACTTGGTCTCTTTACATCAGTTCCAGAAATTACAATAGATGATGATCTGCCATGATACCCTACAGGAATGTGAAGCCAATTTGGTAATAAAGCATTTTCAGGATCTCTAAACATTTTACCAACATTTGTAGCATGGTCTTTACTGGAATAAAAATCTGTATAATCACCAATTTTTACAGGTAGAACCATTTCTATATTTTTATTAAATAAAATATTTTGATTTAAAATTTTTGATTTAAAATTATTCTTAATATCAAATATTTCAGCAATTTTGTTTCTAACTTTCCTCCAAATAGATTTATCATGTTCTAAAAACTTGTTTAGGTTTGGTTCTTGGAAAGTATGTTCTGCAAGATCTATTTTATTAAAATAACCTTCTTTTTCAAGATTTTTTATACTAATAACTGTTTCACCAATTATAGTGGCAATATGAAAATCATTCTGATTTGTTTTAAATACTCCAAAAGGAATATTTTGTATAGGAAAATCACAATTATTATCATAGTTTATCCAAGATTTTCTTTCTGTATTGTTTGCTGATAACATAAGTTGTATTTTTGAAAATAAATAATAACTTTAAATATATAATTTAAAACAAAAAATGTGAATAAAGATCAAATAATTTTTTCATTAATTGAAAAAGAAAAAAATAGACAAATAAATGGCATTGAACTTATAGCATCTGAAAATTATGTAAGTGATCAAGTATTAAGTGTTGCCGGTTCATGTTTAACTAATAAGTATGCTGAAGGATATCCTAATAAAAGATATTATGGAGGCTGTCAATATGTTGATCAAATTGAACAAATTGCAATAGACAGGGCAAAAAAAATATTTGGTGTTGAATATGCAAATGTGCAACCTCATTCTGGCTCCCAAGCAAACTTTGCTGTTTTTTCTGCTTGTTTGAATCCCGGTGATAAAATTTTAGGTTTTGATTTATCACACGGAGGGCATTTAACTCATGGCTCGTCTGTTAATTTTTCTGGAAAATTGTATGATCCATACTTTTATGGGGTCTCTAAAGACAATGGTTTAATTGATTACGATGAAATGGAAAGAATTGCTAAAGACCAAAAACCGAAAATGATAATATGTGGAGCCTCTGCTTACTCCAGAGATTGGGATTATTCAAGATTTCGTAAAGTCGCGGACGAAATTGGTGCTATATTATTAGCAGATATTTCACATCCTGCTGGCTTAATTTCGAAGGGATTATTAAATAATCCATTTGATTATTGTCACATTGTAACTTCAACGACTCATAAAACACTAAGAGGACCTAGGGGAGGTATAATAATGATTGGCAAGGATTTTGAAAATCCATTTGGTAAAAAAACAAAAAAAGGAGATTTAAAGATGATGTCAACTTTAATTAACTCCTCAGTTTTCCCTGGATGTCAAGGTGGTCCACTAGAACATTTAATTGGAGCCAAAGCGGTTGCTTTCTCTGAAATTATGGATGATAAATTTTTAGATTACATTAATCAAGTTAAAATAAACGCCTCTGTTATGGCTGAATCTTTAATTTCATTGGGGTATAATATTATTTCTTCAGGTACAGACAATCATTGCATACTAATTGATTTAAGATCAAAAAATATTACAGGAAAAGATGCTGAATATGCTTTAGGATTAGCTGATATAACTGTAAATAAAAACATGGTTCCATTTGATGATAAATCCCCATTTATTACATCTGGTATTAGAATTGGGACCCCAGCAATTACTACAAGGGGAATTAAAGAAACTGAGATTAAAAAAATAGTTGAATTTATTGATAAAGCAATATTTAACTATCAAAATAATAATAAAATGAAAGGACTTCGTGAAGAAATTAACAAAATGATGTCACAATATCCAATCTTTGTAAATTAATTTATTTATGAAATGTGGAATAGTAGGGCTTCCTAATGTTGGAAAGTCAACTTTATTTAATTGTTTGTCTAGATCAAAAGCTTTAGCCGCAAATTACCCTTTTGCAACTATTGATCCAAATATTGGAATTATTCCAGTACCTGATAAAAGATTAAATCAGTTATCTAAATTATTTAATCCGCAAAATACTATATCTGCAACTGTTGAAATAGTTGATATTGCAGGTTTAGTTAAAGGGGCTAGTAAAGGTGAGGGTCTTGGAAATAAATTTTTATCAAATATTAAGGAAACTAATGCCATTATGCATGTATTAAGATGTTTTGATGATGATAATATAACTCATGTGGATGGAAATGTAAACCCAGTTAGAGATAAAGAAATTATTGATTATGAATTATTAGTTAAGGACTTAGAAACCTTGGACAAAAAAATTAATAGTTTAAATAGATTAGCTAATACCGGAGATAAAAATGCAGTTTCACAAATTGAAATTTTAAAAAAATATAAAGAAAAACTATCTGAAGGCAAATCTGCACGTTCTTTTGAAATTGATGATGATGAATTTATAGATGAACTACAGTTGTTAACAAATAAGCCTGTTTTGTATGTATGCAATGTTGATCAAAATTCAATGGAAGGTAATAACTATACAAAACAAATTTCAGATAAAATTACGGATGAAAATGCAAAAATGATAATAATTGCTGCAGGTATAGAATCTGAAATTAATGAGCTTGAATCAGAGGATGATAGAAGTGAATTTTTAAAAGATATTGGTTTAAATGAACCAGGAGTTAATAAAATAATTAGATCTACTTATTCTTTATTAGGTTTACAAACTTTTTTTACTGCTGGAGAAAAAGAAGTTAGAGCTTGGACAATAAAAAAAGAATCTTTAGCTCCCAAGGCTGCTGGAAAAATCCATACAGATTTTGAAAAAGGATTTATAAGGGCTGAGGTTATTGCATTTGATGACATGATCAAGTATGGAAATGAATCTAAATGTCGTGAGAATGGAAAAATTTTTATTGAAGGCAAAAATTACACAGTAAAAGACGGTGATATAATTCATTTCAGATTTAATGTTTAAAGAAAAATTCATTTATTGTTGATAAGTTCTTATCATTTTAATCACTAAATATTCTTTTTTTCTTCATTGATTATTATTTTTAGTATTGTTTAAAAAAGACATGAGTCAAAACAATTATACAGAAGAAAATATAAAATCCCTTGATTGGAAGGAGCATATAAGGATGCGTCCTGGTATGTATATTGGTAAAAAAGGAGATGGATCTTCAACTGATGATGGAATATATGTATTGTTAAAAGAGATAATGGATAATTGTATGGATGAGTTTGTGATGGGCTATGGTAAGACAATTGATTTAAGTGTTAAAAATCAAAAAGTTATTATTAGAGATTATGGTAGAGGAATTCCACTTGGAAAAGTGGTTGATTGTGTCTCTAAAATAAATACGGGAGGAAAGTATGATACTAAGGCTTTTAAAAAAGCAGTTGGATTGAATGGTGTAGGGACTAAAGCTGTTAATGCATTGTCTGAATACTTTAAAGTACAAAGTATTCGTGATGGTAAAACTAAAATTGTTGAATTCAATAGAGGATCCATTATTCTTGATGATGAAATAAAGGATTCTTCTCAAAGAAACGGTACTAGAATAATGTTTGTTCCCGATTCTGAGATCTTTTCCAATTTTAAATTTTTAGATCATCATATTTCTACTATGATTTGGAATTATGTGTATCTAAATCCAGGCTTAACAATTATTTACAATAATCAAAAGTTTTTTTCTGAAAATGGATTAAAAGATTTATTGACTTCTAAACTAGAGACATCAATTACATACCCAATTATACATTTAATGGGAGATGATATTGAAGTTGCTTTATCTCATTCAAAATCTAAATATGGTGAAACATATTTTTCTTTTGTTAATGGTCAACACACTACTCAAGGAGGGACTCATCAAGTTGCATTCAGAGAAGCTATTGCAAAAACTTTTAAAGAATTTTTTAATAAAAACTTTGAAGCTTCTGATATTAGACAATCAATTGTTGCCGCAGTTAGTATTAAGGTGATGGAACCAGTTTTTGAGTCGCAAACTAAAACAAAATTAGGATCTACAGAAATGGGGGATAGTCTTCCAACAATTAGAACGTATATAAATGAGTTTGTAAAAAGAAAATTAGATAATTTTTTACATAAAAACCCTGAAATAAGTGACATCATTTTAAAAAAAATTCAACAGGCAGAGAAAGAAAGAAAAGACTTAGTAGGTATAAAGAAATTAAGTAGAGAGAGAGCAAAGAAGTCTAGTTTACACAACAAAAAACTAAGAGATTGTAAAGTTCATTATAACGATTTAAAAAAAGAAAGAAGATTAGAGACTACTTTATTTATAACAGAGGGTGATTCTGCAAGTGGATCAATAACGAAAGCAAGAGATGTATATACCCAAGCTGTATTTAGTTTGAAAGGAAAACCTTTGAATTGTTATGGTTTAACAAAAAAAGTAGTTTATGAAAATGAAGAGTTTAATTTACTTCAAAGTGCATTAAATATTGAAAATGAAATTGAAAACTTAAGATATAATAATATTGTAATAGCAACTGATGCAGATGTTGATGGGATGCATATAAGATTATTAATTATTACATTTTTTCTTCAATTTTTTCCTGATTTAGTTAAAGAAGGCCATTTATACATATTACAAACCCCACTTTTTAGAGTTAGAAATAAAAAAGAAACAATTTATTGTTACGATAATAATCAAAAATTAGAGGCTGAAAAAAAATTAACTGGAAAGTTAGAAATAACAAGATTCAAAGGTTTAGGTGAGATTTCTCCTCATGAATTTAAAAACTTTATAGGATCAGATATTAAACTAGATCCTGTTTTATTAAAAAATGATTCAGAAATTGAAGCTTTATTAACTTTTTATATGGGAAAAAACACCCAAGATCGTCAAAACTTTATTATTGATAATTTAAGAATGGAAAAAGATATAATTGATAATTAATATGATTGAAGATAATTTGGAAAATAATGAAGAATTAAATGAAATTACAAAGGTTATTCCAATTTCTGGAATGTACCAAAATTGGTTTCTTGATTATGCCTCATATGTAATTTTAGAAAGAGCTGTTCCATATATTTTAGATGGATTAAAGCCAGTTCAGAGAAGAATCTTACATTCTCTTAAAGAGTTAGATGATGGAAGATATCACAAAGTTGCGAACTTAATCGGAAATACAATGAAGTATCATCCTCATGGTGACGCATCGATTGGTGATGCTTTAGTAAAGTTAGGCCAAAAAGGACTTTTGATTGATATGCAAGGAAATTGGGGTAACGTATCAACTGGTGATAAAGCTGCAGCTGCAAGATATATTGAAGCTAGACTTTCTCATTTTGCATTGGATGTATGTTATAGCCCTAAAGTAACAAAGTGGAAAACTTCATACGACGGAAGAGCAAACGAACCTGATTATTTGCCAATTAAATTTCCTTTGCTATTATTTCAAGGAGTTGAAGGTATTGCCGTTGGTTTATCTACAAAAATACTTCCTCATAATTTTAACGAATTAATTGATGCTTCTATTTCTATTTTAAATGGAAGAAATAAAAAAATTAAACCTGATTTTCAATCAGGTGGTTTAGCTGATTTTAGTAATTATAATGATGGTAAAAAAGGAGGTAAAGTTAGAGTTAGAGCAAAAATCGAAGAGATTGATAAAAAAACATTAAACATTTCAGAGTTGCCCTATAATGTGACTACTACTACATTAATTGATTCTATATTGAGGGCTAATGATAAAGGAAAAATTAAAATTAAGAATATTCAAAATAATACCGCAGATAAAGTTGACATTGTTATTACAATTGCTAATGATGTTTCAATTGATAAAACTATAGACGCTCTTTATGCTTTTACAGATTGTGAAATTTCTGTTTATCCTGTTACTTGTGTAATTCAGAATGATACACCAATATTTACCGACATATCCAATATTTTAAAAATTTCAACCGAAAACACTAAATTAATTCTAACGCAAGAACTTGAAATTAAATTAAATGAATTAAACGAAAAGTGGCATAGTGCAACATTGGAAAGAATATTCATTGAAGAAAAAATATACAGAGATATAGAAGATGTTGATAGTTGGCAAGGAATAATTGATGTAATTTTTCAAGGTTTAAAACCATTTGTTAATATTTTAAAAAGAAAAGTTACCATTGAAGATGTTGAGAGATTAACTGAAATTAAGATAAAAAGAATTAGTAAATATGATTTAAATAAAGAAAATGAAAAAGTTAAGTTGATTGAAGACTCCATAAAAGATGTTCAAAATAATCTAGATAATATTACAATTTATTCAATTCAGTATTTTAAGAAAATAAAAGAAAAATATGGTAAAGGCAGAGAAAGAAAAACTAAAGAAAGAATTTTCGATACAATTGAAGCTTCTAAAGTAGCGTTAGCTAATAAAAAGCTATATACCAATAAAACAGAGGGTTTTATTGGTACATCTATGAGAAAAGATGAGTATATTTTAGAATGTTCTGATATTGACGATATTATAGTTTTTAAGAAAGATGGAACAATGTTGGTGACTAAAGTATCTTCTAAAATATTTGTTGGAAAAGATATAATTCATATTGATGTTTTCAAAAAAAATGACTTAAGAACAACTTATAATATGATATACAGAGATAAGTCATCAAATAAAACTTATTTAAAACGTTTTCCTGTTAAAGGTGTAACTAGAAATAAAGATTATAACTTAGGTAGTAAAAGTGGTTCTGATGTAATTTATTTCTCTGCAAATCCAAATGGAGAAGCTGAGTTAGTTTCTTTAATATTGAGAGCAAAGGCTAGATTGAAAAAATTAAAATTTGATGTTGATTTTTCTGAATTTGATATTAAAAGTAGGGGTGTTCGTGGAAATTTAATTTGTAAACATTATGTAAGAAAAATTGAGTTAAAAAACGAAGGAGTCTCAACCCTAGCAGCAAAGAAAATTTGGTATGATGAATCTGTAAAAAGATTAAATGACTTAGGGCATGGAAGTTTATTAGGGGAGTTTTCAGGTGATGATAAGATTATATTAATTTCAGAACTTGGTTATTTTAATTTACTGTCTTATGATTTATCTAATCATTTTCCAGAAAATATTAAAATATTAGAGAAATATGACCCTGATAGTGTTCTAACATGTATTTACTATAATTCCATAAATAAATTACACTATATAAAAAGATTTAATCCTAAAAACACAAATAGAAAGCTCTATTATATATCTGAAAATAAAGGTCTTGATTTAAAATTTATTTTTTTTGATAACAAAAAAGTGAAATTAAATTTTAAAAAAGGAAAAAATGGAAAAACTAAAGAATCAATTGAAATTTTACCCTCTGATTTTATTTCAATAAAAGGATATGAAGCAATAGGTAAACAATTATCTCAATACAAACTTAAATCTGTTGAGTTAGTAGATATTGATATTAAGAAAAATATACCTCCCCCCGAAGACCTTGAGAATAAAGATCAGGATTTTAATAATTCTAATGGTCAAATCATGCTTGATTTTAATCAATAGATTTTTTAAAGTGCCTTTTTGTTGATAGATTTGTAGTATCTTGAGATTTTATGAAAACTTATAATTTATTTTTTTTTCTATTATTTTTAAGTTGTTTTGCTTATGCTCAACAATTACCCTTAAATAGTCAATATATTTATAATCCACTTGTTATAAATCCCTCTTTCGCTGGTATTTCTGAATCATCATCTATTGTTTTAATGAATAGAAATCAGTGGGCAGGTTTTGTCGATGATCAAATCTTGACTACTTCGGTATCTGCTCACCATGCTTTAAATAATCAAAAGCATGGGGTAGGAGCTTTATTGTTCTCTGATAGAACAGGTGCAATAAATATTCATGGATTAGATTTAATGTATTCATTTAAATTTCCAGTGTTTTTAGATTATAATTTTTCTTTAGGTATTTCTGCTAATTTATATCAATATCTTTTTGATGACTCTGATTTCAATACTGCAATGTATGATCCTTTAATTTCAGGCCAGGTTCATAAAAAAATTAACTTTGATTCTAACTTTGGTTTTTTATTCTACGATGATTTCTTATTTTTAGGAGGGTCAGTTGTAAATTTAGTTCAGTCTAAAGTTTTGGATAATGAATTAACACAGCCAAATCAATTTGCAAGAAATTTTTATTTTTTTGGAGGCTACAGTTTTTCTGATACAGAATCAAAAATAGATTTTGAACAAAGCTTTTTATTAAAAAAGACACAGTTTACTGATTTTCAATATGACATTAATTTAAAAACTATATTTAGTGATATTTTTTGGTTAGGTGCTGGTTACAGAAGCAATAAAGAAGTTGTTGGGTTATTTGGTTTTAACTATGACAGATTTTCAATAATATACTCTATTGATTATAATTATGGTGATATAGGAAATTACTCAGGAGCTTCCCATGAGTTTTCTTTGGTTTATTACTTTAGAAATGGATCCAATATTAATTGGCAAAAAAATAGAATTTTATTTGAAAGATTCTAAATTTTGTATCTACAATCTGGACTGACTGATAGCATAGTGAAATTTTTCTTTTGATATTTGTAATATCCTGCTAAAGCTATCATAGCAGCGTTATCTGTAGAATATTCAATTTTAGGAAAAGTTGAATTAATATTTAATTTTTTTTCCATTTTTTTTATTTCTTCCCTGAAATATTTGTTAGAAGCTACTCCACCTGCAATTGCAATATTTTTAATCTGATTTTTTTCAATTGCTAATTGAAGTTTTGTTATTAAAATATTAATGATTGTTTTTTGTATTGAAGCACAAATATGATTCATGTTTTTATCAATGAAATTTGGATTTTTTTCTTTTTCTAATTTTAAAAAATTAAATATTTGTGTTTTTAATCCACTAAAGCTAAAATTTAAGTCTTTAACTTTAGGTTGAGTAAAAATAAATTTATTTGGGTTCCCACCAATTGATTTTTTTTCAATTATTGGTCCTCCAGGATATCCAAGACCTAGCATTTTCGCTGATTTGTCAAAAGCCTCGCCTGCAGAATCATCAAGTGTTTGACCAATAAGACTCATATCTTCAACACTTTTTACTAAAATTATTTGAGTATGTCCGCCAGAAACAGTTAAACATAAAAAAGGAAAAGAAGGTGCACTACATTCATTATTTTCAATAAAATTAGCAATAACATGTGCCCTCATATGATTAATTTCTATAAGTGGTAATTTGAGACTTAGCGATAAACTTTTAGCAAAAGAAGTTCCGACTAGTAGAGAGCCTAATAATCCAGGTCCTCGGGTAAATGCTATTGCATTTAGTTGTTGTTTTTCAATTTTTGCTATCTTTAATGCTAGAGAAGCAATAGGTACAATGTTTTTTTGATGACATCTTGAGGCTAGTTCAGGTACAACACCGCCATATTTTTGGTGTATTTTTTGGCTTGATACAATATTTGATAGTACTTTTTTGTTACAAGTAATGGCAACTGAAGTGTCGTCGCATGATGATTCAATTCCAAGTATGAATATGTTTTTTTTCATTTTAGAAATATAAAGTTATAAATATTGAATTTTAGTAAAAAAAATAAGATAGTTTTATTGTTCCTTACCCTAGTTATTGTTTTAGTTTCTTTACTAACCATAATAAGTTCTTCTTTTTTTCAAAAAAAAGCATTTTCTCACCTTTCAAAAAAAATTCAAGAACAATATAACATAACTATTAATTCTAGTAACTTTTACTATAATTTTTTCTCAAACAAAATTCATTTAAATTTTTTAATTAGAGATGATTATCAGCAACCCATGATTTTAATTCCTCAGGTTTCTATATCTACAGAAAAAAATTTGTTTTTTTCACAAGATAATTTTGAAATTTCGGAAATAGAATTTAATGATATGGATATTTTTATAAAAAAATATAAAAATGACAGCGTCTCTAATATTCAAAGGTTTTTCAAAAAAATTTCTACTAATAATAAAGAGTCAATTAATTCTTTTTTTATTGAAAATATAAAAATTGATTTATCTAATGTTATATATGAGAGCGATTTTGATACTCTTTCTCTTAAAGAAATTAAAATTTTATGTAATAACTTTTCAATTTCAAATAATAAATCTTTAAATATTGAAAATATATTAATTGATAATAAGAATTTTCATTTGACATCTTCTCTAAATACAAATTTTAGTAATTCTGATGAATTTTCTTTTAAAGGTATGAAGAGTAAAATCCAACCAAGTAATTATTCAAAATTAAAAAATCTAGAATTAGATGAAATTTTATTTTCTGGAGATATCATAATACAAAGAGATTCTATTAGAATTAAAAAAGCAAAATTTAACTACAAAAATTCTTATTTAGAATTTAATTTATTACACAATAAATTATCTAAAATAACATCATTTGAAGTCAATGAATCATTATTTAAAGAGACTGATATTAACTCAATTTTAATTTATAATAAATTGTCCTCAAATCTTTTAAAAAATCTTGGTGATTTATCATACAAGGGTAAAAATGAATTATTTGAGAATAATTTAAAATTACTAGGCGATTTGAAATCTAAAATTGGCTCTTCAAATTTTGATTTAAGTATATTAATTAAAGATAATTTACTCACTTCATCTTATGAAGGTTTATTTTCATTAATAGATTTTGATCTTGGGAATTTATTAGAAAAATCGAATTTTGGTTTAACTAATTTAACGACTTCCATTAAGGGTTCTGGTTTTAATAAAAATAATTTTGTTACCAATATCGATGTTAATTGTAAAGAAGTTTCAATAAATAATTATAATTATAAAAATATACAAATATCAGGTTTAGTTTCATCCGAATTTTTTGATGGTATTATTAGAGTAAAAGATAAAAATTTCAAGGCTAATTTTAAAGGATTAGCCGACTATTCAAATAAAATTCCAAGATTCAAATTTTCAAGTAATATTTCAAAAATTAATTTCAGAAACATTAAAATGCCAATAAATAAATATGTTAAAAATTTTTCTGGAGATTTAGTTTGTGATATATCAGGTGATTCATTTAATAATTTAAATGGCTATTTAATAGCTGAAAATTTATATTATAAAAGAGAAAAAAAACAGAACTTAAATAAGTTAACTCTAAATTTCTCAAATATTAATAATGAAAAAAATATAATTATTGATTCTGATATAGGTTCCGGTAGTTTTAAAGGAGATTACAATTTTTCTAGCTTAAGAAGTTATTTTAAAAGGAATTTTAATTCATTGTTAACTAGTTCCAGAACTGATTTCTTAAAGAAGAAAAATTTTGATATTCAATTAAATTTTAAAGAAAGTTCTTTCTTTACTAATTTATTTTTTGACAATTTTAATTTAGGAAAATGTTTTATCAGTCTTATAAAAAATAAAAACAATTTGGTGATAAGTGGAAAGTTAAATAATTTTAAATACTTACAGAATTCCTTTAATGAACTTAGTCTAAATTTTAATCACTCTAATGAAAAAGATTTTGAATTTTTATTTTTTAGTCAAGGTTATCAAAATAAAAAAAATAATTTTTTTGTTGATTCCCTTTTATTTAATTCAAATTCAAATTCAAATAAAATTAATTACGATTTTACGTTAGTTAATATTAATAATGACAATGATATAGATGCTTTTTTCTCAGGAAATTTATTAAAAGAAAAAAAAAATATAATTACATTTGATAATTCGACAGTTTCCATTTCGGGTGATAAATGGACTGTATCTCCTAACAGTATTTTTACATTTACTGATATTAAAACTTTTAATATTAAAGATTTTTCTTTAGAATCTAATGACCAATCAGTTCAGATCTCAGGATTTTCAGAGAACTTCTTAAAACTATACTTTGATTTTAAAAATTTTAACTTAACTACACTAAATAAATTTAAGAGCGACAGATCTACAAAAATTAATGGGTTGGTAGATGGAACAATGTGGTATAGTTCAGAAAAAAAACCAATGGGTGGTTATCTAAAAATAAGCGACTTTTCTTTAAATAATATTAATTTGGGTAACTTGATTATCAATACTCAATCAAATGAAAAAAGAAAGTATTTGACTATAGATGGATATTTAAAACCCGAACAAAATAAAAAGACAATAGATCTGAATGGTACTATTTCTTTAGATAAGAGACCAAATATGAATATTTTCTTAGATTTTAATGGTCAATCAAGTAAATTTATTGGTTCACTAATTTCAAGTATTTCAGATACTAATGGTAAACTTTTTGGAAAAGCAAATATTTACGGTCCTCATGATAAATTTTATATAGATGCAGATTTAATTGTGAAAGATTTTTCTTTTGGAGTTCCTTATTTAAATACTACTTATTTAGTTAAAGAAGACTATAATATTATTTGTAAAAGAAATGATATTTTATTAGATACAACAACTATTTTTGATGATTTACATAATACTAATGCACTTTTATTTGGAAATTTAACTCATTCAAATTCATTTAAAAAAATATGGTATGATATTAATATTAAATCAAATAATCTTTATTGTTTGAATACAACAAGTGAACAAAATGAAGTTTATTATGGTAAAGTTTTTGCTAAGGGAGATATTAATGTAAGTGGAAAGCCAGGTAGAGTTAATTTTAATATTGATGCTGAAACAAAAAATGGAACTAAGTTTAATATTCCCCTCTCGAAAGCTACAGAAATTTCTAATTACAGTAATTTAAAATTATTTAGTTCTAATAATTTATTGAAAGAAAATGAAATAAATAATAAAGATATTACAAATAAAAATATCTTTAAAATGAACTTTAATTTGAATTTAAAATCAAATGCACAAGTACAAATAATTTACGATGAAAAAATTGGTGATATTATCAAAGGATCTGGGGATGGTAAGTTAAAGTTAAAAATTGATGAAAATAAAAATTTTGAAATGTACGGAAACGTATTAATTAAAGAAGGTGAATATTTATACACTATGCAAAATCTATTAAATAAAAATTTTACTATTGAAAGTGGAGGTTCTTTAATTTGGGATGGTTCTCCTTATGATATTATGATAGATTTTGTCGCTTTATATAAACTTAAAACATCATTAAATTTACTTGATTCAGATTATAAATCTAGTACAAAAGTTCCTGTTTTATGTAAGATGCATATGACAAAAAGTTTACTTAAGCCATCCGTAGATTTTATAATTGAGATTCCATCTGCTTCAGATGTAGCATTAACAAAACTTTATCAGCTAACTGACTCAGAAGAAAAAAAATTACAACAATTTATTTTTTTATTAGGTGCAAATAGTTTTTTGATTCAAGAGAGTACTGAAAATTATATTAGTAGTGGTTTAACAACTACAGGTACTGAGCTATTATCTAATCAAATTTCAAATTGGTTATCTCAAATTACTGATGATTTTGACCTTGGTTTTCGTTGGACTCCTGGCTCAACAGACTCTCTTACTACTGATGAAATTAAATTAGCATTATCAATGAAGCTTTTAAATGATAAGTTAACAATTAATGGAAATGCTAGTAATCCAAGTACTCCTCAAGCACAAGATAACACAGATGTCGTTAGTGAAGTTGATATTCAGTATGATTTAACAAATAATTTAAAAGTAAAGGCTTTTAATCGAACAGATGAGTATGATCCAATAAGTGGAGAAGAATTTAGATACGAACAAGGAGTTTCGATTTTTTTTGAAAGAGAATTCAACAGTTTTTTTGATTTATTTAGAAAAAAAAATAAGAAAAAAGAAAAAAGAAAAAAGAAAAAAAATTAAAGATCGTGTCCTAATTTTGTTTTTTTTATGTCCATATAATTTTTGTTATAACAATTAGCTTTAATTTTAATCGGAATATTTTTTACAATTTCTAAACCATATCCTGTTAGCCCAGCTCTTTTTTTGGGATTGTTAGTCAGTAATTTAATTTTTTTAATATTCAATTCTCTAAGTATTTGTGCACCAATTCCATAGTCTCTTTGATCTGCTTTAAACCCCAAATGTAAATTTGCTTCAACTGTATCAAGTCCACCCTCCTGTAGTTTATATGCTTTTAATTTATTTGACAAGCCAATTCCTCTACCTTCCTGGTTCATGTACAAAACAACTCCTTTTTTTTCTTTTTCTATTATTTTAATAGATTCAGTTAATTGATCTCCACAATCACATCTTAAGGACCCAATTATGTCACCTGTGAAACATGATGAATGAACTCTAACTAGAACAGGTTCATTTTTTTCCCAACTTCCTTTAATTAATGCAAGGTGTTCTAAATTAGAATTATTTGCTTTGTAAGATTTTAATTTAAATTTACCATATTTAGTTGGCATATTCACTTCTACAATTTCTTCAATTAAAGACTCTGTTTTTAATCTATATTTAATCAAATCTTCAATAGAAATAATTTTTAATTTAAATTTTTTTGCAATTTTAAATAATTCAGGAAGTCTGGCCATGGTCCCATCATCGTTCATTATTTCAACAATAATTCCCGCTGACCTCAAACCAGCTAGTTTACATAAATCTATTGCTGCTTCAGTATGCCCACTTCTTCTTAGTACTCCTCCATCCATTGCTTTTAGTGGAAAAATATGACCAGGTCTTGCCAAATCCTTTGTTTTTGTGTTAGGACTAGACAAAGCTTTAATTGTTTCAGCTCTATCATTTGCTGAAATTCCTGTAGAACAATTCCCACCAATTTTATCAACTGAAATTGTAAATTGAGTTTTTAGAGGATCTGTATTTTTCCCAACCATTAAATCTAAGTTTAAATTTTCACATATTTGAGACGATAATGGTGTGCAAACAAGTCCTCTACCATTTTTTATCATAAAGTTTACAAGATCTGGAGTTACTTTTTCTGCTGCAGCAACAAAATCCCCTTCATTTTCTCTATTTTCATCATCAACAACAATAATAATTTTACCTTTTTTTATATCATCAATTGCTTCTTTTATATTATCTAATGTCATTTATTAAAAATTTTATTTAATTTATTGGTTGATTTTTTCCAATTAAATTTAGTTTCCACGAATTTAAATCCATTTTCAATTAGATTCAAATTTTTTTCTTTATTATTAAATAATTCAATACAATAATTAGCAAATTCAGTTTTATCGTTAGCTATTATAATTTCCTTCTCACTTGCATTTAATGACTTATTAGCTGTTTTAGTTGTTATACATGGTATTTTCATTGACATAGCTTCTAATAGTTTATTTTGTAAACCTGAGCCAATAAACATCGGGGCAACAAAAACAGAACCCTTTTCGTATGCATCTCTTATATCTTCAACAAAACCTGTTATTTTTATATTTTTGTGAAGTTTTGATAACTTTCTTACTTCCTTATTAGGATTAGATCCAGCAATAACAACTTTTGTGTTATTTTCTTTTTTTAATACTAATGGAAATATTTCTTCGCATATAAATTTAGCTGCCAAAACATTAGGTCGATAACTCATATTTCCCACAAAGATTATAGTATTTTTTTTATATGTATCATTTTTTCTTTTAAAATAATTAGTTTCAATACCATTTTCAATAATGCAAATATTTTTTTTATTTACATGATTAATATAATCTCTATCATATTTTGAGATGATTGTATGATTCTCAAAATAATTAAAAATATTTTTTTCGTATTCTTTTACTCTTTTGTACTCAAATAATAGAATTAATTTCATTAGTGTATTTGATTTTTTAGATCTTCTATTAAGGCCTAAAGAGAAACAATCCATATAGTCAATCATTTTTTTTTCATTTCTTTTTTTTATAAATTCTGTTGTTCTAATTAATTGACAGTAAATAAATTCTGGTTTAATTAAATCAATAATTTCATTTATTTTTTTGTGACTTCTTTTTGAGTAATAATATGAAATTTGAATTGGTAATTTTTTGATTATCGAGTGATAGATTAAATTAAAAATTCGACTTATTTCAGTATTGTGAATTAAATGAAAACTTTGTATATATTTTTTTAAATCTTTATTAATTTTAGCATTTTTTGATGAGCTTAAAGAAATAAGATGAATATCATTATAATTTGAAAGATATTTTATTTGATAAAAAATTCTTAGTTTATCTCCCTTATCTAAAATTTCAGGAACTCTAGGAGTTATTATGACTATTTTCATAAATTAATTTTTTCCAGTTTTTTATAACAACATTTGTTGAAAAATATTGATTAATTAATTTTTTTCCTTCTTTGCTTAATTTATTAAATAAAATTTCATCATATTTAAGATTTTTAATTGAATTCAAAAACTCTAATTCATCATTACAAATCAAAATATTTTTTTTGTTTTTACAATTTATTCCTTGTGCTCCTTTTTTTGTACTAATTATTGGTATTCCCATTGACATTCCCTCAAGAATTTTAATTCTGATTCCACTTCCTGAAAAAATAGGTACAATCATAACAGATTTGCTAATCATGTAATTTTCAGAATTTTCTACTAACCCCCTAATTTTTAATGATTTATGATTTTTTTTTTTTAAGTATTTAGGCATTTTTTTTCCAGCTAAATGCAGTGTTCCTATTTTTTTATTTATTAAATGTTTAATCCAGACATTGTTTAAAAACCATTCAATCCCATCCATATTTGGCTTCCAATCCATTGCCCCAAGATGAAAAATACTAAATTCTTTTGGGATAATTCTATTTTTAATTTTAAAGGAAACGGGTAGAATTTCAATCCTTTTTTTTATTTTTTTTTCAAAATATTTTTTGTCATTTTTTGAAATACAGAATAAAAAATCACATTTTGAACAAATAAAATTTTCCCATTTTTTCATTTGTAATTTTAAAAAAAAGTATGCTATTTTTTTAAATAAATTTCTTGTATTACTAACTAAATCATTCCAAATTTCATGTTCTACATTATGAGTTCTAATTATTGTTTTACATTTACATTTATTTTTAATGTCTTGCAAGTATACTGAGGGAAATACTCCTTCAAATAATACATATTCATATTTTTTTTTGTTAATAATGTTAGTTATTTTTTTAGAAATTTTTTTATCGTAAAATCTGTTAGTTTGATAGCATTTTTTTGAAAATAAACTATTTATAAGTTTTGAAAAATTAAATTTTGTATTTATTTGAAATAATGTTTGATTTGTGTGATTATTTTGATTTTTATTCCTTTTAGTATTTGAATCAAGAGCTATAATATCTATAATTTCATATTTTGTCTTGAGATCATTATATAACTTTTTAACAGCTAGGCTTCCACCATCAATGGAAGGAAATACAGCTTTGTGTGAAATAATTAAAATTTTCATTTATATTCTTTCTTTTTGCATTTTATAAGTTAAAAGAATTCCTAACATAAAAAATAAAATTGTAGGTCCCCATATTCCAAATATACTGTCAATTACATTTTTTTTTACTAATTTTTCTCCTGTGATTGAAATTATGTGATATAAAATAAATAATATAATTGATATAACTACGGGTAAACCAAATCCACCTTTCTTAATTATTCCCCCCAATGGTGCACCAATAAGAAACATTATTATACATGCAATTGAATAGGTGTATTTTTTATTTAATTCAACTTTTAATTTACTCAGATATTTATTTTTTCTTTCAATATCACGATTAATATATTGGATACTATTTAAATTATTTTTTAAATTATTTTTTGTTTTTTTTGCAATGATAATTTTATCACTTTTTATATTTTTTTTTGCTGGTTTTATTTTATTTGATATAACTAAAATAGAATGTCCTTTTTTATTAAATTCTTTTTTTTGTTCTTTAATATTTTGATTAACTGAGTCGATAACATTTTTTAGTTGACTTATATTCATCGTTTTTGCTTTATTGTTAAAACGATCAGTACTTCCTCTGTTAAATTTAAAAGATGATAAATCTAATTTTAAATTGAACAAATCAAATTTAGTAGTCACAATACAGTTTTTTTTATTTTCATCAAAGCAATTATTTTCGGAATAACTAACACCATTTATTAGACTTACATTTAAATAATCCTCATCTTTACTCATTTTAATATTTGCTTCAGAAGCTAAAAATGTTTTCTTTACTTTTTTTTCTGAATGATCTAAAATAATAATGTCTTTAAAATTATTATCGTCAATTTTTTTTTCAACTTTTAAACTATAACCATTGATTTCATTAAAAAAAACTCCTTCTTCAAGAGAAAAAGCTAACTTTTTATGAATAATATCATACATTAAATTAGTGTTCTTTAGATTTGCATACGGAATTATTTTATCAGAAAAAATGAACGAAAAAAAACTAATACAAATTGAACAAAATAAAATTGATTTTATTGTTTCAAAATAAGATATTCCTGATGATTTAATTGCAATATATTCAGATTTTTCTGAGAGGTTTCCCATTATCATAATCGATGATAGTAGAACTGCTAAAGG
The DNA here is from genome assembly GCA_002718035.1 of Flavobacteriales bacterium. Classification (GTDB taxonomy): domain Bacteria; phylum Bacteroidota; class Bacteroidia; order Flavobacteriales; family TMED113. The sequence goes on from PBCX01000003.1 coordinate 107,343, forward strand.
AAGACCTACTGGAACTAGAGTGTAAGAAGCGTATAAAAGTAATTCAAAAATTAAATATGTATCAAGACCTTTTCCAATTAAATCATCAATATATTTCCATAAAAACTGCATTAATAGTATAAAAATAACAATGGAAAAAGTATAAAAAAATGGTTTTATAAAAGCAATTGTGATTGATTTATTAAGTTTTTTCAAAATAAATTTTTAATTCTTTAAGAACCAATACTTTTCATTAGTGCTTGAACTTGAGTATTCCAAAGATTTATCTCGTGTTCTTTTTCATCTTCGCTTTCTGAAAAATCAGTAATAATTAAAATGACATCATTTGTAATTGAATCAATATCAATCTTAAATTCAAAATAACTTTCATCTTCAGAGTCAAGCCATTTAAATCTTACTAAATAATTATTTATTTTTTTTACTAGTTCTGCTTCTTGATCTCCATCATCCCAAATAAATGTATAAGTATTTCCATTCCAATTTACATCATTAGCAAACCATTCAGATAATCCTGTGGGAGTTGAAACTGCATTAAAAAGTATTTTAACAGATGATTTGATTGGGAATTCTATACTGTATTTTATCATTTTAAAAAAATTGTTTAATTCAATATAGATAAATATTTTATTTTTTGAAGATTAATTATTCAATTTATTTAATTTTAGTTTTAAATAATAAATAATGCAACAAATTAATTTTATATTTTTTTTTCTATCGTTGATAATTTTTTCTCAAGAAATATCTATTAATTTAAATGGAGATTCCATTACTTTCAAATCTTTTTCTTCTCATAATAATATTATTTTAAAAAGTGATACACTAATGAAAATTGATCAAGGAATTTATGAGTTCTCAAATAATGAACATGATTTTAAAATTTACATTAATGAAAAAAAAATATATAATTTGTCAATTGAAGAAGGTAGTGTTTTATTTGATGGTCTATCAAAAAATGAATTTATTAGTTTAAATAATTTTTTTAATTATTACTCTTCATTAATTGAAAATTTAGTTGATAACAAAAATTATCCTGACAGATACGAAATTAATATGTATGATGTGAAAAAAAAATTAAAAAATTATCTGCGTAATGAATATAATTTTGAAGATGATTATAATATTTCTTTAGAATTTTTATCTAAATATGTTGATTATATTTATTATAATTCTTTGTGTCAATTTATAATTAAAAATAATAAATATAAGGACAACTTTTCATTTAATTTAATTCCATATTTTTTAGAAGAATCTTTTTATTATGAATCAATTAGTCAAAATTTAAATTTTTTGTTGTACAAAAAATATATATACAATATGACTTTGCTTTTATCTGTAAAAAATTCAATCAAGCAAGATCAATCTATAAAATCATTATTTTTTTCTTTTTATAAATTCGCCAAAAAAAATTTAAATGATGATTTATTGAATTTTTCTATAAATGAGTTTGTGTTCAATTATACAAGTAACATTAAACCATCTTTTCTTGAGGAAATTTTTTTATTTTATGATAATGTAACAGAAAAGTATTTAGCCAATGTTAAACTAAAATATGAGAAAAGAAATAATTCGTTTGATCATTCTAATGTAGAGCCTAATGATAGTTTTAAATTTTATTTAGAAGGTACTAATGCTAACAAAACTTCATTAAATAATTATTTAGGCAAAGTTGTTTATATTGACATTTGGGCAAGTTGGTGTGGACCTTGTAGAAAACTTTTTCCATATTCAAAGAAACTTAAAGGAAAATTCAGTAGAAAACAATTAAAAAAAATAAGCTTTGTGAATATTTCTATTGATAATGATTATAGTAAGTGGAAAAAATCTTTAAAACAATTAAATATAGAGGGTGATAATTTTATATCTCCTTCAAAAATTAATAACAGTGTAAGTGATTTTTTTCAAATTTCAAGTATCCCTAGATACATAATCATTGATAAATCAGGAAACATTGTTGATAATAATGCAAAAAGACCTAATGATTTAAGTTTATATGATGATTTGATAGAATTATTGAGCAAATAAAAAGTAGCGAGGGGGAGATTTGAACTCCCGACCTCAGGGTTATGAATCCTGCGCTCTAACCAACTGAGCTACCTCGCCTAATCAAAACAAATATATATTTTTTATTTTTGATTTAAACATGAAAAAAAACAAATTATTTATTCTCATTTCTATAATTACAATTAATTTATTTTTTTCATGTGTCAATTCTTCTCATGAAAATAAAAAATACATATTTAGATATAATGAATCCTCTGGAATTACTTCGTTAGATCCTATTTTTTCTAACACTAAATCAAATATTTGGGCAGTTAACCATATATTTAATGGTTTGGTAGATTTAGATGAAAATTTAAATATTACCCCTTCAATTGCAAAATCATGGGCATTTGATGAAAAACTACTTGAATATAAATTTATTTTAAGAGATGATGTTTACTTTCATGAATCAGAATTTTTTAAAAATAATAAAAAAACAAGAAGGGTAGTTGCAAGTGATTTTATTTACAGTTTTAATAGAATTAAAGATGATAAATTTTCCTCTCCCGGAAGATGGGTAATGGATTATTTTTTGGATGATTACCCTTTCCGTGAAATTAATGATACAATCTTAATTATTAGATTAAAGGAACCTTTCCCTTCTGTTATTAATATTCTTGCAATGAAATATTTTTCTGTTGTTCCTAAAGAAGTTGTGGAAAATCAAAATTTTTCTAAAAATCCAGTTGGAACTGGTCCTTTTAAATTTAAGTATTGGATGGATAATGTAAAGTTAGTTTTATTAAAAAATAAGAATTACTTTGAATTTGAAAAAAATTATAGATTACCATATTTAGATGCGATAAATATTTCTTTTATAAAAAATCCTGAGTCTTTATTTATTAATTTTTTACAATCAAAAATTGACTTTGTTTCAGGTCATTACCCAATTTTTCAAGAAGAGTTTTTAACAACTAATGGTGAAATGAAGAGTGAGTATAATAAATTATTTTTTTTAGAAAAAACACCTTATTTAAATACTGAGTTTTTAGCTTTTAATATTGATAAATGTATTCAAGACCAAAGTATATTAGCTAATTTAAATATTAGAAAAGCATTGAACTATAGTGTAAATAAATATGAAATGATAAAATATTTAAGAAAAAACATGGTTTTTCCTGCAAATGCTGGTATTGTTCCAGATTTTCTATCAAATTATAATCTCAAAGCATTTTCATATAATCTAGACTCTATTAATAATTTATTAAAATTAGATAAGCCATTACACAGTACTATTGATTTATTCACAACACCAGAATATCTTGATATTTGTGAGTATTTACAATCTAATTTTTCAGAAATAGGAATTGATTTAAATATTAAGGTAAATACACCCTCCGTACACAGGGAGTTAGTTTCAAGTGGTTCAGCGTGTTTCTTTAGAGGATCTTGGATTGCAGATTATCCTGATCCTGAAAATTATTTACAATTATTTATAACAAAAAATAAATCTCCAATTGGTTCAAATAGAACACATTTTTCAAATTTATATTTTGATAGTTTATACAACGAAACTTTTTTAATAAAAGATCACAAAGTTAGGAATGATATTTTTTATAGAATGGAAAAAATTTTAATGGATACTGCAATTCTAATTCCACTTTATTATGACATGGCAGTGAGATTTATTTCAAAAGATATTGAAGATTTCTCTGTTAATTCTATGAATATTTTATCCTTAAAGAAGGTTAAAAAGCATTTATGAGTTACTTATTTTTTTTAAAGTATCTTTTTCTTTTTTAGTCAGGCTTTTATATCCAGATGATGAAATTTTTTCTAAGATTTTATTAAGTTTAATTTCTTCTATTTTTTTTCTTGTATTATAGTCATAGTCATCTTCATATTTTTTTTTCAACTCATTTGCGTTACTCTTTTTTGAAATATTTTTTTTGTGTAAAAAAACAAAAATCAAACCATAAAATATACCCCCAAAATGTGCTAATAAACCACCATAGTTTTTTGAAATTATTGGAATAAATATTGAGTAAAAAATAATTATAACAGCTATATATTTTATTTTTATTGAGAAATTTGATTCTTCGAAAATTTTAAATGAATAATTTGGTGTAAAAATTACACTGGTTGTTAATATTGAAAGAATAGAAGCTGATGATCCAATAAGTGAAATATTATCTAAATCAAAATTTATATTTGGTAAAATGAAAAAAATAGCACCAAATAAACCACCCATAATGTAGTTATTTAAAAGCTCTTTATTATTGAGATATTTAAGAAATATTTTACTTGACACAAACAGAAAAAACATGTTAAGAGCAAAATGAACTAATTTTTCATGTAAAAACATATAAGTAAAGATAGTCCAAGGGCTTTTAATAAATTTGATTGATTCTGATGAAACTCCAAATATGGATCTAAGGTCAATATTTTCAGTAAAATTTGAGAAAATTGCTAAAAGAAAAAAAAATAAATTAATTAATATGATTTTATTTAACATATATATTTAAATTCTCAATAATATTCATTTTTAAATTTCCAATATGCAAATATTAATAGACCAAATAACATGCCTCCTAAATGAGCAAAATGAGCAACATTATCTTGGGGATTGTTACTTAGTCCTGAAAAAAGCTCCAGTAATCCATACCCTATTACAAAGTACTTAGCTTTAATAGGAATAGCAAAATATAAATATAGTAGTGTGTTAGGAAATAAAACACCAAATGCTAAAAGAATGCCAAATAATGAACCTGAAGCTCCTACAACTGGTGTATTATATAAAAAAAATAACTTTTGAGCACTTGTTCTACTAATTCCTTCTGGAACAATTCCCTCTTTTAATATGATCATTATTTGATCATAATTCATTGCAGATTCTAAATTAATAATTTGAAAATGAATAATTAAATAATGTAAAAAAGCAGCTCCAAATCCAGTAAGTAAATAATAATTGAGGAATCTTTTTGATCCCCATCTATTCTCAATATGTGTTCCAAACATCCAAACGGCAAACATGTTAAATAAAATGTGAGGGATGTTTCCATGCATGAACATATAAGAAACAATTTGCCAAGGGCTAAATAATTCAGATCTCCAATAATGCAGTCCTAAAATTTTTGTTAGATCAATATTTAAGGGAGGGGATTGGAGTATTCCAGTTGCAATAAATAATAAAACATTAATTATAAGTAAATTTTTAACAACTGGAGGTAAAATTTGAAAGCGGTGATTGTTTATCATACATCAAAGATATTTTTAGGTTCAAAATTAATCATACAAGGTTTTCCATCTATTCCAAGAAATGGTGATTCGCAATTAAATAAAGATTTTATTAACTCAACCATTTCAATTTTCTCAAGTTTATCGTTCTGTTTTATAGAAGATGATTTAGCAACTGACCTTGATATTTTATTAAAAGCTTTGTCGGTTATATTTAAATTTTCATTTTTTATTTCTTCAATAAAAAATTCAATTTTCTCTTTCAAATTTTTAGAGTTCATAAAGGATGGTATTCCATCGAGAACAATCAAGTTTTTTTCAATTTTTTTAATGTTATATCCTATTTCATTGAACAATAATTCATTATCTTTTATTACCAGTAAATCACTATTAGTTAACTCTATTTCTTGAGAAAATATTAATTTTTGGGTCGTAATTTTTTTTGAATTTAAATTCTTTAACTGGTTTTCATAAATTATTCTTTGGTGACATTTTCTTTGATCTAGTAAATAAGTTGAAGAAATACCTTGATTGTTTTTTAATACACATATCACATATCCTTCATTTATTTGTACAATTTCAACTATATCTATTAGTTCCTCTTCCTTAATTTCTTTTTCTTTGGAGTCAAAAAGTTTTTTCCAACTTTCAGTATTTTTTTCTTTAGAATTTGTATCAAAAGGGTTAAATTTTTTATTCACATGAATTTTTGGTTCAGTAACTACTTTATTAGAGTAAGTTGGAATATTAAAACTTGATTCTGTCTCAAAATCTATGCTTGGAGAGATATTGAATTTCCCTATTGATCTTTTAGAAGAAGAAAGTAAAATAGAGTATATTAGTTTATCATCATCAAATTTGATCTCTGTTTTTGATGGGTGAACATTTAAGTCAATTTTTTCAGTATTAATTTTTAAAAAAATAAAATAAGAGGCATATACATCTTTTTGAATAAGTCCATCAAAAGCATTTGTAACTGCATGATGTAGATAAGGAGCTTTAACAAATCTGTCATTTACAAAAAAGAATTGCTCTCCTCTTGTTTTTTTTGCAAAACTAGGCTTCCCTAAGAAACCTGAAATTGAAACAATATCAGTTTCTTCCTCAATTGGAACAATTTTTTCAATTATATTTTTTCCAAATAAACTATTAATTCTTTGTTTTAAATTTTCTTGTTTGAAATTATATATCAAATCATTATTATTTGTGAATTTAAAGCTGATGTTTTTATTTGCTAATGCGGATCTAGTAAATTCATCAACTATATGTCTTAATTCAACTTTATCAGTTTTTAAAAAATTTTTTCTTGCAGGAATATTAAAAAATAAATTTTTAACTGTTATATCTGTTCCATTATTTTTAATAATTTGTTTTTGCTCTTCTAATGTGCCCTGACTTAATATTACTTGATTTCCAGTTTCTCCATTTTCTTCTTTGCTTTTTAGTATTACTTTAGCTACTGATGCAATTGATGACAAAGCTTCTCCTCTAAATCCTAATGTATTAATGTGAAAAATATCCTCAGTTGTACTTATTTTAGATGTTGAATGTCTTTCAAAACAAATTAATATATCTTTTTTATTCATTCCAATTCCATCATCAATGACTTGAATACTTTCTTTTCCTGATTTTTTTATGATTAGATGAATATTTTTTGCTCTAGCATCAACTGAGTTGTCAATTAATTCTTTTACTATGGAAGCAGGCCTTTGAATTACTTCTCCTGCAGCAATTTGATTAATTACGTTTTTTGGTAGTAATTTTATTTTTGAATGCATTTAAGAAAAAAATAATATTGAAAGAAACAAAAATAACATTATTAAAAATATTATTACTGTATTTTTTGATTTTGGGACAGTTTTTTGCTTAAAATATTTTTTTTTAGAGTTTTTTTCATCGATGTATTTTGGCTTGTAATTAAATTTTTTATTTTTTTTTGTTCTAAACATTTAGTTTATTTTTTTGATCTTAATTTTTGCATATGCATATAATAAAGTCATTAATGGGGATATTATGTTAAAAAAACAGTAGGGAAGATAACTAATAGTGGCAACACCTAAAACACCTGCTTGGTAAGCACCACATGTATTCCACGGGATTAGAACAGAGGTAACTGTTCCGGTATCTTCTAGAGTTCTACTTAAATTTTCGGGGGCTAATTTATTTTTTTTAAACATATTTTTATACATCCTTCCTGGAACCACGATGGCTAAATATTGATCAGATGCTGTTAAGTTAAAAAACATACAACTTCCAGCAGTTGAAGTTACTAATGATGTATTAGATTTTGCTCTTTTCATTATTGCATTTGCAATTATTTTTAAAAAACCAGCTTTTTCCATCACACCACCAAATATCATTGCACATATTATTAACCAGATAGTATTTAACATACCATACATTCCATTTGAACTCAATAAATCTCCTCCTATATTAATTTCTCCAAACATAGCTTGTAAAATTATTTTATAGTATGTAAGAATTGTTAAAGCATTTGTTTCTGAAATACTAAAAATTATTTTTTCTTGAAACAATATTGTGGTTATTCCACCTAAGATTGTTCCAACAAATAAAGTTGGAAAAGCGGGGACTTTTTTGAAAATTAAATAAATCATTATTAGTGGAGTAATGAACAGTTCTGGTCCTATATAGAAGTTTTTTTCAATGGTTTCTATAATTTGATTAATCTCATTTGAATTTATATTTCCAGAAAATTTAAATCCTAAAATTAAAAATAAAATCAATGAGATTACAATTGATGGAATAGTAGTAAAAAACATATATTTTATATGTTTAATTAAGTCAACCTCAGCCATTGCAGATGCTAGATTTGTTGTGTCAGATAATGGAGATATTTTATCTCCAAAATAAGATCCTGATATGATTGCACCTGCACTTATTTCTGTTGGGATTCCAATAGCTTTACCGATGGTTATTAGGGCTACACCGATAGTTGCAACAGTAGTCCATGAGCTTCCAATTGCCGAAGCAACAATCGCACATACTATACAACTAGCAAATAAAAAAATACTAGGGTCAACTATCTGAATTCCATAATATATCATTGCTGGTACAATACCACCAATTAACCAAGTCCCAGTAAGGCTTCCAATAATAAGTAAAATTATAATAGCTCCCATTGCAGATGCTATACTACTTACTATACCATCTTGAAGATTTTTCCAATTAAATCCAAAATTTATTGCTATAATTGAAGCAAACATTGCAGAAAAAATTAAAGCTATTTGATTTGGGCCAGAGGTAGCGTTTTCAGAAAATACTATTACATTAATTGATAGCAAACTAATTAACAAAGCAATAGGAGAGGAGGCCCAGAAAATATTAACTTTCTTCATCAGTAAATTTAATTAGTTCATTATATATTTTTTCAGTTGGTAAGCCCATAACATTAAAAAAAGAACCTTTAATCCATTTAATTCCAATAATACCTATCCACTCTTGAATTGCATAGGATCCAGCTTTATCATATGGTTTAAATTCTTTAATATAATATTCTATTTCTTTTTCACTTAATTCTTTAAACATAACAATTGTTGAATCATGAAATATTTTTTGTTTTTTAATAGACTTAATTACTACTCCAGTAGTTACTTTATGTTCTTTTCCAGATAAAATTCTTAACATTTTTATTGCCTCTGTACTTGTTTTAGGTTTTCCTAATATCTTTTGATTAATTGAAACAAGTGTATCAGCGCAAATCAATATATCATCATCTTTTAATTTTTTAAAACTTTTAGCTTTTAATAACGCCATAGATTTTGCAGCATTTTCAATATTTTTATAATTTTCAAATTCTTCTTTTACCTCACTTGTTTTAATAATAAATTTTAAACCTATTTTATCTAATAATTCTTTTCTACGTGGAGATTTTGACCCAAGGATAATATTGTACTTATTTAGATTAGTATTGCATTCCATCTTCATAATCCCAATCATTATTTACTTTTAATACTTGTTCAATTACATCTCTTACACATCCATTTCCCCCATTTATATTTGAAATATAATGACTAATTTCTTTTATTTCGTAAACGGCATCATTAGGGCAACAAGCTAATCCAATATTTTTCATAGGTTTAAGATCTGGAATATCATCACCCATATAAAGGGTAGTGTTTGGATCAATTTTATTATCAGATAAATATTTATTTAAAATGGGCAGTTTATTATGAGCATTTAAGTAAATATTAGTTATACCTAATTTCTCTAAACGTTCTTTGATATTTTTTTCTCTTCCCCCTGTAATTACAGCAATATTATACCCTTTTTTTAATGCAAGTTTTAATGCAAAGCCATCTTTTGCATTCATTTTTCTAACAAAATTTCCATCAGGAAAAATATATAAACCTCCATTAGTTAAAACTCCATCTACATCAAAAATAAATGAGTTTATATTTTGAAACTTTTCTTTATAATTTATTTTCATAAGTTGCGATAATACTATCGGTCATGGATTTATAAATATTAATATATTTCTTTTTTTTTGCCTTTGATAAAATTCCTAAATGTTTTTCAATAGTTTTAAAGTCTTTTCTTTTTGCGGGTCCAGTTTGATTTTCTCTAATACTGTATCTAAATGCTTTGTTTGTAGTTTCATAAATAATTGGTTTCAATATTGAAAAATCAATTTTTTTATCATTTAAAATATTTTTAGAAATGTAAAATAAATGATTAATAAAATTACACGAAAATACAGCTGAAAGGTGAATAATTTTTCTGTTTTGTATATTCATCTCAAAAACATTTTCAGATAAATTCAAGAATAAACTTTTTAATAAAATTTCAAATTTTTTACTATTGGCTTCAATGCATATAGGTATATCCTTAAAATTAACTTCTTGCTTTGTAAATGTTTGAATTGGCCATACAACTCCATAATTTTCAGAACAGTTTTTTAAAATATTGATATTTCTTGTTCCTGAAGTGTGAATTATAGCTTTACATTTAATTTCTTTTGAAATTTTACTTATTTGATCATCAGGAACACCAAGGATAACAAGATCAGTATTTTTGGGGATGATGATTTCTTTTGAAAAATTAGAATCTAATTTTTCCGCAAGCTTTAAACCTGTTAATTCATTTCTTGAGCATATTTTGTTAATATTAAAGCTTGACTTTTTTAATGCCAATCCGATATTCATTGAAATATTTCCAGAACCAATTATACAGATATTCATTTTTTTAGTTCAAATATGCATTAATATAACATAAAAAATAAATATTTTTGTATAGAAAATAATTATAAAATATGGTTACAAGGTTTTTGAAATTTTTTTTATCAATTTACTCAAGTATTTTTTTTCTATTTGTTTTTGCAGTTTGTATGGCTGTCGCTACATTTATAGAGAATGATTTTGGTACTATTGAAGCTAAAATACTTGTGTTTAACTCGCTGTGGTTTGAACTAATACTAATTATATTGACTATTATTTTCATTTACAATATTTTTAATTATAAACTTTATTTAAAGAAAAAAATCCCAATACTTCTTCTACATCTATCTTTTATCTTCATTTTATTTGGTGCTGGAATTACAAGATATATTAGTCAAGAAGGAACAATGCCGATTACAGAGGGTGAAACTGAAAATACATTTATTTCTACTGAAGCATATTTAGATTTTGAGTTTCATGATACTAAAAAGCAATGGAAGATGTTTCCAAAAAAATTATTATTATCTCAACTAAAAGATAATTTTTTTAAAGTTTCCACTAAAGACTTTAAAAATAGAGAAGTAATTTTATCTTATAACGATTTTATTGCAGACCACTCGCTAAAACTTAATGATTTAGTTTTTAAATCAAAATTTGAAATTTTAAAAGCAAATATGAATGACCCCAGTAGTCAAGAGATATTAAATAAAAATATTCTTCATCCTTTTAAAAAAATGACTCCTTATTTTATTAACAATAACGCTTTTTTGCTTAGAGCGATTCAAAATCAAGACAATAAAAAAATTTTAGAGTTAATAACTTCTGGTAAAGAGGTTTCTTATTTATTTGAAGGAGACTATTTAGAAAAAGGAGGAGTTAGTTTTTCTTATAATAACTCAATTGAAGCAGATGTAAATATTTTAAATAATACAGTAAATGAAGATTTTATTAAGAATGAACAGCAGGTATCAGATTTATTAAAATTAAATATAAAATACTTAGATTTTGATACTATTATATCTCTTGACGGTGCTATTGGAATAGTTGGTGAACCTATTTATTTTAATCTTGACTCTCTTTTTTTTAAAATTTCATATGGTTCAAGAGAAATTGATTTACCATTTAGTATAAAATTAAATGATTTTCAAATGGAAAGGTATCCAGGATCAGATAGTCCTTCTTCTTATGCAAGTGAAATTTCTGTTATCCCTTCTTTAAAAAATTCAAATGATAAAAAATTTGATTACAGAATTTATATGAATAATATTTTAAATTATAAAGGATATAGATTTTTTCAAGCTTCTTATTTTCCAGATGAATCTGGAACAATTCTTTCAGTTAATCAAGATAGGTTAGGTACGTTTGTTACCTATCTCGGATACTTCTTGCTTTTATTAGCAGTAATTTGGGTAATAATCTCCAGATCTACTAGATTTGGCACATTGTCAAAAAGATTAAATAGTAAAAATAAAACTATAAAAACCAGCAAGTTCAATAAAATAATAAAAAGTACATTAGTTTTATTTTTATTTTATTCAACTCAAATCCTCTCATATGATCAAGATAGTATTTTATTTAATTTGAATAAAATCAGTGTTGAAAATTCAAGTTATTTTTCAAATGTTTTAATAGAGGATAATGATGGTAGAATTAAACCTTTTCAGACATTAAGTTCTGATATTTTAAGAAAAATTTCTAGAAAACAATCTCTTTCTTATAATTATGATGGTCAATCATTAAAAATGAATGCCGATCAAATTTTACTTGGAATGTTATTATTTCCATCAGATTGGATGAAAATTGATTTAATAACTGTTGGGAGAAATCAAAAAGTAAAAAATATTTTTCCAATTAAAAAAGAATTTTTCTCCTACTGGGATTTTTGGAAGCCCGGTTTAAAGATTGACTTTCCTCCAACATCTTTTAATGAACTAGATACAACTATTTTTTCCTCCAAAGAAAGTGCTAATTTAAATGACTTTGATTTTTCATTTTATAAAGAATTAAATGGTCATATAAATTTAACTTTGGATGCTGGTTTTATTAATATAAGTTCTCCCGATACAATAAAATATATGATTTTAAATGGAGAAAATGAGGGAATTAAAGGCGTTATTTTTCCTAATCAAAATTTTTCATTTCAACAAAAAGTTGTTTTCACAATCCAAAGAGGAGAAAAGAAAATTATTTTTGTTCCCTCATTAGACTTGAGGGCTTTTAATTACAGATTAAAAGATTATGTGGAAATTGCATATGCAAAAAAACCAGGATTAAGAAATAAATTTGATAATGCCATTATTGACTTAGATGAAAGATTCAATATTTGTCATATTATTTTTAATTCAATATATAGAACAATTGATAGTTCATCTGATGTGCATTTGAACTTTTTCCCTAAAGAATTACCTAAAGAAAATTCTGATAAAAATCTTAAGAAAGTTATTCTTAATGAAAAGTGGACCTTTGATAAAAAATATAAGGCCTCAACTTTTTTTTCCTCTATAAAACAATCTATTGAAAGTTTGAATGATTTAGAATTTAGAAGTATAGTTGATGATATCATTTTTTACCAGAGAGATAATGCAGATCAAATCATCCCTTCAAAATCCAAAATAGAATTAGAAATATTTTACAATAAAGTTAACCCATTTCACTTTTCTAGATTATTGTTGTTTTATATATTATTTGGTTTTTTATTTTTAGTAATATTAATTTTTGAAATTTTTAATAGAGAGAATAGGTTGATAAAAATTTTCATATTATTTTTCAAATCAACAATTTTTTTAGGTTTTATATTTCACACAACTTTCTTAATTTTTAGAGCAATTATTTCTGGACATGCACCATGGAGTGATGCTTATGAATCATTAATTTTTATTTCTTGGGCTACTTTATTATCAGGATTTATTTTTACAAAAAAATCTAATTTTTCACTAGCAGGTTCTTCAATAGTTGGTGCAATTTTATTATTAGTTGCAAATTTAAATTGGATTAATCCTGCTATTACAAACCTAGTCCCAGTGTTAAATTCTTATTGGTTAATGATTCATGTATCAATAATTACTTCAAGTTACGGTTTTCTTGCTCTAAGCGCCTTTTTAGGGCTTTTAACATTGTTTTTAATAATTTTCGTTCGTAAATCTAATTTTGTTAAAGTAAATGATGAAATTAAAAGATTAGTTGGTATTAATGAAATATGTATGGTTATTGGCTTATTTTTATTAACTGTCGGAACCTTTTTAGGTGGGGTTTGGGCAAATGAATCCTGGGGGCGTTACTGGGGATGGGACCCAAAAGAAACTTGGGCATTAATTAGCGTTGTTGTATACTCAATTATTTTACATGTTCGTTTAGTATCGAATAAACGATTTAAATATTTATTCAGTGTACTATCGGTAATTGGTTTTTCGTCAATTATTATGACTTATTTTGGTGTTAATTTTTATTTATCAGGTCTCCATTCATATGCCAATGGTGAACCTCCTCCAGCTCAGTCTTGGATATTAATAACTACAATTTTTACATTAATACTCATAATTTTATCGGGCATAAGATTTAATTATACTTTTTTAACATATAATAATTCTAAAAACAAATAATTTTTTTATATAAAATGAAATTAATAATTTTCTTTATGTTTTGCTTTTTTTGTAACTCTCAGTCTAATACTAATTATAATAAACAATCATTTTATGATCACAAAGCAGAAATGATTAACGGTGAATTTTTAGATTTTTCATCTTTAAAAGGAAAAAAAGTCTTAATAGTTAATACTGCTTCGTACTGTGGTTTAACATCACAATACAAAGATCTTGAATCTTTGTATAAGAAGTATAAAGACTCTGGTTTTGAAATTCTTGCTTTTCCTTCCAATAATTTTGGTAAACAAGAACCTGGTACAAATAATGATATTGCTACTTTCTGCGAATCAAATTATTCAACATCATTTATATTAATGTCTAAAATTGAAGTTAAGGGAAAAAATATTCATCCAGTATATAGGTGGTTAACAAAAAAAGAATTAAATGGTGTAAAGAGCTCCTCTGTTAAATGGAATTTTCAAAAATATTTAATTGATGAAAATGGAAATTTTATTGAGTATTATAATCCATATACTTCACCAAAATCTAAAAAAATAACAAATTGGATAGAAGGAATTTAAATCAAAACGTTGACATTCTAGTTTTTGGAGCTCATCCTGACGATATTGAGTTATCATGTTCGGGTACAATTTTGAAACATATTGATCTTGGCTATAGAGTTGGTCTAATTGACTTAACAAGGGGAGAATTAGGGACTAGAGGAAGTAAAAAAATAAGGGATAAGGAAACTAAAATAGCTACATCATTAATGAATACTTCTTTTAGAATTAATTTGAACATGAAAGATGGTCTTTTTAACATTAGTGATGATAATAAATTAAAAGTTATTTCCTTAATAAGATCAGCAAAACCAAAAATTGTTATTGCAAATTCTGAAAATGATAGACATCCAGATCATGGACGCGCTGCTGAATTAATAAAAACTTGCTGTTTTTTATCTGGATTGGAAAAAATAACTACACAGTATGATAATCAAATTCAAGATACTTGGAGGCCAGAACAATTGTTTTATTATATACAATATAATCAGATTACACCTGATGTAATAATTGATATTTCTAATTATTTTGATAAAAAAATGGAAATTATTAAATCTTATTCTTCTCAGTTTTATAATCCAAAATCGAAAGAAACTAAAACTGTAATTTCTGAAAAAAATTTTTTAGAAAGTATAGATTACAGATCAAAAGACCTGGGGAGAATTATAAATGTAAAACATGCTGAAGGATTTAAGTCAGAAAGAATATTATCTATTAACAACTTATTTGATTTAAATTAATCAAATAACTTTAGTTTCAAATAATTTTATGTTTTCTAAGAATCCTTCTAAAACATCATTTTCTTTGACAGTAGAAACTCCAGAGGGGGTTCCTGTAAAAATTATATCACCTTTCTTTAAAGTGATAAAATTTGATACATAACTTATGACTTTGTTAAAATTATTAATCATGGATTTGCTATTTCCATTTTGTACTATAATTCCATTTTTTTTTAATGAAAAGTTTAAATTATTAATATCAAATTTATCTTTTTTAATAAAAGTTCCTATTGTTGCTGATCCGTCAAAGGATTTAGCTGCTTCCCACGGTAAGCCTTTCTTTTTTAGATTATTTTGTAAATCTCTAGCAGTAAAATCTATTCCCACACTTATTTCTTCGAAATATTTATGAGCGTATTTTTCTTGAATGAATTTTCCGACTTTATTTATTTTCAAAATAATTTCAATTTCATGCTCAATATTGTTAGAAAAATCTGGAATAAAAAAAGGTTGACCTTTAATTGATATAGCAGTCTCAGGTTTTAAAAAAAAAATAATTTCTTTTTGAAATGAGTTACTTAGCTCTTTTATGTGATCAGCATAATTTCTACCAATGCAAATAATTTTCATATTGATCTGTTATTATCAAAAGATTCCAGATAGTGAGCAACTCTTTTTAAAAAACTTCCTCCAAGGGCACCATCAACTACTCTATGATCGTATGAAAGTGATAAGAAGACTTTATGTCGTATGCCAATAAAATCACCATGTTCAGTTTCAACAACAGATGGTTTTTTTTGTATCACCCCCGCAGCAAGTATTGCTACTTGAGGTTGGTTGATGATAGGAGTTCCCATAATACTTCCAAAGCTCCCAACGTTAGTAAAAGTAAATGTTCCTCCTGCTGTGTCATCAGGATTTAATTTACCTTCTCTTGCTCTTTTTGCTAAATCGTTAACAGATTTAGTGAGACCTAATAGATTTTTTTCATTTCCATTTTTAATTACGGGAACTATAAGATTTCCATCTGAAAGGGCTGTAGCCATACCAATATTAATATTTTTATGTTTAATAATTTTGGTTCCGTTAACGGAAATATTAATCATTGGAAAATCTAAGATAGCTTTAATAATTGCTTCAATTATAATAGGAGTAAATGTTATATTCTGACTTTCTCTTTCTTTAAATTTTTCTTTTATACTATTTCTCCATGTAACAATTTCGGTCATATCTACTTCATTGAATGATGTAACGTGAGCAGATACAGATTTACTCATTGTCATATGATCAGCAATCATCTTTCTCATTCTACTCATTTCAATGACTTCGTTGTTTTCAAATTTTTCGGGTGAAATTAAATTATTATTTTCTTCTATTTGCGTATTTAAAATTGGTTGATTTTTCTGCTTTTCATTAGCTGGTGAATCTTTTGTTTTTAAATAATTTAAAATATCGTTTTTTGTCACCCTATTATTTTTACCAGAGCCTTGAATTTTTTCTAGTTCATCATTTGAAATATTTTCTTTTTTCGCAATATTTTTTACCAATGGAGAAAAAAACTTATCAGATTTATTTGAGATTAATTTATTATTAATAATTTCTTTGGAAGAATTAAATTCTTTTTCAATTTCTTTTATTGATTCATTTAAATTGGATTGATTTTCAATAGGTTGAGTAGATTTTTTTTCATTTGTCTCATCATCATTACTGTTAGTTTCAATTATTGCAATAGTTTCACCTACTTTTACGACATCATTTTCAGAAAAGAATATTTCATGTAATTTTCCTTCAACAGAGGATGGTATTTCAGAATCTACCTTGTCTGTAGCAATTTCCACAACTGTTTCATCAACTGATATAGGATCACCTATTTTCTTTTGCCAACAAATAATTGTTGCCTCAGCAACACTTTCACCCATTTTAGGCATTTTTAACTCTATTTTTCCCATTTTAATTTAGAATCGATTTTCAAAATTAATAAAATATAATAATTGAATGTTTTTGTAGCTAAATAATTAATCAATTTTTTTTAAAGTATATAATTCACCTTTTGAGTTTTTTGAATCACTTCCAATAATGAATTTACCACCCTCAGGAACAATTTTTATTTTCATATTGTATTTATTCAAAAATGATATTTTTTTAATTATATGATTGAAAGATATATTTTTTGAACAGAAAATTATTTCATTTATAGAATGAATATTTATTGATTTAATTATTTCATCTTTTAATTTTTTAAAATCTTTTTCGGAACTTATTTTCAAGCAATTTATATGAGTAATTTTCATTTTTTCGTTTATTGTTTTGTTAATAAGATTTTTTACTTTCTTGAATTGAAATTCATCACCAATAATTGCAATTTTTTTATCAATTTTTTTGAAATTGCTAATCCCAATAATTCCTAAAATTTTTCTATATAATGTTAGTGAAAAAATTGTCCAAATTAAATTTAAAACTATTAGTGTTCTTGAAATCCTATATTCTTCAGGAAGAAGAGCATAAATAATCAGTATAATGATACTTGCAATAAGAGTTCCTTTAATTATTTTGTTGATTTTAACATACTTTTCATATCCCCTGTTAATAAAAATAAAAAAAATTGACACTGCAATACATACCGGTACTGTAATGCTCATAAATTCATTTGGTAATATTTTTTGTTCTCCAATTAAGCTCAAGGAGTATTTCTCCCAGGTAACTTTTAGTATCTTTGAGCCAAAATAAATTATCATTATATCAACTAATGTATATATAGTTTCATCAAAAAACCTTTTTAAAACTGAAATTGTAGCCCTAAAATAAATTGCAAAATGAATAATGAAGTAAAAAAATAGAGCGTTTTTTCCTTTGAAATGCTTGTTAGAAAATATACTCATTGCTTTGTAAAATAAGTAAACATAATTCATGCTTCCTTTTTTTGTGCTTTCCCCTTTATAGTGAATTATTTTTGTCTTTGGAAAATAATAATTTTTATACCCTGCGTTTTTTATTCTATAAGATAAATCAATATCTTCTCCATACATGAAAAATTTTTCATCTAGTAAACCAACTTTTTTCACAATATTTTTTTTTGTTAAAAAAAAAGCCCCTGATAAAACATCAACTTCATGTGTCTTATTTTCATCTAAGTAACTTAGATGATACTGACCAAAAGTTTTTGATTTTGGAAATATGTAACTGAGTCCAAAAATTTTATAAAATGCAATAATAGGGGAGGGAAAAGATCTTTTAGATTCTGGTAAGAAATTCCCATTACCATCAATCATTTTTACACCTAAGCCTCCAATATTTTCTTTTCTTTTCATAAATAAAATACATTTATTTAATGTATCTTCTTCAAGTAATGTGTCTGGGTTGAGTAATAAAATATACTTACCTTTCGCTTTTTTTATTGCTTGATTATTGGCTCTAGAAAATCCAACATTTTTTTTATTTTTGATAAGTTTATATTCTGAAAATTTACTTTCCACCATTTCGACAGATCCGTCAACAGAGTTGTTATCAACTATAAGTACCTCAGTTTTGATTTTTTTAGATGATAGTTGAACAGAGTAGAGACATTGTTCTAAAAAGTATTTTACATTATAATTAACAATAATAATTGAAAGAGTCATTTCTCAAGTGTTGTTTCGAATAATTGCCTATTAGTAAGTGATCTACCAAGGGTAATCTCATCAGTGTACTCTAATTCATCTCCAATTGAAATTCCTCTGGACATTGTAGTGATTTTAACATTATAATTCATAATTTTTTTATAGATAAAAAAATTAGTTGTTTCTCCTTCCATAGTTGTACTTAAAGCTAAAATAATTTCATCAATTGGATTTTTTTTAATTCTTTCAATTAATGAATTAATATTTAAATCATTTGGGTTTATTCCCTCCATTGGCGATATTAATCCTCCTAGAATGTGATACAATCCTTTATATTCATTTGTGTTTTCGATTGCAATTAAATCTCTAAAATCACGAATTACACAAATTATTTTTTTATTTCTTGAATAATCATTGCAAATTTTACAAATTCTTTCTTCAGAAATATTATAACAAGATTCACAATAATTTATTTTATCTACTAATTCTTTTAATGAATTAGAAATTGTATGTACTTCTTCTTTTTCTTTCTTTATTAAATTGAGAACAAGTCTTAGAGCTGTTCTTTTCCCAATTCCAGGCATAGAAGAAAGTGCATTAACAGCATTTTCTATTAACTTTGAAGAAAAATTCATATAATCAAAAATAGTTAAACAATTATTAAATACTTGTTCTATATAAAATTTATTTCTAATGACTGAACTATTAACCATATTAGTATTAGTATTTTATTTTTCATTTTTATATCTAATATCTAAATGGACCAAAGGGAATGAAGATAATGATACTTTCTTTATAGGTAAGAGAAATTCTCCATGGTACATAGTTGCCTATGGCATGATTGGTGTCTCTTTATCTGGTATAACATTTTTATCTGTTCCAGGGTGGGTAAAAGCTAAAGAGTTTTATTATATGCAAATGGTTTTAGGTTTTGTTCCAGGCTATTTTTTTGTTGCCTATGTACTTATGCCAATTTATTATAGAATGAAAGTTTATTCAATTTATGAGTATTTAAAGGATAGATTTGGTTATTTTTCTCATAAATCAGGTGCTTTTTATTTTTTCTTATCTAGAACTTTAGGAGCTTCATTGAGATTGTTTTTAGTTGCTAAAGTTTTAGATATATTATTTTTCAATTCATTAAACATTCCTTTCTTTGTCACTACTTTATTTACTATATTTTTAATTTGGCTTTATACTCATAAAGGTGGTATTAAAACAATTATTTGGACAGATACCTTACAGACTACCTTTATGTTATTAACTGTACTCATATGTATTTATGTGATATTTAGGGATTTAGAGTACACCTCAGTTATTCAAAGTATTAATAAAAATCAACTTGATTTAAATTTTTTTCTATTTGATAATTTTGACGATAGTAGAAACTTTTTCAGATACTTTTTTTCCGGTATGTTTATTTCAATTGCAATGACAGGTTTAGATCAAGATATGATGCAAAAAAATTTATCATGTAAAAATATAAGAGAAGCTCAACGAAATATGATTTGGTTCAGTTTTGTTTTAGTTTTCGTTAACCTTTTATTTTTATATTTAGGTTCTCTTTTATATGAATATGCATTTCTAAATAAAATTATTGCAGAAGGTGATGACTTATTTGTTGCTGTCATAAAAAGTGAAAAGCTAGGTATGTTTGTATTTATAACATTTCTTTTAGGCTTAATGAGTGCTGCATATTCGAGTGCTGACTCTGCTTTAACTTCATTAACAACATCTTTTTGTGTTGATTTTCTAGAAATGAAAAAAAATAACAGCAAGGAAAATAAGTTGAAAAGAAAAAAGGTTCATTTATTTATTTCTTTACTTTTATTTATAGTCATTCTTATGGTTAACTATTTAAATAATGATAATATCATTTCTACATTATTCACTTTAGCTTCATATACATATGGTCCGTTACTAGGTTTATTTTTCTTTGGTATTTTTACAAAAAGATATATATATGATAATTATACTCCATATATTGTTGTTATCGCTCCTCTGTTAACGTTTATGCTAAGCGTTTATGATGAATTTTTAATAAATTTTAATTTTGGTTATGAATTACTGGCAGTAAATGGTTTAATTACATTTACAGGTCTACTACTCATTAGTAGGTCTAAGTCCGACCTTTTTGATTCAAAAGGTTAGTATTTCTTTTAATTGCTCGTAAAATAATTGTAACTGTTATGGTTATTACTAAGATAGTCAACCATTTTCTATCAATTAAATTATTTGAATTAAGTTTTAAATTGATTAATGTACTGATGTAAAAAAAGGAAAATATAGTTGCTAATAAAGATGAATATTCTCTTTTCAATATAGTTTTTATTGACAACGAATATTTATCACTTTTATATTTTTTAAATGAAGGAAAAAATCCAGGTGTTCTCTTTTTCCATTCTATAAAAGAATTTCCAAATTTTTTGAAAAGAAATTTTTCTTCTGTTTTTATAATTTTTCCGTAATAAAAAAAGAAAAAAAAACTCAATAAAATCGTAAAAAAAGTATTTAAGGAAAAAATTGAAATACCTAGCCAAATCAAATAATTTCCAAAGTACAATGGGTTTCTGGTTATTGAATAAATTCCTTTTGTATTTATTTTTTTAGCAATTTGCTTCGATCTATTTCTTCCAGATGTTCCTCCGGGAGTTTTTCCAACAGTGTAAAATCTGATTAATAATCCAAAAAAACTTATGATAATTGATATAATATTATTTGTTACAATTGTTTTGTTAGAAAAAGAAGAGTAATCTGTTTTCCAAATAAATGGAATTACCAATAAAAACAATAAAATTGGAATTTGTCCTCTGTATTTAAATAAAAAATCACCCATTTTTTTAAATTTATATTATGAAAATTATATTTACTTTTTTCCTTCTCTCACTTTTTTCTTTTTCCCAATCATTAAATTACGATTATTCAGTTACATTTGGCAATCACGTTATTGCAATTAATGAAATTAATTACGATTTTCAAGAAGGTGATTTGATAGGATGTTTTTTTATTAATTCAATTGGAGATCTACAATGTTGTGGATCTGTTTCTTATGACAATGAAGAGGTGGTATATATTTCAGTATGGCCTGATGATCCATTTACACCATATCAAGAAGGCTTTTTTGATGGAGATCAAATTATTTTGTCTTTTTTTTTATGTAATAATGAAGAATATATATCATCATATGGTTCATTGTATTTTAATGATACCCTGAGCTCTTTAAATCAAGATGAAATTTCGTTTGTCACTAACGGATTAAGTATTTTTGAAGTTTTTATCTATGAACCTCCAAATTGTGATTCATATTTAATAAACCAGAAAATCGATAAAAAAAAAATCAAAACACTTAATTTTTTAGGTCAGATATTTGATTCTAGTTATATAAATTTTCCATTTTTTGTTTTATATGATGATGGTACTGTTGAAAAAAAGTTTTTTTTTAGATAAAAAAACTCCAATTAATATCTGATAATTAAATTATATTTCATTATATTCACAGAGAATAATAACTAAAAAAATTAAAGATTATGGGATATTCACATAAAAATAGTAAAGGAGTAACTTACTATTTACACTCAAAAGATGTAACTCTTAGAGGAGGAAGAAATCAAACAATTTATTATTTTGCTAGAGATGAAAGATCTAATTCATGCGATCTTCCAGCAGGCAAACAAGTTGTTGAAAGTTCAAGAACTGGACTTCCTCTAGTTAAAAAAGCGTAAGTTTAATCTTATGTATAAAAAGGGGGACTTTTATAGTCCCCCTTTTTTTTGCTTAAATTATTTTTAATTAGTTGAAATTAGAATCTTCTATTCCTTTATCAATTATAACCTCTGTTAAATTTGACTTGACTATTTGAGTACCTTGAGGGGAAGTAATAGACATTTTTATGTTTTGAGGAAAAATTAATTCTTCAAATTTAGTGTAGTTGTTGTACTCAATTATGTTTTGCATTCCATCTTTCTCAAATATTTCTTTAACTAGTTGACCACTTGAAATTTCAAAATACATAGTTTTTTCTTCACCAATTTTGTTAGTTCTAATAACTTTATATGAGTCACTGCCGTTAATTGGTTCAATTTCTATAAGTTTAAATGTGTGTTCCAATTCATTTCTTGAAAGGATTGGGAAAAGTAAAAATTCTTCAATTCGTTTGTTTAAATCTTCACCTTTTAACTCTTTTTCCCCTTGCATACCAGATGTTGAACCTGTTTCTCCATTGAATTTCATTCCTTGTATCTCTCCAATCATTTTTGCTTTCATACTCATATAAAATAAATTTGGTTTTTTATAACCTTGTTCCAAATTAATTTTCATTGGCGCACCTTGAATTTCAATATTGGAGATTAACTTTACATTATTCCACTTTGTCATGTGATTTTTTCCACCTTGAGCTTCAATATTTTTTTCTATAATATCTTCTATTGTTGTACCATCATTTATTTTTTTACTTTTAATATTAATAACATCTCCGATATAATTATAAAAAGTTATTTTTTTATTAAAATCAAATTTTTCTAATTTTTTTGCAATTTTTTTATTTCCAACAACAATTATATTACAATTGTCAGGTTTCATATATTTTTTAGCAACTTCATAAATATTCTTTACAGAAATGCTATTAAGTTTTTTTAAATAATTTTTATAATAGTCTTTACTTAAATCATTCATTTTAATATTTAATGCTAATTGAGCAACTCTAAATGGGCTTTCAAGTGATCTTGAAAAACTACCGGTCATGTAATTTTTAATAACATTTAGTTCTTTGGATGTTACTAATTCTTTATTCATTCTGTCAATTTCATATAAAAATTCAACAATCGAACTATCAGTTACTTCATTCCTTACATCAGCATAAGCAGTAAAATCTCCAACATATTTATCAGATTTTATAGATGACCTTGCTCCATATGTAAAAGCTTTATCCTCTCTTAAATTTTGCATTAATCTACCAGAAAAAACACCTCCTCCTAGAATACTATTCATTACCTTACATGCAATATAATCTTCTGATCCAGGTTTTAGGTTGATAGGGTAGGTTACCTTGATTGTAGATTGAACTGCTCCTTCTTTATGAACAAATGCTAATTGATTATTTTTTGGTGGCGAGCATTCAACTAGTGGATACGTTACAACCTTTTTTTTCTTCCATTTTTTGAAATATTTATCACAGATTTCTTTTGCTTCATCAACATTGATATCGCCGACAATTACAAGGTATGATATATTTGGTCTAAAGTATTTAGAGTAAAGATTTTTTACATCATTTAAATTAATATTATTTAATGTCTTTTCTGTAATTAACTCACCGTAAGGGTGGTTTTTACCATAGTTTAGTAAATTACTAATGTTGTTCGAGATTGCTCCTGGGTTACTTTTTTGGCTCTCTAATCCTGATAATAGTTGTTTTTTTGCTTTATTAAATTCTTCTGAAGAAAAAACAGGATTTTTTATTACATCATTAATTAGTTCAAGTAAAACTTTTTGATGCTTTTTTAATGCTGAAGCAAACAGACCGTCTAAACCATTATAGTTAATTGTCGCACCAATGTAGTCTGTAATCTCATTTATTTCAGTTTTAGTCTTAGTTTTTGTGCCACTACCCATCATCATTGATAGCATGTCTTTTATTCCAACTTTTTCGTTTTCTAAAAATGGAGAGTAGTCAGGAACTAAATAAAATGAAACAACTGGTTTTTTATGATTCTCAACCAAGATAACTTCAAGGCCATTTTTTAACTTGAATTCTTGATAATCACCAATTTTTATTTCCGGTGCTTTTCCAGCTTGAGGAGGTTTGCTTCTAAAACCATGTAATTTTTCCCATTGGTTTTTCCCAATTAGAATATCAGAAGAAATTGTATTTATTTTTTTCGAAATTAATTCTAGATATTCATAGTTTCTTTTCTTCTTATATGATTCATTTTTGATTAATTCTGATAATTTGATTAAGTCTTCATTATTTATTTTTTTTGAAAGATAAATATCTGAGGACCAGTCCGTTTGAAAGCTAAAACCTTTTATATATGAATTTATTCCTTTTTCAATACATACCCAACCCTCAGTTTTAAAATCTTTTATATATTCATATTTTCTACTGTTACTTTTTTTTACTTTCTTTTTTTCAACAAATTGTAAACAAGATTTAATTTCTTCTAAAGTAGATCCTAATTTTTCTTGTTTATCTTGTGAGTAAGTATTTAAACATATAAAGCTTAAAATTAGTATAAATTTTTTCATGATATTTTTTTATTTTTTTGGTAAATAATAGAGAGTTACTCGGTTTTGTTTATTATAATATTTTTTGGCAGCATTCATTATATCTTCTTTTGTAACTGCTAAATATCTATTTATTTCTTCATTAATTAAATTTGTATTTTTATAAAATAAATAATAATTAGCTAGACTTTCAGCTATGCCATCCATTCTTGAGTTAGAGTTGACAAAGTCACTTTCAATTTGATTTCTAACTTTTTCTAATTCTCTATCTGTAATGAATTCTGATTTTAGTTTGTTGTATTCTTTATTCATTATGTTTTCTATTTCTTCAGGATTTTCTCCAGAATTCGCCATTGCAAAAGCAATTGTTAAACCTGGGTCTTCTAAATTAAAAGTAAATGCACCAGCATAGACGCACTTTTGACTTTTTTCTACTAATTCTTTATGTAATCTTGAACTTTTACCATCTGACAATATTTTATTTAACATATCAACAGCGTAAAAATCTTTAGATCCCTGAGCAGGAATATGATAACCATGAATTATTGCATCTAATTGAATATTGTCAAATATAGTATCTCTAATTTCTCTATTTTTTTCTGGTTCTATTGTATTTGGCCTTGGTATATCATGTTTACTTTTAGGAATGTTTGAAAAATATTTATTTACTAATAATTTGGTTTCTTCAATATTAATATCTCCTGCGATTGACAAAACTGCATTATTTGGAGCATAAAATGTTTTGTAGAAATCCATAAATTCTTTTTCAGTAGCAGCATTGAGATGTTCCATTGAACCAATTACAGTCCATCTATAAGGATGTTTAATGTATGCTCTTTTCATCATTTCTCCGATCATAGTTCCGTAAGGTTGGTTATCAACTCTTTGTCTTTTTTCTTCTTTAACAACTTCTCTTTGTGTTTCTATCCCTATTGGTTCGACTTTCGCGTGTAACATTCTTTCAGATTCAAGCCATAATCCAAGATCTAGTTGATTTGATGGAAGTACTTCATGGTAATAAGTTTTATCATTTGATGTATATGCATTATTTGAACCTCCAGAGTTTTCAATATAATCATCAAATTCACCCCTTGAAATATTTTCGGAACCTTCGAATAGTAGATGTTCAAAGAAATGAGCCATTCCTGTTCTTTCTGGGTTTTCATTTTTTGAGCCAACATGGTACATTACAGAAATAGCAACAATAGGAGTTGAATTATCCTCATGTAAAATAACATGCAATCCATTATTTAATGTAAATTCTGTGAATTCAATTGGCTTTACTTGAGAGAATGCAAAAGAAAAAGTAAATAAAAAGATAAAAGTGTAAAATTTCATAATTATTTCATTAAAATTAATCTGATAATTGAGAAAGCAAATATAAAAATATTATCGATATTTGTTTCAACTTATTACTGTGTTATAATGTCAAATAAAAGTTTTTCATTAAGTGGGATGCCAGATTTATCTTCAATTGAAGTTAAAAAAAGAGAATATGTTCTTAATGTTATGAAAAAAATATTTGAAAAATATGGCTTCCAACCTCTAGAAACTCCAGCAATTGAAAAAAGAGAAGTTTTAATTGGTAATTATGGCTCGGATGCTGATAAATTGGTTTATCAGTTATTGAAAAGTGGAGATTTTTTATCTAAAGTAGATAGTCAACTTTTAAATTCTGATTATAATACTCTATCTTCTGTAATCAGTGATAAGGCCTTAAGATATGATCTTACTATTCCTTTTGCAAGATATATTTCAAAAAATCAATCATCAATTAATTTTCCATACAAAAGATACCAAATGCAAAAAGTATGGAGAGCTGACCGACCTCAAAAGGGTAGGCTAAGAGAGTTTACTCAATGTGATGCAGATATCATTGGAAGTGATTCACATTGGTTAGAGATAGATTTAATAAAAGTTTATGATGAAGTTTTTTTTGATTTAGGTTTAGAGAATGTTATTTTAAAAATTAATAATAGAAAAATTCTAGAGGGATTGTTTAAGATATTTTCATCAGATTTAAAATTTACAGAATTTTGTATTGCTTTAGATAAAATTGAAAAAAAAGGTAAGAATTACTTCATAGATTTTTTGAAAAAAAATAAAGTTTCTAAGAAAAATATTTTATTATTTGAATTACTTCTCAAGCAAAGTATATCAATTAATGATTTAGATTCTTTTTTTTCAAAAAAAATTAAATCTAAAAATGATTTTATTGATCAGGGTGTTTCTGATACCATCGCTGTTTTTTCAAGATTAGGAAATTTAAAATGTTTAAAAATTGAGTTTGATTTATCATTAGCTAGGGGGTTAAACTATTATACTGGATTAATTTTTGAAGTTTTAAATAGTAAAGTTAGTATTGGCAGCATTGGAGGTGGTGGGAGATACGATAATTTAACATCAATATTTGGTAAAAATATTGGTAGTGGAGCAGGTATTTCATTTGGTTTAGAAAGAATCATTATTTGTTTAAATGAGCTAAATCTCTTTCCAAAATTTTTATATGATTCTCTAGATGTTCTTTTTGTAAATTTAGGTGACAAAGAAGCTATTTTGAGCCAAAATTATATTGACAAATTAAGGTCATTTAACTACAGTTGTGAACTATATCCTGATAATATTAAATTAAAAAAACAATTATCTTACGCAAATAAAAGAAATGTTAGGTACATAGCAATCATAGGCGAAGATGAATTAAAATCAAATAAAATTACCTTGAAGAATATGTCTAACGGTGATCAACACAAACTTAACTTTAATGATTTAATAAATTTTTTTAAAAATGAATAAATACTTTGATTTAGGAAAAAAATTAAATGTAGATTCAATAAATAAAATTTTAGTTGAAAATAAGAAGTTGAGACTTTTAAATTCAACAGAAAAAAAAATAATAAAATCTAGATCTTTTTTAGAAAATAAAATTTCTGATTCATCTGATAAAATTTACGGTGTAAATACTGGTTTTGGTTCTTTGTGTGATACAGAAATTTCAAAAAAAGATATTAATAAGTTACAAGAAAATTTAATTCTTTCTCATGCATGCGGAACTGGAGACCTAGTACCAAAACATATTGCTAAATTAATGTTGTTACTGAAAATTAATTCACTTTGTCTCGGTTTCTCAGGGGTTAGATTAAGTTTAATAAAACATCTCATAAAATTCTATAATTATGATTTAATTCCAGTAGTTTATGAGCAAGGTTCACTAGGCGCTTCTGGAGATCTTGCTCCACTTGCTCATATGTGTTTGCCACTACTAGGAAAAGGAAAGTTTTATACTGGTACTGGTGCTAAAGAGTCAACTAAAATTTTGAAAAAGAAAAACATAAAAAATTTTAAACTTTCATACAAGGAGGGCTTAGCTTTATTAAATGGTACACAATTTATGTTATCATTTTCTATTTGGTCAATATTACAGTCTATTAAGTTAAATTATTTATTTGATAAAATTGCATCTATTTCCATAGAAGCTTTTAGTTGTAGAGTAGAACCCTTTTCAAAATTAATTTCATCAGTTAGACCCCACCAAGGTCATCTTGAAACAATAAATAATGTTTTTACTTTTCTAAAAGGTAGTTCTATTCATAACCATAACAGCGATTATGTTCAAGATCCATATTCATTTAGGTGTATCCCTCAAGTTCACGGTGCAACCAAAGATGTTGTAAATTATTTTAAGAAAATAGTAGATATTGAAATAAATTCAGTTACTGATAATCCAATAGTTTTTGAAAATGAAAAAGAAATCATCTCTGGAGGTAATTTTCATGGTCAACCACTTGCAATGGGTATGGATTATTTAGCGATTGCTATGAGTGAATTAGGTAACATTTCTGAAAGAAGAGTCTTTAACTTGATTTCTGGA
The DNA here is from genome assembly GCA_002718035.1 of Flavobacteriales bacterium. GTDB lineage: Bacteria > Bacteroidota > Bacteroidia > Flavobacteriales > TMED113. The sequence goes on from PBCX01000003.1 coordinate 136,277, forward strand.
AAGAGAAATTTACCTAAATATTTAATTCAAAACTCTGGTTTAAACTCTGGAATGATGATAACTCAATATACTGCTGCTTCAATTGTAAGTCAAAATAAACAATATTGTACTCCATCCTCAGTAGATAGTATTGTTTCTTCAAATGGTCAAGAAGATCACGTTAGTATGGGAGCAAATTCAGCACTAAAATTATTTAAAGTAATAAACAATACAAAAACTTTGTTGTCTATAGAATTATTAAATGCAGCTCAAGCTTTTGATTTAACTGATAAAAAAGGTTCAAAAAACATTAGATTATTTCTTAAAAAATATAGAGAATATGTTCCTTTTTTGAAATCTGACTCAGAAATGTCAAGATATATTTTTAAAGGAATTGATTTTTTAATGAAATTTTAAATTTATTTAAGAATATTGCCTGCAAGTATTTTAATGACAGCGTAGGACGGTATTGCTAATAGCATCCATACAATTCCTCCAAGCATACCAGCAGCTAAGACAATAGTAAATATTTCTAATGGATGAATTTTTAATATTTTAGAAAATATCATGGGTTGAAATATAAAGTTGTCTGAGTTTTGAATAATTGCAAAAAGAATAAATGTTTTAACTAATAAATTAGGAATCAAATCAATATTTTGGGTTGTTGTAATAATTATGATCGATGCAAAAGAAAAACCAATAATAGGACCTACATAAGGAATAATATTAATTATTGCTGCGAATAAAGCAATTACCCAAGCGTGTTGAATATTTAAAAAATCCATTCCAATTCCATAACAAATAAATAAAATACTTAGTTGAGTTATTAAGCCTGTAAAATATCTTCTTAAATAATAAGTAATTTCAATTAATTTTTCTTCAGATTTTAAAATGTAATTAGAAATAAATTTTAAAAATTTATCTTTTAAAATTTCTGTATCTTTTAATAAAAAAAATGTTATAAAACATATTGAAAAGCTTGCTAAAAATACATTACCTAATAAACTAAAAGTTTTAGCAAATAAACTCGTAAAAGAAGTAAAATTTAATAATGAAAAAATTTCATCGCTTTTTATATTTGAGTTGATATTATATTTTTTAAAAAAATCATTAATATCTGAGATCCAATTATTTAGATAATTTTGAAAATTATTATAATCTATTTTGCTAATAGTTTCTATTTCATCTAAAATAATAGGGGAGCCAACAAAACCTAACATAAATATTACAAGAAAAATAATGAGTATACAAATTAAAGAGGAAAACACTCTATTTAATTTGTGAAATTGTAGTTTTTTATTTAGAGGGTTAAGGACAATAGCTAAAATGATAGAAATGAACAAATAAGCAAATAAAATACTAAGTTTCCAAAAAAGAAATAGTAAAGAAAACCCTATAAATAATCCCCATATATTACTTGTTTTTTTTTTTCATCCTATAAATTTAATTATTAGTCATAATATAATCTATTATATTTGCACCCATTTTTAATGCTTTCTCTCTTTTGTTTTTTGAATTTTGATGTATTTCCTTGTCTTCCCAACCATCTCCAAGATCACTTTCATATGAATAAAAACAAACTAACCTTCCATTTTTTATAAGAGCCATTCCCTGTGGGCGTTTATTGTCATGTTCATGAATTTTTGGTAATCCATTTTCAAATTTAAATTTCATATTATAAATTTTATGACTTTTTGGAAGTTCAACAAAATCTAGTTCAGGAAAAACTTTCTTCATCTCTTTTCTTACGTATTGATCCATTCCATAATTATCATCAATATGTAAAAAACCACCACTCATCAGATAATTTCTTAAATTTTCAGACTCAAAGTTATTGAAGTATACATTCCCATGTCCGGTCATAAAAATAAATGGGTAATTAAATATTTCTAAACTACCAACATCCACAGTAGCATAATTTGGGTTAATATTCATATTTAATTTTTCGTTGCAGAAAATTGCTAAATTTTTTAATGAACTTGGATTCGAATACCAATCTCCTCCACCTTGATATTTTAGAACAGCAAATTGATAAGTTTTTTCGTTTAAACTAATTGAGCTAGTACATAAAAATAAAATAAGTATTAGATAAAACTTTTTCATCATTAAGAAATTAGTTGGTTACAAGCAATTATTGCAGCAGTTTCTGTTCTTAGTCTGTTATCATTTAATGTTACTGTTTTGAATTGAAATTTTTTTGCTAAGATAATTTCTTTATTTGAAAAATCTCCCTCCGGACCAATTAGTATACAGGAAGATTTTTTTTTGTTGTTTTTAATTTTTTCTTTACTCATGTCATATTTACAATGAGCAATATATTTTTGATCTAAACTAGATTTTTTAATGAATTCAGAAAATTTTTGCATTTTAGAAATAATTGGTAAATATGTTCTTAATGATTGCTTCATAGATGATATGGCAATTTTATTCATTCTATCATGATTTATTTTAATTCTTTCAGATTTTTCACAAATTATTGGTGTTATTATACTAACTCCAATTTCTGTTGCTTTTTCAATTATCCATTCAGATCTTATACGTTGTTTAGGAAATGAAATGGCGAGTTCTATGATCGGTTTTTTTCTTATCTTCTTTTTACTAAGAATTTCAACTTTTAATTCATTTTTTACTTGTTCTTTAATCTTACATTCATAAAAATTACCAACACCATCCGTTACGAATATTTTGTCATTTTTTTTTTTTCTTAAAACTTTTAAGCAGTGCTTACTTTCTTCTGTATTTAAAGTTTGGAATTTTTCAATTTCTTTTGAGTAAAATAATTGCATTATTATTTAACTTTTATATGTGGGTCCACCATCCAATATTTCATTTTCTGAAATATTATTAAATTTTTCAAAGTTTTTGTTAAATAATTTAGCTAGTTTTTTTGCCTGTTTTGTGTAAGCATCTTTATTTTGCCACGTTTTCCATGGTTTTAGTATTTCACTTGGCACATTGGGGCATTCCAAAGGAATGTTTAATCCAAAAATTCTTTCTTTCTCATATGAAACATTATTTAAAGTGCTATTTAGAACTGCATCAATTATTGATCTTGTATGCTCCAATTTTATTCTATATCCAACACCGTAAGGGCCTGAAATCCAACCAGTATTGATTAACCAAACATTAACATTTGATTTTTTTATTTTTTCAGATAACATTTTTGCGTAAACAGTTGGATGAAGTGGCATAAATGGAGCTCCAAAGCAGTTAGAAAATGTTGCTTCAGGTTCAATAATTCCATCTTCTGTTCCTGCAACCTTTGCTGTGTAGCCTGAAATAAAGTGAAACATTGCTTGATTATTATCTAATTTTGATACGGGGGGAAGAACCCCAAAAGCATCTGCAGTCAAGAAAAATATATTTTTTGGTGCTTTTCCTATTGATGGTTTGGCAATATTTTTTATGTGATGAATTGGATAGCTAACTCTGGTATTTTGAGTTTTAAGAGTACTGGAAAAATCTACTTCATTTGTATTTTTTTTGAAACAAATATTTTCTAATAAAGCACCACTTTTAATCGCTGAATATATGTCAGGTTCTTTTTCATATGAAAGATCTATACATTTTGCATAACATCCTCCCTCAAAATTAAAAATTGATGTTTCATCCCAACCATGTTCATCATCACCAATTAATTTTCTATTTTGATGAGCTGACAATGTTGTTTTTCCTGTGCCTGAAAGACCAAAAAATAATGCAGTATCATTTTCTTTGCCAATATTTGCTGAACAGTGCATTGATAAAACATTTTTTTTAGATGGGAGTAAGAAATTTAAAACTGAAAAAATACCTTTTTTAATTTCACCGGTATAAGCAGATCCTCCAATAATAATTTCTTTATTCTTAAAGCTGATAATAGCAAAATTTTCTTTCCTAGTTTTGTCAATTTCAGGGTTTGATTTAAAAGAGGGCGCGCAAAATATTGTCCACTCATTATTAAAATTGTTAGCCTTTTCATCAACTCTTAAAAACATATTATAAGCAAATAAGCTGGCCCAAGCAGTTTCAGAAAAAACAGTAATTTTTAATTTGTAACTCTCATTTGCACAAGCATAACAATTTCTTGCATAAATTTTCTCTTTTGAGTTTAAGTGTTTTACTATTTTATTCTTTAATAAATTAAAGTTATCTTCTGGAAAAGGTTTATTTATATTACCCCACCATACTAAACTTTCTGTTAAAGAATCTTTAACTATGTATCTATCTTTCGGTGCTCTTCCAGTAAATTTTCCTGTATCAATTGTTATGGCGCCTAAACTAGTTTTTTTTGCGCTTCCTTCTTTAATGCAAATATTTTCTATTTCATTTGGACTCAAATTCCACTTAACAGTTGTGGATATGTTAAGTTTTTTTAAAATCGATGTCATTAGTTTAGGTCTAATTTATTAATCTTAAAACAAATATTGAATATTATCAATAGTTGTAATTATCAAGCTAAGCTAAATTAAAATAAATATTTAGTTTAGTTTATTAAAAAAAATATTATTTTTCAAAATAATGAAATATATTTTAGTCATAGGTTCAGGTAGGTCTTCTAGTGTGTTGATAGAGTATTTAATAAATTATTCTAAAAAAAATGATATTTTCTTAACTATTCTTGATCAATATGAAAATAAATTTCTTCAACAATTTTCAAAGTTTGATAATTTTAAAAATTTAGTTCATAACATCAATAATAATGATTTTAGAAGAAATGAAATTGAAAGAGCTGATTTGGTAATCTCTATGTTACCACCTAGTTTTCATACACTAATTGCAAAAGATTGCATAGACTATAAAAAAAATTTAATAACAGCATCATATGTTTCTGATGAAATGAAATCATTAAACAGTATTGCTAAAGAGGCAGGAATATTAATACTTAATGAAATTGGTTTAGACCCTGGAATTGATCATATTTCAGCAATGAGTATAATCGATAGTTTAAAAAAAGAAAATAAAAAAATAACTTCTTTTAAATCTTTTTGCGGAGGACTCATTGCTCCTGAGTCATGTAACAATCCTTGGGGTTATAAGTTTACATGGAATCCTAAAAATGTTGTTTTAGCTGGTAAGGATGGTGCTAGGTATTTAAAAAATGGGACAATAAAAAAAATTTCTTATGATGAAGTGTTTAAAACAACTGAAAGTGTGTTTATACCAAATTTTGGAAATTTTGAATCCTATCCCAACAGAGATTCGTTACACTACAAGGAAAAATATAAGTTGGATGAAGTTCAAACTTTAGTAAGAGGAACTTTGAGAAAAAAAGATTTTGCTTCTGCTTGGGATTTTTTAGTAAATATTGGTTTCACTTCTTTTGATGAATCAAGAGAAATGATTACTAAGGATGTTTATTTAGATAAATTAAAAATGATAAAGGATAAGAAAATATTAGAAATGTTAAATTATTTAGATTTTTTTGATCTAAAATTTAAAAATTCTAAATCAAATGGACAAATACTTCAGAATACTTTGGAAAAAAAATGGAAATTACAAACACAAGATAAAGATATGATTGTAATGCAGCATAAATTTGAGTTTGAAAAAGGAAATATTAAGCAAAGGCTTTACAGTTCAATGGCTATTATTGGATCAGATAGTATTAGAACTGCAATGGCTAAAACTGTAGGACTTCCAATATTTTTTGCTGCTAAATTGATCTTAGAAGGAAAAGTATCATTGAGAGGCGTTAGGATACCTGTCCATAAAGAATTATATATGCCCATATTAAAATCTTTAGAAAAAGAAGGAATTAAATTTATAGAGTCAACAGAGCAAATTAATTAACACTTGGTAAAAAAGAGTAATCATTTGCGTATTCCATCATCTGAGTTGTAAAATCATCAGGATAATTTATTAGTACATCTTTTATTTCTCCGTTGTTTTCTTTCAAAGTATACTTTGGATTTATAAATCCACCGTACGGTGCACTATTAAATTTTTCTGATCTTTTTAAAACCTCCTCATGAATTTGAGGATCAATTTGAACTCCATAGTTTTCTACTAACTTTTTTCCAGCTTCAAAGTCACCCTCAGAGGTAATTCTTTGAATTTCTCTCAACAATTGTCCAAAAACATCTTGTAATTTTTTGTGATCATTTACTACAAAGTATGTTTTACCATTTTTCGTTATCTTTTCAATTACATTTTCTTCAAGTCCTTTTTCATAAGCCCACGCTGATACAAGTTGCCTATTTCTCATATGATCTTGTTCAATGTTGTCTCCTAATTCAATTCTTCTTAATTGAAGCATAAGGCCATTTCTAATATATGAATCGTATTCAGCCATTCCGCATTCCATTGACTCCATTAAACCTATTTCTATGAGCTTTTTATTCATCATGTAATATAAAGCTACTAAATCAGCTCTTGCTTCTTCTAATGTGGACTTGTAGTTTTTTAATGTTTCTTTAGGCGTGCCTACACCTTCATTAATTTTTCCTGATGCATGTCCTACTACTTCGTGAAGAAGAGTACCTAATTTGTCAGCCGTATCTCCGTACTTTTTTGCTCTTTCTATTTCTTCTTCAGAATAACAAAATTCTTCTAAAAAACCTCCACCAGACGCAGCACCGCTATATGCTGCAATAATATTACCTAGGCTTACCGATTTTGATCCCTTTTCAGTTCTAATCCAATTATTATTTGGCAAGTTAACTCCAATAGGTGTAGAGGGGGAAGCGTCCCCAGACTCCATTGCTACAGTAACAACTTTATAGCTAACTCCAACAACATTTTCTTTTTTATGTTCATCCATTATACTTGAATTATCTTCAAACCATTGTACGTATTCATTAATAACTTCAGTGGTTTTAGATGCTTCCATGTCTTTAATTTGAACAATAGATTCATAGGCACCTTTACGGCCAGCAGCATCGCCATAAACTTCAACAAATCCATTTATCCAATCAATATCTGTTTGAGTATTTACCCACTGAATACAATATTCATCCCACTTGTAAATATCTCCTGTTTTATAGTATTCAATTAATAAATCAAAAGATTTTTTTTGACTATCATTTTCTGCAACATTTTTAGCTTTTTCTATCCAATAAATCATTTGTTCTAACGCTTCTCCATATTTTCCACCAACTTTATATACTTCTTCGTAGATTTTTCCATTTTCTTTTACTAATCTTGAATTTAGTCCATATTCAGGAGCTCTTTCTTCAAATTCTTTTTTGTAAAAAAAGTTCACATCTTCTTCAGTAATATTAGGTCCATAATAATTATTTGCAGAGCCTAATATTATATCCATACCTTTATCTCGATTTACTCTTTTTGAGTCAATATTTTTATTGAAAATTAATTCAGATATACCAACTCCTAGGTCAGACTCTATTAATGTATTAGATTTATTTAAAAGTTCTGGATTTACATTTTTAATTAATTTTTCAAAGTATTCAGGACTAAAACTAGGTTTTATTTTTGCGCTTGAGTAGTGATGGTGAATTCCACCTGAAAACCAAAAACGTTTTGTGTAAACCATAAACTCATTCCATTCTGTACTATTTCTATCTCCTTTATAATTTTCTACTATGGACTCTAAAACTCTACGTATACTTAAATTGTGTCTATAATTTTGATCAAAAATTATATCTCTACCACACAAGGATGCTTGGGAGAGGAAGTAAATCAATTTTTTTTGTCTTAAATCTAGTTTTTTAAAACCTGGCACTTTGTATCTAATCATTTTTATATCGGCAAATTGTTCGGTTTGATATTTAAAATCCTGATCAGTATTACTATTTTCCGGTGGAAAAAGAACGTATTTTCCGTTTGACATCATAAGGAAAATAACACCAAGAATTATTGTTAGTAAAGTTATTTTTAAAAAATTGTTTTTAATGAGGTTCATTTTAAATCTTTTGAGGTTAGTAAATTAAATAAATCTAGTTATTTTTTTTTTTATTAGTAATTAAATTAACACTTCTTTCTTTTAAATAATTAATGACATAATTATAACATGAATTATTTTTTCCAATAGTTTCAAGTGGAATAATACCTTTTTCAGAAATTAAATTCTTAGCTATTAAATTAGCACAAGCAGTACAAGTAAATCCAGTAGTTCTTGACATGGAAGATTGATTTTTTTTCGTATCAAATTCATCAAATAAGTCAATAGTATATTTATGATCTGAATCAGTTATCTCAATTTTCATAACCGTAAATTCCAAATCACTTTCATTCAAATACCAATTTTTTTTTAGCAGCTCTGTAGTAAAGTCAATAGGTTTTATTTTTTTACCCATGATTTCCACATGATTTTCATTAAAAAATCCAGCTTTTTTAAAAATTTCAATCTTTTCCGCGTGTCCAGGGTATCGTAAAGTTTTTTCTTTCATATTTGGAATATGAGACATTGTATATAGTAGTGACCTCAATCCATCTGTATTAAATGCTTGTAAATTACCAATGCTTTCAAAATTAATTATTTCTTTTTCTGTTAGGGGTTCTTTAATAATAATTTTGGAGTTTTCATATAATCTTGCAGGTCTTGTATATTCCTCTATTACGTCAATTGGTGAAAACGGAGCCTTATATTCAAATGGTTTTTCTTTAGTTACTGGTAATCCGCCAACATAGCAGGCGTAATAATTAACTTTAGATAAAGAATCATAATGACCCAAAATTAAATTACTTAATCCAGGGGCAACACCAGCGTCGACGATAGCTGATACATTATTTTTAATTGCAAGATCCTTTAATTTAAGGCAGTCTTCAGGAAAAAAAGATATATCAACAACGTTTTTTTTTTCTTTAATTATGGTTTTTAGAGTGTTAAATCCCATGAATCCTGGAACAGCACTAATGACTAGATCAAAATCTTTGATATTATTTGCTAGTTCACTTTTGTTAGAAATATCAAAGTTTTTTTTATTTATTTTTTTACTTTTTAATTTTTCTAAATTTTTATTGGAGATATCAGCTACTGAAACAGAAAAGTTATCAGACAAGTCTTCACAAATTGTTCTTCCAACTCTACCGCAACCTAAAACAATTATATTCTTCATGAGTTAATATAAATGAATTTTCTTTTAGATATAAGTTCATAAATTCCAAATAATGAAAAAGAAAAGAAAATATTTCCTAAAAGTGTATTAAAGAAAAAAGGAATTCCAGCATAATAACAAATTAGTAATCCATAAATATTATTAGGATAAATAGTGCTGAAAAACCAAACGCTTAAATTTGTTACTAAAAAAAATAATATACTAGCATATATTGAAGTTTTAATAACTGATAAATTAGATAATTTATTTTTAATACCAATACCTAGAGGAATCATTATTAAAAATGATAAGTAAACTGAGAGGGCCAAATTAAATCCTAATAAAAAATCTGAAATTAACATTGACAAAATTGGAACTAAAAATGCTAAATAATTTTTTCCAAAATAAACACCACCTAAGATAGATATTGCACCAATTGCAGTGAAATTTGGTGGATGGGGGATAATTCTAGAAAATGCTCCAATTAATATGATTGTAATTATTAGTAAAGTTCTATTTTTCATATCACGAATTTAACAAATATTAAATAAATATGCTTCAATTAGTTGTATATTGTAAGGAATTAATAATTAACCCATGAATCAGTTCCTATTCTTTCTATTTACTTCTGTAATTTTATTCTCTCAAAATAATGATAATATTTCAAATTCTATTGAGTTGTTTTGTGGTGATGTAATAACTTCTACTACATCAAATTTTAACTCTGATGAAGAGTATTTAGAATCTGTTGGGTTAGGTGACTGTGGCACCTCAGTTGACTCATCAGCTGGTGTTTGGTACTTTTTTAATTCTCAATCTGAAGAAAATATTGAAATTTCAATGTGTGAGTCTTCTTATGACACAAAAATTCATGTATTTAGAGACGATGGTTTTAATTTAACATGTGTTGACGGTAATGATGACTCTGATTGTGATAATTATTTACATTCAAAATTAAATTTTAGTACTGAAATTGGTTACAATTATTATGTATATATAAGTGGATTTAATGCCAATGAAGGTGACTTTACCTTCACGTTCATTTGTTTAGGTTGTGCAGATCAAGAAGCTTGTAACTATGATCCTAATTCAACAAATAATGACGGTTGTATATATTCTGATGATTATGTTGATTGTGATGGAAATTGTTACAATGATGAAAATGAAAATGGTATATGTGATGAATTTGATATTTATGGATGTAGTGATGAATTGTCTCCAAATTTTAACTCTGATGCAACTTTTGATAATGGATCATGTATTTATGATATGAATTGTTCAGCTGATGAAATCCAAATTGATATTTTACTTTCATCAGATAACTATCCCTGGGAAACATCATTTATTCTAAATGATAATCAAGGAGAAGTATGGGCTTCTGAAAATGAGTTTCAAGAACTATATACGGATTATCTATTTCAATATTGTCTTTCTGCTGAAGGTTGTTACATATTTACTGTCTATGATTCATATGGTGATGGCATCTTCGATTCCGGAGGGCTTCAAGTTTACTATGAAAATGAATTAATAATGTTTGACCCTGAATTTAGTTCTGAGGCTTTTACTACTATGAATTGCCCACCTGGATATGATTGTAATACGGCTATAGAAGTTAGTTTAGGAAATTATCAAACTGAAACTAATAATTATTGGTATGTTTTTTCACCTGATCAAAATGGTCAGTATGAAATTAACACCTGTGAGTCTGATTGTAATACAGTTATTTACGTTTATGATTATTGTTCAGGCTTATTAGCAACTGACTCAAATGATGCAACAATATATTATAATGATGATGAATGTGGTTTACAGTCTCAAGTAAATCCTTTGTTAGAAGGGGGGAGTATTTATTATTTAAGACTAGTTGCTGATTGTGACAACATAGATTGGGAAATATCTTACATTGGACCAGTTCAGGGTTGTATGGACACAGATGCTTGTAATTTCAATCCAATCGCTGAAATTGATGATGCTTCATGTCTGTATCCAGGTGATCCTGATTGCACTAGTGGTCCTGATTTGGCAGTTTTACCATTTGAAGATTCAATGTATTTAGAAGTATATGAGAATAATGATGGTTGTGCTATTGATGAAGGCTGTTTAAATGGCTATGGAACAAGATACTTAGTAAGATTCGATACCTGGATAAAAAATATTGGTGATCAAGATTATTTTATTGGCTCTGTAGAAGACAATGAAGAAACAAATCAGTTTGAATGGGATGAATGTCATAATCATTGGCATTATAAAGGTTATGCAGAATATGTTTTATTTGATTCTAATGGTCAATTAATACCTGTCGGATTTAAGAATGGTTTTTGCGTAATGGATCTAGAATGTAGTGATGGGGGTACTGCTCAATATGGTTGCAGTGTAATGGGTATATCAGCAGGTTGTGGTGATATTTATGGAGCTAGCTTAGGTTGTCAGTGGATTGATATTACGACAGTTCCAGATGGTGATTATACAATGGTTGTTAGAACAAATTGGGATCAAGATCCTGATGCTCTTGGGAATGTTGAATTAACATATGAAAATAATTGGATGCAAAGTTGTATTCGGGTAATTACTTTAGAAGATGGTTCAAAAAGCTATGTAATGGCTACAGATATAGATAATGATGGAATAGATAATATTAATGATCCAGATATTGATGGTGATGGTATTTTAAACAGTGAAGATGATGATGTTGATGGAAATGGAGTTTTAAATGAAGAAGATTCAAATCCATATGGTTTATCTGAGTGTTTTTCATACACTGATTGTAATGGTGAAATATACGGAAACGCTCAATTAGATTGTAATGGTGTTTGTGGTGGAGAATCTACAACAGGTGATTTAAATATGGATGGTTTTATTGATGTTTTTGATGGACAAGAATATATAAATCAAATTTTAAATGATGATATAAATGCAACGACTTGTAACGATTTAGATTCTGATAATGAAATTACTGTATCAGATATTGGGCTCCTAGTAAATTGTATAAATAATGAATCAAACTTTAGAGATAATCAGTCAGAACCCTGTCAATATGGTATGGAAATAACTAATCCAAATAACACAGTATATTTTGATATTTCTGAAGTGAATTGGGAGGAGAGTTATTTTGATATTAGCATTTTAAATCCTGATAATGAAGTTTTAGGTTATCAGTTTATTGTTGGTAATGAGAATATTGTTATAAATGATGTTGAAAATTTAATTCCAGATTACATATCAGAACCTGATTTCTCCCCAATTGATAGAATGATAATAGGTATCTCATTAGAAGATAGTTTGATTCAAAAAAACTATGACCCAATTCCACTATGTAGAGTTTATTTTGAACTTCCATTAGGATATGACACCAGTGTTGAAAATTTATTTTGTATTGAAGAAATAATCGATGTTGTTAATCAGGATTATGAAAATGTAATATTTATTAATAACTCTGAAGAATGTGATCCATTTGAACAATTTGATATAGTTGAATATGAAGGATTAAATAATTTAATATTTTATCCTAACCCAACAAATAGTTTAATGTTCATGAACATTTCTTTTGATAAGAAACAAGAAATTTCGATATCTGTTTTTGATGTAGTTGGTAATATGATTTCATCAAAAAATTATTTTGAAAAAAATATTTATGATAAAATAGACTTTTCAAATCTATCAAAAGGAATTTACAATGTTTCTATTAATTATAGTAAAGGGATAATTAATAAAAAAATAATAATTAAGTAATAGGTTTTTCTATTTTTTCTGATATGTATTTTCCACTAAATAATTTGTCTTTTACTTTAGTGAAGGCTTCAATAGTTTCATTTACATCATCTTCAGTATGAACAGCTGTTGGAATTAATCTTAACATTATTTTCCCTTTTGGGATTACCGGATAAGTTACAATAGAACAAAATATTCCATGGTTTTCTCTAAGGTCAAATGTTAAATTTGTTGATTCTGTAACACCCCCTTCTAACCAAACTGGAGTTACACAGCTTTCAGTTTTTCCGAGATCAAATCCTTGACTTTTTAGTCCGGATTGTAATAATTTGGTTATGTGCCATAAATTATTTTTGAGCTCTGGTTTATTTCGTATCATATCTAATCTTTTTAATGCTCCAACTACTATTGGCATAGGAAGGGATTTTGCAAATATTTGTGATCGCGTTGTGTATTTTAAAAAATCAATAACAGTTTTCGTAGAACTTATAAATGCCCCGATACTAGAAAAACTTTTAGCAAAAGTGCCAAAATATATGTCTATTTCATCTTGAACTCCAAAATATTCACCAGTACCTCTACCATTTTCACCCATTGTACCAATACCGTGCGCGTCATCTACAAACAACCGGAATGAAAATTTGTTCTTTAATTCACATATTTCTTTTAGTTTTCCAAGATCACCTGCCATTCCAAAGACTCCCTCAGTTATAACTAATATTGATCCATTTGTTTTTTGTATAGCTTTTTCTGCTCTTTCAAGATTTTTCTTTAAACTATTTATATCATTATGAAGGTATTTAAATGTAGTTCCATTAAGTTTATGTAGTCTTATACCGTCTAAAATACATGCATGAGATTCTTCATCATAAACGATAACATCTCTTCTGTCAACTAATGCGTCAATTGCTGAATGCATTCCTTGATAACCAAAGTTTAATAAAATTGTATTTTCTTTTTGTACAAAATTAGATAATTCATTTTCTAATTGTTCATGAAACTTTGTTTCGCCTGACATCATTCTTGAACCCATGGGAGTACCTAGGCCCCAGTCAGAAGCAGCTTTACTGTCAGCTTCTCTAACTTCTGGATGGTTTGATAAACCCAAATAATTATTAATACTCCATGTAATAACTTTTTTACCTCTAAATAACATTCTACTTGAAATTTCTCCTTCTAGTTTTGGATAGGTAAAATAGCCATGTGCTTCTTTTGCATGTCTTCCTAGCGGTGAGAGCTGCATATTTTGTTCAATTTTCTTAAATAAATCCATAATAATTTGAGTTTTTTAAAATACAAAAGTACAATTAATAAATTTGTTTTAATTTAGTGTCGTGAAAAAGCTACTATTTATTTTTTTAATTTTTAATATCTTCTCATGTAGTAAATATCAAAAACTACTGAAAAGTGATAATTTTGATTTAAAATATGAAACTGCTATTGGTCTCTATAATCAAGAAAAGTTTTCAAAATCATTAATTCTATTTGAGAATTTGTTAAGTGAGTTTAAAGGGAGTAATAAATCTGAAGATGTTTATTATTACTATTCTTATTGTTTATATAAATCAGGTGACTATGTTAATGCAGCATATCATTTTAATAATTTTTCAAGAACATTTTTTTCTTCAAATAAATCTGAGGAGATGGCATTTATGTCTGCTAAGTGTCATTTTTTAGATGCTTCTCCTAGTTATTATGATCAAACTAATACTTTGAAAGCAATTAATATGTTGGAATTGTTTATTTCAGTATATCCAAATAGTGATTATATTTCAGAGGCTAATAATTTAATTTCAAAACTGAACTTAATATTAGAAGAAAAAGCTTATAACATTGCACATTCATATTATAAAACCGGAAAGTATAATGCGTCTATTTACTCTTTTAATAACTTCATTGAATCTTATCCAAACTCCAATTTTTTAGAAAAAGTTTTTTATTATCAAACAAAATCTTTTTTTGAATTAGCTAAAAATAGTGTAGAAGAAAAAAAGGAATTACGGATAAAAGAGTTTATATTTGCATACCGAGATTTTAGCTTAACATATCCGGACAGTGAATTTATTACTGAATTAAAAAATTTAAGAGATGAATTATAAAAAAACTAACGCTAGCAAAACTACTATTTCTAGAGATACAAAAGATCTTAGTAAAGAAACTGAAAACATCTATAAGACCATTTCTATTTTGTCAAAAAGAGCTCGTCAAATAGGTGTCGAAATGAAAGAAGAATTACTAGAAAAAATTGATGAATTTGCTACAACTAATAATTCTTTAGAGGAAGTTTTTGAAAATAAAGAACAAATTGAAGTATCTCGATATTACGAGCGTTTACCAAAGTCAACATCTATTGCAATTCAAGAATTGATTGAAGGGAATGTTTATCATAGAGTTCCTGAGCCTGAAAATGATATAGATTTTCCTGATGTTAATGATGAAGAAAAGGAAAATCAATCTGAAATAGTTCAAAAAGATAAAAAATAGTCAATAATTTTTTTTTGAAATGAAATTATCTAAATCTTCATTATTCAAAAAGAAAATTCTACTTTGCGTATGTGCAGGTATCTCTGCTTATAAGTCAATAATTTTACTTAGGTTATTAATTAAATCAGGTGCTGAAGTTAAAGTGATATTATCTCCTGATGCTCATAGATTTGTTTCTCCACTTGTTCTTTCTGTTCTATCAAAAAATAAAGTTTTTTCTAGTTTTACCAATAGTGAAAATGAATGGAATAATCATGTTGAATATGGTATTTGGGCTGACTTGATAGTAGTTGCGCCAGCAACTGCAAACACTATTTCAAATATTGCAATTGGTGCATCAAACAATTTATTACTATCAACAATTTTATCTTCAACATGTCCAGTATTTATAGCTCCTGCAATGGATCACGACATGTATCTTAATAAAATAACTCAAGAAAATATAAAAAAGTTAAAGAAAAATAGTTTTTTATTTATTGATGTTGAATCTGGAGAGCTTGCAAGTGGTTTAATTGGAAAGGGTAGATTATCTGAGCCTGAAACAATTGTTACTAAATTAGAGACCTTTTTATCTAATATGTTACCTTTAAGTGGTGTTAATTGTCTAGTAACTGCAGGCCCAACTTTTGAAAAAATTGATCCAGTTAGATTTATAGGTAATTTTTCATCTGGAAAAATGGGCTGTTGTATTGCAAATGAATTAATCATGCAGGGAGCTACTGTAGAATTAATTTTAGGGCCAAGTACAGAATCAGTAAATGAGAATATAAATTTAAATCGTGTTGTGTCTGCTCAAGAGATGTTAGATATTTCTTTAGAAAAATTTGAGAAACAAGATATAATAATTTTTTCCGCTGCCGTCTCTGATTATAAGCCAAAAATAATCCATCATAAAAAAATAAAGAAGAAAAGTGATGATTTAAATCTATCATTAAATAAAACAGAAGATATATTAAAGACTTTGGGTCGTAGAAAAAAAAACCAAATTTTATTTGGGTTTGCTTTAGAAACTAACAATGAAATTGAGAGTGCAAAAAGAAAGCTTGAAGATAAAAACTTAGATGCAATTATCTTAAATTCATTAAATGACAAAGGTGCTGGTTTTGGTTTCGATACTAATAAAATTAGTATAATTGATAGTAATTTCAATATTAAAAAATATCCTTTAATGTCAAAAGTAGAATTATCTAAAATAATTGTTAAACAAGCAACAAATATGTTTTTTAAACGTTTTGATATAAAAAATAAGTCAGTTAAATAATGTATTCAAAGTTTATATTTTTTTTATTTATCTCTCTTAATTCTTTTGTTTTTTCTCAGGAAATTAATTGTAGAGTTTCTTTAAATTATTCATCTGTCCCTAGTGCAAACAGAGAAATGTTTAATTCAATGAGGCAAAGTATTAATGAATTTATTAACACAACGAAGTGGACGAATGATGTTTACTCAAATGAGGAAAGAATTGACTGTACTATTTTAATTAGAATTAATCAACAAATATCTACTGATGAATTTTCTGGCACCATATCAGTTCAATCTTCAAGACCAGTATTTAAAAGTACTTATAATTCCCCTGTCATCAATTTAGTTGATGACCAATTTAAGTTTAAATATGTAGAATTTGAACCACTTGAATTTAATGAAAACACATATACTTCAAATTTAACATCAGTACTAGCTTATTATGTCTACCTAATTCTGGGTTTTGATTATGATTCCTTTTCATTAAACGGAGGTGATAAATATTTTCTTAAAGCACAAAAAATTGTCAGTAATGCTCAAAATGATAATAATATTTCTGGTTGGAAATCTTTTGAAGGTTCAAAAAATAGATATTGGTTAGTTGAAAATTTATTAAATCCAGATTTTACTAATATGAGAGCTTCTTTTTTTTCATACCACAGAGAGGGAATGGATAATTTTACTGAAAAACCGGATTTAGTTAGAGAAAATATTGCTGATGCTTTAATAAAACTACTTGATGTATATAATCAAAGGCCTAAAAGTTATTTAATTCAACTTTTTTTTGATTCTAAAACTGATGAAATTATCAGTATTTTTTCTCAAGGCACTTTAATGCAAGCAAATCAACTAGTTAATGTTCTTACTAGAATGTCACCAAAAAATGCTGATAAATGGCAAAAAATTTTAACAAGTAATTAAATGTTAAATAACTTAATTATTAAAAATTTTGCTACAATTAAGTTTGTAGACATAAATTTTTTTAATGGATTTTCAGTTTTAACCGGTCAAACTGGTTCTGGTAAATCAATAATTATTGGGGCATTAAATTTAATTTCTGGTTCCCGAGCAGATTTTTCAAAATTTTACGATAACTCAAAGAAAATAATTATTGAAGCTCATTTTGATATTTCAGATTTAAATTTTTCAAGTCTTTTTTCTTCTAATGATATTGATTATGAATCAGAACTAATAATTAGAAGAGAGATTCTTCCAAATGGTAAATCTCGATCATTTATCAATGATTCCCCTGTTAGATTAGAAGTTTTAAGAAACTTTTCTTTAAAAATAATTGATATTCATTCACAACACGAAAATTTATTGCTTAATAATGAATTTTTTCAATTAAATTTTATTGACACTTTATTGTCTTTTGAAAACAAAGATTATAATAATAAATTAACTCTATACCAAAAAAAGTTTTCTGAAAATCAAAAATTATCTCAAAAAATAGATCAATTTGAATTAAATAATAAATTACAAAGTGATGAATTAGAAAATTTAAAAAAACTACATAACGAATTAAAAATTGCAGATTTAAAAATTGGAGAAAAAAAAGAAATTTCTGAACAATTTAATTTATTAAAAAACATTTTTGAAATAAAAAAAAATCTAAGTGATATATTATATTTTTTTCAAGGAGAAAATAAGATAGTTAATTCAATGGAAAAATCTAATTCTTTGTTAAAATCTATTTCTTCTTATAATGACAAGTTATTAAATTTTAGTAATAGACTATCTAGTAATTTAATTGACATAAAAGATTTGTATGAGGAGATAAATATTTTTCAGGACAGGTTAATTGTTGATAATAATCTAATGAATGAAATTGAGGAAAGATTGAATTTAATTAATTCATTGGAGGAAAAGCATTTTGTTAACTCTGAAGAAAAGCTTTTAGAAAAGACTAATGAACTATCAAAAAAAATTTCACTTATTAAAAATCATGATTATGATTTGATCAAGACAAAGGAAGAATTTATTAAAAATAATGAATGGTTGCTATTAACTTCAAAATTTATTTCAAAATCAAGAATTGATTTTTCAAAAAAAATAGAATCTTTATTAATTAAAGATTTAGAGTTCCTAGGTATTTCTAACGGAAAATTAAAATTTGTTATAAATGAATTAGATTCTTTAAATTACCATGGTAAAGACTCTGTTGAATTACTTTTTTCTGCCAACAAAGGTCATGAATTAAAAGAAATTCATAAAATTGCTTCTGGCGGTGAATTATCTAGATTGATGTTGTGTATTAAGAAGCATTTATATTCAATAAATAATTCATCTACAATTATTTTTGATGAAATTGATTCCGGTGTTTCAGGTAAAATTGCTGAAAAAGTAGGTTTTTTTATGAAACAAATATCATCAAACCAACAAATTATTGCAATTACCCACCTTCCACAAATCGCATCTTTAGCAAATAATCATTATAAAGTTTTTAAAACTGAAAAAACAGAAAGTAAAACTGAAACTAGTATAATGAAATTGAATGCTGAAAATAGGGTTTATGAACTTGCTAGATTGTTGAGTGGTAGAGAAATTACTGAAGAAGCAATTGCAAATGCTGAAAAAATGTTGAATATTTGAATATAAATACAATTTTTTATAATTTATTAATATGAATAATTTATTAAAAGGAAAAAAAGGTATAATTTTTGGAGCTCTTGATGACAAATCCATTGCTTGGAAAGTTGCTGAGGAATGTGTAGAAAATGGAGCAAAAATAATTTTAACAAACGCTCCAACTGCTTTAAGGTTAGGTAGTATTAATGATTTAGCTAAGAAATGTAATTCACAAGTAATTACAGCTGATGCAACTTCATTAGAAGATTTAGAGAATTTAATTTCAAAATCTTTAAAAATTTTTAATGGTAAAATTGATTTTATTTTACATTCCATTGGCATGTCTGTTAATGTAAGAAAGAAAAGGTCATATACTGATTTAAATTACGATTATTTAATGAAAGGAATTGATGTTTCAGCAATATCATTTCATAAACTGTTACAGACGTCAATGAAACTTGATGCAATCAATAAATGGGGTTCAATTTTAGCTCTATCATATATTGCCGCTCAGAGAACTTTTCCAAGTTATAACGATATGGCCGAGAATAAAGCATTTTTAGAATCTATTGCTAGAAGTTTTGGGTATCATTTTGGTGTAAAAAATAAAGTTAGAATTAACACAATATCTCAATCACCAACAATTACAACTGCTGGTAGTGGCGTTGAAGGTTTTGATACTTTTTTTGAATATTCAGAAAAAATGTCTCCATTGGGTAATGCAAGCGCCAAAGACTGTGCTAAATTTTGTGTAGCTTTATTCTCAGATTATACTAAAATGGTAACAATGCAAAACTTATATCACGATGGTGGATTTTCAAATACTGGTATAAGTGAGGAAATAATTAAAAAATTAAAATAAAATTATTTTTTAGTCAATATAATTTCATCATTTTTTTCATTAAAATCTATTTTAACTACGTCTCCTTCACCTACTTTACCAAGAATAATTTCTTCCGCAAAAGGGTCTTCGATGTATTTTTGAATCGCACGTTTTAAGGGGCGAGCTCCAAAATTTTCATCAAAACCTTTAAGTGCTATATATTCCTTTGCCTTCTTAGTTAATTTTAGATCGTAGTTTAAATTTTTCAAACGTTTTTTTAGTTTTTTAAGTTCAATATCAATGATAAGATTAATATTTTCTTTAGAAAGATTGTTAAATAATATTACATCATCTAATCTATTTAAAAATTCCGGGGCAAAAGTCTTTTTTAAAGATTTTTCTAAAACACTTTTTGTATGCTCATCAAGGTTTTCTTTTTTTGAAATTGTACTAAAACCTATACCAGCTCCAAACTCTTTTAATTTTCTTGTTCCAACGTTAGATGTCATTATGATTACAGTATTTTTGAAATCTATTTTTCTTCCTAGGCTATCTGTCATCTCACCATCATCCATTGCTTGTAACAGAAGATTAAAAATATCAGGATGAGCTTTTTCTATTTCATCTAATAAAATAATTGAATATGGTTTTCTTCTAACTTTTTCGGTTAATTGGCCTCCTTCTTCGTAACCTACGTAACCCGGAGGAGCACCTACTAGTCTGGAAACAGCAAATTTTTCCATATATTCACTCATATCAACTCTAATTAAGGCTGATTCAGAATCAAAAAGATATTTAGCAAGTTCTTTAGCAAGTTGTGTTTTTCCAACGCCAGTAGGACCTAGAAAAATAAATGATCCAATTGGTTTATTAGGATCTTTTAAACCTGCCCTGTTTCTTTGAATTGCTTTAACAATTTTTTCTACGGCCTCATCTTGACCAATTATAGTTTTTTTCAAGTCATTTGACATTGTAGAAAGTTTTGCACTTTCACTTTTAGCAATTCTTTGAACAGGAATACCTGTAATCATAGAAACAACTTCCGCAACATTGTTTTCTGAAACTAATTCTTTTTCTAATTTTATTTTTTCTTCCCATTTAATTTGCGCTTCAATTAATTTAGATTCAGTTTGTTTTTCAGTATCTCTTAATTTTGCAGCTTCTTCATATTTTTGTTGGTTTACAACAGTCTTTTTTTTCTTTTGGATTTTTTCAAGTTCTTTTTCAAGTTTTGTGACAGTTTCAGGTACATTGATATTTGTAATGTGAACTCTTGATCCTGCTTCATCTAAAGCATCGATTGCTTTATCAGGTAAGTATCTATCTGAAATGTATCGAGTAGTTAAATTTACACAAGCATTTATAGCCTCATCTGAGTAAATAACATTGTGATGGTCCTCGTACTTTTCTTTTATATTTTGGAGTATTTCAATCGTTTCAGAAGGTGATGTGGGATCGATAATTACTTTTTGAAACCTTCTTTCCAACGCTCCATCTTTTTCTATAAATTGTCTATATTCATCTAGAGTAGTTGCCCCTATACACTGTATTTCTCCTTTGGCTAATGCTGGTTTAAACATGTTCGAAGCATCTAATGAACCAGTTGCGCCACCCGCTCCAACGATAGTATGAATTTCATCAATAAATAAAATGATATTAGGGTTTTTTTCTAATTCATTCATAATTCCTTTCATTCTTTCTTCGAATTGACCTCTATATTTAGTTCCTGCTACTAATGAAGGAAGATCTAGTGTTAAGATTTTTTTATTAAATAAAACTCTTGATACTTGCTTTTTAACAATTCTTATAGCTAATCCTTCAGCTATTGCTGATTTTCCAACTCCAGGTTCTCCAATTAGTAATGGATTGTTTTTTTTTCTTCTTGATAAAATTTGTGATACTCTTTCAATTTCATCTTTTCTACCTATGACAGGGTCTAGTTTTCCTTCTTCAGCATATTTTGTTATATCTCTACTAAAATTATCTAAGATGGGAGTGGAAGACTTAGTTTTATTTTTTTGTTTACTAACCCAACTTTTAGATTCTCTTTCTGTATTCTCTTCATCGCTCAAAGATGCTCTGTAGACATTATCAGTTTTCTTTTCTTTTTTAAACAAGTAATTGTTATACTCGTTTTTTACAGTTTCATAATTTATATCAAATTCATTTAAAATTTTTGTAATTGGATCATCAAAATTTCTTAAAACGCAAAGAAGTAAGTGAGCTGTTCCAATTACAGTACTTTCAAACTTTCTCGCTTCTAAAAATGTTGTCTTCAGAGCTTTTTCTGCTTGTTTCGTTAGTGGGAGTTGTTTTTTTGTTATTGCTTGCTCTATGTTATTTTTTTGACCAAACTCTTCAATTTTATCTTTTAAGGTAAGTAATTCAATATTTAAATTATTTAATACATTAATTGCGCCTCCTTCACCTTCTCTAATAATTCCAAGAAGCAAGTGTTCAGTACCAATAAATGCGTGTCCTAACCTTAGAGCTTCTTCACGGCTATAACTTATAACTTCTTTTATTCTATTTGAAAAACTTTGATCCATATTACAGTTTTATTATAATCAAATATAACGACTTTTTGTCATTAAAAAACAAAACAAAATATGTTTAACAAATTGTTATTAAAAACATTGACATTTTATATCAAAAATTAATATTTAAACATTATATTGCTGGTATAAATTTACTACTAAACAAAAGATAATTTTATGGATAATCAAGATATAAATGATGACCAACAAAATCAAAAAGTAATTCCTATAAATATTGTTAATGAAATGGAGTCTGCTTACATCGATTACTCCATGAGTGTAATTGTGTCAAGAGCGCTTCCAGACGTTAGAGATGGTTTAAAACCCGTACATAGAAGAATATTATACGGGATGCATGAATTAGGGCTTATGTCCAATAGATCTCACAAAAAATCTGCTAGAGTTGTTGGTGAAGTTCTTGGTAAGTATCATCCCCACGGTGATTCATCTGTATATGATGCAATGGTTAGAATGGCACAAGATTGGTCTCTTAGATATCAAATGGTAGATGGTCAAGGTAATTTTGGATCTGTTGATGGGGATAGTCCAGCTGCTATGAGGTATACTGAAGCTAGATTACAAAAAATGGCAGAGGAGATGTTGTCTGACATTGATAAAGATACTGTAGACTTTCAGTTAAATTTTGATGACACTCTAAAAGAACCAACTGTTTTGCCAACAAGAATTCCAGCTATATTAGTAAATGGTGCTAGTGGAATAGCTGTTGGTATGGCTACAAATATGGCTCCTCACAATCTGACTGAAGTTTTGGATGGTATAATTAAATACATTGAGTTAAGAGGAAAAATAGAAGTTTCGGAGCTTATGAATTATATTAAAGCACCTGACTTTCCAACAGGAGGAATCATATATGGTTATGAAGGTGTAAAACAAGCTTATGAAACTGGTAAAGGAAGGGTAGTGTTAAGATCAAAAACACATTTTGAAGAGTTAAAAAACAACAGAGAAGCAATTATTGTTACTGAAATACCTTACCAGGTAAATAAGTCTGAAATGATTAAGAAAACAGCAGAATTGATTAATCAAAAGAAAATTGAAGGAATTTCTGATATCCGTGATGAGTCTGATAGAAGAGGTATGAGAATTGTTTATATATTAAAAAGAGATGCTATTCCAAATATAGTATTAAATAAACTTTTTAAATATACCCAGTTACAATCATCTTTTAGTATTAATAATATAGCATTAGTTAAGGGGAGGCCTAAACTTCTAAATCTCAAAGAAATAATTCAATTGTTTGTAGCTCACAGACATGAAGTCCTTATTAGAAAAACTAAATTTGATCTTAAACAAGCTGAAAAAAGGGCTCATATTTTACAAGGTCTTTTAGTTGCCCTTGATAATTTAGATGAAATTATTGAATTAATTAAAAAATCTCATACACCTGAAGAAGCTCGAAATGGACTAATAAATAATTATTCTTTATCTGAAGTTCAGGCAAAAGCAATTTTAGATCTTCGTTTACAAAAGTTAACAGGACTTGAAAGAGATAAGATAAAAAAAGAACACCAGGATCTTATGGATAAAATAAAGTCCTTAAATGAAATTTTATCTAGTGAAGACATAAGATTAAATATGCTGGTTGAAGATTTTAAAGATGTTAAAGAAAAATTTGGTGATGAAAGAAGAACTCAGATTGAATATTCAAGTGCTGATCTATCTATTGAAGACATGATACCTAATGAAAAAGTTGTAATTACCATTTCTCATTTAGGCTATGTAAAAAGAACTCCACTCTCCGAATATCGACAACAAAACAGAGGGGGGGTTGGTCATAGAGGAGCTTCTTCCAGAGATGAAGACTTTTTAGAGCATATTTTTATTGCTACTAATCACAACTATATGCTCTTTTTCTCTGAAAATGGAAAATGTTTTTGGCTTAAAGTTTATGAAATACCCGAAGGTTCAAAAACATCAAAAGGAAGAGCTATACAAAATCTAATTAATATTCCATCTGATGATAAAATTATGGCATACATTAATGTCGAAAATTTAAAAGATGAAGAATATATAAACTCTAATTATATATTAATGTGTACCAAAAAGGGTGTTATTAAGAAAACATCCTTAGAATCTTATTCTAGACCAAGGCAAAATGGTATAAAAGCTATAAATATTAGAGAAGGTGATCAGTTACTAGAAGCTAAGTTGACAAATGGATCAATGGATATAATGATGGCGCTAAAATCAGGTAAATGTATAAGGTTTAACGAAGAAAAGGCTCGTTCTATGGGTAGAGGAAGTACAGGAGTAAGAGGTATCAGATTAGCTACGGATAATGATCAGGTCATTGGAATGATATGCGTAGATAATATAGAATCTGAGGTATTAGTTGTTTCCGAAAATGGATATGGAAAAAGATCAAAAGTAGAAGACTATCGAACTACTAACAGAGGAGGAAAAGGAGTGAAAACAATTAACATAACTGATAAAACAGGTAATTTAATTGCTATCAAGAATGTTAAAGATGGAGATGATCTTATGATTATTAATAAATCAGGAATCACCATTAGAATGTCTGTTGATGATATGAGGGTCATGGGTAGAGCAACTCAAGGTGTCAGACTTATTAATCTTAAGAACGATGATATAATTGCTGCTGTAGCTAAGGTTGAGGTTTCTGATGATGATGAAGTAATCGATGATAGTCAAGAAAATGTTATTAATGAGGATAATAAAATTGAAAGTAGTGATGCTAATGTTGAAAGTAAATCTATTGAAAATTCAAATGATTCAAACAATGATAATTCCTCAGCAAACAACAATGATGAAGAAAATAATGTAAACTTAAATTAATACAAATGAAACTATCTATTATATTTTTCTTTGTAGCAAATTTTTTATTTGCTCAAAAAGCAGATTTAACTGGAAGTATTATTGCTTTTAATAAAGAGGATATTGAAACCGCTAAAGAATTAATTGATATTGCTCATGATAAGTATATGAAAAAAATTAGTGATGGTACTAATAAAGATAAACCAAAGATAATGTCAAAATTTTGGCACTACAGAGGGCAAATTTATTTAAAATTAGGAGATCTTAATGTCGCAATAGAATCCTTTAAAAAGGATTTAGATTTAAATGCTAAAGGAGGCTTTCAAAAAAAATCTATAAGTTCTTTAAATTTATGTGCCGCTCAGTGTTTAAATGAAGCTGATGAAAGCTATAAAAAGGCTTTAGAACTTTTTGAAAAAAATAAAGATGAAGCAAAAAAAAATATTTCAAAATCAGCTGATATGTTTTTGAAGACGTATGAGATAAGAAAAAATCCATCTATAGGCGTAATAGATACCGCTTCACTTTTTAATGCTTGTTTACTTTATTCAGATATTGGTGATTCAAATTCAGATCTATTAGCTTTAGAACAAGCTAGAAAATTAGTAGATCTTGATCCCAAAGATGAAAAATTTCAGGTTAGATTGTTAGTTTGTTTAGAAAAAAAGGGTGACAAAAGCTTATTAAAATCTGCTATTGATAATGCAAGATTAAATATCCCATCATCTCAGGATATAATTAATAGAGAAGTTAATTATTATATTTCTATTGATGATAAGGAGGGTTTAAAGAAAAGTTTAAACACTGCAATTCAGTCTGATTCTCAAAATCCAGTACTACATTTTGCTCTTGGAACAGCTATGCAGTCCTTAGGAGATAACGATGGTGCAAAAGAATCTTATATAAAATCTATAGAATTAGATCCTACTTATTTTGATGCACACAATAATATTGCTAGCATGTATTTAGATGAGACAGCCTCTCTGATAAAAAAAATGAACAAATTAGGTTCAAGTTCTAGCGATCAAAAAAAATATAATAATTATAAAAAGAAGAGAGATAATTTATATAATCAAAGCATTCCACATTTAGAGGATTGTATAAAAATTCAACCTGATAATATTACTATTTTAAATGTTTTAAAAGAACTGTATTATAAAGTTGGTGATATAAAAAACATGAAGAGAATTAAGTCTCAGATTGATTCGCTTTAATTTTTTGTGATAGTCAATAAAAAAATAGAGCAAGCAAGTACGATTGATAGCAAGTTCTATACATCTGATTCAATTTTTTCTAAATCAAAGAAAATTTTTGAAAACACTTGGCAATTTATAACACATGAGTCGAATTTAGACGCTAAAAATGCTTTTCCATTTAACTATTTAGATAATTTTATCGATGAGCCTTTATTAGTCGTTAGAAATAAAGATAATATAATTAATTGTTTTTCAAATGTTTGTACCCATAGAGGTAATGTTTTAGTTGAAGATCATAGTACAGTTAAAAATAATTTTTTTTGTCGCTATCATGGCAGAAGATTTGACTCTGAAGGTAAATGTATATTTATGCCAAAATTTGAAAATGTTATTGGCTACCCCTCTGCTACTGATAATTTAACTAAAATTTCTATTTCAAAGTGGCGTCAATTTATTTTTTGTTCATTAAGTGGCGATTTGAAAATTGATAATTTTTTTTCAGATATGGAAAAAAGAATTGGTTGGTTGCCAATTGAAGATTTTATTTTTGAACCCAAATTATCAAAAGATTATGAAGTAAAGGCAAATTGGGCTTTATATTGTGACAATTATTTAGAGGGTTTTCATATTCCGTTTGTTCATCATGATCTTGCAAAACAATTTGAGTACGATGAATATTCTGTTGAGTTATTCCCGTACTCTAACCTACAACTTGGAATCGGAAAAGATGGAGAGGATTGTTTTGATTTACCAACCACTTCCGTAGATTATGGTAAAAATATAATTGCCTATTATTTTTGGGTTTTTCCAAATATGATGTTTAATTTTTACCCATGGGGCCTTTCATTAAATATTGTTAAGCCAATTTCCAAAGATTTAACAAAAATTGAATTTCGTTCCTTTGTTTGGGACAAAACTAAATTACAAATTGGAGCTGGATCTAATTTAGATAAAGTAGAGCAAGAGGATGAAGAAATAGTTGAATCTGTACAAAGAGGAGTGAATTCAAGATTTTATAACAAAGGAAGATTTTCCCCATCTATGGAGACTGGAGTTCATCATTTTCATACGCTACTAAGTGATTTTATAAAGTAAGATTTTAAATCTTTATTATAATTATTTACCTTTAGTTTATCTAACTAATTGTTTTACCCATGAAAAATTTTTTACTTTTCTTTATTTTTTTAAGTTTTAATATATCCTTGTCTCAAGTCGTAACTTTTGAATGTAATAATACAATTATAACCGTTTCATGGGATGAAGTTGTAAATAATCCTAATGCTTATATGGATTGGGATGGTGATGGAGATATTGACGAAACTGATGCTGTTATTTATTTACTACAAGCATATGAATGCGATGATAATGATGTGGATAATGATGTGGATAATGATGTGGATAATGATGTGGATAATGATGTGGATAATGATGTGGATAATGATGTGGA
>PBCX01000004.1 GCA_002718035.1 Flavobacteriales bacterium
TAAATTTTTATTTTAAAAAACTATATTTTTTTTTCACAATAAACAATATAATATCTATTATAAATTCTTCTTAGTAGTGGTCTAAATCCAAATTTATATGGGTTATAAGATTTCCATTTTTCAGATTTAATTATATCCCAATTAGTTTTTTTTAATAACAGTTCAAATTGCCTTGGTTCAAATTCATGATAATGCTTATCCCAGTCATCATTTTCATTCCAATATGAGTTAGCAAACCAAAGATTTAAGGGAATAGAAGCAATTATTTTTTTATTTTTTATGCTATTTAAAATGTTAAATGGAGCTAACATGTGTTCAAAAATTTCAAATGCGGTGATAACATCAGCATCTGATTCAGTTGCTATTTTAAAATCAACATCTAGATTTTCACCGCTAGTATTTTTTACGTTATATCCTGCTTCTTGCATAATTTTAGAAAAATCATTAGAAGTCCCTAGGTCTAAAATTTTAGATGACTTAGGGATTGTTTTGATCAAAAAATTTAGAGTTTTTTTATATCTTTTTTCTTTACAATAGTCAAATGTTGTCATTTAAAAATTAAATTGAATACCAAACATATAGTTTCTTGTTGCTTGAGGATAAACCCCAGTTTGATTATATACTTGTGTGTTATTATAAACTTCATCTTCATCACTTTCAACAACTAAATATGGGTCTGAAAAATCAATATAACCTTCCGGGGAAATAAACGGATATATCCAACCAAATGAAGAATATAGGCTATTAAATAAATTTTTTACTTGAAAATTTATTTTTAATTTTTTTGAACTAACTGAAAATGTTAAATCGTGTGCTGTGTAACCCGGTAGTTCTCTGTCTACGTTATTGGTATTATCTAAGAATTGCCTACTTACATATTTAGAGTCAAAATTTAAATTCCATGATCTTTTTTTTGATTTGAATATTTGCCAATCAATAGAAGAGCTGGCAATTAAACTAGGGGAAAATGCGATGGTTGTGTTTTCATGATTTATTATTTCTTGACCCCCAGTTTCCCAGTTATCAATATATTCGCTAAATGAATTTATTTTGTTATCACTTATATTTAAATTGAAATCCCAAATAATTGGATCCAAATTAATTTTACTAATAACCTCAAGCCCAAGTCTGTAGCTTTTATCAACATTAGTTCTAATCCCAGCTCCAACATCATTTAGTTCACCAGTTGGTACCAGTTGATTTCTATAATCCATATAATAAATACCAGTTGAAATTAAAAATTTATTTGTGCGATATAAGTATTGAATTTCTGTATTGTATAATTGTTCAGATTTTGGGTTTGGATTGTTGATTAAATCGAACCTGTTAGGTGCACTATTTCCTACTGAAAAAGAGGCAAATAATTTTTGGGTATCATTATTGGAAAATGTTATACCAAACTTTGGATTGAAAAATAAATAATTCCATTGATCATCAATATATAAATTATTAAATGTTCCTGTAGTTTGATCGTCCGTTGTTCCTTTTATTTTATAATTAATTTTTTGAACTTGTAGGTCGGTAGACAGAGAAAATGAACCTACATTTAAAGTAGATCTTGAATAGATATTTCCTGAAATTTTATTACCTAAATTCCTATAATAATCTGATGTGTTAACATTTGAATACTCAAACTCATTTCCTTTTGTATAGTTTTCATCATTAATTGAAATAATTTTACCAAAATGATTTCCATCATACTTATTAACTGAAAAACCAGAAGTATTTGAGAAATTCTTGTTTTGATAATTTGTTTTAAGGATCAATCCATAATAGTCATTATCAAGCCATTTTCGATTTACAATGTCAGCTATATCATTGGGATTAATTAAATAGTTATCAGGATCTCTTAAGTATGAAAATGCATTGATGTAATTACCAATCTCAGTTCCATAACCATAATATCCACTATCAAAACTTTCATAATATCCCTCACCATGAGTGTAGTGTAGAGTTGAAGATAGTTTTAAATTTTTATTAAATGTGTGATGAAGATGAGCTTGATGGTGAATTTGTTCATAATGATCAACTTGATTTTCATATGTATAATAGTTGTATTTTCTCAAATCTTTGTTCAGTGCATAAGTGACAGGTACTCCATACCAAGCTTGGTATGTTTCTTCGATTCCACCAAAAGAAATTAATTGAATTAATGTTTTTTCACTATTAAATTGAGAAGACAAGTAGTATGATTTTAAATCGGAAGATGCTCTGTCAATATATCCATCGCTCTTTATGTTTGAAATTCTTCCGTCAAAAATTATTTTATTTTTTATAAGCCCACTTCCAAAACCAATAGATTGTTTAGATGATTTATATGAACCAAAACTATATTCAATAGTTCCATAAGCTTCTTTATTTTGTGACATAGTTGAAATATCAATTTGCCCACCAAAAGAACCGTTTCCAACAGTTGAGATACCAACACCTCTTTGTATCTGAATTGATGATGCCGATGAAAATAGATCAGGAATATCAACATAGTAAACCTGTTGAGATTCTGAGTCATTTAAAGGAACTCCATTTATTGTAACATTTATTCTTGTTTGGTCACTTCCTCTAAGTCTTAAAGAAGAATATCCTATACCATTTCCTGCATCAGAGTTAAAAATTAAAGAAGGTTCAAATTTAAGAAGAGATGGAATGTCTTGACCGAGGTTTTTATTTTTTAATTTTTCAATGTTAACACTTTGTTTTGTAGTAGGGTATGTTGTTTGAATTTTATTATTAATTAAATCAATTTTTTGAAGATAAATAGTGTCATTGGAATTTTCTTGTGAAAATGTTGATAAGAATGCAAATGTGAGTAGTATTATAGTTGTTAAATTTTTCATTTTAGTTCATTTTAAATTAATATTTCTTTTCTAGAATTACCTAGCAGATTCAATGGGTATAATCTCAGCTTTCAAAAGCACCCCAAATGAACAATACAAAACTAATTTTTTTTTTTTATTTATAAATATTGATCAATTATTTTTTGGGCATTTTCTACCCTTTTTATGATTGAGCCTTCGATAATAGTAAATGGCTTGTTTTTGAGTTCTTTAAGATAAATATTAAATATTCTGTTTCTGTCTTTAGGATTCTCTCTTAAAGGATCGTGTTCCCACGGAATATCAGGAGAGCAGAGAAAATAGTGTTTATAATTTTCTTTTATGTCATAAATTTTTGGGTGACATTTATTAAATTTATCATGACTCCATATTTTAATTGTATGTATTGAAGTATCACAAATTAAAATTTTTTCAGACTTTTTCTCCATTTTCTTCTCATTTGCATATTGATTTTTTGCAATATTTAATAAATCATCATATTCATAAGATCTATCTAATTGATTTAAAAAATCTCTCGCAAACTCTTTAACTAAATAACAATTGTAAGTCTTTGCTAAGACCTCAGCTAAAGTACTTTTACCAGAGCATTCAGGTCCGGTTATTACAAATTTTGATATCATAATTTATTTATTTCTTTTTTCCAAGTTATATAACCATGGGTTGCAAATGGGATGTAGAAAAAGAATAAAAAACAATAAAAATAATCACCTGTATATAAATAAAAAAATCCACTTATAACATCAATCCAAATAAAATACAACCAGCTTTCTAATATTTTTTTTGTTGTCATAAACATTGGTAAAATATTAAATAAAAACATTAAGGCATCGAAAAATGGTTCTTTACTAGCAAATGAAGTTTCGATTATCAAATTACTGTTTAAAAATTTAAATAATAATATTGTTAATATACTTCCTAAAGCTATTGTTTTAATATGCATATTGGTGTCCCAACTTTGAATTATTAAACTACCTTGTTTTTTATTTGACCAGTTTTTAATTCCTGATATTCCAACTGTGATGAAAAAAAGTTGCATTATCGATTGAAGAGGAAGTTCAATTAAATAAAAAGCATAACAATTAATTATTGCAGCAATAATTAAAGCGTACCAACATAAAATGTTTTGACGTATTGATAAAACAACATATATAATGCTAAACAAAACACCAAAAAATTCATATATATGATTGGCAAAGTAATTTATAATTTCGATCATAATATTTTTTTTGCAATAGATATGAAATAATTTTCAAATTTTTCATGATTGATTTCAAAATTTATTTTTTTATCATCATTTACATAAAAACCTTGGCTAAAATTTGTGTTTTGATTTTCAATGTAGATATTGGTTTTAAAAGAACACTTTAAGTTATTTAAAGTTTTGTAAATTGCCTCTTTTGAACACCAATTGTGATGAAGAAATTCTATTTCATTAAAACTTTTATTATAATCTCTTTTATTAATAAATTTAGATTTTAATTTTTTAATATTTGTTTTTTTATGTTGAATGTCAATTCCAATAATTTCATCGCTAATTAGTGCAATAGAAAAAATATTTGAGTGGCTAATTGAAATGTTTTTGTATTCAGCACAAAATGGAGCTCCATTTTCTTTATATTCTATATAAATTTTTTTGTCAGAAATTTGATTTAAAGTAATTTTTGCTGCGATAGATTGTTTTTTTCTTTGCTCATTAGAAATTTGACTCAAATAATTTTCATCATTCTTATTTAATCTAATTTGATTTAATAGCGAATTTAAATTTTCTGTTATTCTCCAAACACCATAAATATATTTGTCTTTTTTTTTTATTGTTATTAATGGCATTTTTATTATTACAATTTGAGATTATTATATTAAATTTGTATTCAATTTATTAAAAAATATGAGCACAAAAATAGAAAAAATGAATTTTAAAGTTAAAGACATGTCTCTTTCTGATTGGGGGAGAAAAGAAATTAAACTAGCTGAAGCTGAAATGCCTGGCTTAATGATGTTACGTCAAAAATATTCCGAAACTAAACCTTTATCTGGTGCAAGAATAGCGGGTTGTTTACATATGACTATTCAAACTGCTGTTTTAATAGAAACCTTAGTTGATCTAGGTGCAGAAGTTTCTTGGTCATCCTGTAATATTTTTTCTACACAAGATCATGCTGCTGCAGCTATTGCAAATGCAGGTATTCCTGTATTTGCATGGAAAGGAATGAATGATCAAGAGTTTGATTGGTGCATAGAGCAAACTATTTATGCTTTTAAGGATGGTAAACCATTAAATATGATACTTGATGATGGTGGAGATTTAACAAATATGGTTTTAGATAAATATCCAGACCTTGTTGGTGATATTAAAGGTATTTCTGAAGAAACAACTACAGGTGTATTGCGTTTATATGAAAGAGAAAAGAATAATACTTTACCCTTACCAGCTATAAATATTAACGACTCTGTAACAAAATCAAAATTTGATAATAAATATGGTTGTAAAGAATCAGCTGTTGATGCTATTAGAAGAGCTACCGATATAATGTTGGCTGGAAAATCAGCTGTAGTTGCTGGTTATGGGGATGTTGGGAAAGGCACTGTTGCTTCGTTAATGGGGGCTGGGTGTAGAGTGATAGTGACAGAAATTGATCCAATATGTGCTTTACAAGCATCAATGGATGGTTTTGAAGTAAAAAAAATGATAAATGCAATACCTAAAAGTGATATAGTTATTACCGCAACCGGAAATAAAGATATTATTTCTGGTGAGCATTTCCTTTCTATGAAAGATAAAACTATTGTATGTAATATTGGTCATTTTGATAATGAGATTGATGTTAAATGGTTGAATGAAAATGCTCTAAAAAAAGATGAGATTAAGCCACAAGTAGATTTATATACTCTACCCAATGGAAAAGAAATTATACTATTAGCAGAGGGGCGTTTAGTAAATCTAGGTTGTGCTACTGGTCATCCTTCATTTGTTATGTCAAATTCTTTTACAAACCAAGTATTAGCTCAAATTGAATTGTGGGAATGTAGTGATAAATATGAAAATAAAGTTTATACTTTACCTAAAAATCTTGATGAAATGGTTGCTAGGCTTCATTTGGATAAACTAGGGGTTGAATTAGAGGAGTTGAGTCAGGAGCAAGCAAGCTATATTAGTGTTAAAAAAGAAGGCCCTTATAAGCCAGATTATTATAGGTACTAATTGAAAATAGAAAGCTGACTTCCATTTAAAATTGTAGTATACCTTTTTAG
Source organism: Flavobacteriales bacterium (assembly GCA_002718035.1). Lineage (GTDB taxonomy): Bacteria > Bacteroidota > Bacteroidia > Flavobacteriales > TMED113. The sequence goes on from PBCX01000004.1 coordinate 6,084, forward strand.
AGCTTGATTTGCTGGGCCTTGTAAAACTGAGCCATCAATTATTAAATACTCTGACTCTGAACAAGGATCTTTGATATGTATCATGTCATCTTGAACTTCTACTCTACAATCGTATGTTGGATTATATGGACTGGCTCTATCGTATGCTATAAATTCGTCTAAACTTTTCCTGTAAACTAAAATGCCTCCAACACCGCCATTTAAATATATATAATTTCCAATTGCTTGAAGATTTATATTTGATGGATTATCTAAGTAAAGATTTATGTTAACATCTACTTGAGGAAAATTATCTTCGAAATCCCTACATCCGAAATATAAAATAATTAATACCAAAAAAATTTTTTTCATTTTGTGTTCTATTTAAATAATTACTCTTTAAATATTAGTTAATTTTTAATTAAAATACATATATTTAACCTACAAAAAATCATAGTTATATCAAAAAATACCCAAATGATAAGATTTAATTTTACTTTTTTTAGCATTTTCTTCCTTATTTTTTCTTACTCTTTTTCACAAAGTGGTACTCTTAAGGGAAGAATTATTGATGGATCTAATGGTGAGTCAATACCGATGGTTAATATTACTTTACTTCAGGATGGTTCAATTATTAGTGGGGCTTCTTCAGATATGGATGGATATTACACAATTAAGCCAATACCACCTGGAAAATACACTGTTGAGGCTTCTTTCATTGGTTATCAAAAAACAGTTGTAAATAATGTTTTAATATCACCAAATAAAATTACAGCAGGTAATTATGAATTATTACCCGAAAGTACTGAGCTTGGTACAGTTAATATAATTGAGAGCACTGTCCCTCTAATAGACCCGGATAAGTCTGGTGCTGTAAAAACTAAAGAACAAATAACTGCATTACCTACAAGAAACGTTCAATCTGTTGCTGCTACAACTGCAGGTATCTTTCAAGCTGATGAAGGCTCATCAATTAACATTAGAGGAAGTAGATCTTCATCAACAGATTACTATGTTGATGGAATAAAAATTACTGGTAATATAAATGACATTCTTCCTCAAGATGCAATTGATCAAATGACAGTAATCACCGGTGGTCTTCCTGCAAAATTCGGTGATGCAACTGGGGGTATTGTAAGTGTAACAACAAGAGGAATTTCAAGTTTAACCAAGGCGGGGATTGAAGTTATCTCATCTAATTTAACTGACTCATATAACTACAACCTGATTTCATTCAATGCTTCAGGTCCAATTTTAAGAAAAAAAGACGAAAGTAAGACTCCAATAATTGGTTATTTAATTACCGGAGAATATAATTTTGCGAAAGATTGGGATCCCTCTGCCACATCTATTCCAGTTTTAAACAAAGACTATCAAGATAATTTAAATTTGAACCCTTTAGAATTTGAAGGTATTCCAAACTACTTAGATTTTCAAACAGTTTCATCAAATAATATGTCTGAGTACACCCGTGCTGATAACTGGGAATTACAGGACGTTAAGCCAAATAGTAATCGTGATGAAATAAAATTACAAGGTAAACTTGATTTTAGACTTGGAAAGAATATAAATTTTACAGTGGGTGGATCATTTTCTAATAAGCAACAAATGAGTTCTAGCTGGAGAAGATCATTATTCAACAATGATTACAACTATGAACAAATATTTAATAATTTAAACGCATTTGCTAGGGTTCAACATAAATTAAGCGACGATGATGCTACAGGTTCTTTAAAAAATGTATTTTACACCTTGCAAGCTGGTTATTCATTGAATAACTATATTTTACACGACCCAAGACTTGGTGACAACTTTTTTGAATACGGATATGTTGGTAAATTTAACCCAACTACTAATTATCAATATGATCAAAATCCATTTGGTTTTGAAACTAAAGACATTAGAGTTATCCAAGAAAATGGAGATACTATTTTTGAAACACATACTGGAGCTATTTTACAAGAATATGTCACGTATGACTTTGAAGCTGGTAGCCAAAATCCAATTATGGCCAATTATACTCAGCAATACATTGATTATTTCCACTCATATCTTCCTGAACTTGACCCATCAAGAGATCATATAATATTTGGTGGTGGTATGATTAATGGAGATGTAGTTCCTAGTGGATATTCAATTTTTTATTACCCAGGAACATTAGCCAGTACGTATTGGGATGAAAAAGACTCAAGAATACAATTTTCTGGTTCAGCGTCTGCAGATATTGGTAACCATGCCCTAGAGTTTGGTTTTGAATATGAAAGACAGAGAAGAGATTTTTATAGTGTGATAGGTAATCAGTTATGGACACTTGGTAGACAATATGCCAATCAGCATTTACAAAATAAAGTTTACTTTATTGATGATGCTTTGCAAAATCAGTATAATGAAAATTTCTTAATATTTTCAAGTGAGTATGTAGTTAATCAAGAGCAGTATTCCTATTTTGGTCAAAGTATAAGAGATAAATTTAATATAGCAGATAACGAATGGGTTTATATAGATCAGTATTCACCTGATCAGCTTTCAATTGATATGTTTAGCGCCGATGAGTTAATGAATCAAGGTGGTTTGCCAGTCTATTATTATGGATATGACTATTTAGGCAACCCAGTAACTGGTGGTAGAGTATCTTTTGATGAGTTTATAAATGAAACTTATGATAATGGAGAATATATGAGAAGAATTTCTCCTTATGAACCAATTTATACTGCAGGATATATACAGGATAAGTTCTTCTTTGATGATATTGTATTTAATGTAGGTGTGAGAATTTCAAGATTTGATGCAAATCAGGAAGTACTAAAGGATAAGTACTCACTTTACCCTGTATTAACTGCTGAGCAAGTAGATGCTTCTTTAAATCCAAATGCTAATTTAAATATTAATACAGGACAATATTCACATCCTGCGAACATCGGTGGTGATTTTGTTGTTTATGCTAATTCAATCAATGATCAAAACCAAATAACTGGGTATAGAGATGGAGATAATTGGTATGATGCGAATGGACTTCCTATAACTGATCCATCTGTTTTAAATTTAGGTAGTGGAGTGATACCATTTCTTGAGGATCCTGAACATGTTTCAAAGCCAAACAAAGGTTTAACAGGAGATGCATTTGAAGACTATACTCCACAAGTTTCTGTAGAGCCTAGAATTTCATTTAATTTCCCTATTTCAGATCAAGCAATGTTTTTTGCTCACTATGATATTTTAACCCAAAGACCTCAAGCTGCAAATAGAATGAATCCATATGATTATTTATTTATTGCAGAAAGAGCATCAGAGATACAAAATCCAAATTTAAAAATGGAAAAAACAATTGACTACGAAGTGGGTTTCAAGCAAGCTTTAACAGATCATTCTGCTTTACAAATTTCAGCATTTTATAAAAACTTAAAGGATATGGTTCAATTAGAACAAGTAGCTTATGCGTATCCTCAGGTATATACTCATTTCAATAATATTGATTTTGGAAACGTAAAAGGTTTTTCCTTTAATTATGAGGTAAGAAGAACAAAAAATCTTTCCTTAAATGCCAATTATACTCTTCAATTTGCTGATGGTACTGGGTCTTCTGCTTCTACTGCAGAAAATTTAATACAAGCTGGTTTTCCTAATTTAAGAGTGACACTTCCTCTTGACTTTGATCAAAGGCACAGCTTGAATGGTAATATTGACTTTAGATATGGTTCAGGAACAAATTATAATGGTCCTATTTTATTTGGAACAAAAATTCTTCAAAATTTTGGAGCAAATTTAAATTTGACTGCCGGATCGGGTACTCCTTACAGTGCACAAACTAATGCCACAACTGCTCAATATGGGATTCCAATACAAACAACTTTAGATGGGAGTGTTAATGGTTCTAGACAACCTTGGTCTTTCCGAGCAGATCTAAAAATTAATAAAGAATTTTCGTTTGATTTAGGTACAATTAGCGGAAACGATAGAAAATTAAGGATGAATGCTTACGTTTGGGTTCAAAACTTATTTAATACTCAAAACATAATTGCTGTCTATGATTACACTGGTAATGCAGATGATGATGGATTCTTATCGTCCAATGAAGGAATTCAAGTTACAGATGATGCAATTGATCCTACTGCTTTTAGAGATCAGTATTCTGCATACGTAAACAATCCAAATAATTTTAGTAGGCCAAGAACAATAAGGTTAGGTTTAACAATGAATTTTTAACTCATGATATATATGAATAAGAAACACATAATTTTTTACACTATATTTTCTTTTTTCTTTTCAAATATTTTATTTGCCAAAGAAAATATTCCAAATCCAAACAGTAATGATTCTAATGCTTTGAGAGTTGTAGCTGCTGGATGTTTGCCTGCTACTGCTATGACAAATTTAAATGTAAATAATGTCACAACTCTTATTATGACTGGTGGAGATATGTGGTGGGATTTAAATGATGGGATTTATGAAATTCCAACTGGAAGTAACAAACACTCGATGTTCGCAGGAGCACTTTGGATAGGTGGTTTAGATGACCAAGATAACTTAAAAGTTGCTGCTATGACTTATCGTCAAGACGGTAATGATTTTTGGCCTGGGCCATTAAATGCTGACAACACTAGTAGTGAGTATGGTTCTGTCTCTGCATCTACATGCGCAGAGTATGACAGACACTTTAAAATAACTAGACAAGAAGTAGAAGACTACGTTTCATACTTAAATTGTCAAACCGACCCAACCTGTGTCACTTCCATTGAATATCCTGATTATAATCCGCCTTCAATAATTGCTGATTGGCCAGCATCTAGAATAGATGTAGATGGGACCTTTGACTATCTTGCACCTTTCGTAGATGTTAATAATGATGGAGAATATAATGAAGGAGATTACCCAGCATATGATTTAGAAGGTACCGCTGATTGTAAAGCCGATGATGTTTTATTTGGTGATCAAACCTTATGGTGGGTTTTTAATGATAATGGAAATATTCATACAGAAACTGGATCTGAGTCAGCAATTGGTTTGGAGATTCAAGCACAAGCTTTTGGGTTTTCAACTAATGATGAAATTAATGATATGACATTTTATAGTTATAAGATTATGAATAGATCTACAGAGTCTTTAAATGAAACATATTTTGGTCAGTGGGTTGATCCAGATTTAGGAAATTATCAAGATGATTATGTAGGTTGTGATGTTAGTCTTGGTTTAGGTTATTGTTACAATGGTGACGCCGAAGATGATGGCGCTTCAGGTTACAATTATGATTCCGATGATCCTCCACCTGCAATTGGAGTTGATTTCTTTAGAGGTCCTTTAGCAGATCCAAATGATGGATTAGATAATGATGGAGATGGTGAGATTGATGAAGATGGAGAACAAATAATCATGTCGAAATTTGTTTATTACAATAATGATTTTTCAGAGCACGGAAACCCTGAAGAAGCAATACATTATTATAATTATTTAAAAGGAATTTGGAAGGATGGTCAGAATATGACTTATGGAGGAACTGGTTGGGAAGCTGGAAATCCTCTTTGTAATTATATGTTTCCAGATGATACAGACCCTAATTTTACTGAGTCTTGGACCGAGATTACAGCTGGAAATGATCCTGCTGATAGAAGATTTTTACAATCTGCGGGTCCATTTTCTCTTGAGCCGGGTGCTGTAAATTATATTACTATTGGAGTTGTTTGGGCAAGAGCATCTGAGGGTAATAATTTTGCATCTGTAGAAAAAATGAAATTAGCTGATAGAAAAGCACAAACTTTATTTGATATTTGCTTTGAAGTTATTGATGGTCCAAGTGCTCCAGATATGCAAGTTGTTGAGCTTGATGAGGAAATAATATTAAATTTAACATATACTGAAAACTCAAATAATTTTGGTGGTTCTTATATTGAGCAAGATCCATTTATTTCTGATGTTTTATCAGACCAAGATGGTGATGGAGTTTTTGAAGCATTGCCGATTGATAGAAATTATAGTTTTGAAGGATATCAAGTTTTTCAATTAAGAGATCCTCAAGTATCAGTTACAGATTTATACGATCCAAATAAAGCTTACATGATATATCAAAGTGATATAGAAAACTATCTTGTAAATGATGATGAAAGCGGTCAGCTGGTAGTTAGTCCTGATCCTTCTGATGACTCCCAACCTATAGCTAATTTAATAAATTACAACTTAGATGAGTCCGTTGGTCCCGGTGTGTTTGTTCCACAAAACATGACATTAGGTGCCTCAAATGAAGGATTAGTTCATTCAATTCAAGTTTTAACTGACAAGTTTTCAACTGGCACACCTGAACTTGTTAATAATAAGCCATACTATTTTATGGTAATTGCATATGCGCATAATGAATATATCAAGTATAAACCAGATACACCTTTTGATAGTTCTAACCCTTACGCTGCTAGCTCTGTTGGTCAAAAAAAACCATATCTTGCTGGTAGAAAGAATATTAAAGTTTATACCGCAATTCCTCACAAAACCGAACCTACAGGAAATTTAATTAATTCGGAATATGCTATGAGACCTGCAATAATTGGATTAGCGGGATCAGGTAATGGTGGGTATAATTTAGATATCACACTAGAAAATAGAAATCAAATAGCGATTAATAATTTCGTGGATACATTATTTTATTTAAAGGACTTTGGTCCTATTGACATTTCAATTATTGACCCTTTATCTGTCCCAGATGCTGATTTTATATTTGAAATGAAAGATGTTGTTTATGAAGATGGTATATTAACAGATGCACATTGGGAATTAACAAAAATACAAGATGGAGAAGTAACCACAATTTCTTCATCAAATTCTATGTCTGATAAAGTTCAACAAGTTATTCCTGAATGGGGTCTTGGTGTTACATTAAAAAATGTAGTTAATCCAACTTCAGATCAGGCAATTGATAAAGGATTCTTAGGATTAGATGCAACAAATTTATCTATTGAAAGTTCTCCAATACAATTAGTTCAAGATTTTGACGGCTTTCCACAATTTGCTCCTATAACTGCAGCTTTTGATTGGATTAGGTCTGGAACAAATAATTATCCTGACTCCGACCCTGTTTTAGGTCAATATAGTATATACAGTGATTATGGTATGCCTTCAACACCAGAAGATCCTAATGAAGTATTTGAAGTTTTAACGGGTGGTGTAATAGCTCCCTATCAGTTACTTTCTACTGATTATAAGCATGAATATGAAGCGAATGATTTTACATTTAGAGATACTGTAGGTTGCGGCCCTGCATTTAAAGATTTTAAATCAGATTGTTCATTAGATAGTTTAAATAATGTAGATATTATTTTTACTTCTAATAAGTCACTCTGGACAAGAGTTCCAATAATTGAAATGGCAGAAGAAATAATTGAAGAAAATGGTTCTTCTACTCCAAATGGTCTCGGAGGTGCAGAAAAATGGGATTTAAGGACATCAGAATCAGTAGATAAAAACGGTAATTCTGATGGAACAGGAACGGGTTGGGGATGGTTTCCTGGATATGCAATCGATGTTTCAAAAGGAATTAGGCTTGACATGATGATTTCTGAGGATTCTTCGTTTCCTGATCAAAATGGAGCTGATATGATTTTTAACCCAACAGATGAGGTCTGGGTAGGTCAAAGCTTAACAAATATTAATTTAGGAAATGCTGATTTCAATACTTTTTCTGAAGTTTCTGCAAATGATATATGCTTTGGAGGTAAACATTGGGTATTCGTTTTAAATACACCTTATCAAGGAGATGATCATCTATTAAATACTAACATAGATTTATTTGATAACTGGCAATTAGCTTCAAGAAAGAAAAAATTATTACCAAAAGTAACTTGGGTTATGCCAGTAATGGGTACAGATACTGATATAAATAGTAATGATTGGTCAGATATTGAATTTAAAGTAAGAATTACAGAAAAATACGCAACAAGAAATTTTTCTGAAAACGAAGGTGCTCCTAAATATAGATTCAGTACCGGTGATTTATTTACAATATTTGACGATCCTCAAACACAAAAAGATGGCTTGGAGATGCTAAACGTTGTTCCAAATCCATATAATGGGGTTTCAAGTTATGAAACTAGTCAGCTTGACAACAGAGTTAAAATTATAAATCTTCCAAACACTTGTACAATTTCTATTTATACAATTAATGGTTCATTAATTAATCAAATAAAAAAAGATAATGATAAGCCTGAGATTGAATGGGATCTAAACAATATGTACGGTATTCCTATTTCTTCTGGTTTATATATAATACATGTTGATGCTCCTGGAATTGGTGAAAAAGTTATTAAATGGTTTGGAACTATGAGACCAATTGACTTAAATACATTTTAATTAGTTTAATATAAAATATTATGATCAAATTAAATAAATTAATAAAAATCTTAGCTGTACTGCTTTTCTCTTTAACTAGCAATACTGTAATTTCACAATCTGATGATGTTTCAAGTGAAGAAAGAGTTGGACAAGCTGGTGCTTATGAGCTTTTAATTAATCCGTGGGCTAGAAGCTCTGGTTTAGCAAGTTCTAATACAGCTTCAGTTAGAGGAATAGAATCAGTATTTATGAATGTTGCTGGTTTGACAGGAACAAACTCAACACAAGTAATGTTTTCACATGCTTCATGGTTTGCTGACATTTCAATTAGTAGTTTTGCAGTGGGTCAAAAAGTTGGAGATACCGGAGTTATGGGAATTTCTTTCATGTCTTTAGATTTTGGAGAAATAGAACGAACAACTGTTCAAAATCCTAACGGAGGCTTAGGTACATTTTCACCTCAGTTTATGAATTTAGGAGTGTCATACGCTAAAAAATTCACAGATAGAATTTCAGGTGGTGTTACATTAAGACTAATTTCAGAATCTGCTGCTGATATTGCAGCAAATGGTTTTTCTTTTGACACAGGTATTCATTATGAAACTGGCTCGCGAAATCAAGCAAAATTTGGAATTGCTCTTAAAAATATTGGAACAGGAATGTCATTTAATGGGGATGGAGATGATATTACATTGATGGGTGAAAATTATGAATCTACATTTGAAATAAGATCTGACATGTTTGAGTTACCTGCATTGTTACATATTGGTGGATCCTATGATTTTCTATTTACAGACGATCACAGTGTTATGTTGTGTTTAAACTATACTTCAAATTCTTTTTCAAAAGATCAAATACTATTTGGTACAGAATATTCTTTTAAAGACTATTTATCTCTCAGATTTGGATATAACTTTGAAGATGGTATTATGAATGAATTCAATGATGGAAGAACAACAACATTTACTGGCATCTCAAGTGGATTCTCATTTCAGGTTCCGTTCTCTGGAGAATCAAGTTTTAGCTTAGATTACTCTTTTAGAGCAGCTAATCCTTTAAGCTCAGTACATACAATTGGAGCAACAATTGATTTATAATCGAGTTATAAATATTAAGCTTTTATTTTAATTATTGAAATTTAAATTATATGAGTAAAATATCTTATTATAGCCAAGAAGCATTAGATAAATTGAGGTCAGATCTGGATAATTTATGTAACATAGAAAGACCTAAAATTTCTGAGCAAATTGCTCAAGCAAGAGATAAGGGTGATCTTTCAGAAAATGCTGAATACGATGCTGCAAAAGAAGCTCAAGGTTTGTTAGAAATGAGAATTTCAGGTCTTGAAGAAAAACTTTTATATGCACGTGTTATAGATATTTCAAAATTAGATGATAGTAAAGTTTTACTTTACTGTACAGTTAAAATAAAAAATATAGATACAGATCAAACTTTCGAATACACACTTGTCTCCGAATCTGAAGCAGATCTTTCTCAAGGTAAAATTTCTGCAAACTCACCAATAGGAAAAGGTTTACTTACTAAAGAAAAAGGTGATATCGCGGAAATTAGTATACCAAGTGGTGTACTTAAATTTCAAGTTGTTGAAATTTTAAGAAAGTGAGTTCAATATTTTCTCAAATTATAAAGAAAAAATTACCGGCCAATATTATTTATGAAAATGATACTTGCATTGCTTTCATGGATATAATGCCAATTAAGGAAGGACATGTTTTAGTTGTTCCAAAATTAGAAGTAGATTATATTTTTGATTTACCATCCAAGGAATATAAAGAACTTTTTTGTTTTGCAAAGCTTATATCTAATGCAATGAAAAAAGTTTTTAAATGTAAAAGAGTAGGTTTGTCTGTAATTGGTTTTGAAGTTCCTCATTGCCATATACATCTTGTCCCAATAAATAAAATTGAAGACATGAACTTCAATTTAAAGTCTGAATCGACGCAGTCTCATTTAGCTAAAATTGCAAACGAGATTTCTGTTAATATTAAGATCTAACGTAATCTTTCAGGATTATTTTTTATAAAACTTTCCCATCCTTTTTTAGCTTTACCTGTAGATTTAACCTGAATTACATTTTGAAGTGAGTGACATACAGCTACTGCTAAACCGTCTGTAGCGTCAAAATATTTGGGTTTGGTTTTTATATTTAGCATTTTCATCAACATAGATGATACTTGTTCTTTAGAAGATTTTCCGGACCCAGTAACTGATAATTTGATTTTTTGGGTGCATATTCATATACTTTTTTATTTTTCTTTATAGTAGCAATAATAGCAACACCTTGAGCTCTACCAAGCTTTAACATTGATTGAATGTTTTTTCCATAAAATGGAGCTTCGATTGCAACTTCATCTACTTTATAATTTTCAATTAAATAACTAGTTTTATCAAATATTCTTTTTAATCTTTCTTCATGGTTAGATATTTTTCTTAGCATTAAAATATCTAACTCAATTAATTCGGTTTTCTTGTTTTCAATTTTTATAATACCAAAACCTAATATATTTGTTCCTGGGTCAATTCCTAAGATTATTTTTTTTGATTCTAAATGCATGTAAGAAATATATATTTTAAATATACATTAGTTTATGTTGTATATTTAGAAAAATGAGACTAAAGTATAAATTTTTATTTAAAAATTTCCCTGGTGTTTTTTTGATAAAATTAGTGCCTGCAATAAGTTTTTCAATTATTTTTTTTTATTCATTTCTAGCCATTTTTGCTTACTACATAATTCCACAAAATACTTCTATGTCAAATGAAATTGAGTTATCATTGGCTAACAAGCCACCAGGCTTTAATATTGATTATATATATTTATATAACCAAAATATTGAAAAGTCATTTTTTGATAAATTAATAAATGGTGAAAATCCAAAGTATAAAAAAATACCGATTTCTAAAATAGAAGAATCATACACCAGAATTTATTATTACGATTATTCAGACACAAATTTTTTAAATAAAAAAAAAATTGAAAAGAAAGATTTAAAATTAAATAATCAAAAAAATTATATTCATAAACAAACTTTTTTTTTGGGAACAGATAAATTTGGAAGGGATTTATTAAGTAGAATTATTCTCGGTTCTAGACTTTCTTTGTCAGCCGGCTTCTTTTCTGTTGTAATTTCTCTATTTATAGGTCTTTTTTTTGGTTTAGTTGCTGGTTATTATGGTGGTAAAATTGATCTTTTGACTCAATGGTTAATTAATGTTGTATGGTCGATTCCAACTCTATTATTGGTTATTTCTATAAGTCTTGTTTTAGGAAAGGGATATTGGCAACTTTTTTTATCAATTGGTCTTACCATGTGGGTTGAAGTTGCTAGAGTAACTAGAGGCGAAGTTTTAAAAATAAAAGAAAAAACTTTTATTATAGCAATTCAATCGTTGGGTTTTAGTGATTTTAGAATTATAATTAAACACATTTTACCAAATATATTTAATCCCATTTTAATCATTTCAATTGCAAATTTTGCAACAGCTATACTTTTAGAATCAGGTTTAAGTTTTTTAGGTTTAGGTCTACCACCACCAAGTCCGTCATGGGGAACTATAATTAAGAATCATTATTTATATCTTTTAATAGATAACCCATTTAGTGCCATATTTCCTGGATTATGTATTGTGCTAATAGTAATTTCTTTCATGTCGTTAGGTAATTATTTAAGAGATTTTTTTGACGTTAAAAAATAATTATCCCAAATAAAAAAATAGTCATACCACCTAGCATTATTAACATAGAATATGGAAGGATTTGCCGAGCTTTTAATCCTGTAATTCCTAAAAGTGGTAAAGCCCAAAATGGCTGAAGCATATTCGTTAATTGGTCTCCGTAGACAAAAGCCATAATTGTTTTTTCAAATGAAACATTTAATTCATTAGCAACTTGTAAAATTATAGGTGCTTGTACAGCCCACTGACCTCCACCACTAGGAACAAAAATATTAACAATACCAGCGCTTATCATGGTATATATTGGATAAGTAAATTCACTTGAAATACTTGTAAAGAAGTCAGAAAAAACATAAACTAGACCAGAAGATGTCATAATCCCCATAATTCCAAAATATAGTGGAAATTGAATTAGAATACCTGACACTCCTTTTATTGCTTCGTTAATTGAATTTAAAAAATCTTTAAAATTTGAGTGTAAAAATAAAGCAAGACCAAGCAAAGAAAAATTTATAAAGTTTGGGTTAATAAAATCTAAACTTGATGAAAAAATAATTTTTTTAAATGATAATATTAGTATAATTCCACCGAATAATGTTCCGATTAAATTAGATTCATCTATTTTTTCTGCAAAGTATTTTTTTTTAGTATTTATTTTTTTGTTTTCAAATGATTTTAAATTAATATTTAAATCTGACTCTTTATTACTAACTTTTGCAATTATGTAGAACAATAATGGTATAAGTAATAATAAAAAACCGCTAACAAATAAATTCATATTTGAGAAAACAGTATTGCTAAAATCAATATTATTTGGTAATATTTTTAATAATTTATCATCTGTTACTAAATCCCTTAAATGACCAGCCTCTGCTATTTTTAATGGAGCAGAACCTGAAAGGCCTCCATGCCAAACCATGAGTCCACAATACCCAGCTGCACCAAACAATGGGTAATTTATTTTAACTCTATTCCTTGCTAAATTTTCCCCAACTTTTTTTGCTAAAATAGCTCCAAAGATTAGACCTAAACCCCAGTTTAAAAAACTTACAAGAATTGAAAAGAATGAAATAAAAAAAACTGATGATGCTGTATCTTTACAAAATCTTGTAATTAATGAGATTATAGAATTAGCAAATTTTGTTAAGGCTACAGAATGACCAAGGACTAACATTAACATCATTTGTGTGGTGAAGCTTAATAAGCTAGAATTCCAAAGTCCTTTTTCCCATCCAGTAATTATCTTAGTATAAGATTGTTCAGTTAGTAACAAGGCAAGCAGAAAAACTACTAAAGTTAAAATTACAGCAATAGTAAAGGGGGATGGGAAAAATTTATTAAATAATTTTTCTGTTAATCTTACAATAGAAATCATAATTAAAACGGAACATTTGTAGGTTCATTATCACTTTGTTCCTCCAAATTTTTTTCTATTTTCCAGGCATCAATATTATGAAAGTATCGATTATTAAATTTTTTTGAATATAAATTGAAATGAACTTCAATATTATCATTTATTTGAAATTTGTCTAATATTTTAACTTTTTCTTCACCAAAAAGTTGAAAACAAATTTCCGAGTTAAATTGAGATCCTGTATCTAAAATAAAATTTTTCTTTTTCCATATTTTACCTTCTTTACCCTCAATTGTTTCAGCGTCAAATTTTTTTACAAGAATACCTTTAATATTTAGTGTGTTCATTTTATATTATTTTTATTAATCTTAAAAAGAGATTTTGAATCACTTTTTATATACCAATCATAACCCATTCTTCCAACTAAATCAATTTTATTTTGATCAATTTTTTTATTTTGATTCAATATTTTTTCAGAAATATGAATTAGTTGAATTTCACAAATTATTAAATTACCAGATCCAGCATTATCACCTAAACTTATAATTTTATTAACGGCACATTCCATTTGAACAGGACTTTCTTTAACTCTATATGGTTTTACAATTTCAGAATTTAAATGTGTAAAGCCTGATTCTATAAATTCATCAATTTCACTTGCGTAATCAAAGCTGGATTTGACCATCTTTTCTACAATTTCATAATTAACAATGTTAATTACAACTTCTTTAATTTGTTGTAAATTTCTAAGAGTATCTTTTTCAGTATTATTTCTAATTCTCCTTGCAGGAGAAAATATTAATATTGGAGGGTTACCGCTAAATACATTAAAAAAACTAAATGGGCTTAAGTTGGGAATATTATTTTTATCTATTGTACTTGCAAGAGCAATTGGTCTTGGTCCTACAGCACTAAGTAAGTATTCTTGAACTAGTTTTGTTTCTGTGTTTTTAGGATTTATTTTGATCATTGCTGGAAGTTAATAATTATTAATTTAATGCTAGTGAATATGATTAATAAGTTATTAATATAAAAATAAATTAAGTCTTTTTTTGTCCTCTTTATAAATAGTTATAGATTTGTTTTATTGTATGAAATGCGGATATGGTGGAACTGGTAGACACGCTAGATTTAGGATCTAGTGCCGAAAGGTGTGTGGGTTCGACTCCCTCTATCCGCACTTTCTTTTTAACCCGGATTGCATAATGGAATATTTAATACTTACTTTTTTAATCATCATTTTTGCTATTGCTTTACAATTGTATTTTCAGTTAAAAAAATCAAAATCAAATAATAATAATACCTCTTTATTATTTGAAATGAATAAACAGCTAAGAGATGATATAGAAAAAATGAGAACTAGTGTTGAAAACGCAAGTGGGACTAATAGAAAAGAAATTCAAGATAAATTAGATGGTATTCATAAAGGAATGAACGAGTTTCAAAAACACACTAATCAAAGTTTACAAAAACAATTTAAGGATACTGCAAGTATTATTTCAAATGTTTCTGAAAGACTTAAGGGCTTAGAAAGTACAAATAAACAAGTTTTAAGTTTTACAGAACAAATGAAAAGCCTTGAGAAGATCCTGCAAAATCCTAAACAAAGAGGAATATTTGGTGAAATACAACTTAGTAATTTATTAGCTAATGTTTTACCGCCTGATCACTATCAAATGCAATATTCTTTTAAAAATGGAGACAAAGTAGATGCAGTATTATTTTATAATGATTTTATTGTACCAATAGACTCCAAATTTTCTCTTGAAAACTATAATAAAATGGTTGAAGAAGAAAATCCAGAATTAAAAAAAGATTTTGAAAATGAATTTAAAAAAGATATAAAAAATAGAATTAATGAAACTGCAAAATATATAAGGCCTAAAGAAAATACTACTGAGTATGCTTTTATGTTTATTCCTGCTGATGGTTTGTATCAAAGTTTATTGAGTAATAAAGTGGGGACAATTGAAGTAAATTCAAAAAATTTAATAGAATATGCTTTTAATAAAAAAGTCATGATTGTTTCACCGATGTCACTTTTTCCCTATTTGCAGACAGCTTTAAAAGCATTAAATGAATTAAAAATGGAAGCAAATATTGAAGTTATTAAAAAAAACTTATACAATTTAACTCATCATCTTAAAGCATATGAAGATTGTATTCAAAGATTAGGTAAAAATTTAGGAACTGTTGTTAATCAATATAATGAAGCATCTTCCGAATTTAAGAAGATTGATAAAGATGTAATCAAAATAAGCTCGGGAGAAATGGAAATAGGATTTGATCCTCAATTAGTTGAGAAACCAAAAAAATTTAATGAAAATGAAATATAAAATTTACACTAGACTGGGAGATAAAGGAAAAACATCCATCATTGGTGAAAATAAAATTGATAAACATGATATAAGAATTGAGGCATATGGTACTATAGATGAGTTAAATAGTTATTTTGGTTTAATTAGATCTTTTGAAGAGGTTAAATCAATTATTTTTTTGAACAATTTTTTAATTAAGTGTCAAAATATATTATTTAAAATAGGTTCTTATTTGGCTCAAACTGAAAAAAAAAGAAAAAAAAATAAAGATTTCTTAATTTTAGATGCTGAAATTCTAGACTTAGAAAATATAATTGATGAGATTGAAAAAGATACTCCACCTATAACTAGATTTGTTTTGCCTGGAGGGACAATAATAAGTTCACATTTTCAAATTGCAAGAACAATTTGTCGAAGAGCTGAGAGAAAAATCACTTTTTACAATGAACAAGAAAAATTAGATTTCAATTTATTGATTTATATAAATCGTCTCTCTGACTTTTTATTTGTGTCGGGTCGTTTTTTGTTAAATAAAAGTCAATCGAAAGAATTGTTTTGGGAGAAGTAAATAAAAAATATTGCATAAATGTTTAAAAAAACTAAATTTGCAAATTAAACTAAATTATTATGTCTTACTGGACTTTAGAATTAGCTTCTTACTTGAGCGATGCTCCTTTTCCAGCAAATAAAGATGAGTTAATTGATTATGCAATTAGAACAGGCGCTCCAGCTGAAGTAATTGAAAATTTACAAGCTCTTGAGGATGGTGGTATTGAGATATACGATAGTATAGAAGATATATGGCCTGATTATCCATCAGAAGAAGATTTTTTATGGAATGAAGAGGAATATTAATAATAAAAATCAATTATGTCCTTTTTAAATTCTATAGTTAATTTGTTTGGAACAAAATCTAATAGAGATTTCAAGAAGTTAGCTCCTTTTGCAGATAAAATTAATAACAAGTTCTATTCTTTAGAAAAACTTTCTAATGATGAACTTAGATCTAAAACAATAGAATTTAAAAAAATAATTAGTAATTCTATTAAGGATGAAAATGAGCAGTTGGAAAAATTCTATAAAAAAATAAATTCTAAAGAATTTCTACTAAATCCTAATGAAAAAATATATGAAGAAATCGATTCTTTAAATTCGGTTATATATTCTAAAGTAGAAGAAAAACTTAATATCTTAAAGGAAGATGCGTTTGCTGTCATGAAAGAAACTGCAAGAAGATTTACTCTCAATAAATCTATTGAAGTTGATGCTACTGATTTTGATAATTCTTTATCAAAAGAAAGAGATTACTTAAAAATCTCAGATAATAAATCAATTTGGGATTCAACTTGGAAGTCTGGAGGTGTTTTGAAAAAATGGGACATGATACATTACGATGTTCAGTTAATGGGAGGGCTAGTTTTACATGAAGGAAAGATTGCGGAAATGCAAACTGGAGAAGGTAAAACTTTAGTTGCGACATTGCCTATTTATTTGAATGCCCTTTCATCATTTGGTGTTCACGTTGTAACAGTTAATGATTATTTAGCAAAAAGAGACGCTGAATGGATGCGCCCTTTATTTGAGTTTCATCAACTAAGCGTTGATTGTATTGACAATCATACTCCAAATTCAATTGAAAGAAGAAATGCTTATAAATCTGATATTACATACGGTACAAATAGTGAGTTTGGTTTTGATTATTTAAGAGACAATATGGCTAGTTCCAAATTAGACCTTGTCCAAAAAAAATTAAATTATGCAATAGTTGATGAAGTTGATTCTGTATTAATCGATGATGCAAGAACACCTTTAATTATTTCAGGAGCGGTTAAGCAACAAGGAAATGAAGCATTTCAAAAATTAAAACCATTAATAGAAAAGATTGTCAAGGCTCAAAAAGATTTGGTTGGATCCGAGTTTACATCCTTAAAAAGTTATTTAAGTGATAATAATAATAATGAAGCAGGAATTAAATTATTGAGAATTTATAGAGGTTTGCCAAAAAATAAATCACTTATCAAATTTTTAAGTGAAGATGGTATGAAAACATTACTTCAAAAAACCGAAAATAAATTTTTACAGGACCAAAGTAAAGAAATGCATATTATTGATAATGACCTATTTTTCACTATTGATGAAAAAAATAATTCAACGGAGCTTACTGATAAAGGAATAGATTTTTTGTCAAATTTTTCTGACGACAAAGATTTCTTTGTTTTACCTGATATTGGTTTAGAGTTAGCGAAATTAGATAATTTAGAAGACAAGAAAATTGCTGAAGAAAAGAAAACAAAATTAATTCAAGATTTTTCCCTGAAAAGTGAACGTATCCATACCTTGAATCAGTTATTAAAGGCGTATACCTTATTTGAAAATGATATTGAATATGTTGTTATGGATAATAAAGTTAAAATTGTTGATGAACAAACTGGTCGTGTTATGGATGGAAGAAGATATTCTGATGGGTTGCATCAAGCTATTGAGGCTAAAGAGAATTGTAAAATTGAAGCGTCAACACAAACACTTGCCTCAATTACACTTCAAAATTTTTTCAGAATGTATAATAAATTATCTGGAATGACTGGAACAGCTTCAACAGAATCAGGAGAATTTTGGGACATCTATAAATTAGATGTTATTGAAGTCCCAACAAATAAACCAATTCTTAGAGATGATAAAAATGATTTAGTATATAAAACTAATAAAGAAAAGTATAATGCTATAGTTGAAGAAATTATAAATTTAAATAAAAAAAATAGACCTGTTTTAGTTGGTACTACTTCTGTTGAAATTTCGGAGCTAATAAGTAGAGTTTTAAAAAAATCAAATATTAGACATAATGTTTTAAATGCTAAGTTACACAAACAGGAAGCAGATGTAGTTGCTGAAGCTGGAGAATCTAAATCAGTTACTATTGCAACAAATATGGCTGGCCGAGGGACAGATATAAAGCTAGCGAAAGGAGTTAAGGAAAATGGTGGCCTTGCAATTTTAGGAACTGAAAGGCATGATTCTAGAAGAGTTGATAGACAGTTAAGAGGTCGTTCTGGAAGACAAGGTGATCCTGGTTCTTCTCACTTTTTTGTTTCCTTAGAAGATAATTTAATGCGACTTTTTGGTTCTGATAGAATTGCAAAATTAATGGATAGAATGGGGCATAAGGAAGGGGAGGTTATACAACATAGTATGATTACAAAATCGATTGAAAGAGCTCAAAAGAAAATTGAAGAAAATAACTTTGGTATTAGAAAACGTTTGTTGGAATATGATGATGTTATGAACTCACAAAGAGAGGTTATATATAAAAAAAGAAAAAATGCATTAATGGGTGAGAAGTTGTCACTTGACTTGTCTAATTCATTTAATGATATGGTTTTTTCTCTGTTAGATAATCACATGGATTCAAAAAACTTTTTATTATTTAAAAATGATTTTTTAAAAGTTTTTTCTCTTGATTGTCCAATTAATGAAAATGAATTCAATTCTCTTGAATTATCAAGAATTCAAGAGAAAATTTATGAATATATATTTCAATTTTATATTGATAAACTTCAAACAATAAAATTTGATGCATTCCCTGTTGTAAATAAAATTTATTTAGATGAATCTAATAGCTATAAAAATATCATTATACCATTTTTTGATGGAAAGTCTGGTTTGAATGTTGTAACTAATTTAGAAGAATCTCATAACAGCGAAGGTAATTGTATTATTAAAGACTTTGAAAGATGTGTAGTTTTATCATTTATTGATAGATACTGGAAAGAACATTTAAGAGAAATGGATGATTTAAGACAATCTGTTCAAGGAGCTGTATATGAACAAAAAGACCCGTTACTTATTTATAAATTTGAATCTTTTAAACTTTTTGAAGAAATGTTATTTAAAATTAACACAGAAATAATATCATTTTTATTTAAGGCTCAACTTCCGTCAAGAAATTCTAATAATATTTCAGAAGCTAAAATTAAATCCCAATTTGGAAAAGCTGAGAGAGGAAAAGAGTTGAAAATAAAACAACAAACTAATAGAGGTTCAGATTCTTCACAAAATAATTTATCTGGTTCTAAGAACCCACCATTAAGTAGAAGACAAAGACGTTTACAAGACAGAGGAAGAAGAAGATAAATTATAAATTATCAATTAATGTTTCTAACTTCATTTTTCTAGATCCTTTTACCAGTATTAATTTTTGTTTATTTTTCTCTTTTGAAAGGTTTTTTACTAGTTGCTCTTTACTTTTAAATTTCAAAAAATCACATGAGATTTTATGAAAGATCTCCCCAATAAGTATACAATTTTTTATTTTTTTTAAATGTAAGTACTCTACTATTTCTTTATGAAATTTTATAGTTTCATCTCCAAGCTCTAACATATCCCCTAAAATAATAACTTTTTCAAGATTGGTTTTTAATTTAATAAAGCTTTTTATAGCAAACATCATGCTAGATGGATTAGCATTATACGCATCCAATATTATTTGATTGTATTTAGTTTTTATTAGTTCAGACCTATTGTTTTTAAATTTGTAGTTTGTAAGTACTTCTTTAATTTTATTTAAATCAATACCAAAGAATTTTCCAATATTTATAGAAGCAATAATATTTATAAGGTTGTATTCACCAACAATTTTTGTTTTAACTAATTTATTCTCCCATTTGAAACTTAAATATGGGTTGGATTCAATTATTTGTATTTTATCTGAATTTGAGCCATATTCACAAATATTATTATATGAGCTATATACTTTATTTATTTTTCTTTGATTAACTAAATTTTTATCATCTGTATTTAAAAAAATAGTTCCTTTGTTTTTAATTAAATACTTCCATAACTCAGTCTTAGTATTTATAATATTTTTAACATTAATAAATTCTTGTAAGTGCGCATTTCCAATATTTGTTATTAATCCGTGAGTTGGTTTTCCAATTTCACATAGTTCTTGAATATCACCTAATTTACTGGCTCCAAATTCTAAAACAGCAATTTCATGATTTTTATCAATTGAAAGAATTGTTAATGGCAGTCCAATATGATTATTAAAATTTCCACTTGTTTTTTTAGTATTATATTTTTGTTTTAATACGTCATAAATTAAATTCTTTGTTGACGTCTTACCATTTGTTCCAGTAATTGCAAAAACAGGTATTTTCAGTGTATTTCTATGTTTCTTTGCAAGATCCTGAAGGCAGTTTAGCACATTATTTACATAGTATAGTTTAGGATCTTTTTTATGTATTTTTTCGTCAACAACAACAATTTCAGCACCTTTTTTAATAGCATTTAGCGCGTAATTGTTACCGTTGAAATTAGAGCCTTTTAAACAAAAAAAAATACTACCTTTTATTTCTTTTCTAGTATCTGTGGAAATTTTTTTTAGTTCAAGAAATTTTGAGTAAAGAAAATCAATATTCATATTAAAAAAATAAAAAGGCCTCTATAAAAATTAGACCCTTTGACAAAAGAAATTTATTTTCTTTTTACTCTTGATTTAGTTCTAGGTTTTTTAGGGGCTTTGCTTGACTCCCATCCCATGTGATCTAATACACATCTAAATCCTATAAATTCTGTAGATAAGTCTTGGTTCATGAATCTTCTAGCACCCGGTGATAACCAATAAGCATCATCTTTCCAGCCTCCGCCTTTATACACTCTGGTGTAATTATTCACCAAGCTACTTTTTCCATATGAATATTCTCCAAAAGAATCTTCTTTGTAAAGACCACCACCTGTCCCTTGACCATCTCTATCACCAGCATTGTTAGCAACCTGATAATTTCTTCTTGGAGAATTGGGGTTTTTATAAGTATCTAAATCTTTATTTTCATCTGGATTTTTAATTTTTGGGTCCGTTTTCCACTTGTTTTCACCCTCTGCTGTAAAGCCTTGTGATTTAAATTTAAGAGGGTCGAAATCAACATCTATTTTTACTAGATCATAAGGTTTTGTATCAAAATCGAATACAACCTGTTCTAAATTTTTGTCCCATTCATAGCCATATGCAATAGCCATATCTTCGTTGTCTATATCGCTGACTCTGAGGGGCTCTGCTTGAGGATTTCCATCAATATCTCTATAAACTAAAGCTTTCCAATCATTTCCTCTGTGAGGATTAACATCATCTAATTTACCAGTTTCTCTTCTGTATACATCTAACGTCCACTCGGCTACATTACCTGCCATATCATACAAACCAAAGTCATTTGGCATAAATGAGCTCACAGGAGTAGTTAAGCTACCTACGTCATTGTGGTATCCACCGTAACCCATATAATCACCTTGACTAATTTTGAAATTTGCTAAAATTTGACCTTGAGTTGATTTTATATTATCTCTAACTGAGTGTCTATTCCATGGGTATATTTTATTTTCTTTCACGTAGTCTTCATGAGAGTTTCCAATAAGAGCAAGTGCGGCATATTCCCACTCAGCTTCGGTTGGTAATCTAAAATTAGGTACAAATACTCCATCTTCAATTCTAACTTTTCTATTTCTATCTCTACTTTTTTTAGCTTTTTTTCCTTTTCCCTCTTCTCTTGCAGCCAAATCTTTTTTACCAGGTTTCCCTTTCTTTTTTGCTTTTTTCTTATCAATGAAATTTTCCATATTATAAGATGGATCTTTTAAATATCTTTTGGTGCTAAAATATTCCTCAGGGTCATCAATACCTCCACCTTCTCTATATTTTTCAAAATCTAAACCAATTTCATCACAAAGTCTTTTTTCATTTACTCTATCAGTTCTCCACTCGCAATATGCCATGGCCTGTTCCCAACTTACTCCTACAACAGGGTAGTTATTATAGGCTGGATGACGAAAATAATTTTCAACCATGGGCTCATTATATCCATATCTACTTCTCCATACTGTAGTATCAGGAAGGCTTCTATCATATAAGACATATAAATCTTCTTCTCTAGAAGGTGTATCGTTACCCCCCCCAGCAAAAACTAGTTTCATCCAATCTGTATATTCTCTGTAATCCACGTTAGTTACTTCTGTTCGGTCCATCCAAAATGATGTAACTGTGACCGCTCTTGGTCTAGTTGAGCTACCGTCTTGCATTATATTTTCTTCAGTTTGTCCCATCATAAATGTTCCACCTTCAACAAATGCCATTCCTGGAACAGGTGGTTGAAATCCTTTGTATTTTAGATTAACTTCGAATCCACCGAAATCTCTATCATTATATTTCCATCCAGTTTTGGTTGATGCTGCTTTTTTACCTGCACTGGGTCCTTGTTGACTACTTGAGCAGCTAAATGAAATAATTGATACGATTATTAGACTGATTATTAAGTTGTAATTTTTCATTTTTTTTCCGTCTTTTTTATGTTTTAAACATTGGGTTTAATTCAATATTGCACACAATTTACTAAAATAATTAAAATTTAGGGCATTTTATTGGATTAAGAATAATCTTTTTTGGAATACAGGGTAATTGAATACGTAAAGAAATCTCGTGTGCACCACCAGAATAGTTAGAAAGTCCAGATATTGTGAAGTCATAACTATACCCAATTCTTAATGCATCTTTTTGAAACCCCAAAACAAAAAGTAAAGCATCGGAGTTCATAAAACTTCTTCTGTAGGCAACTCCACCGGACAATATATTATTAGTTATTGTTGTTCCTATATTTATTTGTTCAGTTTGAGCTTGTTGTTTAAATAAAAAGTTTGGAATTAAATAAGTATCTCCAGAAAACAAACCTGCTGTTTGTGAAACAGCTCCGTTAATTTTTATAACCGCCCCTCCATGAATAGTTTTTTTCATAGAAAGTTTTCCAGATGAGAGGAAAGCCTCTTCAGGTTCAGTCAAATGATGAGCTGCAAAACCCAAGAAAAAACTATTAGATGAAATTAATGTTCCAATTGAAAAATCTAAATAATTATTTGTGATTATACCCTGATTTAGTGGATCTTGAGTGTCATAAACAAAACCGTATATTCCATCTATTTGATCACCAAACCAAAGGTCGGGATCTAAACTTCTTTGGTGACTACTGAGTTGAAAACCAGTAAGTAGATCAATTTTATTGGTTATTTTTGTATGGTAAGAGTAAATTAAACTAGCAAAAGTACTTTTAATTGTTCCGTTTCCTGCATCATCATGAAGGATAAGTAGACCTAGTCCCCCATGTATTGGATCTAAAGTTAAATCAAATGATGCGCTATAAGTTTCAAAATTACCAGCCATCATGGGCCATTGATTTCTGTAATTTGTAATTATTCTAGGACAGTACTCACCCCCTGCTAAAGCAGGGTTTAAAAATAATGGATTTGCGTAATATTGTGTAAAATGAGGATCTTGACTAAAAGAGCTAGTAAAAAAAAGTAAGCTAAGAATTAATAAGAAAGATTTTTTCATTTACAACATTTCAACACAATAACAATTATACAAAATTAATAAATAGAACGAAAATGTTATTTTTTTTTATTTTGATCTTAATCTTATGTAAATTGTAAAATACATTTTTAATAATGTGCGTTAAATTCTTAATTAAATTGACAAAATGCAATTATTTTTTTTATTTATTTTTCTTTTAGCTAACTCTTTATATTCTCAGGAGTTTTCAAGATCGATTAGTATTCTTGGTACCAAAAAAGTTGTATCAAATAACAATACTTTTATTATTCAAGACTTTACAAATTCTATTTATGAAGAAGATAATCCTTGTATGAATTATTATGAAAGGATAGAAATAACATATACTCATTTTGATGTTGAAATAAGTAATGAAAACTATATACCTTTGACTAAGTTCAATAACCCATGTAAAATACCAGAAGATTTGAATTTTGAGTTTACATTGAGTCAATATCAAAAAAAAAATTATGTTAATATTAGCATATTTCCTTATGTGAAAAAATCAGGAGTAATTTATTTTTTAGAATCATTTAATTTAAATATAAAACCAAAATCAGTTCCTAGGAATTATAACAGAAAAAAATTTAAAACAAACTCAGTATTATCAAATGGAACTTGGTATAAAATTGGTGTTAATCAAGACAGATTTTATGAAATTGATAAAGCATTTCTAGAGTCTATTGGGTTAAATATAAATGAAATAGACCCAAGAAATATTAAAATTTTTGGCAAGGCTGCCGGAATGCTCCCCGAAGACAATCATGAACCTAGAATTGATGATTTAGAACAATTAGCAATCAAGTTTATTGGAAATGATGACTCATCTTTTGATGAAAATGAAAAAATTATTTTTTATGGACAAAGTCCAAATATTTGGAGATTTGATGAATTAACTAAGCAATATAATCACAAACAAAATATCTATTCTAATGAATCATTTTATTTTCTTACAGTCAACAACAGTCCTTCAAAGCAAATACAAACCCAAGGATTAAACAATAATGATATTCAGGCAATTGATGAAAAAAATAAACAGAACATTAATTCTTTTACTGATTATAATTTTCATGAAAAAGAAACTTATAATCTTGTGGGAACAGGTCAACAATGGTTTGGTGAATACTTTGGAAATATAAATCAGTATTCATTTAATTTAATAAACGGTGAAGTTTTGGATAGTTTGTTTTTAAAAGCTAGGGTTGCAGGTAGATCCTCAACATCTTCACAATTTGATTTTTCATTTAATAATCAACCTCCCTTTTTTACTTTAAATATTGATCCTGAAATTTCAAATGATTATTATTTTGAAGATTCCGAAGGCAGTACTCTTCTAAGTTCAAATTTATCATCTTATATTGAAAATTTGGATGGAGATTTAGTTGTTAATTTTAAAAATAATGGGAATCCTTCCGCATTGGCCTGGTTAGATTATATTGAGATAAATTATAAAAGAAAAATTGATTGGTTTAGTGATGAAAATCAATTCAATTTTAGAAATAATCAAAGTGTTAATAAGTTTGGTGTTTTTGATATTCCTGATGATACAGAGTACGTATTTAATGTAACGGATCCTCTAAATGTTAAAGAACAACTTTTGCTAAACAATGATTCATCTGATAAAATATTTGCTACTAATTTAAACTCTAGATATGAATTTGTTTGTATAAGAAGTTTAGATTTTGGTCAACCCCAATTTTTTGGTCAAATACAGAATCAAAATTTGCATTCATTAACGCAAACTGATTTCATTATAGTTTCTCATCCAGATTTTTTAAGTCAGGCTCAAAGATTAGCAAATTTCCACACAGATAATGACAATATTAGTGTTGTAGTTGCAACAACAGATCAAGTTTATAATGAGTTTAGTTCAGGAAGCCAGGATCCAGTCGCAATTAGAGATTTTGTTAAAATGTTTTATGACAAAAACATTTCAGATTTTCCTAAAAATCTTTTATTATTTGGAGACGCTTCTTATGATTACAAAAATATTACAAGTTCTAATACAAATTTTGTTCCTACCTTTCAGTCGTACAGATCTGATAATATTAAGTTATCATATTGTACAGATGATTTTTTTGGAATGTTAGATGATTTTGAAGGTTCAAGTAATTCTTTAGTGAGTGATTTAATTGACATTGGAATTGGTAGATTGACTGTTGTAGATAATATTGAAGCTGAAAACGTAGTAAATAAAATTATTAATTATTCAAAAAACAGTTTTGGAGATTGGAAAAATAAAGTTTGTTTTATTTCTGATGATGTAGATGAGGCATGGGAAGAAAGTTTACTAATTCATGCTGATGCTTTAGCTACAAAGGTTGATACAAATTATAATTGGATTAACGTAGATAAAATTTACTCTGATGCATTTCAACAAGAATCTACAGCTGGTGGTGAAAGATACCCAGATGTAAATAATAAGATTGTTGATCTTATAAATTCAGGAGCGTTAATTGTTAATTACATTGGACATGGAGGTGAGGTTGGTTGGGCATCAGAAAGAATATTAGGTTTAACGGAGATTAATAATTTTAAAAATTCAGAAAAATTACCAGTATTTATCACTGCTACTTGTGAGTTTTCAAGGTTTGATGATCCAGAGAGAGTTTCTGGAGGAGAGTTATTATTTTTAAACCCAGAGGGTGGTGCAATTTCTCTTTTTAGCACATCAAGAACAGTCAATGAAAGTAGTGCGTATTATATTACTAATTCTCTTTATAATTATATTTTGGAATCATCATCGGAAAATACTATGGGTTCAATTATGAAAAATGCTAAAAACGACCCATCACTTGGAAGTACTGTCAATAAAAGGAAATTTGCTTTGATTGGAGACCCAGCATTAAAAATACCATATCCAAATTTAAATATACAAACAAATAATGTAAGTTTAATAGAGGATAATTTAGAAAAAGGTGTTGTCAGCATCAAAACAGATACTATTAATGCTTTAAGTAAAGTAAAAGTTAATGGTCAAATAATTGATGGTATAGAAAATGGAAAATTATTTATTACAGTTTATGGAAAGCCTAATAATTTACAAACACTAAATAATAATGGTTATTTGAGTGAGCCATTTGAGTTTAGTTTACAAAAAAACATAATTTATAAAGGGAAAGTTGATGTGATTAATTCATTTTTTGAGTATGAATTTATTGTGCCAAAAGATATTCCATTTGAGTTTGGAAATGGTAAATTGAGTTATTATGCCTATGACAACGATCAGCATATAGATGCCTCTGGTTCTTATAAAAATTTAATTATTGGTGGAATAAATTCTAACGCAACATTAGATGATATTGGTCCTGAAATTGAGTTATTTATGAATGACTCATCATTTGTTTCAGGAGGTATAACAGATTCAAATCCAGAAATATTAGCTAAAGTTTTTGATTCTTCAGGAATAAACACTGTAGGTACAGGAATTGGTCATGATATAGTTGCTGTTATAGATAATATGACTAATCAACCTTATATACTAAATGATTTTTATGAGTCTGATTTAAATACATACAAATCTGGGATAGTTAGATACCCTTTGTCAAATATTAGTGAAGGACTACATACACTAAATTTTAAAGTTTGGGATGTATATAACAATTCTAATGAAAGGGATTTATCATTTGTTGTTTCTATCTCTGAAGAAATGGCCTTGAATCATATTTTAAATTATCCTAATCCATTTTCAAATTTCACAAAATTTTCCTTTGAACATAATCGACCAAATCAATACTTGGATGTAATGATTCAAATTTTTACAATTAGTGGTAAACTTGTTAAGACATTAAAAAACAACATTATTAATTCAGGATTCAGAGATGAGTCAATTACTTGGAACGGATTTGATGAATTTGGTGATAAATTAGCTAAAGGTGTTTATGTATATAAAATTTTTGTTAAATCAGTTGATAGCGGGGAAAATGTAGAAAAATTTGAAAAACTAGTAATATTAAACTAATTTCCACGTTTTTTGTAAAAAGAAACGATTTAAATTATGAAGAAGTATTTTTTATTTATTTTATTACCCATATTTTTATTAAAAAGTCAAGAATGGAATACAGATTCTGAATACATTAATAATTTGAATACTATTACAACTGCGGTTCCTTTTCTAACTATCGCCCCTGATTCAAGATCTGGTGCTATGGGTGATTTAGGTGTTGCAACAACTCCTGATGTTTATTCTCTTCATTGGAATTCTGCTAAGTTAGCATTTTTGCCCCAAGGAGGTTCATTTGCAATCTCTTATACGCCATGGCTAAGTAATTTAGTACCTGATATTTCACTTTCACATATAACTGGGTATTATAAATTAAATAAAATTAGTGCTATAGCAGGTAGTTTGAGATATTTTTCTTTAGGTAATATCCAATTTACTAATGATGCGGGTGAAAATGTAGGTGAATATGATCCAAACGAATATGTTTTTGATCTTGGATATTCAATGAAACTATCAGATCATTTTTCTGCAGGTTTAGTTATGAAATATATATATTCTAATTTAACAGGAGGTCTTCCTGTTGAGGGATTAGATACTCAGGCTGGGCAATCATTTGCAGTTGACTTAGGTACATATTATGAAAGTAAAAAATTTAAATTAACTGAATATGAATCACATTGGGCTGCAGGTTTTAATATTTCAAATATTGGTGGTAAGATTTCTTACACTGAATCAGGAGATGAAGATTTTCTTCCCATGAATTTAAGAATAGGAGGTAGTTTAAGTACAGAAATTGATGATTTTAACAGATTTATGATTGCTTTTGATGTAAATAAATTACTTGTTCCTTCGCCACCTGTTTATGACGGTACTGGAAATGATGAACCTGAAAATATTATAGCTGGAAGAAATCCAAATGTTGGAGTTGTTCAAGGAATTTTTCAATCTTTTTCTGATGCTCCTGGTGGGATTGAAGAGGAGTTAAATGAATTGATGTACTCTGTTGGTGGTGAATACTGGTATGATAATCAATTTGCATTCAGATTTGGATATTTTCATGAACACGAAACCAAGGGAAATAGAAAATATTTTACTTTGGGGGCATCACTTAAGTTAAATGTCTTTGGTATTGATTTTGCGTATTTAATTCCAGCAAATTCTAGTGTTAGAAGTCCTTTGGAAAATACAATTAGATTTTCTTTAGTTTTCGATTTAGAAAACTTCAATTCAGAGAGTTTGTTCAAATCTAATCGTAGGTCACCAGTAATTAAGAAAACAAATCAATCAAAATAAAGTTTTAAAATGTACAGAGTTGGGATAGGATATGATGTTCACAAGCTTGAGTTGGAAAACACTCTGATTTTGGGTGGTGTAACAATCCCTTATCATAAAGGAACTCTTGCTCATTCTGATGGAGATGTTGTCATTCATGCGATTTGTGATGCTATTTTAGGGGCAGCTTCTTTAGGAGATATTGGTCATTTTTTCCCTGATAATGATGATCAATATAAAGATATTAATAGTAAAATTTTATTAAAAGAGGTTTTTAAAATGATTGATAAATTAGGTTATTCAATTGTTAACGTCGATGTTTCTATCATACTTGAAGAACCAAAATTAAAAGATTATTTAAATGAAATGAAATTTGAAATTTCAAATTGTATTAAAGTCTCAAAGGAAAATATAAATATAAAAGCAACAACTAGCGAAAAATTAGGGTTTATTGGAAGAGGAGAGGGTGTGGCTTGTCAAGCAATTACTTTATTAACTAAGTAAAATATAGTTCGAAAGTCCATAAAAATCAAAATTAGATTAATCATTTTGCATATATTTGAATTAAGAAAAAAAAAATTCTATGCCCTCTGTTAGTAAAGAAGTATATTTAGATTGGTATAAAAAAATGTTGCTTTGGCGGAAATTTGAAGAAAAAGCAGCAGCAATGTACATTCAGCAAAAGATAAGAGGCTTCCTGCATCTTTACAACGGTCAAGAGGCTGTTTTAGCCGGATGTTCTCATGCTATAGATCCAAAAATAGATAAAATGATAACAGCTTACAGATGTCACGTTCATCCTATTGCAATGGGTCTAGATCCAAAATTTGTTATGGCTGAATTGTTTGGCAAAGCTACTGGTTGTTCAAATGGAAAAGGGGGTTCAATGCATATGTTTTCAAAGGAATATAATTTTTTTGGAGGTCACGGAATTGTTGGAGGACAAATACCATTAGGCGCTGGCATAGCCTTTGCTGATCAATATAATGATAATAAAGCTGTTACTTTATGTTTTATGGGGGATGGAGCTGTTCGTCAAGGTTCACTCCACGAAACATTTAATATGGCAATGAATCATAAATTACCTGTAATTTTTATTTGTGAAAATAACGGATATGCAATGGGTACTTCTGTAGAAAGAACAGCAAACCATACTGCCATATGGAAACTAGGATTAGGTTTTGAAATGCCTTGTGCACCGGTTGAAGGAATGAAGCCAGAGATTGTTTATGAAGAAGTTAAAAAAGCAGTTGACAGAGCTAGAAAAGGTCAAGGTCCTACATTTTTAGAGATTAAAACTTACAGATATAAAGGCCATTCTATGTCCGATGCTCAGCATTACAGAACTAAAGATGAAGTTGCAAAATATAAAGATAAAGATCCAATTGACCACGTTTTAAATATTTTATACAAAAAAAAGATTTTAAACGAAGAAGAAGTTGAAAAAATAATTATTGATGTAAAAAATAAAGTTCAGGAATGTGTTGATTTTGCAGAAAAATCAGATTTCCCATTACCAGAAGATTTATTTAAAGATATTTATAAAGGAGATTATAATTTTATTAAAGAATAACCATATGGCTGAGATTGTTAGAATGCCAAGATTAAGCGATACTATGACTGATGGAGTTGTATCAAAGTGGCATAAAAAAGAAGGTGATCAAATAAAGGAAGGTGACTTGTTAGCTGATATTGAAACTGATAAGGCAACAATGGAGTTTGAGTCTTTTCAAGAGGGCGTGCTTTTATACATCGGTGTCAAAGAATCTGATTCTGCTCCGGTTGATTCAATTTTAGCTATTTTAGGTGAAGAAAACGAAGATATCTCTTCATTAATAAAACAAGAAAACAATATTTCATCAACTAATTTAGAAACTCAAGAGGTTGTAACTCAGGAAGAGAAAATAGCAATAAATTCAAAAGTTGATAAAAATGAAAAATTTGTTGAAATTCAAGAAGAAAAAAGATTGAAAATTTCTCCACTTGCTAGAAAAATAGCAAATGAGAAAGGTATAGATATTAATTTAATTAGTGGGTCAGGAGAAAATGGTCGTATAATTAAAAGAGATTTAGATACACCTTCCCTTATTAAAGAAGATAATATTATTGAATCATTATCAATTAGCAGTGGAGAGGCTCAACCACTTTCACAAATGAGAAAGACAATTGCTAATAGACTATCGCAATCAAAGTTTACTGCGCCTCATTTTTATTTAACATCTAAAATTAATGTTGATGGTTTATTTGAATTAAGGAAAAGTTTAATTAATAATCTTGATACAAAAATATCATTTAATGATATTATTATTAAAGCAGTTTCCTTATCATTATCAAAACATCCAAATATTAATGTTTCATGGGGAGGGGACTCAATAATTCAAAACACTGAAATAAATATTGGAGTTGCAATAGCAGTTGATGAAGGTTTAGTGGTTCCAGTAATTAAAGATGCAGATAAAAATAATATTCTTGAAATTTCTGAAAAAATCAAAAATTTTGTAGAAAAAGCAAAAAATAAAAAACTTAGTTTAGATGAGTTATCTGGTAATACATTTACTGTGTCTAATTTAGGAATGTTTGGTATTGATGAATTTACAGCAATAATTAATCCTCCAGATGCTTGTATACTTGCAATTGGTGCTATTCAACAAACTCCCATAGTTAAGGACGGAGAAATAGTTATAGGTAATATTATGAAAGTAACACTATCTTCTGATCACAGAGTGGTTGATGGGTCTCAAGGAGCTCAATTTTTAAAAACTTTAAAAACTATGTTAGAAAACCCATTATTAATGATTTAAATAAATATTTAATATGAGTAGTTCAAAAGTAATGAACGATTTTCTTTCAACAAATTCACACTTAAAAAGTTTACCAAGTCATTTATTACAATACATAGTAGATCAAGATTATGAAGCTTACACACCAATTAATCATTCAGTTTGGAGATATGTAATGAAACAAAATCTTAACTATTTACCTAAAGTCATATTTGGGGACTATCTAAATGGATTAAATGAGGCAGGTATCACTGTAGATAAAATTCCAAATTTATATGGAATGAATAGAATTCTTCAAAAAGTTGGATGGGCTGCAGTATGTGTAGATGGTTTTATTCCCCCTAAAGCATTTATGGAATTTCAAGCACATAGAGTTTTGGTAATAGCAGCTGATATTCGACAAATTAATCACATTGAATATACACCTGCTCCTGACATTTTACATGAAGCTGCGGGGCACGCACCTATTATTCCTAATGAATCATATTCAGAATATCTACAGCTTTTTGGTGATATTGGATCAAAAGCATTTTCATCTTCTACTGATTTACAACTATTTGAATCAATTAGAAACTTATCTATATTAAAAGAAGCACCTGGGGTTTCTAAAAAATTAATTAATAAATCTCAAAAGGAAGTTGAATCTATCCAAGAAAGAGCAAAAAAAGAAGACCTTTCCGAGATGTCTATGATTAGGAATTTGCATTGGTGGACTGTAGAATATGGATTAATTGGAACACTAAAAAATCCAAAAATTTATGGTGCTGGTTTATTATCTTCCATTGGGGAAAGTGTATGGTGTATGAGTAAAGAAGTTAAAAAAATCAATTATAATATTAATGCTTGTAAAGTAAATTTTGATATAACAAAACCACAACCACAGCTTTTTGTAACACCAAGTTTTGAGTATTTAATAGATGTATTAAATCAATTTTCTAATAATATGGCATATAAGAGAGGTGGAGAGTATTCAATAGAACAAGCAATTAGTTCAAAAAAAATCTCAACTTGTGTTTACAATAATGGTTTACAAATTTCAGGAATATTTACAGATTTAATTAAGAAAAAAAATATTAGTATTTATTTAAAGACATTGGGTCCAACATCGCTTTCTTATAAAAATAAAGAAATAAAAAAACATGGATCTAATTTTCATAAAGATGGATTTGGCGCACCATTAGGGAAAATAATTAATTATGAATTATCAAATTTGAATTTAGATAAATGTAAAAGTTTAGGTCTTTATATAGGAAGTAAAATATCTTTTAAATATGAAACTGGTCTACAAATAGATGGAAAAATATGTGATTTTGTTTTAAATGATAATGAAGAGGTACTTTTAATTTCTTTTGTTAATTGTAATGTTAAATATGGTGAAGAGTATTTATTTAAAGAAGAATGGGGTCAATTTGATTTAGTTGTTTCAGAAAAAATAATTTCATCTTTTCCTAGTCCTGCAGATATAAGTTCATTTGCAGAAAAAAAATATAATTACAAATCACAAACAATAAAAATTAACTATTCTTTAAAAGATGAAAAAATTCATAGTTTGTATAAAAAAGTAGAGGAGATAAGAACAAAAAAGATAAAATTTACTGATTTGGAGAAAATTTTTAGGGATTTAAAATTACAGCATAGCGAAGAATGGTTACTTTTATTAGAGATTTATGAAATTTCAAAATTAAATGATTTAACAATATATCCTGAAGTCAAAGATTACCTTTCAATTTTATCAAAAAATAGAAAAGACTTAAGTAAACTTATATATGATGGATTAAAATTATTATGAAAAAAGTACTAATCACAGGCGCTAGCAAGGGAATAGGTTATGAGCTTGCATTAAAGTTTGCAATCGAAAATCATGCTTTATTTTTGATTGCACGAAACAAGAAAAAGCTAGATAAGTTAAAAGATAAAATAAAGAAAATTAATCCAAAATTACCTTGTTATGTTTTTTCATTTGATCTTATTAACATAGATGGTACTGTAGATTTAATTTTTAATATTAAAAATAAGTTTGGAAGTCTCGACATAGTAATTCACAATGCTGGTTTATTAATTAATAAAAACTTTGTTAAGATTAAAAAAACTGACTTAATAAATTCATTTATGATTAATTATTTTTCTCCATTTTTAATTACTCAAAAATTAATTCCAATTTTGTCAAAAGAGGCTCATACTATTTTTATCAGTAGTGTTGGGGGTTTAAATAATTCAGTAAAGTTTCCTGGCCTATCCTCATATAGTCCTAGTAAAGGCGCATTAATAACATTAACTGAATGTTTAGCAGAAGAATTTAAAATGAAAAAATTTAGGTTCAATTGTTTAGCACTTGGCGCAGTACAAACTAAAATGTTAGAGAAAGCATTTCCTGGATACAAGGCCCCTCTGTTACCAAATGAAATGGCAGATTTTATTTACAATTTTTCAATCAATGGAAATAAATATTTTAATGGTAAAGTTTTACCTGTTTCAACTAGTACACCATAAATTTTTGTTGTTTTATATAAAAGTTGGTTGTATATTAGCATCCGTTTTTTGAAGTGTTCTTTTAAATGATAAAAATTAAAGTCTCGTAGCTCAGCTGGTTAGAGCGCTACACTGATAATGTAGAGGTCGGCAGTTCAAGTCTGCCCGAGACTACTTTAAAATAGATGGGGGATTAGCTCAGCTGGCTAGAGCGCCTGCCTTGCACGCAGGAGGTCGTCGGTTCGACTCCGACATTCTCCACAAAAGCGGAACAATTTTTTAATAGAAATAGTTCCGCTTTTTTTGTATAATTGTTTATAATAAGATTTAATTAAATAATATGTCAAATTTTAATATAAAATTGAAATTAATATTTTTTTTATTTTTTACGTTTTCTCTCTTTGCACAAAAAGAAATAACATTATATGATGCAGTCTTAAAAAGAATGACTGATTTTTACCCTCAAAACATATCAAATTTACAATGGCAAAAAAGTCAAGATAATTACAGTTACATAAAGGATTCTTGTTTAGTTATTTTTAATGCTAATAACAATTTGATTGATAAAATATGTATTAATGAAATTTATGATAAAGAAGATATAAATACTTTTCCAAAAGTTGAATGGGTAACTAATCATAGCTTTAAGTATCAAATAAAAAATCAAATTTATTTATTTAACACAAAGAGAGGAAGAAAGCCTGTTACATATTTGAAATTCGATGGAAATTCAAAAAATAAAGATTATAATTTTAAAAGAAATTTAATAGCCTACACGATAGGTAATAATTTATTTGTTTCTGACAATGAAAATGTGAAGCAAGTAAATTTAAGTAAAGAAAATGTCACTTTTGGTCAGGTTGTTCATAGATATGAATTTGGAATAACTAAAGGAACATTTTGGTCTCCAAATGGAAATAAATTAGCTTTCTACAAGAATGATGAAAAGAATGTTAATGAGTATCCTCTATTAATAACATCAGATACAACTTCAACTATTAAACAAATTAAATATCCTATGTCTGGTGATTTAAGTGAAATTGTTAATGTTGGAATATACGATATTGATACTGAAAAAGTTAAATATTTACAAATTGATAATATCAAAGATTATTACTTAACAAACATATGCTGGGGTCCTTCGGAAAAATATATATATGTATCGGTCTTAAATAGAGATCAAAATCATTTGATGTTAAAAAAATATGACTCTAGTAGTGGAAAGTATTTGAAAACACTAATTGAAGAGAAGGATGAAAAATACGTACACCCATTACATCCTATGATTTTTCTTGATAATGAAAAGTTTTTATGGAGATCTGAAAAAAACGGATTTGACCATTTTTATTTGTATAATCAAAAGGGTAAACTACTTAGAAAGGTTACTGAAGGTGATATAATAGTAAAGGATTTTTTAGGATTTAAAAATGAAACAATTTATTTTTCAGCTTATTCAAATGATGGATTAGATGTTCATTTATATAGTTTTAGTTTAGAGGAGAAAAATAAAAAAGCACAAAAGAATTTAACATCAAACTTTCCAGGTTTTCATAAATTGAAAATTAGTCCTTCTGGAAAACTATTTATCGATGAATTTTCAAATTTAAAATTACCTAGAATTATTCAAATAATTGACTCAAAAGGACAATTTATATATAAATTATTAGATGCTAAAAATCCACTTGCTGATTATAATATAGGAAAAACAGATTTATTTAAAATTTCATCAGATGATAACATATTTCTTAATTCTAGATTAATTAAACCCTATAATTTTGATGTTAATAAAAAATACCCGGTATTAATATATGTATATAATGGACCACAAATTCAACTTTTAACTAATTCATGGTTAGCAAATACACCTTTGTGGATGTATTATTTGGCTAATCAGGATTATTTAATATTTACTGTTGATGGTCGGGGGTCTGAAAATAGAGGAAAAGATTTTGAACAATCCGTTTATAAATACTTAGGAAATATTGAAATGATCGATCAAATGAAAGGATATAATTACTTAAAATCCTTGCCTTATGTTGACTCTAGTAGAATTGCTTTACATGGTTGGAGTTATGGTGGATTTATGACTACAAATTTATTATTAAATTATCCTGACCTTTTCACTTGCGGAGTAGCTGGAGGACCAGTGACTGATTGGTCTCTATATGAGGTAATGTATACTGAAAGATATATGCAAACTCCAATTAAAAATAAAGATGGATATGTTTCTACTAACCTATTAAATCAAATAAATAATTTAAAGTCTAGTTTACTTATGATTCATGGTTTAGTTGATGATGTAGTTGTAGTACAACATTCATTAAAATTTATTGAAGAATGCATAAAAAATAATATACCAATTGATTATTTTCTTTACCCAAATCATCCTCATAATGTAAGAGGAAAAGATAGACTTCATTTAATGGAAAAAGTGCTTAAATATATATTAGACAACAATGAATAGAGCACTATATATTATGATTATTTTATTTTTTTCTTGTACTATTGAAGATGAAGAAAATTATTTTGGCTGTACTGATGAAAATGCACTTAATTTTGATTCATCTGCAATTGAAAATGACAATTCATGTCTTTATTCAGAAGGTTGTACAGACCCTTCTGCTTGTAATTTTAATGAATTAGCAATTGAAGATGATGGGAGTTGTAACTATCCGGAACTACTTGTCTATCAATCTAAAAATGAACGAGATATTCAATCAATAATTGAACAAAAATGTAATAATTGTCATATTTCACAAGGTCTTGCTCCTTTAAATTATAGTGTTCTTACTCAACAAGGAGGACAGGTTTTAAAAAACTTTATTAATGGCAATGCTATTAACTACTCGTACAATATAATGCCTCCACCGGGTAGCACCCCCTTAACTGATTGTGAGAAAGTAGAATTATTAACATGGATTGAAAATGGAATGGATTAAAAAATTTTTTTTTTATTTACTAATAAGTAATTTTGTATTTTCTCAGAATAGCTTAGAAAGTTTACTAAGCCCTATGAATGATGATGATGAAATTGTTTTAGCAACTTTTTTTTCAACTAGAATTATAAACTCACATTCAGTTGAGCTCTATGACCCAGGTGCTATGGACATGAGAATTTCACATCGATTTGGAGCATTAAATACAGGATTTTATGAGTTATTTGGATTAGATCAAGCTACAATTAGATTAGGTTTTGAGTATGGTTTAACCAAAAATATGATGATTGGAATTGGCCGAAGTAGTTATAAAAAAAATTATGACAGTTTTATCAAGTACTCGATTATTAAACAAAGAAAAAAACAAAAAATCCCTATTTCTATCGTGTATTTTACTAGCTTGTCTATACAGAGTATTAAAAAACAACAAGAAAACTATCCTTTTTCTGGACGACTATCATATTGCAATCAATTATTAATTTCTTCAAAAATTAACAAGAATTTTTCACTGCAAATTATGCCTACATACGTGCACAAAAATATGGTTGATTTTACAAGTTATTTTAATGATATTATTTTAATTGGGTCTGCAATTAAATATAATATATTTCGAAGTACTTCATTAAATTTTGAGTATTTTTATAGAATAACAGATGCTGATTTTTCTAATCAAAGTCAAGATGCTTTTTATAATTCATTTTCTATTGGTCTTGATATAGATGCTGGAGGTCATGTTTTTCAGTTACATGTAACTAATTCTTTATCGATGTATGAGGTTGGATTTTTAACTGAAACAAATAGGAGTTGGTTTGATGGAGGTATCCATTTTGGATTTAATATTAGCAGAGAATTTACATTAAAATGAAAAAAATAATCTTTATTTTCCTTATCCCTTTTATTTGTTTAGGTCAAAAGTACAAAGTTGTAGGAACTAGTACAGATTTTTTTTCTTGGGCACCTCTGGAAAATATAACTGCTATTTCAAATGATTTAGAGGGAATTGTCGATATAAACAATGGTGAGTTTTTTTTTAGATTGCCTATCAAATCATTTACATTTAAAAGATCTTTAATGCAAAAACATTTTAATGATAAATATCTGAACTCAGATGATTATCCGTTTGCAACTTTTAAAGGGAAATCCTATAATTTAAAACAAGAACTTACAAAAGTAATTGATAAGGCCAAAGCAAACAAGATATTAAATCAAGAAGAAAGTATTATTACAAAACAATTATCAGAATTATTTGATCAAGGAATATTAGTTGAAGGTAAATTAATGATTCATGGGGAGGAGAATGATGTCAAAATTAAAATTGTACTTTCATTAGACAAAAAATTAATAAAATTTTACACTATGTTTTTTGTAAAAACTGATGATTATAAAATAAAGATCCCTAAACTTTTAAAAGATAATATTTCTGAGAAAATTGAAGTAAAGGTTTCAGGTCATTTAGAGCTTTTAGATTAGTATAATTTTTCGTTGAATAATCATTTTTTCTCCAATTAAATTTATTGTGTATGTACCCTTTGGTTTATTACTTAAATTAATTTTAAGAAAAGACTCATTTATGTTTCCTGTTTGTATAATTTTTCCAATTGAATTTGTAAGAAAAAATTGATCTAAATGATTTTTTGTTAATTTAATATTTAATTTTCCATTTGTTGGATTAGGGAAAATTTGAACAATTGGATCTTCTAAGTAATAAGTATTTATATCATTTTCATTTAAAATATTTATATTATCGATAATAATATTATTTCCCCTATAATTTGTTGTAATAAATTTTAATAATATTTCTTGTCCAATGTATTGATTTAAGGATACACTTTCTTGTCTCCAATGATTTGCTTCAAATGGAATAAAGTTTTCACTTTGTATGTCAAATGTGCTTAATTCTTCTCCACCCTTATTATAGACAGTGTCTTCGAAAGACATTCCACAATTATTTGATATTAAAATTTGAAGAGTGTCCTGCTTTATAGAATTTGTATATTTTTGATATGATGTGAAAAAATTTAATAAAATTGAATCTCCAGTTAAATTAATTGAAGGGCTGATTATTTCATCTTTTTGTCCATCCCTTGGATTATAACCAAAAATATTAACATAAACAGATGTGTCACTATTTTCAATACCCGATGTTTGAATGCTTCCCCATGTTCGGCTAAAATCTGAATTTATAATATTCCAATTTGTATAATTAATACCATTTTCAAAATTTTCATTATATGGTAAATTGAAAGTAGGCTTGTGTTTAAATCTGACCATTCTACGATTATTATGGTAGTCAATTTCATTTATATCTTCTAAAGATTCTATAATAAACGATAACTCTATGTCTCCAATATTATAATCATCAATGGATGGTAAATAAATTTCAACTTCTTGATTTGGGTTTATTATTTCATCTTCAAAAAAATATTCTTCTTCCAATAAACCTTCGTTAAAATATGATATTTTAAAACCAGATAAAGTATTATTTCCATTATTACCAATAGTTAAAATAGGACTAAATGAAGATTCACAAGTAATATTTGGGGGGGTGTTAGTAATGCTTTTTATTGAAAGGTCATCAAAATTTTGATTAGGAATCACGGGTTCATAAATTTCTTGTAAATAATTAAAAGCAGCAAGTCCATTGATCATTCCCATACCGTAAATATTATCTTCACCTGGCTCACCTAAATCATTTGCTGTGTAATAAATGGCTAATAAAATTTCTTCACCACTTAAAAATGGAAAAGCCTCCTTCAATAATAAAAAACAACCTGTAACGTGGGGGGCAGCCATTGATGTCCCTGATTTCACATCAAATCCGTTTTCTCCGGAAGCGGATCGAACAGACTGTCCTGGGGCTGAAACTTCAGGATATATTTCAAGTGATTCACTACTGCTTGGGCATTGAGTTGGCCCTCTTGTTGAAAAAGTACTAATTATTAGATCTTCTGTATTAGCATTGACACTTCCAACACAGAATGTATTTACTAAATTTGTGTTGATTCTCTGCGGAGCTTTTACACCTTCATTATTTGGGCCATCATTACCCGCTGAAAATATATTTCCAATACCTGCAAGTTCAATAACATTCATTAAATCCACGATATAACCCTCACATTGAACTGTGTCAATAGGGTTATACCATCTCCAAGAATTATTTATAACATCTGGAACATCATAATCCGTATTTAAATCTCCATCGGGATTTAGCGACCATTCAAATGAAGTTACCATATCAACAACTGGAGGAAGCTCCTCAACTGTTGATGTCACAAAATCATTTGCAATCCAATAAGAATTATAAGCACTTCCAATTGTGTCGTTCGTCTCACTTACTAACCCCCCTATTATTCCCATTGTGTGTGTACCATGATCATTTAACCCATTTGGTGTTTCACTAAAATATCCATCCCAACATTGTTCTAAAGGATAGTAATTCCCAAAAAACCTTTCTGAAAAAGCAGGATGCGTTGGCCATACACCTGTATCATAGTTGAAAACTAATGTTCCGTTTCCAGAATAGCCCATTTCCCAAAGTGGTCTAATATTGATAGCTTCAATTCCAGGTTCAGTACTATTACCACCATATGTTTGTGCGATCGGTTGGCTTTGAGCGATTAAAGGCTTCATGTAACCTAATTCAAGATCTATTTTATTTATTAATTGATTATTACTCAGTTTATTAATTAAATCAGAAGTTGCTTCTAAAAATATCATATTTACTGCCCAAAATTGATGTAATTTTTTAAAATCATTTTGGTTTGATTCAATAATTTTAACAACTTCTTTTTGGTCTTCTCTGTAATCTTCTTGTAATTTTTTCGCAACAATACTAGCTCTTTTTTTTATTGGAGTTTGATTAGTAGTAAATTCTTTTTTTAAATCCTCGAAATTAATTTTTTTTTTTAATTCTACAGTAATGGGGATCAAATCTTTATTAGAAGATTGAGAAATTTTTTCTTGTAACTGAAATGTTATGTTTTGAGCTAAAGAAAATGTGGTTATTAAAAAAAATAGAATAAGTTTTATGTTTAAAGTCATGCTTATAATTTAATTATTAAAAATACGTTATTTTTGATAATGTATTTAAATCAATTTTTTATGAATCAATCCTTATTAGTTTTTTTCTGTTTATTCATTTCTTTTTCATGCGAAAGGGAAGACAATAGTGAGCCAATTCAAGGTTGTATGGATGAAACAGCGATTAATTATGACTCAGATGCCGAAATTGATGATGGCTCTTGCCAATTTGATGATGATTTATTGAGGATTAATATTGATTTTCGTCAGTTTATTGATAATCAAGATATTCAATACAATAACTTAATTTATTCAAATGCTGCAGAGAATTTGTATAGTATCGAAAAACTATATTATGTTATTTCTGATTTAACCCTGCATTATGTAAATGCAGAAAGTTCAATAATTTCTAATTATCTATTTTTAAAAAATGATGATCCAAATTCTTTAAAGTTGAATAATATTATTATTCCTGATACTTGTTCTTCTATTTCATTTACACTTGGATTTTCTCAAATTAATAATGCAACAGATATGTATCTTAATGATCCCAATAATTTTCACAATTTAATGTTATGGCCTGATGCTTTAGGTGGGGGTTATCATTATATGAAACTAGAGGGAACATTCATTGATATAAATGAAGTGGAAAAATTTTACAATACTCACACAGGGCCTTTGGATGGAAATGATAATTCTTATTCATATTCTTTTAACATTAATTACTCTCAAGGTCAATCACAACTTTATATTGATATGGATATTAATAAATTTTTTAACAACCCAGTATATGACCACAATGATTATGGTCAAGGAATTATGGGATCTTCAGAAGCCCAAACTGCTATAAAGAATAATTTGGGAGACGTTTTTTCTGTTACATCAAATTAATATTATATGAAGATATTTTTTGTTGTAATAATGATATTTTTTTTTTCTTGTGAAAAACAAGATGATGGCTTTTTGTATGCACCTTGTGAAGATGATGATTGTATTATTTATGAGACAACACCATATCCAACCCCGTCTCCTTATGGCTTTCCTTTTATGATTATTCCTGATGACAATCCACTAACTATTGAGGGGGTTTCTTTAGGAAAAAAATTATTTTTTGATCCAATTTTAAGTAGTGATAATAGTATTTCTTGTGCTACTTGTCATATTCAAAATAATTCTTTTTCTGATCCTGGTCAGTTTAGTATTGGAATTACAGGTGAATCAGGGTTTAGAAATGCATCATCTCTAGTAAATTTAGGTTGGAGTAGCTCTTTTAATTGGGATGGTACAGCTGAAAATTTAAGAGAACAAGTTTTTGAGCCAGTTGTAAACCCAATTGAAATGGCTAATAATTGGGATCAGGTCGAATATGATTTAAATTTTAATAGTGAGTACAGAGATTTATTTAAGCGTGCTTTTAATATTGATTATATTGATTCAGTTCACGTTGCTAAAGCGATTGCTCAATTTGAAAGAACCCTAGTTTCTGCAAACTCTAGATATGATAAATGGTTAAGAGGCGAAGTAATGTTTACTGAAGAAGAATTAGATGGCTATAATATTTTTAATACTGAGAGAGGAGATTGTTTTCATTGTCATAGTGGTAAAAACTTTATGGATGATTCTTTTCACAACAATGGATTAGATGAAACTTTTACTGATTTTGGATTATATAACGTAACGAGAAATGATGGTGATAAAGGTTTATTCAAAACTCCAACATTAAGAAATATAGAATATAGTGCACCGTATATGCACGATGGTAGATTAAGTACAATTGATGAAGTTATTGAACATTATAATTCTGGTGGTATATATTCTGCAACCATAGATCCTTTAATGAAGTATGTTAATTCAAATCCTTATGGAATTGATGGTCAGTCCGGGTTAATGTTAACACAACAAGAAAAAAATAATTTAAAAGCCTTTTTATTAACTTTGTCTGATAATGATTTTATACAAAATAATGAATTCCAACCTTAAACTTTTATAATATGTTTTTAATTGTATTATCTCCTGCTAAAACTTTAGACTTTGAAAAAAAATTAGATTGTAGAACTACTACAAAACCATTATTTACAAGTGATAGTAAACAATTAATTGATTGTTTACTAAGTATGAGTAAGAAAGAAATAGGAAAACTTATGTCAATTAGTGAAAAATTAACCGAACTTAATTATAAAAGATTCAAAGATTGGAACGAAGATTTTAATTTAATGAACTCAAGACATGCTATTTCTTGTTTTACAGGCGATGTTTATAAAGGCCTTAACGTAGATGAATTTTCTATTGATGACTTAGAATATTCGCAAAATCATTTGA
This sequence comes from Flavobacteriales bacterium, assembly GCA_002718035.1. Classification (GTDB taxonomy): domain Bacteria; phylum Bacteroidota; class Bacteroidia; order Flavobacteriales; family TMED113. The sequence continues at coordinate 49,845 of PBCX01000004.1, forward strand.
GAATACTTTCAGGGCTTTATGGTATATTAAGACCTTTAGATTTAATCAAAGCATATAGATTAGAAATGGGAACTAAATTAGAAAATAGCCAAGGAAAAAATCTATATGAATTTTGGAATAAAAAAATAACACAAAGTTTAAATCAGGATTTTAAATTAACAAAAAACAAATACTTAGTTAATTTAGCATCCAATGAATATTTTGACTCTGTAAAAAAAGAAAATTTCAAATATGAAATAATAACGCCAAAGTTCTTAGATGAGAAAAAAGGTATATATAAGGTTGTTAGTTTTTTTGCAAAAAAAGCTAGAGGTTCAATGGCTTCATACATTATTAAGAATAGAATTAAATCAATTGATGATTTAAAAGAATTTAGTGGCTTAGGTTATAAATTTAGTCCCGAGAAATCAGATGAATTAAATCTTACGTTTACTCGTTAGATTCTTTCTCGAATATCGCATTTAAAATCTTTTTTAAACCAATAAAAAGCCCGCAAATTGCTGACAACATAATGACAAGGCCAGAAATCAAAAACTTTAAATTTTTTTCCTCAAGAATTTCAGATTCACCATTCATGTTCCCCATTAAAAATATTGACGGGCCTATAAAGATTAAAGGAAATATTATTGCAACAATTATTAATCCAGTTTGTAATTTTTTTTTATTCATTTTATTTATTTAATTCTCTTTCAATAACTATTCTAGCGCTTTTAAATTTCTTAAGCATTTCTTTCGCTTTATTTTTGTTTAATTTTGTTTTTTCTAATATAAGTGAGATTGCTCTATTTTCTAGTTTTTTATTACTTATTTTCATGTCAATCATTTTGTTGTCTAGGACATGTCCAAGTTTTATAAATACACTAGTTGTAATAATATTTAAACACATTTTTTGAGCTGTGCCTGCTTTCATTCTTGTACTACCAGTTAAAAATTCAGGGCCCATAATTAATTTTATATCAAAGTCTGAAATTTTAGCTATTGGATTGTCATTGTTACAAGTTATAGATCCAGTTGTTATTTTACTTTCCTTACAGCTATTCAATGCGCCAATTACATAAGGTGTAGATCCTGATGCACTAATGCCAATGACAATATCTTTTTTTGTTACATTATAATTTTTTAAATCATTCCATCCGGAATCTATGTCATCTTCAGCAGATTCAACAGCATTTCTAATAGCTTTATCTCCGCCAGCAATTATTCCAATAACAATATTTTCTTTAATCCCAAATGTAGGTGGGCATTCTGAAGCATCTAAAATACCAAGTCTTCCACTTGTCCCTGAACCTATGTAAAATAGTCTTCCACCGTTTTTTATTTTTTTATGAACTTGACAAGATAATTTTGATATATTTTCTGTTGCTTTTTCTAAAGCAATAGCTATTTTTTTATCTTCTTTATTTATAGAGCTTGCAATCTGTTTGAAACTCATTTTAGATAAGTTATTATATTGACTTTCTTTTTCAGTGATTTTCATTTTTACAATAAGTCGGGGAATAATTTCTCATCAATTTCATTCATTATAGTGTAACAAGTTTCTATAACATCATCAACATTAGATTTAGAAAAATAATCACCATCATCACCATAAGCTGGTCTGTGATTTTTGCTTGAAATAGTTCTTGGTTTACTATCTAAATATCTATAACCATTCTGTTCTTCTAATACCTTTTGCATCATATATGCTGTTGCTCCTCCAGAAACATCTTCATCTAGAAAAATAATCTTATTTGTTTTCATTAAGCTATTAACTATTTCATTATTTATATCAAAGGGTATTAATGATTGAATATCTATTATTTCGATAGAAATATTAAATTCCATTAATTTTTTTGCAGCACTTAATGCAATTCTACAACATGACCCATAGGTTACAATAGTAATGTCAGATCCAGATTTAATAACTTCAATTTCTCCAATTGGTGTTGTAAAATCAGCTAAGTTCGATGGAAATTCTTCTTTTAGTCTGTAACCATTCAGGCATTCGATAACCAATGCAGGTTCATCGCCTTTTAGTAAAATATTATAAAAACCTGCAGCTTTAGTCATATTCCTAGGAACTAAAATATTTATCCCTCTCAATAAGTTAATAATACCTCCCATTGGAGAGCCAGAGTGCCAAATTCCTTCAAGTCTGTGTCCTCTAGTTCTAATAATTAATGGAGCTTTTTGCCCACCAAATGTTCTATATTGCAGTGTTGCTAGGTCATCACTTAAAATCTGAATTGCATATAATAAATAATCCAAGTATTGAATTTCAGCTATAGGCCTTAGTCCCCTAAGAGCTAAGCCAATACCTTGTCCAATAATAGTTGCTTCTCTTATACCAGTATCAAAAACTCTGTGTTCACCATGTTTTTCTTGAAGACCTTCTAAGCCTTGATTTACATCGCCAATTTTACCACAATCTTCTCCAAAAATTATAAGTTCTGGGTACTTAGATAATAATTTATCAAAATTATCCCTTAAGATTATCCTAGCATCAACATCTTTTTTTCCATTTGAATATTCTAATTTAGTTTGATGGATATTTCTCAAACTTTGATTTGATTCGCTATACAGATAAGAATTATATCTGAACTTATTTTCATTTAATAGCTTTTTTATCCAATTAGATAATTCTTGTTTATTTTCTCCCTCATAATAAAAAATTGCTTGTCTAGCTGCTTGAATAATATTTCTTCTAGAGACTGGGTTTGTATTTAATAAATCATTATAAATTTTATTTACTTTATTGTGAGAATTTTTTTTCAAAATTTCACATGTATATTTTTTTTCATTTTCAATGGGATCTAAATAATTTTTCCATGCTAAATTTTTTGCTGAAATCACTTCAAGTTTAATTTCATCTTCAATTTTTTCTAATTCAGCCTTTTCACAATATTTTTTTGATATTATCCAATCTTTCATTTTTTGAATGCAGTCAAACTCTTTTTCCCACTCTAATCTGCTTTTTGATTTATATCTTTCATGAGATCCTGATGTTGAATGACCTTGTGGCTGAGTCATTTCTTCTACATGAATAATAACCGGTTTATGTTGATTTCTTGCGATTTCTTCTGCTTTTGCATAAGTTGAATATATATTTTCTACATCCCATCCTTTAACTTTCAATAGTGAAATACCAATGTTTTTTTTATCGGAGTTAAAACCTTTTAGAACTTCATAAATATTTTCTTTGGTTGTGTGGTATTTACTAGAAACAGAAATACCCCATGCATCATCCCAAATTGATATAATCATTGGAACTTGTAAAACACCTGCAGCATTAACAGTTTCAAAAAAAAGCCCCTCAGATGTACTTGCATTACCTATTGTTCCAAATGCAATTTCGTTTCCTTCATTACTAAAGTTTGATGAATTTATTTTATAGTTTTTATAAATTTTTGATGCTTGTGCTAAACCTAGTAGTCTTGGCATTTGGGAAGCAGTTGGAGATAAATCTGCTGAAGAGTTATATTCTTTAGAAACATTTTTCCAGTTCCCATTTGAGTCAAGCATTCTAGTTGAAAAATGACTATTCATTTGCCTTCCAGCTGAGGATGGTTCATCATCTAAATTAGTATTGGAATATAATTGAGCAAAAAACGATTCGGTTGTTAATAATTTTTTTGCCATCATAAAAGTCTGGTCACGGTAATAGCCAGATCTATAATCTCCTTTTCTAAAAACTCTAGCCATGGCTAATTGAGCCAATTCTTTACCATCACCAAAAATTCCAAATTTTGCTTTTCCGGTCAGGACTTCTTTTCTACCTATTAAACTAGCTTGTCTACTTTTAATAGCAATTTTATAGTCATCAATAATTGAAGTCTTAAATTGTTTAAAAGTTATATTTTCAACGTTTTTTTTTTTCAAAAAATGATTTATATTTAGTAATCGAAATTAATAAAAATTGACGATTAAATAAAGTTTTATCAAGGTGGATATCGAATCTATAAGACAAAATAAATTTATTAAGAAAGTAACAAGCTGGAAATTTTTTTTTTTTTTGTTGTATTATCTTCCGATGGCTTTGCTTGCTGGATTAAAAGTAAAAAAACTATCAAATAGTACTGCTGAAGTAACTGTGCCATTTAAATTTTTGAATAAAAATCCATTTAACTCTATATATTTTGCTGTTTTAACTATGGCAGCAGAATTTTCAACTGGAATTTTGTCATTAATGCATATTAATAAAAAAGATAAAAAAATTTCAATGTTGGTTGTAAAAATAGATTGTAATTTTTATAAAAAAGCAATAAGTAAAGTTAGATTTGTATGCTCAAATGGAGATGAAATTTCTCAAACAATAGAGAAGTGTATAAAATCAAAAAATGGGGAAATAATAAAAGTCAATTCTAAAGGATTTGATAGTAACGATGTTTGTGTAGCAGAATTTAATTTTACTTGGTCCTTTAAGCTTAAAAAGGTAAAAATTTAACAATAATTTTATATATTTATGTTGACCTTAAAAATGCATTAATGGACGATATTTTAAACAAAATTAGAGTTTCAAGAGAAAAGGAAATTCTTGCAAATCATGAGAAGATAATAAACAAGGCTTTAGATTATTTAGTCTCTATTGATAATATTGATGAAAATAAAATTCAATCTGTTAGGTCTTTTTTATCAAGGGTTATTGATGAGGAAATTGATTTCCTAATTCGCAATCCTGAGGATTATTTTGAAGAATAAAAAAAGCCCTTCTCTCTGAAGGGCTTTTTTATTAAATAAAATAAATATTTATTCTTTAACTATTTTTTCATAAATATTATTTTCACCATCATTTATTTTTATAATATAATTACCATTTGGAAGGTTCTCAATATTAATTGTTTTTAATGATTCAAATTTATCCATATTTAAATTCATAATATTCTCACCTAAAATATTATAAATGCTAATAATAGTTTCTTTATTCAATAATTCATCATTTGAAATGTTGATAAATGAACTTGTAGGATTAGGATAAACATCATAATTATTTAATACCCCAATTTCTTCGACATCAACATAACTGTGTCCATTAATTCCCATATGTATTGCCATAGCATTACCATTTGAATACCATGTCATATCTTCAGTGCTCCAATACATTGATGCATACCAAGGTTGTATGACTGAAGTGTCATCAAGAATAATTATATCGTTATCTAAGCCATTACTATATAGTTCTACAACAAGTAAGTACGCATTTGGATCTAATGGAATATCTGGTATATCAATACTAACAAACCCATCACTAACCATGTAATCTTCAACCATTATAAAGTCGCTTTCCCATATTATTCCTCCAAAATCCATATCTAATGATGTTACTGTTGGGTCAAGAAGTCCTGTAGTATCACACAAATAAAAAATAACCTCTCCTCCAGAAGTTGTTTGAAAATCACCTAAACTAGTACTAAAGGCGTTAGTATACAATCCAATTCTTGCAGAAGTTAAGGTAGTACTTTCTTTAATATCAAAATAATTAGCAAATCTCATCCCATCTGATTGCGCCTCACCACCTGGCCATCCGGTCCCCATATAATCAAAAGTTTCATACAGTCCGTCAACTTGGTATTCATTTTCAGAAATCACGAATTCTCTTGTCATAGAATTATCATTAATTAACGCATCATCACCATTTGATTGAACTGTATTAGTGAATGTATAAGTTCCAGCTGTTAAAGAACTAATATCAAATAAACCAGTTTCTACAAATTTTGTCGAATCACTTTCTATTAATTCATAAGTAATGTCTTCAGTTAAGTTAGTGTTATTAATCATGCCATCGAGTTTAACATTAACTTCATCATTATAACCATAGTTATAAATTTCACCACCAAATAGCATTTCATTTGGCATTTGACTTTCAGGAATGGAATAGTATTCTATTCCCGCTGGATTTTCCATAGTTAACCATGAAGAAAGCATTTTCAAATCAAATGCAGGTTGTTGAATAACTGACATATCATCAATCATCCAAAAGTAATGTGTTCCAAGCCATTCAAATTTAAAATGAACGCTTTCAACATTTGGATTAAATCCACTTAATGGAATTTGACTTAATTTTTGAGTTCCAACATTTACTTCGTAGATATCACCTTCAATATAATTTAAATCACTCCATGTTACACCTTCATCAGTACTTATATATACATTCAAATCATTACCTGCACCTGGGTTTTGGCAGCAAATTCTATAATAAGTGTAAAATTGTAATACTAACGAACTTGTTTCTGAGCTTGATAAGTCAATAGGCCCCAATATAAAACTTGAATTAATACCATTTTCACCAACTTCACCTTCTGCAACTCCATTTTGAGGATAAGAGTTAAAGAAATCTGCATCCAGTAACATAAAACCATTATCAGCACTTGGAGACTCAATGAGCCCTGCATTTGCTCCCCATTGTCCTTGAGTTGATTCATTTGACCAAATCCAATCACCATATGTTCCAACACTTTCGATAGAAATATTCTCAGGCATTTGGTTAGCAAAGTCTTCTTCCCAAATTACGTTTTCATCACCCCCAACATATTGAGAGTTATTAATATCATTTATTGTGTAGTTACTTATGTAACTAACTGATTGAATATTTTTAGTATTAACTTGAGAATTAGATAAACTAAATATTAGTAAAAAATTTAAAAGAAGTAATATTTTTTTCATAAGGGTATTTTTTGTGTGATTAATATTTTGTAAAAGTAATAATAATTTGACTTAGTTTAAAACTTCTTTTTCATACTCCCATAAATATTTTCTTTTTTTTATAAATGAAAGTTGATTTTCTTTATGAATTACAATAGTATTTGAAGGAATATTTTTTCTTATAGTACAACCTGCACCAATAGTAACATTATTTCCAATTTTTACACCTGCGACAATTGAGCAATTAGCACCAATCCAAACGTTATTTCCTATAGTAACCCCCATCTTTTTATCAGAAATTTTTCTGTGATCATATATATCATGATTAGTTGTTGTGATTACGGTATTTTGACCAATATTTACATTATTCCCAAGTATCAATCCCCCATATGCGTTAATATAAATTCCGATATTGTCACCTGGATCACACATAATACCTTTTTTAATATATTCATGTCCTAATATTTTACTCCTAAAATCTACCGGCCAAGGAACACTTCGGTTAAATCCAAGTATTTTTTGCATGAAAAAATACTTTTTCAGAATTTGAAAATTATATATATAACCTTTTCGTTGTCTTTTATATTTAGGGTATATCCATTTTACAAGATTTCTAAAAATAGTGTTATCAAAAAATATTAATATTTTTTTTACTGTTTTTTTCATTTGATTAATTTTCTCATATATAAACTTAATAAAACATAGTGGGTAGCTCCAAAAAAAGAAGATACTAATAGTGGAATATAAATTTCATTGTAATTATTTAAAAGATAAAATGCTGAAATTTGAAATAAAAATAAACTAATATTAAAAATTAATAATAATTTTTGCTTTCCTAAAATATCTCCCAATGTACTTATTGGAGAATATACATTTTTAAATAAAATATACATACTAAAATACTTTATCATTTTACCGGCGGAGCTCCAGTTTTCTCCTAGTATGTAAAATAGATTTTCACCAAAAAGACTTAACAAAAATAATAAAGGGGCTAAAATTAAAAATACTTGTTTTTGAACTTTTATTGTTAAGTCCAATAGATCTTTTTTATTTGAATTAAATAAAGTTGTTGCTTTTTGAAAATAAACTTGAGCAACAGATGATGTAATTAATGATATAGGAATTGTAATTAACTTTTCTGCTAAAAAATAAAGACCAGCTGTTTTTACACCAAAAAATAATACAATTAAAGGAGTCATGCCTAAGCTTGTTAAAGAGTTAAATAAATTTGATGTAGTTGAGTATTTTAAAAATTTTATGTAGGTAAAAAAATTATTTTTCATAATTTTTTTATTGATTAATGAAAAATCAATTGATTTTATCAAATCAAAAAAATTAAATAAGGATGTTATTAATAATGATAAAAAATTCCCGATTATAAGTCCAGTCGATATTTTTTTAATTCCTAGTATGATAGTAGTTAAGGAGTTAGAAGATGATTTTAGAAGATTGTTTTCTGAAATATAACTGTATTGTTTGTTTCTATTATACCAAACTAAGATTGTTTGATTGAATGCGTATAATAATATTGAAAGTGGAATAATCCAATAGTACGTTTTAAATAATTCAGATCGTGTTAAATCGTATAATAAATCTTTTATAAAAAAAAGAATTAAAAGAGTTAATAATGAAAAAAGTGAAGCTAGAGTAAAACAAATAGCAACTATATTAATAGAGTCTATTTTTTTTTTTGGTAACATTATAGCAATATCGTATTTACCACAAGAAATAATACCAAGTATTGTATAAATACTTACATATAGACCATAAGTTCCAAATTGTTCTGGAGAGAAAAATTGAGTTAATACTGGTGTAATTATTATTGGAATTAGCTGAGCAACTGAAACACCTGCTATTAATGTAATTATATTCTTTGAAAATTCAGAAATTTTTATTTTATTTTTGATTCTACTTTTCATTTTTTTTTATGTCATATCAAGATATAACATTTTCTATTATATTTGCATTCTAAAACTATGGTGGCTATAGCTCAGTTGGTTAGAGCATCGGTTTGTGGTGCCGAGGGTCGTGGGTTCGAATCCCATTAGCCACCCATTATAAAAAAAGGAGCTATAAGCTCCTTTTTTTATAATCAGTAATACATGATTTAATATATTTCATTCATTTTTTCTATTATGTAGTCTGCTTTAGAAATAAAATCTTTTGCGCTACCCATGTATCCCATTTTTTGAAAAGGATTAGATAAATTAGCATTAATAGAAAACTTGTCATCTTCAGTTTTTGTAACACTAAAAATCCAAACAGTTGGAAATCCTCTTACCTGAAAAATATTTTGAAGTTCATTATTTGTTGCTTCTAAATTTGGTTCAAGTTTTTTTCTTCTTGGAAAATCAAGTTCTAGAAGAATGACATTTTCTTTAGCCCATTTTTTAAATTCTTCTGTTTGAAAAACAGCTTTATCTAATCGTATGCACCAACCGCACCAATCACTACCTGTGAAATTTGCCATAATCGGTTTATTTTCTTTTATAGACTTTTCAAAAACATCTGGAAATCCGGTAAGCCACCCTTCCTTTTGTGAATAACTATTATAGGATAATAAGAATATTATAAATAATGATATGTAATTTTTTTTAGTGAACATCGCCCATTAATTTTTTAATAATTGGAGAAATTAATAACGTAATAAGTGCAATTCCTATTGTAACAAATCCAATTTTTGCAAACAAATCATTATATACCATAGCCTCTGCGACTCCTACGCCATCGGGGTCAACACCTGCAAAAAACATACTATTTAATTTTCCAAGTAAACCTTCATTACTTGTTGTTTGTCCGCTTGTTGTTAGTTTGGCTAATATCCCTGCTATATAGTGAGCTACTGTTGAAGATAGAAACCATAAACCCATAAAAAAAGCTACTGATTTTTTTGGACTTAGTTGCGTTACTTTAGATAAGCCTATTGGAGATAAACATAGTTCTCCTGTTGTAATTAATAACCATCCGATTATTAGCGTCCCAAATGGAAGTTTGCCAGCGTCACTTATAAAATGAATGCTATACGCAAAAGCTAAAAACCCTAAACCTAAGAATGCTAAACCTAAAGCAAACTTTTTAGGAGTATTTGGATTTCTTCCCCATAAATCAAGTTTTTGCCAAAGTATTGCAAATGGGAAGGCAGCTAAAATTATAATTGCTGGGTTAATTCCATTTGTTTGAGTTGCAGTTAGTAGAGTTAAATTAATACACTTATCAGCCCACACGGTTATTGAACTTCCTGCTTGTTCAAAACAAGCCCAAAAAATAGCACAAAGAACAGCTAAAATTAATATGGCGCCAATTTTATTTCCAGCTTCAGGTTTTCCTTGTTTGTAACTTTCAATTATTAAGTATGCTGCATAACCAATGGAAATTAAAAGTAAAGCATTAATGATCATGCCTAAAAAAGTATTACCAGTAGCTTCTAAAACAATTAAATACGCAAAAATAGGAACGATTAGGAACCCAAATATCCATACTAACTTCTCTATATTTAAGTTGAAAAATTTCTTTTCAACATATTCAGCTGGTTGAAGGCCCTTATCACCAAAAACACCTTTTTTTAGGCCATCCCAAAATACAATAACACCCGCTAACATTCCTAGACCTGCTAAGCTAAATCCATAGTGCCATCCCCACATTTCCCCAATATATCCACAAATAAATGGTGCTGCTGCAGCTCCTAAATTAATACCCATATAAAATATAGTAAAACCGGAGTCACGTTTAATATCCCCTTCTTTATATAAAGCACCAACCAATGATGAAATATTGGGTTTAAAAAAACCATTTCCAGCAATTAACAGACCTAATGCTCCATAAAAAAATATATCAGTTGGAAATGCCATGAAAAAATGACCTAATGCCATCAAAACTCCACCCAGCATAATTGCTTTTCTATAACCTATAAACCTATCAGCAATAAACCCACCTAATAAAGGTGTAGCATATACAAGTGCCCCATAAGCAGCGTAAATACCATATGCAATTTCTTCATTATTTTCAACGCTTTCCATGTAGTCTTTGATAATATAAAGAACTAGTAAAGCTCTCATTCCATAAAAACTAAAGCGCTCCCACATTTCAGCAAAGAATAGATAAAACAGAGCTTTTGGATGCCCATCTTTTTTAATAAACCATTTTGCAACTAGTACTGCAACGACAGTAATAGTTGTCCAAAGAATAAGTTGTCCCATATTTTTCAGTTATTTGTATTCGTAGTTCAAATCTAAAGATTTTTAATTATAAAATCGGTAATCTTTGTCATTAAATGTAATCTTGTATTTCCACCATAGATACCATGATTTTTGTCTGGATAAATAAAAAGATCAAATTGTTTATTTTCGTTCACTAACGCAGATATCATCTCCATGGTGTTTTGATAATGAACATTGTCGTCAGCAGATCCATGAACAAGTAGGTAATTTCCTTTTAGTTTATTAACAAAATTGATAGGAGAGTTCAAGTCATATCCTTCTGGATTTTCTTGAGGGGTTCTCATATATCTTTCTGTATAAATTGAGTCATAAAATCTCCAGTTAGTTACAGGGGCTACAGCTATTGCAAACTTAAAAATATCATGCCCTTTAAATAAACAAAGAGACGACATATATCCACCGTAGCTCCACCCCCAAATGCCAATTTTGTTTTTATCTACATAATTAAGAGTTGATAAATATTTATTTGCGGCTATTTGATCTTCGGTTTCTAATTTCCCTAATTCTCGGTAAGTACATTTTTTAAATTTAGAACCTCTTCCCCCTGTACCTCTATTGTCAACACAAACAACAATAATATCTTTTTGTGTTAAATATTGATACCACATATAATTATTTCCTCCCCATCTATCTAAAACTTGTTGATTTCCAGGCCCCCCATAGACATACATTAACACAGGGTATTTTTTATTAGGATCGAAATCTTTAGGCTTAATCATCCATCCATTTAACTTTACGTTATAGTTAGTTTCAAATGAAAAAAATTCTTTATTTGATAAATTATATTCAGAAAGAATAGAATTTAATTTTTTAGAATCTTTTAATACTCTTATGAGCTTCCCTCTTTTATCATTTAATGTTATATAATTTGGTGTGTTGGCACTGGAATTTGTGTTAATAAAATATTCAAGTTTTTTACTAAAAACAGCGTTATTTATTCCATCTTTTTTTGATAAAATAGTTTTTTTATCTCCGTTAATTTTGATAGAATAAATATGTTTTTGTATTGGTGACTTTTCATTAGATTGGAAGTAGATTAAGTTTTTTTTATCATTATAACCGTAGAAATTTGTTATTTCAAAATCTCCTTTGGTAATTTGCTTCATTTCTTTTGTGTTGTAATAAAATTGGTATATGTGATTGAATCCGTCTTTTTCACTTGTCCAAATAAAGCCATCGTCCAAAAAAGTAATATTATCGTGGATATCAATATAAGCTTGATCTTTTTCTTCGTATACTATTTCAGTTTTACCAGTTTTTGGATTTGTTAAAATTAATTTCAAGTGATTCTGATGTCTATTTAGTTTAAAAAAGCATAATTTTTCTGAATTTTTTGTCCAATATATCCTTGGAGTGTATTCAAACTTATTTAATCCTTCATTAATTTTTTTAGTGGTTTCGGAATTAGTATCAAAAACAAAAATTGATACTTTAGAATTTTTTTCACCTGCTTTAGGGTACTTAAATTTTTCTTGTGACGGATATAAGTCTTGTTTAAATATATCCATGGAAAATTCTTTGACATCTGACTCATCAAATCTTAAGAAAGCAATGTACTTACTATTAGAAGACCATTCGTACCCTTTTACTAAGGCAAATTCTTCTTCATAAACCCAGTCTGTTGCTCCGTAAATAATTTTATTTTTCATACCATCATTTGTACATGCTATTGTTTTTTTTGTAATGAGGTCATAAATGTAAATGTTATTATTGTAAACATAACTAATCATTTTTCCATTTGGAGAAAACTCTGGTAAGCTAATTTTTTTATCAAAAACTTTTACTAATTTTTTATTATTCAAGTCATATGCATAAACAAAGCTTTTTTCAGAGTATCTGTAAATTGGTTCACTTTTGACTTTTAAAAGAATTTTATCCTCGCTAGAATTAAATTTATAATCATCAAAAATTATACTATCGATTTCAGTTGAGCTTAAAATAGTTTTTATTCTTTTTCCTGTTTTGTAACTGTAAAGATCAATATTTACTAAATTATTTTGATATTCAATTATTGAGTATTCTTTACCATTATTCATAGAATTTAACCCCCAAACCCAATCTTGATTAAATGTTCTATTTAGGTATATATCTTCAAGATTAAGTTCTTTATTTATTTGTGAGTTTGATAATAAACTAAAAAGAAAAATAAATAAATAATATGTATAGCTTTTCATAGTATGATGATTTTTAGATTTACAAAATTAATTAAATTTGAATAACATTTTTAAATCATGAGTTATTCTAAATTAAGTCAAAATTATATAAGTTTTTTTATAAATATTTTAGGTAATGAAAATGTAATTTATAACCAAGATATTAAAAAGTATTCTAGTGACCATACTGAGGATTTAGTGTATTCACCAGAAATAGTTTTATTTCCAAGAACTACTAAGCAAGTATCGGAAATTGTAAGTTATTGTAACAAAAATTTGATACCAATTACTCCATCTGCTGCATTAACTGGTTTAAGTGGTGGCGCTCTACCTGTTTTTGGAGGAGTGAGTCTTTCTACAAAAAAAATGAACAAATTGTTAGAGATAAACACCAAAAATTTTCAAGCAACAGTAGAACCCGGCTTAATAAATGAAGACTTTCAAAATGAATTGGAAGGATATGATTTATTCTATCCACCAGACCCAGCAAGTAAAGGAAGTTGTACTATTGGTGGAAATATAGCATTAAATGCTGGTGGGCCTAGAGCCGTAAAGTACGGAGTTACATCAAATTATATTTTAAATTTAGAAGTTGTATTGCCTAATGGAAATATAATTTGGACTGGTGCTAATACTCTAAAAAATGCTACTGGGTATAACTTAACACAACTTATTACTGGTAGTGAAGGCACATTAGCTGTAATTACTAAAGCAGTTATTAGATTGTTACCCTTACCAAAGTTTAATGTATTAATGTTAGTTCCATTTATTAAAATTAATGATGCTTGTAAAGTTGTTTCGGAAATTTTTTTTAAAGGTATAGTGCCATCATGTTTAGAGCTTATGGAAAAGGAGGGATTAGATCTTATTAAAAAAAATAATATTTGTGAGGTTCCTTTTGATATTAATGAAGAGGCTTACTTGTTGATTGAATTAGATGGAAATAATAATGATCAGTTAATTAAAAACGCTGAAAATTTAAATGAAATTTTTGATAATTATAATTGCGGAAAAGTTTTATTTGCAGAGAGTAGTGGTGAAAAAAATAAGTTATGGAAGGTTAGAAGAAATATAGCTATTGCAGTGAAATCTTTTTCTGTATACAAGGAGGAGGACACTGTGGTCCCAAGAGACAAGTTGCCTCAACTTATGTCAGGTGTTAAAAGTATAGGTAAGAAATATAATTTCAAGTCTATTTGTTATGGTCATGTAGGTGATGGTAATTTACATGTAAATATTTTAAAAGAAAATTTATCGGAATTTGATTGGAATGTTGTTTTAAAGAAATCTATTAGAGAAATATTTGAACTTTGTGTTCAACTTGGGGGAACAATCTCCGGAGAACATGGTATAGGTCTGGTTCAAAAAGAATTTATTGATATACCATTTCCAAAAGAAATGATAAATCTTCAAAAAAAAATAAAAAAAATTTTTGACCCAAATAACATTATGAATCCCGGAAAAATATTTCCAGATTAATTATTTTTTTGTTGCAAAGACATTTACTAATTTTGTTTTTTTCAGAGATTTTTCTTTTTCTAGAATAATTTTAAATCCATTACTTTCAAGTAATTTGCAAATTTTTTCTAAGCGATTATTTATATTATGAACTTCAATAACGCATGATAAAATCTTTTCCCAATCATTGTTTTTTATGCCTTGTAAAACTTTCCATTCGAGTCCTTCACAGTCAATTTTCAAAAAGTGAATTTTAGAAATTTTTTCATTTGCTATAAAATTTGAAAGTGTGATAATTTCACATATAAATTTTTTTTTGTTAATAGTTAAATATTTTGCAAATAATGGAGCTAAAAATGATGGAATAAATTTTGCCCACCAAAATTTTTTTGGTGCATTTTTTAAACTGCCTTTTACTGCATCGATTAACATTTTAGGATCTTTTTCCCACGCATCCGGGTTTGCAGTAGATAATGCTGGACTGTTGGGAAAATATGTAAATTCTTTTTTTTCTTTTTTATCACCTAATCCATTTTCAAAAACTTTAAAATCAGGATTATTTGTTAGTTTACAGTTTTTTTTAAGAACTGAAAAAATATTTGGAATAGGTTCAAAAGAATAAATTTTAATTTTATTGAATTTTTCGGATAGACGAACCCCTAAAACTCCAATATTTGCTCCAACATCAACAACAACATCACCTTCATTTATTTTTATGCCATTATTAAAATAACCGTCAATATGATCGTCTAACATTATTGCTTCAGATGGAACTAAACAATATATTGGGCAATCTTTAGTTAAGAGAATTTTTTTCATAATTTTAACTAATATATTCATTTAATGGAAAAAACACATATTATTTTATATACTGTCTCTATAATTGTAGTATGTAATTTTTTTGGTTTTTTATTGTCTTTAGCTTCAGTTCATTTAAGATTCCTTGATAAATACAAAATTCAAAAAAGAAAAATTAAACCTTCAACTTTTTATAAAAGGCTACCATTGATAATCTTAAATATCTTTTTATTAATTATTATTTCTTGTTTTGGTTTGTATTTTTTTCTTGACTTAATAAATTATCAGTTAAATTTAAATCCTATTTATATTCTATTACAAACATTTATAATCTTCGTTGTAGATGATGTTTATTTTTACTTTTTGCATTCATTTATGCATAAAAATAAATATGTACTTAAAAAAATTCATAATATCCATCACAGGGCCATTTCACCTGTTGCTTTAGAATATATGTATGTTCATCCACTAGAATGGTTAAGTGGTTATGCAGGTCCTTTTTTAGGCATGCTTGTATTAAGTTTCTTCGGCTCAGTTAATATTTTTTCTTTTTGGTTATATCAAATAATAAGAAATATACATGAATTAGATGTTCATTCAGGATTTAAGTCTTATATATCTAAGTTGATTCCCTTTTGGGGCGAGTCTGAACATCATGATAAACACCATCAATATTTAAATGGAAACTATGCAACTACATTTACTTTCTGGGATGATTTTTTTAAAACAAAAATTAATAAATGAAAAAAAAACATACAATTTTACTTGTTAATGATGATGGTATATTTTCTCCTGGGTTGAGATTTTTAATTAAAATTTGTAAAAAAATTGGAAAAGTTTTAGTTGTAGCCCCAGAGCAAAATCAATCAGGTATGTCTCACGCAATAACTGTTGATAAAGAAATAAAAATTAATAAACTTGAGTCATCAAAGGATTATGAAGAATATTCATGTTCAGGTACTCCAGTTGATTGTGTTAAGATAGCCACAAAAAAAATACTTAAAAAAAAACCAGATTTATGTATTTCAGGTATAAATCATGGTGCAAATTATTCTATAAGCACCCTATATTCAGCAACTTTACATGCTGCTGTAGAAGGGACAATTGAAGGAATTCCATCAATAGCAATATCCCATTTAGATTATTCTTCTAAAATTGATTTTTCATCCTATGATAATTTTTTAGAAAACTTAATAAGAAAAATATTAAGTAGTCATCTTATTAAAGGTGTTACGTTAAATATTAATATACCTAGCATTACTTGTAAAGATTTAAGAGGAATTAAAGTATGTAGGCAGGGAAAAGGCAAATGGATTGAAAAAATAAATTCAAAAAAAAATAAATTTATAATAACAGGTCACTTTGAAAGTCAGGATAAAAGTAAAGATACAGACATATGGGCCTTAGATAATTCTTTTGTCTCTGTTGTGCCAATACAAATTGATATGACAGATTATGACTATATTGATAATTATAATGATTTAGATGATGTCTTTCAAATTAGATAATTTTTTCTTCGGTACCTTTATTGGATTAATATTTCCAATTAGTTTGATTTTTTTTTTAACATTTTTAAAATCAGAATTGAATTTTTCATTTGATGATTCAACTATATATGTAATATCCTGTTTAATTAACTTGCCAATATTTAGATATTTTATGGTTAACCTTGTGAAAGATAAATCTGGAAGAGGAATTCTTTTTTCAACATTTCTTTTTTTATTTTTTTACTTATATAAATACATGTAAATGAAATATTATATTATTTCAGGTGAGAAATCGGGTGATTTATACGGTGGGTACTTAATGAAATCTTTAGCAAAGTATCACAATAAAAATGTAAATTTTATATGTTGGGGAGGAGATTGTATGAGGAAAAATAATGGAGAAATGGTAAGAAGCTTAAAAAAATTATCATTTATGGGCTTCTGGGAAGTATTAAAAAATTTCAGAACAGTTATATATAATTTTCAGTTAATTAAACGTGAATTAAGAAATAAAAAACCTGATATTTTAATATTAATTGATTATCCTGGATTTAACTTAAAAGTTGCTCAATATGCAAAATCAAAAAATATTAAGGTTATTTGGTTTGTTGCTCCACAAGTTTGGGCATGGAATGAAAAAAGAGTTAGTAAATTAAAAAAATATGTTGATAGAATGTATGTTATTCTTCCTTTTGAAGAGGAGTATTTTAAGTCTAAAAATTTTAATGTTCAATTTTTTGGTCACCCTTTAACTCAGTTAATTGAAAAAAGAAAACTAAAAATAAGTAACTCAAAAAAAATCATTGCTTTGTTTCCAGGAAGTAGACCACAAGAAATTAAAAAAATACTACCTATTATGTTAAACCTAATAAAATATTTTAATGATTATAGTTTTATTATAGGGGGTGTTAAAAACATAGATCTAAAATTGTATAAAAAAATTATTGGAAACTATAATGTCAAATTAGTAATTGATCAAACTTACAAACTAATGAACTTGTCATCAGCTGTAGTTTTAACATCAGGAACCATAAGTTTAGAAGCAGCATTATTTGGTGTTCCGCAAGTTGTATGTTATAAAACTAGTTTCATTTCTTACTTAATTGCTAAAAAATTTGTTAAAACTAAATTTATTTCATTAGTCAATATTATTTCTAATAAAAAAGTAGTGGATGAATTAATTCAAGGTGATTTTAATTTAGAAAATTTAATAATTTCATTAGAAAAATCTCTTAATAAAAATTATATTAAAAAGCTTAATATAGATTATAATAAAATTTCAAATTCTTTAAATAAGAAATTTTCTTTTGATAATATGGCAAAAGATATTATTAAATTTTACAATAATTAATTAATTTTTTCTAACTGCATTTGAACATCAATTTCCACACTAATTTCAGTGTCCTCAAAACCAGGTATTGGCGGAGATACTACTACTGTGCCGTTCAAGAATAATGAATTATCATCAATATTTATAATTTCATAATAATCTTGATTTCCTGTGTTTTGGTCAGTTAAAATGATATCCGTATCATTATTTTCTAATTCCCATGATCCTGAGCTTGTGGAATTAAATGGTATTGATGGTGTTTCAAATGTTAGTATCGTAAAAGGCTCTGTGTCAAAGTCAATTTCATTTGTATAAGTCATAGAGAGAGAATTGAAGTTTAAGAACCCAGCATTTTGAGCTTGTCCTGTTACTTGTTGAGTTCCTAGAGGAAAAGGGATGTCAATTAAATCTTCTAAGAATGATAAGTCAACATCAGTATCATAATTGAGAAGTGTTATGTTCCAATTTCCGTTAAGTATTGTTGAGACCGAATATTCGCATGAGCCATCATCATTAGTAGCTAACGGGTTATAATTAGTTGCTTCTTCGTCTGTACATCCAAGTATAATACATGAACCATCATCAACAGTTGATTCCGGATTGTAATTTACTGCATCTGGATTTGTGCACCCATAACATGATAAGTCTCCAACGCATGAGTTACATTCGTTAGGATATATACAAGATTTATTATTCACTATTTCAGCTGTGGAATCGTAGTTACATGCGGTTTCATCGGCGCATCCCTCATATTCGCACGATCCATCATCTTCATTTGCATTTAGATCATAATTACTTGCTTCTTCGTCTGTACAACCAGCAATTTCATCGTTATCATTATTTTGTACATCTTCTTTTTCACATGCATTAAATCCTAAAAGTAAAAAAGTAGCAAATATAATTTTATAATAAGTTTTCATATTGATTAATTATTTAGAAGATTATTTATTTTATTTTTCATTTCATTAAATTCATTTCTTTCAAATAGTCTGGTAAGAAAAGCAATATTGCCTTTTTTATCTATTATAACGTTTCTTGTTACGCCTGCTTTATTTTCTGCAAAAAGATTGAATATTTTTGAATTTTCATCTCTAAAAATAGGGTAGGTTACTTCAGTTTTTTCAATCATTTGAGTTATTTCTTTTGTTCCCTGTGGATATTGTTCAGTATCTTTTGCTAGTGCAATTAAAACAAAATCTTCATTTTCCTTGTGCTTTAACCATATTTCTTTCTCAATATATGGCATTTCACGAATACAAACTGAACACCAACTAGCTGTAAATTGTAACATGATAACTTTACCTTTATTTTGTTTAAAAAAGTTTTTTTCATTAATAGAAAATTCGGGAGATTTATCTCCAATGTTAACAATATAACCTCTCTTTTCTTGACAAAAATTAATTAAAGGAATTAAAAATAAGAAAATAAATATTTTTTTCATTTAATTCATTTTAGTTCTTAAATTTTTGTCTAAGTTTTCTAAAAAAGTCTCTGTGTTTACATAATGACTTTCATTTAAATCTTTTCCATGTATACAAAGAGCTAAATCTTTGGTCATGACACCATTTTCAACAGTCTCAACACAAACCTTTTCTAAAATATTGCAAAAATTTATTAACTCTATATTATCATCTAATTTTCCTCTAAATGATAAACCTCTAGTCCAAGCAAATATTGATGCAATTGGATTAGTTGATGTTTGCTTTCCTTTTTGATGTTGTCTAAAGTGTCTGGTAACAGTACCATGTGCTGCTTCTGCTTCCATTACATCTCCAGCAGGTGTTAATAGTGTTGATGTCATTAATCCTAATGATCCAAATCCTTGAGCTACTGTATCTGATTGCACATCACCATCGTAATTTTTACAGGCCCAAACAAATCCTCCGTTCCATTTTAATGCGGCTGCAACCATATCGTCAATTAATCTATGTTCATAAGTTAAGCTAAGTGATTCGAACTTTGCTTTAAATTCTTTTTGATACACTTCTTCAAAAATATCTTTGAATCTGCCATCATATGCTTTTAGAATAGTATTTTTTGTTGATAAATATAGAGGCCATTTTTTATCTATAGCCTTATTGAAACAAGACCTGGCAAATCCGTAAATAGATTCGTCAGTATTATACATGCTCATTGCAACTCCACCTGTGTTCTTGTATTCATAGATTTCCCAATTTTTTTTTGTACCATCTTCGGCTTCAAACGACATAAATAATTTTCCAGGACCTTTTATTACAACGTCAGTTGCTTTATATTGATCACCAAAAGCATGCCTGCCAATACATATTGGTTTTGTCCAATTTGGTACTAGTCTTGGAATATTTTTACAAATTATTGGTTCTCTGAATACAGTACCTCCAACTATATTACGTATTGTTCCATTAGGAGATCTCCACATCTTTTTTAAATTAAATTCTTTGACTCTGTCTTCGTCTGGTGTAATAGTAGCGCATTTAATCCCAACTTTATATTTTTTGATAGCATTTGCGGCATCAATTGTAATTTGATCGTTTGTTTTATCTCTACTTTCTATTCCCAAGTCATAATATTTAATATCTAAATTAACATATGGAAATATTAATTTTTCTTTTATAAAATCCCAAATAATTCTGGTCATTTCATCACCATCCAACTCAACAATTGGATTAAGAACTTTAATTTTTTTATTATCCATTTTTTTATTCTTTAATTTCTAAATTTAATTTTTTTATTAGTTCAACTACACTTGGTTTTTCACTTATTATGAATTTTAACTTATCTTCATTAGTATATAGTAATTTATCTTCTTTAATTTTTTCCAATTTTACAACTATCCTAATATAGTTTACTTTAGCTTTATTTTTTAGTAAATCTACAATTAGATTATTGTTGTCTAATATTTCTTTTTTTTGAGTTTCACTTTGAACTTTAATTTCAATATTGTTGTCTTTAATCTGTATGTTTTTTTGGTTTAAAAGTGTAGAATAAAGATTCATTTTTCCAGTATTTTTTAGATGATTACAAAGTTCCAGCCAATAAGGTTGGAGAGTATTATTATTTAAAGAAATTAAATCTTCTACTTCTTCTTTATCTACACTTTTTTCTTGATTAGGTTTGTCATTTTTTAAACATTCTTGAATAGTTTTCCCTAAAATAGATGTTTCCATTATAGGATCTTCATTTTTTTTTTCAATATCAACTTGAGTCGTTGATTCTTCTAAATTTTTTTGATCAATTTTAGTGTCGGTTTCTGCAATTTTTTTTTGATCTATAATTTTGGAATCTTCTTCTAAATTTTTTTCATCCTCTTGTTTAACATTTTTAATTAATGGTATTTCTTCATTTTTTTTTTTTTGTTCAAATTTATCTGGAGGGTCAATTACATTTTTTTTTTTGTTTGAACTATTTATTGAGCATAGTTGCATTAAGCATAATTCAACTAAAAATCTTTTATTAAAAGAGCTATTATATTGTCTTTGACTGTCTAGTAAAATGTCAAGATAGCTCAAAATATTTTCAGTAGAGATGATTTTACTTAATTCAACAAGATGTAATTTAGTTTCACTGTCGCATTTAATTATTTCAATAGAACTTTGATTTTTACATAAAATGATATTTCTATAAAATTCTATTAAAGATATTACTAAATCTTTTCCTTCAAATCCTTTTTCAATTAAGTTGTTAAAGTCGATAAGAGTTTCGTGAATTTTTTTATTGTAAATTTTTTCAATAAATGATAAAATTCTTTTCGAGTTTAGTGATTTTAATAATATCTCAACATCTTCATGGATCCAATTTTTACCACAAAAACTTATTATTTTATCAAATGTAGATAATGCATCTCTAAGTGCACCATCTGCTGATTCAGATATTAATTTAATTGACTTTTCATCAACTATTAATTCTTCTTTTTCAACAAGTGAAAATAGATGATTTCTAATATCTGTAGAATTTATTCTATGAAACTCAAAAATTTGACATCTAGATAAAATTGTTGGAATTAGTTTTTGTTTTTCTGTAGTTGCTAAAATAAATACACAGTATTTTGGGGGTTCTTCAAGAGTTTTTAAAAAAGCATTGAATGCAGCTTTAGACAACATGTGAACCTCATCAATGATATATACTTTATATTTTCCATTTTGTGGGGGAATTCTGGTTTGAGCTACTAAGTCTCTGATGTCATCAACACTATTATTTGACGCTGCATCAAGTTCAAAGATATTAAAAATGCCATCTTGCTTTTTATCAATGTTTATATTATTAATTTTATTGGCAAAAATCCTTGCGCAAGTAGTTTTTCCTACACCTCTTGGTCCACAAAAAATATATGCGTGAGAAATTTGATTGTTACTAATAGCATTAATTAAAGTTTTAGTAACATGACTTTGTCCTATTACATCTTCAAAATTTTTTGGTCTATATTTTCTGGCAGACACTAAATATTCCGGCATTAAATAAATTTTTATATTTTACTTTAAATTTATGAAATATTACAATTAACCTTACTAGTTGTTTGGAATATTTTGTTTGTTTATTTATCTAATAATGTTTACATTTGCCGACCTCATTATGAATGAGGTTTAAAATTTTTTAAAAAAAATAAAATGATGCATTACGAAACAGTCTTTATTGTTAATCCTGTTTTATCGGAGGAACAAGCAGATCAAACAGCAAAAAAATATGAGGATTTTTTAAAATCTAAAGATTCCGAAATAGTGTCAAAAGAATCATGGGGTTTAAAAAAACTTGCTTATTCAATTCAGAAAAAAAAATCAGGCTTTTATTTTTTATTTGAGTTCAAATCAAATAATGAAAATATAATTTCTGATATTGAGTTAGATTTTAAGAGAGATGAAAAAGTTATGAGATGGTTGACGGTAAAATTAGATAAGCATTCGATTGCTTATGCTGAAAATAGGAGAGCTAGGTTAAATAAAAAAGATGAAAAAATTAATTAATAATGGAAACTAAATTAGAAAAAGTAGAAAATACTTCAGAATTGAGATATCTTACACCTGTTGACATGGAAGTCAAGAGTGGGAAAAAATATTGTAGATTCAAAAAAATGAAAATCAAGTATATTGATTATAAAGACCCAGATTTTTTATTACGTTTTCTAAATGAACAAGGGAAAATATTGCCAAGAAGAATTACAGGTAATTCTCTAAAGTTCCAAAGAAAAGTTGCTCAAGCTATAAAAAGAGCTAGGCACCTAGGGTTATTACCATTTGTTTCAGATCTATTAAAATAAATATTATGGAAGTTATTCTAAAAAAGGATGTTTTAAATTGTGGTTTTAAAGATGATATTGTAAGAGTTAAAGATGGTTATGCTAGAAACTTTTTAATTCCACAAGGGTTTGCAGTTTTAGCAAATGATTCTACCAAAAAAATTTTAGCTGAAAATTTAAAACAAAGAAGTCATAAAGAGACCACTTTGATTAAAGATGCTGAAGAATTAAAGAAAAAATTAATTGATACCGCATTAATAGTTAAAGCAAAAGTTTCAGAGGATGGCTCAAGCTTATTCGGTTCTGTTACTAGTGCAATATTTTCTGAAAAATTATCAAAATTAGGCTTTGAAATTGATAAAAAATACATCAAATTAGGCCCTTCAACTATTATTAAAAAGTTGGGAAAGTACACTGCTAATATCAGGTTACATAGGGACGTAATCGCCAATTTGGATTTTGAGGTTGTAAAAGAATAGCCTTTTTATAACACCACAACTTAAATTATTTTAGTCAAAATTATATTTGGCTAATTAATTCTTTTCTATAAAATTTCAATTTAATTATATTTTTTTACAAGATTAGTATGAAAGTAAGTGACCAGGTTTTGATGAAAGATCTTGGCTGGGTGGAGCAAATTGAGTTAATTCGATCCCTTTAACAGATAATTTGTATTCTTCAGTAGTTGGAGTCCTTCCTAGAATTGCAGATAAAACAACCACCGGAGTAGAAGCGAGTAATGATTCACCCTTTTTTCTCTTTGAGTCTGCAACAACTCGTCCTTGAAACAACCTGGTTGAAGTAGCCATTACTGTGTCTCCTTTTTCCGCTTTTTCTTGATTACCCATACATAAATTACATCCAGGTCGCTCAAGGTAAAGGATATTTTCATAGTTTGTACGTGCAATTGTTTTAGGATTATTATCATTGAACTCAAACCCAGAGTATTTTTTTAGAATTTCCCAATCCCCTTCTTCTATAAGTTCTTCAATTATATTATATGTGGGAGCTGTAACAACAAGAGGAGCTTTGAACTCTACTTTACCACTAATTTTTTCTAAGTTTTTCAGCATTTTGGCTACGATTTTCATATCTCCTTTATGAACCATACATGAACCGACAAATCCTAAATCAACAATTTTTTCTCCTTTATAAAACGAAAGTTTTCTTATTGTATCATGGGTATATCTCTTAGAAATGTCATTATTATAAACATCAGGATCGGCAATCATAGGTTCATTAATAATATCTAAGTCAACAGTGAATTTTGCGAAATACTCAGCGTTAGAATCAGGAGCTAAAGGAGTTTCTTTACCAGATTTAATTTCTTCAACTCTGTTATTTGCTTTATCAATTAATCCTTGGAGAACTCCTTCTTTGTTATCCATTCCTTTATTAATCATTATCTGAATTCTTTTTTTTGCAATTTCTAAGGATTGAATTAGAGTGTCTGGTTCAGAAATACAGATCGAAGCCTTAGCCTTCATCTCAGCTGTCCAGTCAGTAAATGTGAAAGCTTGGTCAGCTAAAAGTGTACCTAAATGAACTTCAATGATTCTACCTTGGAAAACATTTTCACCTTTAAAATGATCAAGCATTTGAGATTGAGTAGCGTGAACAACGTCACGAAAGTCCATATGTTTTGCCATTTTCCCTTTAAAAGATACTTTTACAGACTCTGGAATAGGCATAGATGCTTCACCGGTTGCTAGTGCTAGAGCAACTGTTCCTGAATCAGCTCCAAATGCAACTCCTTTTGACATTCTAGTGTGAGAATCGCCCCCTATTATAATTGCTCTATCATCAATAGTAAGATCATTTAGAACTTTATGAATCACATCTGTTAATGGATGATATATTTCCTGTGGATCGCGTCCAGTTATAAGGCCGAAATTATTCATAAACTTCATTAGTCTAGGAGTATTTTCTTGAGCCTTAATATCCCAAACAGAAGCTGTGTGGCAACCGGATTGATACCCTGCATCAATGGTAGGTGAAATAATAGTTGCGGCCATCATTTCTAGTTCCTGAGCCGTCATTAGTCCTGTTGTATCTTGAGAGCCAACGATATTTACGTTTACTCTTACATATGAACCTGCATGTAATTTTTCTTTCTTATTTCCAACTACATTATTATTAAAGATTTTTTCCACTGCTGTAAAGCCTTGGTTTTCATTGAAAATCTCCTTTGAATTTGCGAAAACTGTGGGAGTATCTATTTCTAAAGTTTTAGCAGCAAATGTTTGTAGCTTCTTGCCAAATACAATTGCATAAGAACCTTTAGCTCTTATGAATTCCATTTTTTGTGGTGTAAGAGAGGATGAAATGTCGATTAATTCATTTCCAGAATCATCGTAAAGTTTCTTTTTCTTCGTATTAATTATTAGAACAGTACCCGTGTCAACTGAATATTTTTGTTTTAATATTGGGTTTCCTTTTTCATCAACTATTAGATTTCCTTTTTTATCAAAATTTTTAATCCAATTATTTAAATCAATACCAATTCCACCCGTTACCCCTACAGTAGTCAAAAAAATGGGAGATATTCCATTTGTGCCGGCAACGATAGGAGCTATGTTAATAAATGGAACATAAGGACTAGCTTGTTTGCCAATCCATAATGCTACGTTATTAACGCCAGACATTCTTGATGAACCAACACCCATAGTTCCTTTTTCAGAAAGAAGCATTATTCTTTTGTTGGGATGTTTTTTTTGAAGGGCAAGTAACTCATTTTGTTTTTTTTCATTAAACTCAAACATACATTTTCCATGAAGTTCTCTATCAGATCTAGAATGGGCTTGGTTACCTGGAGATAATAAATCAGTTGAAATATCACCAATACCGGCAACATATGTAACTACTGCTATTTCTTCTTCAACTTCAGGTAATTTTGTGAAAAATTCTGCTTTTGCATAACTCTTTATTATATCCTTAGCAATTTCATTATTATTGAAGTATGCTTTTTTTAATCTATCTGTGTCAGCTTCATATAAAAAGACTTGTGTTTTTAGAACCTTAGCAGCTTTATTTGCAATATTAATATTCTTTCCAAGAGCAAGGTCTAATAAAAATTTAACAGATGGTCCTCCCTTCATGTGAGATAATAATTCAAAAGCAAAATCATCATTAATTTCATCTACTATTTCTTTTTTTGTAATAATATCTTTCAAAAATTTTGCCTTGTATTTAGCTGCACTTGTAGTACCTGGTAGAGTGTTAAATATGAAGAATTTTAAGGATTTTTCTCTGTAAGTATTATTTTTATCCTTGATGTTATCAATAATTTCTTTAATGAGATTACTATCATCTATTGGCTTTGGTTTAAGTCCTTCTTCTTCTCTTTTTTCTATGTCTTTAATATATTTTTTAAAAAAACTCATGGTTATTGACTAGCTATTTCGCTAATGTTATTTATTTTTACGCTACAAATTTAATAAAATACATGTTTTTATGAGCGTATTTATTAATTTTATATTTTTCAAATAAAGCTGTTTTTTTTATGAGATTAATTTCTTTAATTTTTGCAAGAATTTTTGCTAGATTTTTTGATAAAAATTTTAAGTTTTTTAATCATTTAAAAAACAAAAGAGAGATTGTTGCTTGGTCTTTTTATGATTTTGCAAACCAACCTTTCACAACAATTATAATTACTTTTCTATTTGCGCCTTATTTTGCTGATGTTATTTGTTCTTCAGAAGAAATCAATGGTATAGGTTTATGGAGCTTGGGAATTGCTATAACAGGTATTTTTGTAGCTATTATTTCGCCAATAATAGGAGCAATTTCGGATACTGGAGGCTTCAGAAAATATTTTTTTGTTTTGTCGACATGGTTATGTATTATTTCTACAGCCTGCTTATTTTTTTTTAAAGAAGGAGATGTTTTTTCTGCACTAGTCTATGTTATAATTGCAAATATAGGATTTGAATTAGGTACAGTAATTTGTAACTCATATCTCTCTGAAATATCAGATAGAAAAAATATTGGTAAAATTTCAGGTTTTGCTTGGGGATTAGGATTTTTAGGTGGACTAATATCGTTAATAATAATTTTGACCCTAATGATATTTTTACCTATGATTTTTACGAATGTTATTAATATAGAATTTAAGATTGTTAGGATTTCAGCGGTTATTGTTGCTCTATGGTTTGCAATATTTAGTATCCCTGTATTTTTTTTAGTTAGGGAAAAAAAATCTGAAAAATTAACAAAGAGCCATGTAAAAAAATCTTTTAACTCAATTCTCGAAACATTTTATCAGATTAAAAAATATAAGAAGTTAGTTAGATTTTTAATAGCTAGGCTTTTTTATAATGATGCTTTAATTACAATATTTGCACTCGGTGGTGCATACGCTATAGAAACATTGAATTTTACATTAATTGAAACATTAATATTAGGGATAGTTCTAAATATTTTTGCCTGTATAGGATCATTTTTATTCGGAAGACTTGAAGATACATACGGACCAAAATGGTGTATAGAAATTAGTATAATTACTTTATTCATAGCTGTTTTATTAGCTTTTTTTGCTCCTTTCTTTTCCAATTTGTTAGTAGGTAAATCGATTTTTTGGTTTGCAGGAATTTTAATAGGAATTATGACAGGGCCTAGTCAGTCTTGTAGTAGATCACTTATGGCAAGATTAACTCCATTTGAAAAAACCAATGAATTTTTTGGATTTTATGCCTTCACTGGTAAAGCAACCGCTTTTTTAGGTCCTTTTATTTTCGCATTATTATCGGTTTATTCTCCCCAACTAGGTTTATTGATTGTTGTTTTATTTTTTTTAATAGGTTATTTGATTTTTAAACCCCTAAAGTTAAATAATGAATAATAGTAATTACGATATTATTGTAGTTGGCGGTGGTCTAGTTGGACTTTCTGCAGCTTATAAAATTCAAAAAAAATTCCCCCAAAAAAAAATATTACTAGTAGAAAAAGAAAAGAGACTTGCATTTCATCAGAGCGGAAGGAATTCAGGCGTTTTACACTCTGGTTTATATTATAAACCTGGATCTTATAGAGCTAAAAATTGTGTTATTGGACGTCAACAACTAGTTTCATTTGCAAAAAAACATAGAATTAATCATGATGTGTGCGGAAAACTAGTTTTAGCTGTTAATCAAAAAGAAAAAGATAAATTACCAGCTTTATTAGAAAAAGGAAAAAAAAATGGTTTAGCTGGATTAAAAATAATTAATAGGAAACAAATTAAAGAAATAGAGCCTTTTGTCGATGGACTAGCGGCTATTTGGGTACCTCAAACAGGTATAATTGATTATATACAGCTTGCAGAATGTATTAAAAATGAAATAATAAAAATAAATAATCTTTCAGTTGTTCTTACTGATTGTAAGGTTTCTGATTTTGATCATAAGTCAATAATTACAAATCAAGGTGTTTTTAACGGTAAAAACTTTATTTTTTGTGGTGGTCTTTTTTCAGATAGATTAGCAAAAAAAGATAATCTAAAATTAGATCTAAAAATCGTTTCTTTCCGAGGAGAATACTATCAGCTAAAGAGTAATTCTAAGCATAAAATTAGAAATTTAGTTTATCCCGTACCTAATCCGGAATTTCCATTTTTGGGTGTTCACTTTACTAGAATGACTGATGGTAATATTGAATGTGGTCCAAATGCAGTTTTTACATTTAAAAGGGAGGGATATAAAAAAGGAGATTTTAATTTCAGTGACACAATAGATTCTTTGTCTTATTTACCAATTTGGAAATTATTTTTTAAGCATTGGAGATTTGGTTTAGATGAGTACAAGAGATCATTTTCAAAGAGGTTATTTTTAAGGCAATTACAAGTTATGATGCCTTCTTTAACTATGGATGATATTGAACCCGGAAGAACTGGGGTTAGAGCGATGGCTTTGGGTAAAAATGGAGATGTTATTGATGACTTTAGAATCGTAGAAAATAGAACGAATATTCATGTTTTGAATGCTCCATCACCAGCTGCAACAGCTTGTTTGTCTATCGGGGATCATATTTTAAAAAAATATATTTCTTTAATTAGTTAAACTTTTCCAGTGTAATTTTCTGGGTTGATTTTTAATAGTTCTTTTTTTATTTTATTATTAACTTTTAAATTATTAATAAAATTTTTAATTTCTAATTCTCCAATTTTATTATTGTTTCTAGTCAGCTCTTTTAAGAGTTCGTAAGGCTTTTCAAAACCTTCTCTTCTTAAAATAGTTTGAATTCCTTCGCTTACAACAAGCCAATTTTTACTTAGATCTTCTTTTATTTTTTTTTCATTAACTAATAACTTATTTAATCCTTTTATTAAATTTTTATATGAAATAAAACTGTGAGAAATAGGTACACCTAGATTTCTCATGACCGTAGAATCAGTTAGATCTCTTTGAAGTCTTGATATTGGTAGTTTTTCGGATAAATGTGATAATAAAGCATTAGCAACGCCTAAATTTCCTTCAGAGTTTTCAAAATCAATTGGGTTTATTTTATGTGGCATTGCAGAAGATCCAACCTCTTTTTTACTTACAATTTGTTTAAAATAATCGATAGAAATATATGTCCAAAAGTCTCTATTTAAATCTATGAGAATAGTGTTAATTCTTTTAATTGTGTCAAGTTGATTGGCTAAATTATCATAATGTTCAATCTGAGTAGTAGGGTATGATCTAGATAAGCCAAAATTATTTAAGAATTTTTTGGAAAATTTATGCCAATCTATTTTGGGGTAAGAAACATAATGAGCATTTAAGTTTCCAGTTGCGCCACCAAATTTACCGCAATGAGGAATTTTTTTTAAAAAATTATATTGATTTTTTATTCTTGATGAAAAAACCTTTACTTCTTTTCCAAGTTTAGTGGGAGAAGCAGCCTGTCCGTGAGTTCTTGCAAGCATTGGGATATTTTTCCATTTCTGAACTAATTCGTCAAGCTTTTTAATCAAAGAATTTAAAAGTGGATAAATTTTTGTTTCTAAACTATCTTTGAATAAAAGTGGAGAAGCTGTATTATTTATGTCTTGAGATGTTAAACCAAAATGTATAAATTCTACATAATTTTTTAAACCAATTTCATCGAACTTTTCTTTAATAAAATACTCAACAGCTTTCACATCATGATTAATTTTTTTTTCAATTTTTTTAACTTTTAAAATATCTTTTTCTGAAATGTTTAGATAAATTTTTTCAACCTCTTTAAGTTTAGCTTTTTTAATTTTTTTAAGATTAGGTATTACTTTGCATAATTCAATAAAGTAATAAATTTCAATTTTTATCCTGTATCTAATTAGACTTGCTTCAGAAAAAAAAATAGATAAGTCTTTAGTTGATTTAGAATATCTTCCATCAATTGGAGAAATTTGATTAATTGTGATCATTTTTGTAGGATTATTTCAAGTCAAATTTAATAAAACAATGTATATACGTAATATTATTTTAAATATTTATTAAATCAGTGTATTTTGGTATTTTTTTAACAATTAAAGGTTTTTGATTTTCAACTTTGAAGCATAGGGTATTAATTCCATTTGTTATTATTATATAATCAGCATTTATTTTATAGTTGTAATTTTGTACCTGATTAAAAGTTTTATTATTTAAATTAATTTTTTCAGATTTACACTCAATCAATAAGATTGCACTACCATTATTATTATAGCAAACTAGGTCTGTTCTTTTCTTTTGCTTATTAACTATCGTTAAATTTTCTGTCGACATCAATGATATGGGATATTCTTTTTCATTGTGCAAATATTCAATGAAGTTTTGCCTTACCCATTCTTCTGGAGTATTGATTATATATTTTTTTCTTATTGGGTCAAAGATATATTCTTTGTTATCAATATATTTTTTTTTAATTGTATATTTCAATGTCAATTTTTTTTTTAAATTAAAAATACTTTTTTTTTTAAAACAATGAATTATTTTCAACTAATTGAAAAAATAAATAAAAAGTCTTTTTCACCGGTCAACTTATTAATTGGTGATGAACCGTATTTTATAAATCAAATTTGTAAATCATTTTTGGATAATGTTATTGAGCCGGAAAATAAAGGCTTTAATGAAAAAATTATATACGCTGACAAAAAATTAAATGTT
This sequence comes from Flavobacteriales bacterium, assembly GCA_002718035.1. GTDB lineage: Bacteria > Bacteroidota > Bacteroidia > Flavobacteriales > TMED113. The sequence goes on from PBCX01000004.1 coordinate 81,202, forward strand.
AATAATTTAATCTGTGAATTAAAGTCCTATCCAATCGTTGGTCATACACAATTATATATTTTAAAAAATATTGAAAATATATCAAAACTAGATTTGTTTGAAAGTTATTTTTCAAATCCTCAAGTTTCAACAATTTTAGTACTCTGTTTAAACAAAGATTTAAGGTCAGTTAAATCATTAAAAACAAAAAAATGGTATAAGCTAATCAATGATAATTTTGCAATTTTTGAAAGTAAAAAATTATTTGAAAATCAAGTACCTAATTGGATTAATAAATATTTGGAAAATAAAGGCTATAAATCATCTATGAAAGCAAATATGATGTTAACAGAATTTTTGGGAAATGATTTAGAAAAAATAGTTAATGAAATTGATAAGTTGATGATTATTTTAGTGAAAAAAAATATTGATGAGTTTGATGTTGAAAAACACGTGGGAATTAGTAGAAATTATAATTCTTTTGAATTACAAAAAACAGTTGCTTTAAAAGACTTCAGAAAATCCCATAGGATATTAACTTATTTAGTTGAAAACAAACAACCTATTGTTTTAATTATTTCAAGTTTAAGTTCTTTTTTTATAAAATTAATAATTTTACATTCATTATCAGACAAGTCAAAGTTTTCAGCTTCTTCAAAATTAAAAATCAATCCTTATTTTTTCTCCACCTATTCCCTAGCACTTAATAACTACTCTTTTGATAATTGTATTAAGATTATTAGTTACTTAAAAGAAGCAGATTTAGCATCGAAAGGAATGCCAATAATGGAGAGTGCTAATCCTAAGTATTTACAACATCTTATTTTTAGAATTATTCATCAATAAACATCTCTTGTTTATATAAAGATTATATATTTGTGGACATGATTAAAAAAAGTAGTTTTTTTATTTTATTTTTTTTTCCTTTATTAGTGTTCTGCCAATCTGAAACTATTAGAGGATTCGTTTATGAAGCATCTTCTTCTGAGCCAATTATTTTCGCTAACGTATCTATCAAAAACACAAATTTAGGATCAGTAACTGATGATAATGGTTATTTTATTTTCCCAAATATTTCACAAGGAGATTACATAATTGAAGTAGATTTTATTGGTTATCAAAAAAAAACAATTCCGATTAAAGTAGTTAGTGGCATAAAGTTAAAAGTTCAAAAAATATATTTAACCAAAACAAATTTAGAATTGGATGTTGTTGATTTGAGTACAGAAAAATCTGAAAATAAAAATATGGTTAATTCCTCGGTTATAAAATTAACTAGTAAAAATTTAAAGAAATTACCAAGTTTAGGTGGAGAAGTTGATTTAGCTCAATTTATTCAAGTTTTACCTGGCGTAGTTTTTACTGGTGACCAAGGTGGTAAGCTATATATCAGAGGAGGTGCCCCAATACATAATAAGGTACTCTTTGATGGAATGACAATTTACAATCCTTTTCATTCAATTGGATTTTTTTCTGTTTTTGATAGTGATATAATTAAAAAAACTGATGTTTACACAGGAGGATTCCCAGCAAAATTCGGAGGACGTATATCATCAATTATGAACATTAAAACTCGTGATGGAAATAAAAAGAAATTTAGTGGTAAATTATCAGCGAATACATTTAGTTCAAAATTATTATTAGAAGGTCCCTTTCTAGGAACGTCCAATGAAAATATCGAAACTTCTGCTATTTTTAGTTTAAGAAGCTCATATTTAGATAAGACATCAAAAAACTTTTACTCATATATTGATGATTATGGTTTACCTTACTCTTTTACAGATACGTACGGTAAGATGTCAATATTTTCAAATAATGGAAGTAAGTTCAATATCTATGGATTTAACTTTATTGATAATGTAGATTACGATAACATAACTGATTTAAAATGGGATTCCTATGGAATAGGCACTAATTTTGTCTTGGTGCCAGGATCAGCGAAAATGTTGATTGAGGGTGAAGTTTCTTACTCAAACTATAAAATAAATGAAAAGTCATCTTTTGAAGATTTAACAAGTCAAATAAGTGGATTTAATCTAAATTTAGACTTTTCATATTTTATGACTAAAGAAAGTGAAATTAGATACGGACTTCAAGTTTCTGGTTACAGTACGTCATTGGATTTAAAGAATCAGATGAATGTTTATTCACAAATAGATCATTCAACAGATTTTGCTGCTTATGTTGATTATAATTTTTCAAAAAGCAGATTTGTAATTAACCCTGGGTTTAGATTTCAAAATTACACATCACTTGGTGAAAGTAGTTTTGAGCCAAGATTGTCTGTAAAATATAACTTAACTGAAAAAATGAGACTAAAAGCATCTGGAGGTTCTTTTTCTCAAAATTTAATTTCAACTAATGACGATTCAGATGTTGTAAGTTTATTTACTGGTTTTTTGTCTAGTACAGAAAATGTTCCAACTACTTTCCAGGGCGACGATATAACCTCTTTATTACAAACAGCTACTCATTATGTAGTTGGTTTAGAATATGATTTATTAGAAAATTTAAATTTAAATATTGAAGGTTATTACAAAAAATTTAATCAGTTAATTGGAATTAATAGAAATAAATTTTTTGATGATATACCGGAATTTTCAAATGAGGAAGATTATCTAAAAAAAGACTTTATGATTGAAAGAGGAAATGCTATGGGAATAGATTTTTTACTCAAATACAATACAAAGAAATTAAGCTTGTGGTCTGTTTACTCGTTTGGAATTGTAAATAGAGAAGATGAGATTCAAAGATATTCGCCACACTATGATAGAAATCACAATGTTAATTTGGTATTATCTTATCTAATAGGAAAGCGAAATTTATGGAATTTAAATTTAAGATGGAATTATGGTTCAGGATTTCCATTTACTCAAACTAGAGCGTATTATGAAAATTTGAATTTTTCTGAAACAAGTAGTACAAATTTTAATACTAATAATGGTAATTTAGGAATTATATACTCTGATTTAAATGGGGGGAGGCTTCCTGATTATCATAGATTAGATTTTTCTCTAACTAAAAAAATTAATTTAAAAAATAGTACCTTCATGGAAATTTCCCTTGGAGTAACAAATTTATATAATAGAAATAATATTTTTTATTATGATAGAGTTGATGCAGTAAGAATTAATCAACTACCAATAATGCCAAATATTGGTTTTAGTTGGTCGTTTTAGTTTTTTTTTAATATGTCAAAATGTAAATATATTTTTGTAACCGGAGGTGTGACATCTTCATTAGGAAAAGGAATTGTTGCTTCCTCACTAGCAGTATTACTTCAAGGAAGAGGATTAAGAGTCACTATTCAAAAACTTGACCCCTATTTAAATGTCGACCCAGGAACCTTAAACCCATATGAGCACGGTGAATGCTTTGTAACAAATGATGGAGCTGAAACAGATTTAGATTTAGGTCATTATGAAAGATTTTTAAGTGAACCGATGTCAAAGAAAAACAACGTTACAACTGGAAGTGTTTATGAAAAAATAATTAAAAGAGAACGTAAGGGAGATTTTTTAGGGAAAACTGTTCAAGTAATTCCACATGTAACGAATGAAATAAAAAATAGAATTACGGCTTTAGCAACAAAAAACCATGATGTAATTATTACTGAGATTGGTGGAACAGTGGGGGACATAGAATCTTTACCCTATATTGAAACTGTTAGACAATTAAAATTTGAAAAAGGGTTAGATGCAATTGTTGTTCATTTGACTTTACTTCCATATTTAAGTGCGACAGAAGAATTAAAAACTAAACCAACTCAACATTCTGTAAAAAGTTTATTACAACTCGGAGTTCAGCCTGATATATTAGTTTGCAGAGCAGAAAAAAACTTGGGAAAAAAATTAAAGGATAAAATAGCTTTATTTTGTAATGTTAATTCTGATGCTGTTATTGAGTCAATTGATGCAAAAACAATTTATGATGTTCCGTTACTACTTGCTAAACAAAAATTTGATTTAGTTGCTTTGGAAAAACTAAGTTTTAAAAATATTAAAAGGCTAAATTTAAGAAGGTGGAATGATTTTTTAACAAAATTAAAGAATCCTACTAAAACTGTTAATATTGCTATTGTAGGTAAATATGTTGAACTTAAAGATGCTTATAAATCTATATCTGAGGCATTAATTCACGGTGGAGTATATAATAGTTGTGATGTTAAAATCAAATGGATACACTCTGAAGATGTGAAAAAAAATAAAGTTAATTTAATTTTTAAAAATTGTTCTGGTATTGTAGTTGCTCCGGGTTTTGGTGAAAGAGGAATTAATGGAAAGTTAACTACTATTGAATACGCTAGAACAAAAAACATACCTTTTTTTGGTATATGTTTAGGAATGCAAATGGCGGTTGTTGAATATGCAAGAAATGTTTTAGGTTTTAAAAATGCTCACTCTACAGAAATTAATTCAAAAACTAAATTTCCAGTTATCGACTTAATGCAAGAACAAAAAGTTTTATTAAACAAGGGTGGAACCATGAGACTAGGATCTTATAAATGTAAGTTAAAAAAGAGTTCTAAGACTTTTCACGCTTACAAAAATGAAGATATTGAAGAAAGGCATAGACATAGATATGAGTTTAATAATGATTTTATTGAAAATTTCAAAAAGTCTGAAATGAAGTTTGTTGGTCATAATCCGAAATCTGGTTTAATTGAAATATTGGAGTTAAAAAATCACAGATGGTTTATTGGTGTTCAGTTTCACCCTGAATATAAAAGTACGGTGATAAATCCTCACCCTTTATTCAAGAGTTTTATAAAATCAACTTTAAAAAAATAATATGGAACAAAAAGGATTTGATTTAAATTTTTTTATTGGTTTTATGTTAATAGGTTTTTTACTTGTTTTCATGATGCAAACAACGTATGTTGAACCAATTGTTGGTTGTACTGACGCGAATGCGTTAAATTATAACCCGAATGCTACAATTTCAGAAAATGAAAACTGTAATTATAAAGATGAGTTAGTAAATTCACCTACAAAAAAAGAAAATAAAATAATTAAAAATGAGACTATTAATTTATTAAATGATACAATCTCAATTATTAAGAACGAAAATTTAGAAATTCAATTTTCTAACAAGTGTGGGTGTTTTAAAGATGTGAAATTAATTACTAAATCAAATAATGATAATTCAAAATATAAGTATTTATCACATGAATCAAATGATGTTAATGATTTTCCGGTAAAACTTGTTTCGAATAAAAATACTGTTATTTCACCAATAAATTTTGTTAAAAATAATAACAATAATAAGTCATTTAAATCTTCTGAAGAATATTTTTTAATTGAAAAAATTTCAAATAATCAAATTATTTATAAACATCCTTCTACTGGTCACTTATTTAAATACACACTATCAAAAAATAAACTTGACTTTGAAATAATTGGTGACTCAAAATATGCAAGTTTATTTTTTGATATTAGTGGTCCAAGGCAAGAAAAAAATCTTAATTCTGGCTTTACCTCTGAAAGAAATTCTAGTAACTTAGCTTATTCTACTAATCAAGGGAAATATAAAAAGTTATCTTTTTCTGGAAATGATAAAGTTGATGATGAAACCGATCCGGTATCTTGGATCGCATATAAGCAACAATTTTTTTCTACTATAATTTCTTCAAATTATAAGTCTGGCTTTATTGTAGATTACATGGAAATTATTGGCGATGATTTAGATTCTACTGTTGTTAAACAAATGAAATCAAAAATAAAATTATCAAAGAATAATTCTTTTTCATTTTTATTTGTGCCAAATGATTATAATTTTCTTAAAAATTTAAACTCACAAGAAAATGCAGCTGGTTTTGAAAATATAGTTGAGCTAGGATGGGGAATATTTGGCTGGGTTAATCAATTTTTAGTAATTCCAATTTTTGACTTTTTAGAGAACCAAAGAATTGGGTATGGTCTAATTATTTTAGTTATAGCGCTAGTTTTTAAAATGTTATTGTATTTGCCTACAAAAAAGTCCTATGTTTCTATGGCAAAAATGAGGGTTTTAAAGCCTGAGCTTGATGAGCTAAATGAAAAATATAAGGATAAAGATCCTATGGAAAAACAAAAAGCCCAAATGGATCTATATAAAAAAACTGGAGTTAGTCCACTTGGCGGGTGTCTTCCCATGCTTTTACAAATCCCAATTTTATTTGCACTATTCAAATTTTTCCCATCTTCAATTCAGTTGAGAAAACAACCTTTTTTATGGGCTGATGATTTGTCTACTTACGATGCTGTTTTAGAGTTTTCATTTTGGCCAGGTGTTTTTGAGCATTTAAGTTTATTTGCTTTATTAATGTCTTTTTCAACCGTTGTGCAAATGAAATTTAATGCCCAGCCAACAAATAGTCAAATGCCTCAATTAAAGTACATGATGTATATTATGCCCGTTGTTTTTTTCTTTATTATGAATAGTTATTCATCTGGGCTAAGTTACTATTATCTTTTATCAAATATTATTACTTTTTTACAACAGCTATATATTAAAAGAGGTTTAGATGAGAAAAAACTATATGCCCAACTTCAGGCTAATAAAACTCGACCTGTTAAAAAATCAAACTTTCAAAAAAGATTAGAACAAATTGCAAAGCAACAACAAAGAAAAAGAAAAAATTAAATGAGTAATATAAATTTTATTTTAGTTTTTTTTTTAATGCTTTTTAATATTCATTGTAATATTAAAAGTTTAAGTAGTGAATTTGACTCTAGCTCAAATTTAAATAATATTGAGATTGAAGAAAGATATACATTTGTAAAAATGAAGAGAACACCTTGTTTTGGTAAATGCCCATATTATGAATTTATTATCTTTTCAAATGGAGATGTTTTGTATGAAGGATTTAATTTTGTTGAAAAAATAGGTAAATTCAAAGGTAAGGTGAACATTAAAAAAATTGCCTTTATCAAAAAAAAATTAAAGGAAGTAGAATTTTTCAAATTTGATTCAGTATACGATGCAGGAGTTTCTGATTTACCATCAACAATAATTGAAGTTAATGTAGACAATAAAAAACATAGAGTTAAAGGCAGATATAGAATGCCGCAAAAATTTAAAAATTTTTCAAAATTTATGGATGAAATTATTAATGATATTCAAACTTGGGAAAAATTATAAATCTATAAAATCTTTAATTTCCCCTTTTTTATTTACAATAAATTTATTATTAAATTTTTTTACTGTGCAGCATTCGCTATAATAATCATGTTCTAAGAACAATATGTAGTTTTTTTCAGATGCCTCGCTTAAAAAATTTTCTTTTTCTTTCAAAGTTATAAGAGGTTGGACATCATAACTCATAACATAGGGTAGTGGAATATGGCCAGTTGAAGGTAATAAATCAGCGCAAAAAACTATGGTTTTATTTTTGAAATTAATGAAGGGTATAATTTGTGCTTTTGTGTGACCGTGAAAAAATTTAATTTTGATTTCTTTGCTAAAGTTTCCTTCATTTAAAAAAAATAATTTGTTTTGTTCTTTAATTGGTAGAAAATTTTCTTTTAGAAAAGATGCTTTTTCCCTTTGATTTGGATTATTTGCCCATTTCCAATGTTCCTTATTTGTCCAGTATTTTGCATTTGGAAAAGCTAATTCGTAATTATTTTCTTTTTTTTCTACAGCTCCTCCACAGTGATCAAAGTGTAAATGAGTCAAAATTACATCAGTAACTTTATTTGTTGAGAAGCCGGCTCTTTCAATTGATTGTTTTAAATTATATCTACCATGTAGATAAAAAAATGAAAAGAATTTTTCACTTTGTTTATTTCCAATTCCAGTATCAATTAATATTAATTTATCATCTAGTTCAATTAATAGACATCTCATTGCCCAAGAACACATATTATTATCATCTGCTGGATTAGTTCTTTCCCATAAAGATTTTGGTACAACTCCAAACATTGCTCCACCATCTAATTTAAATAGACCAGAATTTATTGGAAATACTTTCATTTTCAATTGCAATTACAATATTAAAAAAATTAATTATTAATTCTATAAACATAAGTTTTATATTTATAATTATGAAAGTTCATTTTATAGCAATTGGTGGAAGTATAATGCATAGTTTGGCAATATCATTAAAAAGAAAAGGATATTTTGTTTCAGGTTCTGATGATAAGTTTTTCAATCCCTCTAAAGATAATTTAGAAAGAGAAGGTCTTCTATTTAAAGAAGGTTGGTGCCCCAATAAAATATCTAAAGATTTAGATTTTATAATATTAGGAATGCATGCCCAAAAAGATAATCCTGAGTTAATTGAGGCACAAAGAAAAAAAATAATTATTTACTCTTTTCCAGAGTATATTTCATTACAATCTATAAATAAAAAAAGAATAGTCATAGCTGGTAGTCACGGAAAAACTACAATTACCTCAATGATTATGCATGTTTTTAAAGATAAAGGAATCAAATTTGATTATGTGGTAGGCGCAAAAGTTGATGGTTTTGTTGACCAAGTAAAATTATCAGATAATGACTTAATTATAATTGAGGGCGATGAATATTTATCTTCAAAAATTGATAAAAAACCAAAATTCTTACATTACAAACCTCATTATTTGGTTTTATCTGGTATTTCATGGGATCATATTAATGTGTTTCCAACTTTTGAAAAATATTGTGATGCTTTTGTTAAGTTATTAAAATCCGTTAAAGAAAAATGCAAAGTCATCTATAATAATGAAGATAAAATATTGCATAAATTAATTAATAATTCTTCTGGTTTAAATTTTTCATATAAAATGCCACAATATATGATTAAAGAGGGTAAATATCTAATCAAAGAAAAAAATGAAGAATATAAATTGTCTGTTTTTGGAAACCATAATTTACTTAATATAGAAGCTACAAGATCCGTATGTAATGAATTTAAAATAACAAGTGATTTTACTTTCAAATCATTGAGAAATTATAAGGGAGCAAAAAACAGATTAGAATTAGTTAAATCATTAAAATTTAATTCAAATATTTATCGTGATTTTGCACATTCTCCATCAAAAGTTAATGCATCGATTAATGCTGTAAAAGATCTTTTTCCTTTGAGTTTATTAATATCTTGTTTTGAATTACATACATATAGTACCTTAAATATTAATTTCTTCAAACAGTACAAACATGTATTTAAAAATGCTGATTTTGTTTGGTTATTTTATTCAGCTGATGAATTAAAAAGAAAAAATATTAATAATATTTCAAAAGAAATTTTATTAAAAATTATTGATCATAAAAGAGTAAAAGTTTTTGATTGTACTGATAAACTAGCTAAAAAAATTAAAGAAACTAAATGGTCAAATACAAATTTACTTTTAATGAGCTCTGGAAATTTTCAAGAACTTAACTTTCACAGAATTACCCATTCATTGAAATAAGAAACTCATCATTATTTTGCGTTTTACTAATTCTGTCTTTTATAAATTCCATTGCTTCAAGTGGTTTCATATCATTCAAATACTTTCTTAATATCCATATTCTTTGTAATGATTCTTTGCTTATAAGTAGATCTTCTCTTCTTGTTCCTGAATTTACTAAATCAATAGCAGGGTAAATTCTTCTATTAGCAATATTTCTATCTAATTGAAGCTCCATATTTCCAGTTCCTTTAAATTCTTCAAAAATCACATCATCCATTTTAGATCCTGTTTCAACTAAAGCTGTTGCAATTATTGTTAATGAACCACCATTTTCAATATTTCTAGCAGATCCGAAAAATCTTTTAGGTTTATGTAAAGCATTTGCATCAATACCTCCTGATAAAACTTTTCCTGTAGCAGGAGCAACTGTATTATAAGCTCTTGCTAATCTAGTAATAGAGTCTAATAAAATAACCACATCGTGACCACATTCTACTAACCTTTTAGCTTTCGCTAAAACAATATTTGCAACTTTTACATGCCTTTCAGCAGGCTCATCAAATGTAGATGCAATAACTTCTCCTTTTACGGATCTTGCCATGTCAGTTACTTCTTCAGGTCTTTCATCAATTAATAGAACAATTTGGTAAACTTCCGGATGAGAGGCAGTTATAGCATTTGCTAATTCTTTTAATAAAATAGTTTTTCCTGTTTTTGGTTGAGCTACAATTAATCCTCTTTGACCTTTGCCAATAGGAGCAAATAGGTCTATTAACCTAGTGGAAATAGTATTGCTTTCTTTTGCTAATTGAAATTTTTCCTCTGGAAATAGAGGGGTTTTGTGTTTAAATGAAACTCGGTCTCTAATATCTCTAGGATCAAGGTTGTTTATTTTTTCAACTTTTACTAAAGGAAAATATTTTTCACCTTCTTTAGGAGGTCTAAGTTGACCGCATACAGTATCCCCTGTTTTTAAACCAAAAAGTTTTATTTGAGATTGAGAAACATAAATATCATCAGGTGAATTCAAATAATTATAATCAGATGAACGAATAAATCCATATCCGTCTGGCATTACTTCTAAAACACCCTCTCCAAAAACATTTCCATCAAGATCATATTCCTTTCTTCTAAAATTTTGATGATTTATATTTTGAATTTTATTATCATCACTTGTTTTATTTGTATTTTTATAAGTCTTTCTCTGAAACTTTTCTCTTTTGTTGTTCAATTCAATAGAATCATTTTTTTTCACTTTAGAATCATTTTTGTTCTCTTTAGAATCATTTTTTTTATCGATTGATTGTTTGTCAAGAATCTCATAAATAAGATCAGTTTTTTTTAATTTTTTAAAATTTGAAATGTTTAAATTCTCTGAGATTTCTTGTAATTCAGGAAGTAATTTCTTTTTTAGTTGTGATATGTCATACATATGTGATAAAATTTAATTTTAAATATCAAGGAATTTTTAAAAGGAAGCATAAGTCATAAAAACAAATGCGTCACAATGTTACAACAAATATTATGATTTACAACATTATATCTAAAAAAATTCATAATTTAAAATTCATTTAATTTTTATTCTATGCTACAAAGAATTCAGTCTATTTATCTTTTCGTTGTTTTTATGTGTTATTTTTCATACTCTTATTTTGGTTTTGAATATTATAAAAAAGGATATAATTTGATAAATATAAATTTTGATTTTATTTTCAATTTATCATCCTATATTCCTTATTTAATAAGTATTATATGTTTGGTTTCAATTTTTTTATTCAAAAAGAGAATTTTGCAAATTAAACTTGTTTATTCATGTATTTATTTAAGTTCATACATGGTTATATTTTCTGGTTTTTACTTTTATCTTTCTTTAAATGATTTAATTGAAATAATGCCCTCAAATACTTTTAAAATTTTACTTTACGCAGCCATGATTAATCCTTTTTTTTCAACATACTTTTTATCATTAGCTTTAAACTCTATTAAAAATGATGAAAAACTTGTTAGAGGTGAGGGTTTAATTAGATAGTTTTTCTTTTTATTTCAATAATATTCAGATCAAATATTTTTTCATTTTCAATTTTTAATGTAACCATGGTACGTACTTTATGAATTCCATGTTTGCCTATAGCACCTGGGTTTATATGTAAGAAGTTAAATTTTTTATTGTACATTATTTTTAATATGTGTGAATGCCCGCATATAAATATATTAGGTCTATATTTATTTAATAAATTAATTGTTTTAAAATTATATTTATTCAATTGACCTGAAATATGAGTAATTAGAATCTTACAATTTTCACAATTAAAAAATAAATATTCTGTAAATTCATTTCTTATTTTATGGTCATCAATATTTCCATAAACTGCCTTTAATTTAGAATGTTTTTTTATTTCATTTGTTACTTCGATACTACCTATATCTCCTGCATGCCAAACTTCATCACTTTGGATAAAGTATTTTTTCATGTTGTTGTCAAAAAAACTGTGAGTATCAGAAATTATACAAATTTTTTTCATGTATTTAAGCTAAATACACAAATCTAATTTATATTTTTAGGTTTACTATAATATTAATGCAAAGATATCTATTAGAAATTACTTATGATGGGGCAAATTATTTTGGTTGGCAAATTCAGCCGAATCAAAGAACAATTCAAGGTGAAATAATAAAAAAAATTTCAACTTTATTAAATCAAAAAATTAATTTAATTGGATGTGGAAGAACTGATGCAGGTGTTCATGCAATTAAGTATTTTGCACATTTTGATAGTGATATTGAAATAGATTTTGAGAATTTTTTATTTAGGATAAATAATTTTTTAAATAATGACATTTCTATTAATCGTATATACAAAGTTCATAAAAATTTTCATGTTAGATTTTCTGCTAACTTAAGAACGTATGAATATTATATTTCCTGTAAAAAAGACCCCTTTTTACATAAAATATCTTTTCCATTTTTTAAAGATTTAGATTTAAAATTATTAAATACAGGATCAAATTTTTTTATCGGTAAAAAGGATTTCTCTTCTTTTTGTAAATCTAGCTCTGATGTAAATAATAAAATTTGTATTGTTACTGAAGCATTTTGGATTAAAAAAAACAATATGTTTATTTTTAGAATAACAGCAAATAGATTCCTACATAATATGGTTCGATCAATTACTGGAACTATAATTGATTTTGCTTTAAAAAAAATCAGCTCTCATGAATTACAAAAAATTTTTAATTCAAAAAAAAGAAAAAATTCTGGACTTTCAGTTCCGGCTAAAGGTCTATATTTAATTAATGTTGAATATCCTAAAAATAGTTTTAGTGAAAAAAATATTTGATTTAGAAAATTTCAATAAGTCATTAGTATTTATTCGTCCGTATTTAGTTGTTGTTTTGTTAACAGTTTTATCATCTGTTTTATTTTCTTTATTTTCTGCCGCAAGACCTATTTTGATTCAGTTAGCAGTTGATAAATATATTTCGCCCAACTCCAATTCAGTTGATAGTTTAACTGGCCTTTTAATAAATAATTTAAATTTTTCATTTTCATTATTTATGTTAATGATTTTTATTTTCTTAATTATTGAATCAGTTTTTCAATTTTTTTTTATTTATAAATCTAATCATATATCTCAGTTGGTAATTAAAGATATTAGAAGTGATCTCTTTAAAAAAATATTAAATTTCAAAATTTCATATTTTGATAGTAATCCAATTGGAAGAACCGTAACAAGAGTTATTTCAGACATAGAAGCTATTGGTGCAATGTTTTCTCAGGGAATATTAAGTGTTTTTGGAGATCTTTTCAAGATTATAATTATTGTTTTGTGGATGTTGTTTAGTAATTGGAAACTCGCACTATTGGGTTTATCTTTTTTTCCATTATTAATTTTTTCAACTATGGTATTTCAAAGGTTAATGAAAAAAACTTTTGAAGAGATTAGAACATCTATATCTAAATTAAACGTATTTGTATATGAACATATAACTGGAATGCATATTGTTAAAATGTTCAACCAAGAACATCAAGAGCTTAAAAAGTTTAAAAAAATTAATAAACAGTATACTTTGAATAATATTGATTCAGTTTTATATTTTTCAATTTTTTTGCCAGTTATTGATATTTTTTCGGCTGTATCTATGGGTCTTATTGTATGGTTTGGAGGTGTAATAATAATGGATGATTTAAATTCAATAAATAATATAGCTAATACATCATTGGGTCAAATAATTTCATTTATTCTTTTAATTAATATGTTGTTTAGACCTTTAAGATCTTTGGCAGATAAGTTTAATACTCTTCAAATGGGAACAGTTGCTGCTTCTAGAGTTTTTAAATTAATTAATAAAAAAAACATGCATGAACAAAGTCTTGGTGTTAATGATATTGAATTGTATAAAGGTGATATTTTATTTAAAGATTTGTCTTTTTCATACAAATTAGGTGAAATTGTCTTGGATGATGTTAATCTTGAAATAAAATCTGGGGAAACTATTGCAATTGTTGGGCCGACAGGTTCAGGTAAAACAACTTTAATTAATTTAATTACTAGATTTTATACAATAAAAAATGGTAATATTTTCATTGGTAATACTGATATAAATAAATTAGAATTGAATACACTAAGAAATAATATTGGTCTAATTTTACAAGATACTTTTTTGTTTTCAGATACTATTTATAATAATATCACATTTTACAATAAAAAGAGTAAAGAAGAAATTAATGAATTAATTCAAAAAATGGGATTAATGTGTTTCATTAACTCTTTTCCTGATGGTTTAGATCATCAAATTGGTGAAAGAGGAATTTTTCTTTCAATGGGTCAGAGGCAGTTAATTTCATTTATAAGAACGTATGTTTCTAGTGCTCCGATTTTAATTTTAGATGAAGCAACTTCCTCAATGGATTCAGAAACAGAAAGTTTAATTAAAAAAGCGATAAATTTTTTAACAAGAAACAAAACATCAATAATAATTGCTCACAGACTTTCAACAATCAAAAATGCGGATAAAATCATTTTCTTAAAGGAGGGGAGAGTAATGGAAAAAGGTACCCATGAAGAACTGATAAAATTAAAAGGTTTTTATTGGAATTATTATAAAACTCAACTAGTTTAAATATTTATTTAACGCTATTGCCGTATGAGTTTTTTTGCTCACCATATTTTCTGGTTTGCCCTCATAAATTATTTTCCCTCCATCTTTACCCCCCTCAGGCCCCATTTCAATAATCCAATCTGAAGATTTAATAATCTCCATATTATGTTCAATAATAATTATTGTATTATTTCCCTTTAATATATCATTAAAAGATTTTAATAATTTATTTATGTCGTGGACATGTAAGCCTGTTGTTGGTTCATCAAATACAATAATCGTATTCTCTATTTTTTTATTTAAGAAATAACCAAGCTTTAATCTCTGAGCTTCCCCTCCGCTTAAAGAACTAAGACTTTGTCCTAGCTTTATGTATCCTAATCCAACATTTTTTAGTGTTTGTAGGTATTTTAAAATACTCTTATTATCATTTATCTTAAAAAAATTATATGAGGTGTCCACGGTCATATTTAGAACATCGTAGATATTTTTTTCTTTATATTTGATCTTGAGGATTTCTTCTTTATATCTTTTTCCGTTACAGTCTTCGCACTTAATTTTAATGTCAGCCATAAATTGCATGTCAACAGAAATATGTCCATCTCCTTTACATTTATCACATCTTCCACCATCTACATTAAATGAAAAATATTTAGGGGTGATTTTTTTCAATTTTGCTATTTTTTGATTTGAAAACAACTTTCTGATTTCATCAAAACCTTTTAAGTATGTAATTAAATTAGATCTACTTGATTTTCCAATCGCATTTTGTTGTACGTATTCAATATTTTTAATTTTATTTATATCACAATTAATTAAACTTTTTTGATTGTTAAGGAATTTTTTAAATTCAGGAATAAATATATCCTTTAATAATGTACTTTTTCCGGAACCACTAACTCCTGTAATAGTTGTTAGAATATTTATGGGAAATCTTGCTTTAATATTTTTAATATTATTTTTTTCTCCACCATTTAAATAAATAAAATCTTTAGAAATTCTTCTTTTTTTAGGAACTGATATTTCTAAAATTTTATTAATATATTGCTTTGTCAAACTTAAATTTTTGATCTTTGAGTTTATATTACCAGAAAAAATAACTTTTCCTCCTAAATCTCCCCCTCCTAGACCCAAGTCAATAACATAGTCTGAAGATTTTATAATTTCTAAGTCGTGTTCAACAACTATTACTGTATTACCTAGATTTTTAAGTTTTTTTAAGATTTCAATTAATTTAACGGTATCTCGTTCATGGAGACCAATACTAGGTTCATCTAGCACATAAAGGGTGTCAACTAATCCACCTCCGATTGATTTGGCTATATTAATTCTTTGAGACTCTCCCCCAGAAAGAGTATTAGATTTTCTATTAATTTGAAGATAACCTAAACCTAGTTCATTTAGTAATTTTAGTCTTGATTTAATTTCATTAAATATTTTACTTGCAATTTTTTCTTCGTTTTTTTTCAGATTAATTCTGCTAATAAATTTACTTAGATTTAAAATGGTCATCTCAGAAAATTTTTGAATATTATAGCCTTGAAATTTTATATTTTCACTTATCTTTTTTAATCTTCCACCATTACATTCAGTACAAGTAGTTCTTCCTCTATATCTTGATAGCATAACTCTGTATTGTATTTTATAAGATTTATTTTCAACCATTTGAAAAAAATCTAAAATACCATTTAATTCGTGATCACCTTCCCAAATCAATTTTTTTTCTTTCACAGATAAATCACAGTATTTTTTATTAATAGAAATTTTTTTTTCTTTTGCTAACGAACATAATTTTTCTTTCCATTTTATTGTTGATGGATACTTCCATGGTATAATGGCATCATTAATTATACTAATTTCTTGGTTTGGTATTACCTTTGATTCTTCAATTCCTAGTACATCTCCATAGCCCTGACAATTTTCACACGCTCCATAAGGGGAATTAAAATTAAAGGTATTTAAGTTTGGAGGATCAATTTCTTTTTCATTTAGTTCTAATTTTTTATTAAATCTTTTAATTATTTCCCCTTTTTCATTTAAAATTTCACAAATACCACTTTCTGAGTTGAAGATTGTGTTGCATGATTCTTCAATATTTTCTTCAAAATATTTTTTTTTATTAACTACTTGTCTGTCAACAATTACATTAATTTTAGAACTATTGATAGAATTATAATTAACTTCTGTTATCTTCTTAATTATATTATTAAATTTTATTCTAGAAAATCCTATTTTTTTTATTTTTTCTAATTTTTCTTTTGTTATGTCATTAATAGGAAAGGTTAATAATATTTTACTTCCTACTTTCATTTTTTTTAAGTAATTGATTACATCAGCAGTTGAGTTTTCTTTAATAGGGCTGTTTGTTATTGGGCAATAAATTTTACCTAGTTTTAAAAACAAAATTTTTATGTAGTCATATAATTCGGAGGCAGTTCCAACTGTTGATTTCGGATTATTAATATTACTTTTTTGTTTAATTGAAATTGCTGGACAAATTCCCGTTATTTTTTTAACATCAGGTTTTTTATGTGTATTTAAAAACTGTTTAGCATATGTTGAAAGGCCTTCTAAATATCTTCTTTGACCTTCAGCAAAAATAGTATCGTATGCTAAAGTTGATTTACCTGAACCACTAACTCCAGTAATTACAACAAGTTTATTTCTTGGAATAGTGACGCTAATATTTTTTAAGTTATTTAATTTAGCACCTTCTACAATTATATATTCTTGACTATTTTCGGGTTTTTTTTTATTTTTCATCAGAGAAAATATTTATATATTTTTTCACCAATTAAATAACCTAGGCCTAGAAAAATAGGATATAACAAAAACAGCCAAATTATACTAATTATTTTTTCTTCTTTAAGTGCTTTATAAACACTCTCTTTTTCAATGATTGAGTTTATAAAATTATACCAATTATTAATACTTATATGATGGGTAATAACGTTAATAATTAATGCTATTGTTAAAATACTAAGACCAATAATATAAATTCTTATCATAGTTGTAAATTTATTAATTTATTTGCTTTAAACATTTAAAGAATATTAATTTTCTTATATTTGTTGAAACAATTGCCTATAGAAACATATCTACTTACGTAAAGAATATTAATTTAAAAGTATAGATATGTTTATTTCAAAAAATTTTAGTGATAAGGATTTAGTTATGTCCTTTATTAATGGAGATAATTCAGCATTAGCTGCTCTGATAGATAAATACAGATCAAGAATTTTTGGTTTTATTATTTCAAAAGTGAAAAATAAGGAAGTCGCAGAAGATATTTTTCAAGAAACTTTCATTAAAGTAATAAATAATATTAAAAAAGGAAAATATAATGAGCAAGGAAAATTTATAGTTTGGGTTATGACTATAACTCATAATTTAATCATGGATTATTTTAGAAAACAAAAAAAGAGAAAGTTTTTTAAATCTACTGATGATTTTAATGTTTTTGATTTTATAAAAAATGGAGAATTGAATGTTGAACAAAAATTAATTAAGGAACAAGTTTTAAATCATTTAAAGATTTTAATTAATGAGTTACCTATTGAGCAAAAAGAAATTCTTCAAATGAGATATTATTCAAAAATGAGTTATAAAGAAATTTCAGAGAACTGTGGAATTAGTATTAATACAGCTTTAGGAAGAATGAGATATGCAATTATAAATTTAAGAAAGATTATAAAAAGAAAAGGAGTGGTTCTGAGTCAATAAAAAAAATTAAATACTGACTTTAATATTTTTAAAATAGTCATTATATTTTATGTTTTTGTTAAATAGTTCTTGAAAAAGTATTTATTGAAAATTTAACATTTATAATTAATAATATATTTATTTAAAATACGTTATTAAAAAAAACATAATTGTATGAATAAAAATTTTACTAAAAAGCAAATTGACATATTAAATATATTTTTAAAGCAAGAGTTGAAATGTGTTGATGACCAAATTCTAATAAATAAAATATCAAATAAATCTTCTAAAAAATTTATTATAGATTATTCAAAATCATTAATGACTGTTGATAAATCATTTTTTTTTATTTTAAATTGATTAATTCATTAAAATAAGCATAATGAAAAAAAAGGATAAACTAGATTTTATTGTTTCAAAATTAGAGTCATTGTACCCAAATCCACCTATTCCCTTAAATCATAAAGATAATTATACTTTATTAATTGCAGTACTTCTTTCTGCTAGATGTACGGACGAAAGAGTTAATAAAGTAACACCAGATTTATTTGAAAAGGCAGATAATCCACATGAAATGATAAAGTTAAAAGTAAGTGAAATAAAAAAAATAATTAAACCTTGTGGCTTGTCTCCTCAGAAATCTAAAGCAATATTTAATTTATCTAAAATACTAATTGAAAAATATAATAGTATAGTCCCTTCAAATTTTGATGATTTAGAAAGTTTGCCAGGGGTTGGTCATAAAACAGCTTCAGTAGTTATGTGTCAAGCTTTTAATATACCAGCATTTCCTGTCGATACACATATTTTTAGATTATTAAAAAGGTGGGGTATTAGTAAGGGTAAAAGTGTTCAGAAAGTTGAAAAAGATGGAAAAAGATTTTTTCCTAAAGAATTGTGGTCAAAATTACATTTGCAAATAATATTTTTTGGAAGAGAATATTGTCAAGCTAGATCACATAGTCTTAATAATTGTCCAATTTGTAGTTTTGTTAATAAGAAGTAAACCAACATAATTAAAAAAACTTTTTTTTTAATTAAATTTGATTTGTTAAATTTTATATATATGATTAAGTTAGTTGAAGGAGACAAGGCTCCAAATTTTGTTGGAGAAATACAAAATGGTAATAAGGTTGCATTGAATGATTATAGTGGAAAAAAATTAGTATTATATTTTTACCCTAAAGACAACACACCTGGTTGTACTAATCAAGCATGTAATATTACTGAAAACATAGATAATTATAAAAATAATGGTTTTGAAGTTTTAGGTGTAAGTCCTGACAGTATAAAATCTCATGTCAAATTTATTGAAAAATATAATTTAGCTTTTAATTTAATTTCTGATGAGACTAAAAATATATGTAATTTATATGGTGTTTGGGGTCCAAAAAAATTTATGGGTAGAGAATATGAAGGTGTTCATCGAACTACATTTATTATTGATGAAAACGGAATTATTGAAAAAATAATTTCAAAAGTAGATACTAAAAATCATACAAATCAAATTTTATAATTATGACAAAAGAAAAAGATTTAAGACTACAAGCACTAAAGCTTGCAATGGAAAAAATTGATAAAGCTTATGGTAAAGGGTCCATAATGAAACTTGGTGACATGACTATAGAAAAAATAGATTCAATTTCAACAGGTTCTATTTCTATTGATGCTGCTCTTGGAGTTGGCGGTTTGCCAAAAGGAAGAATAATTGAAATATTTGGACCTGAGTCATCTGGAAAGACTACTTTAACAATTCATGCTATTGCTGAATGTCAAAAAAAAGGAGGAATAGCAGCTTTTATTGATGCGGAGCATGCCTTTGATAGATTCTATGCTGAAAATTTAGGTGTGGATATTAATAATTTAGTTATTTCACAACCTGACAATGGAGAACAAGCATTAGAAATTGCAGATAATTTAATTAGATCTGGGGCAATTGATTTAATAGTTATTGATTCTGTAGCCGCATTAACTCCTAAAAGCGAAATTGATGGTGAAATGGGTGATGCCTCTGTTGGAGTTCAAGCTAGATTAATGTCAAAAGCATTAAGAAAAATGACTTCTAGCATAAGTAAAACTGGTGTAACATGTGTTTTTATTAATCAATTAAGATCTAAAATTGGAATAATGTTTGGGAATCCTGAAACAACAACAGGGGGTAATGCATTAAAATTTTATTCCTCTGTTAGAATTGATATACGAAGAAGTACACAAATTAAGGATGGTGAAAAAGTTTTAGGGAATCGTACTAGAGTTAAAATTGTCAAAAATAAAATTGCACCTCCATTTAGAAGAGCAGAATTTGATATTATGTATGGTCAAGGCATTTCAAAGACAGGTGAAATAATTGATTTGGGAGTAGATCATGGTATTATTGAAAAAAGTGGATCCTGGTACAGTTATAACTCGACAAAATTAGGACAAGGAAAAGAAGCTGTTAAAAATTTATTAAAAGATAATCCCGAGCTAATGGATGAATTAGAATCGAAAGTCAAGGAAGCTATTATTTAATTTTCATTCACATTGAGATATTTTTTTGTTCTAATTTCTTTTTTACTTATTTCTTGCTCTAATTTTAATTCAGAGACCAAATATAAAGTACCAAAACAAGTTTCAGGTGATTTAACTAATTATTTCTTAGAAAAAGGAGAAATTGATTCTGCGAAAATCCAAGTTGATGATGTGTATAATAAAAACCCTAGTAATTTAGAAAATTTAATTAAAAGAGGAGAAGTATATTTTATTTTGAAGAACTATGAAGTTTCTGAAAAAAGTTGGCTTGATTGTTTGGAAAATGATAATTATAATGAATCTTGTTATAATAAATTAATTGCTTTGTATTGTGGAGTTCTTAAAAATAATGATACTAATTGTAGAGAGTTTATTAAGAAAGCTTTGCTTATAAATAAAAAAAATAAAACAGCTCTTTATTTTAAGGGAAAAAACTATCTTCTTAAAAATAAATATTCAGAAGCTATTGAACAATTTGAAGAAATTTTAAAATTAGATTCAAATAATCTTAGGACATTAAATGAGTTAGCAATTTTGTATGATACTAGTTACAAATCAAAAATGTATTATAATAAAATGATTGAAATTGATTCAAGTTTTATTTCATTCTATGGTCTTGGAATGTATTATCAAAAAAATAAAAAGTTCAATGAAGCAATAGAGTCTTATAAAATTGCAATTAATATTGAGGAAAAAAAAGAAGCTTATTATAATATTGGATATTGCTTTTTGTTGCTCAATGATTTCAAAGTTGCACAGGATTACTTTTCAGACGCAATCAATTTAGATCCCTCTTATTTAGAAGCCTATTATGCTAGAGGCTTTACGTACAAAAAATTAAAACAAATAAATCTTGCAGTTGAAGACTTAAAGTTTTGCTTAATGTTAGAGCCCGGTAATGAAGAAGCAAGAATTCAGTTAGAAAGTTTAAAGTAATATTTATTTTACTTTTTCAACAATTGATTTAAATACTTCTGGTTCGTTCATAGCTAAATCTGCTAAAACTTTTCTATTTAAATCGATATTATTCTTCTTTAGCAGTCCCATTAACTGAGAATAAGACATGCCATTTTCTCTTGCGCCTGCATTTATTCTTTGAATCCAAAGAGCTCTGAAGTTACGTTTTTTTGTTTTTCTGTCTCTGTAAGAGTAAGATAGTGCTTTTTCTACTGCGTTTTTTGCGACAGTATAGACATTTTTTCTTCTTCCAAAATATCCTTTAGCTTGTTTTAAAATTTTTTTTCTTCTGGCTTTAGAAGCAACTGAGTTTATTGACCTTGGCATATTATTTATTTTTTTTTGTAATTAGCGATTTTTTCAAATACTTAAGCGTAATTACATGGTTTATTATTTATTTACAAAGTTGAATTTTAATATTTGGTGTATCAGCATCATGAACTAATCCACTTTTTGTTAAATTTCTTTTTCTTGTTGTAGCTTTTTTTGTCAATATATGACTTTTAAAAGCGTGCTTTCTTTTAATTTTACCACTTCCAGTGATGGAAAATCTTTTTTTTGCACTTGATTTTGTTTTCATTTTTGGCATGGCTAATCTATTTTATTGGTGTTAATAACATATTCATTTTTTTTCCCTCTAATTTTGGAAATTGATCAACTTTTGCCAATTCCTCTAATTCTTGAGCAAGCTTAAGTAATATCATCTCTCCTTTATCTTTAAATATAATTTGTCTTCCTTTAAAAAAAACATAAGCTTTTAATTTACAACCATCACTTAAAAACTTTTTAGCATGGTTTAGTTTAAAATTAAAATCATGCTCATCTGTATTTGGTCCAAATCTTATTTCTTTAACAACAACTTTTGTTGTTTTTGCTTTCAACTCCTTTTGCTTTTTTTTCTGATTATACAAGAACTTTTGATAGTCCATAATCTTACATACAGGAGGATCTGCTTTAGGTGATATCTCTACTAAGTCAAGACCAAGATTTTTAGCGTGTGCTAGTGCTTTCTTAGTGTTTGAAATATTATTATCAGTATTATCACCTACTAAACGTATATTAAAACTTAATATTTCGTCATTAATCCTATGTGGATTTTGTTTTTTTACTCTACCTCTGTAAGGTTTTCTTCTTCTATTGAAAGCTATAACTGTTTTATTTAAATTAAACTTCTTTTTCTTTTTTTATTTCTTTTTTTATGTGATAATAAAAATCTTCACATGACATACTGCCTAAGTCTTCCATTCCTCTTTTTCTAACTGAAATTAAATTTTCTTTTAATTCTCTTTCACCTACTATGATCATATAAGGTATTTTGTTAATTTCAGCATCTCTAATTCTTTTACCTATAGTTTCAGACCTAACATCAATATGTGCGCGAATTTCGTAATTTTTAAGGAAATTTAAAATTTTATTTGAATATTCTGTAAATTTTTCACTAACTGGAATGATTTTAACCTGTTCAGGAATTAGCCATAAAGGAAAATTTCCTGCAGTATGTTCAATTAAAATTGCTAAAAATCTTTCAAGAGAGCCGAAAGGGGCACGATGAATCATAATAGGTCTATGATTTTTATTATCTCTTCCAGTATATTCTAAATTAAATCTTTCAGGTAAATTATAATCTACTTGTATTGTTCCAAGTTGCCAATTTCTTCCTAAAACATCTTTGATCATAAAATCTAATTTGGGTCCGTAAAAAGCAGCTTCACCGTATTCAATAACGGTACTTAATTTTTTATCTTTAGTAGCATTAATTATGGCTTTCTCTGCAAGATCCCAGTTTTTTTCACTTCCAATATATTTTGATTTATCTTCTTTGTCTCTTAGTGAAATTTGCACAGTATATTCCTTAAACTCTAAAATTTTAAATACGTGGAGAACAATATCAATAACTTTTTTAAATTCATATTCTAATTGATCTTCAGTAACAAAAATATGGGCATCATCTTGAGTAAACCCCCTTACTCTTGTTAATCCATGAAGTTCTCCACTTTGTTCATATCTATATACAGTTCCAAATTCAGCGTATCTAATAGGTAAATCTTTATATGATTTAGGAGAAGATTTGTAAATTTCACAATGATGAGGACAGTTCATTGGTTTTAAAAAAAATTCTTCTTTTTTTGAAGGAGTTTTAATGGGTTGAAATGAATCTTCACCATATTTTTCATAGTGTCCTGAGCAAACATACAAATCTTTACTTCCAATGTGAGGAGTAGTTACAGATTCATATCCAGATTTAATTTGTAAATCTCTCATAAATTTTACTAATTCCTCTCTTACAATTGTTCCTTTAGGTAACCAAAGAGGAAGTCCTTGACCAACTTTATTTGAGAATGTAAATAATCCCATTTCTTTTCCAATTTTTCTATGATCTCTTTTTTTAGCTTCTTCTAAAAGAATTAAATATTCATTTAATTCCTTTTTCTTCGGAAAGGAAATGCCATATATTCTTGTTAGTTGTTTTTTATTTTCATCACCTCTCCAGTATGCACCAGCAATATTTAAAAGTTTAACTGCCTTTATAAATCCTGTGTGAGGTATATGAGGACCTTTGCAAAGATCTGTGAAATCTCCTTGTGTATAAAAAGTTATCTCACCATCATTTAGCTCTTTTAAAAGTTCAAGTTTATAATTATTATTTCTTTCTTCATAGAAATTTATTGCATCTTTTTTTGTAATATTTTTTCTAATAAAAATATTTTTTTTAGATGCTAGTTCTACCATTTTGCTTTCTATTTTTTTAAAATCTTCTGATGAAATTGTTGAATTATCAGGAAATTCTAAGTCATAGTAAAACCCGTTATCAATTGCTGGGCCTATTGTAAATTTAACTTTAGGGTAAAGGAATTTAATTGCTTCTGCCATTAAATGTGCTGATGAATGCCATAAAATTTTTTTACTTTCTTTGTCTTTCCAGGTGAGTAATTTTAATTTAATTAGTTCGTTATCAGTTAGTTCTCTGTTTGCATCCCAAATTTCTCCGTTAATTTCGGCTGCTAAAACATTTCTAGCTAGCCCTTCACTTATTTGATTTGCAATATCTAAAGAAGTTGTTCCTTTTGGAAACTCCTTTTTTGTCTTATCTGGAAATTCAACTAATACCATATTTATATTAAATGTTTATAAATATACAAATTTAGGGTTATGAATTATTCTTTTATTATGTTTGAATTAGACCTGTTTTAAATTCTTTTATAGGGCAATTATTACTTACTTCAATAGCTGTAGAAATATATTTTCTAGTGTCGAGTGGATTTATTATCTCATCAATCCATAATCTTGAGGCAGCATAATAAGGTGAAGTTTGTTTGTTATAGTTATCTACAATTTTCTTTTTTATTTTAATTTCATCAGACTTTGATATCTCTTCCCCTTTTTTATTAAGCCTATTTTTTTCAAGATTAAACAAAACATTTGATGCCTGATCTCCACCCATTACAGCAATTCGTGCTGTAGGCCATGCTAAAATCATCCTTGGATCATATGCTTTTCCGCACATAGCATAATTTCCTGCTCCGTAGGAGTTGCCAATTATTATGGTGAATTTAGGAACTGTACTATTTGCCATAGCATTTACCATTTTAGCGCCATCTTTTATTATTCCTCCGTGTTCAGATTTGGATCCTACCATAAAGCCTGTCACATCCTGAAAGAAAATGATGGGGATTTTTTTTTGGTTACAATTCATTATAAATCTCGCTGATTTATCTGCACTATCAGAGTAGATTACGCCTCCAATTTGCATTTCTCCTTTTCCGTTTTTAACAATAGTTCTTTGATTAGCAACAATTCCAATTTCCCACCCATCAATTCTTGCATATCCACATATAATTGTTTTTCCGAAGTCTTTCTTGTATTCAATAAAATTACTTTCATCAACTAATCTTTCAATTATATCAATCATATTATATTGTTTGTCTCTTTTTTTTGGAATAATACCAAGAATTTCTTTTGGATTTTTTAAAGGATCAAAACTTTTTTTTCTTAACAAACCCGCAGTTTGATGGTTAGATGTTTTTTCAATGAGATTTCTAATCAATAGGATTGCTTCAGAATCATTTTTACATTTATAATCTGCAGTACCAGAAATTTCTGAATGAGTTTTTGCGCCACCTAACTTTTCATTGTCTATATCTTCTCCAATGGCAGCTTTTACTAAATGTGAACCAGCTAAAAATACACTTCCAGTTTTCTCAACAATTATTGTTTCGTCGCACATTATTGGTAAGTACGCACCTCCAGCAACACAACTACCCATAATTGCAGCAATCTGAGGAATACCCATTGATGACATTATTGCATTATTTCTAAATTGTCTTCCAAAATGTTCTTTATCTGCAAATATATTATTTTGGAGAGGTAAAAAAATACCCGCACTATCAACTAAATATATGATAGGGAGTTTGTTTTCAATAGCTATTTCTTGTGCTCTTAAATTTTTTTTTGCAGTCATAGGAAACCACGATCCTGCTTTTACAGTTGCGTCATTAGCTACTATCATACATTTTTTTTGGTGAATTGATCCAATTCCAATTATAACTCCAGCAGAATTACACCCGCCATATTCATCATACATACCCATGGCTGCAAGCGATCCAATTTCAAGAAAATTTGAGTTGGGATCAATAAGAAAATTAATTCTTTCTCTAGCCGTTAATTTACCCTTCTTTTTATGACGTTCTGTAGAAATTTTGCCTCCTCCAAGGTTGGCATTAGAAATATGATGTTTTAATTCACCAATTAAAAGATTCATATTGTCTTCATTTTTATTAAAAGCTAAATCTTTCATTATTCTATTTTTTTAAATATAGTTATTTGTTTTATTAATTTCCGATAATATTTTTTCTTTACTTTCATTTCCAAGATTAAATAATAAGTCAATGATTGAATATTTATTTAGTCTTTTAGTTGAGTTTAAAAATGTTTGTTGATATTTAATATAACAATCATTTTTTGAGTTCTCTAATTCAGTTCTAAAATCCAAAGCTTTTTCACCATAATCTTTAATGTATTTATCAGTGTAGGTAATATTTACATTAATATTTAATTCTTTAATTAAAAAAAATAAAATTTCTTTATTCAACTCTAAAAGAAATTTAAAATCTTTACTTATTATTTTAAATATTTCTTCATGATAATATAAATAAAATGGACTATTGGCATATGCTGTTTTAATGCTTTTAATGTGGTTTTTTTTCCATGGATTCATTGCAATTTTTAAATCTTTGAAAATAGTTTTTGTTTTATTTTTTCTATTTATAGGTACTGTAATTTTTTGATCTCCATTTGGACCTAAAATTATAGAATGGTTTCGTATACTTTGTTTAATATAAAAGTCAGAAGTTTCAATTAAAACCTCTTTATATTTTAAAATTAAATAAAAGTAATATATACTTGGAAAATAGGAACTAGGTAAAATAATTTTTTTTTGCTCCAATTAATTTTTAATTATGTGTTTTTTATAAAGAAGAAATAAATATTTCCTAAAATATATTATGATTATAAATACAATAAAATAAGGAAGATACCAACCTGATTTACCTTCACCGTGAATCGTAGTAAACATTCTTTTCCATCTTATTTTATTAAATATGTTTTTTGCGCCTATATCAACACTTAGCCACAAAAAAATTGGTTTTCCTACTACATGATTTTCAGGAACGAATCCCCATGCTCTTGAGTCCTGAGAATTGTGTCTATTATCCCCCATCATCCAAAAGTAGTCCATTTTAAATGTATAGATTGAGTCATTTAAATTAGTCACTTTTGAGTATTCATAGTCTTCAATTATGGTTTTGTACAAAGATAAAGTTGAGTCATTTAGTACAATAGAATCCCCTTTTTTTGGTATATATATGGGGCCATAATTGTCATAGTCCCAATTATGTTTCCAATTATATGGGAATAAAGATGTTGTTTTTCTACTTAATATATCAGTGTAAGTATTATGGTTGTAACCATATGCGCTAAATGGAAATTTTTGGCCTAGTGAGTCAATTATATTTTGATTCAATCTTACATATGAAATTTTTCCTTTATAACCTTGCTTTTTCTCACCCTCAACTAATTTTTTAACTTCTTCTTCTGTACCGTGAATAATTAAATCTTTTATTGAGCTATAGAAATTAATGTTATAACCTTTCTTTGTTAAAAGTGGTGGCCAAATTAAAGAGATTTCCAGGTCATAATTATTTTGAAATGATTTTTCGATAATTTTTTTTTCAACTGGCTTACCTATTTTTTTTAAGTACTTTAAATGATTATCGTTTTCAAATTTAATCCAGAAGGCATGCTGAATTGTGGATCTATTAGGATTATTTTCTTTTTTACCGTTAATAAGTATATTGCCATTTTTAATTTCTAATGTATCTCCCGAGATACCTACACATCTCTTTACGTAATTAGTTTTTTTATCGAATGGCATGTTTTTTTGAAGATTATCAGTAGGCCAATTAAATACAACTATATCATTTCTTTTTATTTTTTGAAATCCAGGGAGTCTATTGTAACCAAGTTGCACCCAATCTAAATACGAAGGTGTATTATTTGTAAATGGAAGTTTATTATGCATAAATGGTAAAAACAAAGGAGTGTTGGGTACATTTGAGCCATAGTTAAATTTACTGACAAATAAAAAATCTCCTCTAATCAATGTTCCTTCAAGAGAAGATGTTGGTATCACATATGGTTGTATTAAAAAAACATGTATTAAAGTAGCTGCAATGATAGCAAACAATACTGACTCAATCCATTCTCTAATTTTATTTTTAACAACTTTTTCTTTCTTTATTTTTTTCTTCCATGGAGTCCAATTAACAAACTCAAAGAAAAAAACATCTAAAATGATTAAAATTCCAAAATACAACCATTTGAAAACTTCTATTTTAGTTATTTTAACAATTAAGAAAATAAGAAAAATAAAAATTATGGAGCAAATTATAAATCCTAATAATTTTTTAATTTTTAAATTCATGTTTTTTATTTAGAAACAAAATTAAATTTTTATTCTTTCAATTTAATTTTTAATGAAATTAAATTAAAAGAATGATTTTTTTGGTCAAAAGCAGATTCAAAATTAAGTGTTAAGTTTTCATTTATGTTATATTCAAATAAATGAGCGTCAACATAAGCATCAGCAACATTTAATAAATAAAAAATTACACCAAGAATAATTGTTAAATCCTTTTGATTTCTATAATAGTCTTGTAGTGTAATTAAGTTGGCTTCAGAATAGTTAAGATAATCATCTATTGTTGAATTATTATTGTCTGTTCTTATTATATAAGCATCCTTGAAATCATTAAATTTTTTGTTATAAAAATTATAACCGTATATGGCTCCACCAATACAACCAAGTATAATAGGAGTTTTCCAGTATTTTTTATTATAAATTTGACCTAATCCGGGACAAGCAATTGACAAAAGAGATGCTTTGTTAGGTGATTTTTGTTGACAGAAAATATTTGTACTAAAAAGTAACGTTAGAATTAAAAATTTAATTTTCAAATACATTAATGATCTTGTTAAGTTCTCTTTCGGATTGAAAATTTATTTGTAATTTACCAGAACCATTTTTAAATCCCTTTATTTTAATCTTCATATCTAGAATTTTTTCTAGTTTTTTTTCAGACTCTTTAAAAAACTTTGTTTCATATAGACTATGTTTTTTTTCTTTATGATTTTTCTTGATTAAATTTTCTGTTTCTCGTACTGATAAATTTTTTGAAATAATAAAATTATAATAATCTAATTGTTTTTCTTTATCTGTAATAGTTAAAAGACATTTTGCGTGTCCAACAGTTAACATGAAGTCTCTTAAACCAGCTTGAATAATTGGATGAAGATTTAATAATCTCAAAAAATGGTTAATTGTTGATCTTTTTTTTCCAATTTTTTCTGCAAGTTTTTCTTGAGTTAGTTTTAATTCATCTATTAACTTTTGATAAGAGATTCCTATTTCAATTGGATCTAAATCTTGACGTTGTATATTTTCAATTAATGCAAGCTCAAGCATTTTATCATCTTCAGTTTCTTTAATATATACAGGTATTTTATTAATAGAGGCTAATTTACAAGCCCTAAATCTTCTTTCCCCTGAAATAATTTGATATTTATTTTCTTTAGTTTTTCTTACAGTTATTGGTTGAATAACACCATACTCAGAAATAGATTTTGCTAGTTCTTTTAGTTCTGAATTACTAAAATTTGTCCTCGGTTGATGTGGGTTTGTTGAAATTATATTTATATCAATATATGCAAATGAATTAGACTTAATTTTAGAAAATAGCGCATTGACTCCTCTTCCTAATGGTGATTTTTTTTCTATCATTTTATTCTTCTAAATTTTTATTTAAAATCCGTGAACTTTTTTCTAAAAACTCTTTTGCTAAATTTAAATAGTTAATAGCTCCTCTACTAGTCGCATCATATTTTATTATAGATTTACAATGGCCAGTCGCTTCACTTAAACGCACATTTCTTTGAATAATTGTATCATAAACCATATCAGGAAAGTGTAACTTAACTTGTTCTATGACTAGGTTTGAAAGTTTTAACCTTGAGTCATACATTGTCAGAAGTAAGCCTTCAATGTCTAATTTTGAATTGTGTAGTTCTTGAACTTTTCTAATGGTACTTAATAACTTGCCCAAACCTTCTAAAGCAAAATATTCACATTGAATGGGTATAATAACAGATTGGGCGGCTGTAAGGCAATTAAGAGTGATTAATCCTAATGATGGTGGGCAGTCAATAAAAATATAATCATAACTTTCTTTTATTGGCTTTAGAGCCTCATTTAGCATTTTTTCTCTATTTTCTTTATCAACCAACTCAATTTCTACACCAACTAAATCAATACTTGAAGGAATTATTTCAAGATTTGGAGATGTTGTTTCAATGATAAGTTCAGATGCGTTTATTGTTTGATCAATTAATTGATATGTTCCGGTTAAGTTACTAGAGTCCAAAACAAGTGAAGAAGTTGCGTTTGCCTGTGGGTCAGCATCGATTAATAGAATTTTTTTCTCTAAAACACCTAAACAAGCTGCAAGATTAATTGCTGTAGTTGTCTTTCCTACACCCCCTTTTTGATTTGCAATTGCCACTATTTTGCCCATAACTTTAGTCACTAATTTAATTTTAGAAAGTACAAACTTTTTTAATAATTCAACAAAAAATTAAATTTAATTTATTAACACATTGTTAATTGCCTTTGATTAATTTAATGTTTTTTTCATATATTAAATTTATATTTATAGAATTCATGAACGAATTAATTGAAAACTCTCATCTTTTATCTTTTCCTTTATTCTGTGTTTTTGTTTATTTTTTTATTTTGTTTTTTCAATCAAGTGTCGATAAAATACTTAATTGGAATTCAGAACTAGAATGGATAAAGTCTCATTTCGGAAAATCAATTTTCAAGTCTAATATCTTATTACTATTTTTTACTCTTACCCTTTTAGAGTTAGCTACAGCAATTCTTTGTTTATTATCAATATTTAATTTTTTCATTAAGATTTACGACCCTTTGCCTTTTTTTGCTCTTTTTTTTAATTCATGTACTTTAATTTGTCTTTTTTTAGGGCAAAGAGTTGCTAAGGATTACCAAGGTGCAGTTTCAATTTCAGTATATTTTATAATTAATTTAATTGGATTTTTTTTATTATCTATATAATTATTTATTTTTCTTTTTTCTGAAATTGAATAAGTTATTTTCTTTAATCAAATTATCTACATAATTAGGAACCATTTCTTCCCAACCATGTTTATTATTTCTTATCATGTGTAATACTTTGTGGGAAAAAACACTTAAAACCTTTTGGTCATAGCTCTCAATATCAATGATTCTTTTATTTGAAATATAGTAATCATAAATTTTTTTGATCTTTTTACTGATTTTAATATTTTTTGAATTTGTTAATTCACTATTTTTACATTCCTTATATGGATAAACATAAACTTTAGAGT
This sequence comes from Flavobacteriales bacterium, assembly GCA_002718035.1. Classification (GTDB taxonomy): domain Bacteria; phylum Bacteroidota; class Bacteroidia; order Flavobacteriales; family TMED113. Next base: position 112,784 of record PBCX01000004.1, read on the forward strand.
CATTATTAAACATTTTACCAATTCCTTCTAAAATTCCACCTTCAAGGTGATCATAGTATTTTTGATCAAAAATATCTTTAAGATTCATGATTCCTAAAATTATACCCATTCTTTTATCTGTAAATCTTGAAAAATAATTCATTAATTTATAATATCTTCCGTAATTTGAAATTAATACTGTTTGACCGATTGAACAAAGTACATCAACTCTATCTAAAAAATCTTGATCCTTTATCGCTTTAACATTTATATTTTCTATGTTATTGTTTTTGTTAATAGGTTCTCTTTTTTTAGTTGCTAAATTATTTAATGTTATTTCAAATAATACTTGTAAATCTTTTTCTAAAACTTTTTTTTCTTTTTTAAATAAGTTGTAACCAGTTTTTATCATGTCAATATTAACCTTAGTGACAGGTCTGAAACTTCCCCTAATAGCCAAAATATTTTTTTTATGTAAAATATCTGAAGGTTGTAGACTGTTACCTTCAGGGCTAAAAATAACAGCTTCTGTCATCCTGTTTTTTACGAGAAATAAACTTAGAAGTCTATTGTCGAAGTGTTTAAATAATTTGCCATTCATCTGAACCATATCAATTTCTAATTGTGCTTTTGACAAACTATCATATAATGAATGTATAATTTTTTTTGGTGATTGATGTAAGTTAAAGCTTGCATGCATTAAGTTGGTGCCTAAAATCCCTACGCATTCTTGTTGTGCTCTAGCTTCTCTATCATGTAATCTTAAGTGAATAATAATTTCACTTGGTTCTTCATTTGCTTTTATTTGAAATTTAATTCCCATCCATCCGTGCCCAGGATTTTCATTATTGTATTTAGTAGTAGCAATTGTATTTGCAAAAGAAAAAAATGTTTTTGTTGGATGTTTTTTTCTACTTAATCTTTGTCCTAATAATTCAAATTCACGATTCAGCATTTTTTTTAATCGTGATTCACATACATATCGTTTATTATCTTCTTTACCGTATATTGCATCACTTACATCCATATCGTAGGCAGACATAGCCTTAGCTATTGTACCTGAGGCGCCACCACATCTAAAAAAATGTCTTACAACTTCTTGGCCTGCGCCTATTTCAGAAAAAGTTCCGTAAATGTTAGGATCTAAATTTAAGCTTAAAGCTTTTTGGTGAGCAGAAAGAGTAACTTTTTTCATTTACTATTTTAAACTTTTTTTTAAAGTTAAAAAACAAGTTTGTTAAAATTTAATAAAACACTAAATTTATTTAAATGATAAAAAAATTAATCTTTCTTGGTTCAGGCACATCTCAAGGGGTTCCTGTTATTGGGTGTAATTGCTTAATATGTAATTCAATTAATAAAAAAGATAAAAGATTAAGAAGCTCTGTAATTCTAAAATTAGGAAAAAATAATATTTTAATTGACTCTGGTCCAGATTTCAGGTATCAAATCTTAAAAAATAAAATAAAAAATATTGATGCAGTTTTATACACTCATGAACATAGAGATCATGTAGCCGGAATTGATGATTTACGTTCTTTTTATTATTTAAATAAAGAGCCCATTAGTATGTATATGAGCAGTAAAGTTTTAAATGCTTTGCAGAAAGACTATTCTTATCTTTTTTCAGATAAAGAGTACTTTGGAAAACCAAAGCTAGAAATAGAATTAATTGATAAATCAAAACCTTTTTATGTTTTTAATCATGAAGTCATACCAATTCAGGTTCATCATTATAAGTTACCAGTGCTTGGATATAGATTTTATAATCTAGCATATATTACTGATGCAAATTTTATTAGTGAAAACGAATTGAATAAATTAAAAAAATTAGATGTATTGATTATTAATTGTCTTCAAAAAAAAACTCATATTTCTCATTTTAATTTGGAAAAAGTTTTAGAAATAATTAAAATTTTAGAACCAAAAAAGACTTACTTAACTCACATTGGCCATGGTTTAGGATTACATGAAGAGGTTCAAAGGGAATTACCTAAGAATATTTATTTAGCTTATGATAATTTAAAAATTGATTTTTAAATAACTACGTTTCTTATTGCTTTTAGTTTAATAATTAATTTTTCTAATTTATTTAGTTCAAGCATAGTAGTTCCGTCTGACATAGCTTTTTTTGGATTTGGATGGGTTTCTAGAAAAATCCCATTTACTTGTGCTGCAATTCCAGCACAAGCAATAGTTTCAATAAACTCAGGTGTTCCACCAGAAACTCCTATTTTTTGATTTGGTTTTTGCAATGAATGAGTAACATCTAAAACCACCTTTTTATTCAATGATTTTAATATTGGAATGTTTCGTATATCTACTACTAAGTCTTCATAACCAAATGAATTTCCTCTTTCAGTAATTATTATGTTTTTATTTCCTTGTGAAGCTACTTTTTCAACCATATATTTTACAGATTCGGCGGAACAAAATTGTCCCTTTTTAATGTTTACATAATTATTTGTTTTTCCAGCATTAATTAAAATATCTGTTTGACGACACAAAAAAGCAGGAATTTGAATCATTTGAACATATTTAGACGCTAAAAAAACTTCTTCAGAACTATGAACATCTGTTGTAACAGGGATTTTTAAATTTTTTGAAATGTTTTTTAAAATATTTAAGCCTTTTTCATCCCCGATGCCTGTAAAAGAATCAATTCTGGACCTATTTGCTTTTTTATATGACGCTTTAAATATGAAAGGAATTTCATGTTTTTTAGTAATTTCGAAAATCTTTTCAGCAATTTGGTATGTTTTTTCTTCTTCTTCAATGACACACGGCCCAGCTATTAAAAAAAACATATTTTTTTTATTATAGATTAAATTTTCAATCATAACTAAACTATTATCTTTTTTAGGTAAATTTAAATACAAATAATCTTAATAAAGAATTAATTGATGTATAAAACAAAACATATTGCTTATTTATTTGTTTTTTTATTTGTTTTTAATGGATGTAATAAAGATTCATTAAAAACTAGTAACTGGAACCCCGAAATGGTTACTCCAATTGCAAATGTTAAATTAACATTAGGAGATCTAATTCCTGAAGAAGGTACAGTTATTTATGATGATGATAATTTCATAAGACTAGCATATAGAGAAGATAATATCTTTTCTTTTTCATCAGATTCAATTATAGATATTTCAAATCAAGAGGGTTTAAATGAATATTATGATTTTAATGATTTGAACTTAGATGACTTTAATGATGAATTTAATTACACTCTAGAGCAAGTCTTAACTAGTGATCCTACGATTCAATTCTTGGCAGAAGCTGCTGGAATTGAAATTCCTTTTACACAGGAACAACAAATTTCAGGTGGTGTTCTAAACATACTAAGTAGTGAATTAGATGGTCTAGGTCAAACAGCTATTGAATTGAATCAGTTTAATAATATTTCTTTCATTACTGGCAATTTATCTATAGGAATCCAAAATAATTTACCTGTGAGTATAGAAAATATTGATATTGACTTATCGACAGGACTTGATGATATTGGTTTATTACAGTTTTCTAATATAGAAGTTGGTGAAACTCAATACATGTCATCAGATTTATCAGGAAAGTCTATCGATAATAATATTATTTCAAATTTTATACAATTAAATTTACAGGAGGTAGATCCCATGAATGAATATTTAATTACTCCTAACACTGGAATTAAAATTTTTTTTATTATCGAAGATATTAATGTTTCTAATGTTACAATGTCATTTAATGATCAATCATTAACTGATTATGAAACACTCATTGATTTTGAACTAGAAAACGGTGAACAAATTCATAATTTAGAATTATTAACAGGTAAAATTATATATAATATTTCATCATCAATTGATTCAAACTTATCATTTAAATTAACTCTACCAAGTGCCACAATAGATGGTGAGATATTTGAATCAGTGCAGAATATTTCATCCGAAAATAATTCTTCTTATGGGGAAATCGATATTTCAGATGTTATTATTGATCTTACTTCTGATTTTAGTCAACCGTATAATAAAATACCTATTCATTTTGAAGTATTTATTGATAGTGGAAATGAACTAATTACGTTAACAAATGAAGATTATGCAGAGGTAAATTTTTCATTTTCAGATTTATCTATTAAATATGCAGATGGATATTTTGGAGATTATGAAATAGATCTAGGGGGAGATATAGTTGATATTGATTTACAAATTTTCGAAGACTTTGATAGTGGTCTTATTCTTGATGATCCAAAATTCATTATACGAGTTTTTAACTCTGTTGGAGTAGGGGCTTCAATTAATGCAGGGTTAAGTGCTTTTTCTCCAAATTTAGATAATGCAATATTTTTATTTAATGAAATTATAGATTCTCCATCATCTGAGGGGGGAGCTATTGAACAATCTTGGGTATATGATAAAAATAATTCGACTATAGAAAATATAATTGCATTACCGCCACAACAAATTGAGTACTTTGGTTCTGCAAATCTTGATGGATCAAGTTCTGGAAATTTAAATTTTATAACATCTGATAGTAAAATGACTTTAGGAGTTGAGGTAGATTTTCCAATGAGTTTAAATATAGCTAATATTAGCTTAAAAGATACAATAGTTATTGATGAAATTGAAAATGTAAATAATATTGAAAGTTTATCGCTATTTATGAATATTGATAATGGCTTTCCGTTAGATACTAAATTAGATATCTTATTAAGAGACTCTATTTCTAATACTACTTTTGACACACTAGAAATTGCAAACTTTTCCTCAGGAATTACTGATGATAACGGTTATTTAATAGAAAGTTTTTTTTCAAAAAATCAGTTTAATTTAAATAATAATCAAATCGAAAATCTTTCTAAATCTAATCAGCTTGTGTTAGATGTTACATTAAATACAGAAGATAATAAGTCTATTAAGTTATATTCTGATTATGAATTTTTAGTAAATATTGGAATGTTAATAAATTTAAATTTAGATGAATAAATTTGCATCTGTTATTTTGTTTTTAATTTGTTTGAACTGCTTTTCTCAAAACAGTTTGAATATTATTGATAATGAACAGTATTCATCTTTTTATATAAATGATACAATTTTAGGAATACCTATATTTTCAAATAATAGTTTTGATTTCTACTCTAATACTAAACTTAATAAATTCATATCGATAGAAAATAAAAATATAACACTAGATTTTTCTGAATTTATTAGTTCTTGTCGTAATTTTAAATTTTCATTAATATCAGATAATAATTTAATCCATTTTGGTTTCCCTAGCTCAAATAAGTATTATTCTTTTGGGTACAATTTATCATCTTATTTTGATGTAAATATCTCAAATGAATTAATTGATCTCTTTTGGAATGGAAATAGTCAATATTTAAATAATTTTGTTGGTTTTTATAATAATAGTGGTTCATTATTACAATTTTCTACATTATATTTCCAGATATCTTTTTTGTTAAATGAAAATTTAAAATTTGGTTCAAGGATTAACTTTTTACATGGAATAAATTATTTAAATTTTGAAAATGCAAATTTCTCTTTATATTCTTCAGAAAATAATATTACTCCATTTTCAACATCAATAGAAACAGATATTTTATATAGATCTTCAAATGCAAATTATTTTGGATTTTCTAATCCTGGTTTTTCGATTAATATTGGAGCTGAATACAAATTAAAAAATTGGAAATTTTTATTAGATATTAGAAATTTAGGATTCATATTTTGGCAAAAAAAAAATAAACTTAGTCAATCTAACGAATCTTATGATTTTAATGGAGTTTATTATACAATGGATGAAATTTTCACTGAAGAAGTCAATCAAACGATAGATACTTTAGAATCTTTATTTTCTTTAGATGATTTACCAGAAAATAATTTTATTACAAGACTTCCATTTAGAGCAAATATCAATTCGTCTTATTCAATTAATTCATCAACTGATTTGTTTATTAAATACTTTGTAGTTGAAAAAAACAATTCGGGTTACATTCACCATGCGTTCTTGGGTGCCTATAAATCCTTTAATGAAATTATAAATATTCAGATTGCATATAACTTAAATAATATTGGATTTGAAAATCTTCAATTAGGTTTAAGTAAAAGATTTAAAAATTTATTCATTGAATTAAATACAAATAATATTTTCTCTTTATTTGATTTTCTATCGACCAATTATTTAAATTTTCAAACAAGATTAACTTATGTCTTTTAATGATTTATTTTAATTTGACCATTATTAAAAATACCACATATCTTTCCTGTAAACTCATAATTAATAAATGGTGAGTTTTTAGACTTTGAATTAATGTCAGACTCTTTATAAATCCACTTTTCATCGGGGTCAAATAAAGTTAAATTAGCATGGTTTCCTATTTCTATTTCAGGACATTTTATATTTAAAATTTCTCTTGGTTTTATACTTAGTAAAGAAATAATTTCATCTATTTCAATTTCATTTTTTAAAACAGTATTTACGATTCCAAATGTACTTTCTAGTCCAATAATTCCAAATTTAGCTTTGGCAAAAGAACATTTTTTACTTTCTGTTTCAATAGGGTTGTGATTAGATGAAATTGCATCTATAGTTTTGTTTTTAATATTTTTAATTATGTGAATTATTTCTTTTTTCGGTCTTAGTGGTGGAAATATTTTTAAGTTAGAATCAAAACTTTCACACATTTCATCGTGTAAAATAAGTTGGTATGCAGATATGTCAGCTGAAACATTAATATTTTTTTCTTTTGACTTTTTAATTAGTTCAAATGATTCCTTTGTTGACACATGACAAAAATGAATTTTACTTTTATTATATTCTGTAAGCTTAATATCTCTATTTATTCTTATTTCTTCCGATAATTTAGGTATACCAACTAAACCAATTTTACTACTTGTTATACCTTCATTAATTAAACCATTTTTTGTTAAATTAAGTTCATAGGGAGTTACCATAATTGGATTTTCAAAGTCTTTAGAATATTCAAGAGCTATACTCATTACCATCGGATTTTCTATTGAATTTAAATCATCCGTAAAGCTTACTGCACCTTCATTTCTCATGTCATTCATCTCTGTTATTTCCTTACCCTCCATATTTTTTGTAATACAACCAGTAGGAAAAACATCAATTATTTTTCCTTCAAATTTCTTTTTTAAAAAATTAATATCAGATACATTTTGAATTACAGGTTTTGTACTTGGCATATAAACAATTCCAGTAAACCCACCTCTTGAAGCAGCGTTAAATCCACTTTTTATGTCTTCTCTATACTCATAACCAGGTTCTCCGATTCTTGTATGTAAGTCTAAAAAACCAGGACATACGTTTAAATTTTTAATTTTAACTTCAAAATATTCCTTATTAAAATTAATTTTATTTTTTATCTGTGAAATTATTCCATTTTCAATCAAAATATCTTTTTTAGAACCATTGTGTTTGGATCTAGGGTCTTTAATTTGAACAGATCTTAATATGTAATTTAGTTTTTCCAAAGTTTTAATAACAAAGTTTCAAATAAAAAAGAAATTAATCCAATAAAAATAAAATAAAATATTAAATTTTTCTTTTTATTTTTTTTATTAGTATTGAATTTATTAAAATCAGTAAGCTGATTTATAGATTTACTTTCTATATTGGTAAAAAAAGTGGAATTTAATTCTCCCTCTTCTCTATTATAGTTGAAGCTAATATTCTTATTCAAATTTTCATTTGAAAATAAGTTGTACGTTCCTTCTTCTTTAATCTTATTATTAATACTTAAGTATGTGGACTTATTAATTAGGCTTCCCTCTAAAGCAATTTCAAATTCTTCATTCTTTTTTAAATATGTTAAAGAGCCAGGTTCACATTCATCGCAATTCAATATAAGATTTCTTTCAATTATTTCATATAATTTAGATGATTTTGAACTAAAGGTTGAATTGTACATTATTGGAAGAAAAATTGCGTTTTTTGTTAGATTATTTGATGATTTAGCTAGTGGTGAGGTGCAAAAATAAAAACTTCCTTTAAAATTTTTATACTCTAAAAGATAAGGATCGTTGTTTGCAAAATTCAAAATATTATTTCTTTGATTAAGGTTTTTGGTATTTATTTTAAAATTAGCAGAAGTTTTTGGTAATTGAATATTTTTTTTTGTGCGCTTAAATACGTTTTCAAAAATAAGGTGCTCAAAATTAATTTTATTTAGCTCTATAACATCTTTTGACAATTTTATAATTTCATCTCCTTTTAGTTCTCTCATCGCGTAATTGTAAGATTTCATATCTATGTTCTCATTTGGAAATAGAAAAATATTTTTTCCATTTTCAAGACTTTTCTTTAAATAATCTACAAGACTCTTTTGAATGTTTTTCAAATCATTTAAAATTATTAAATCATAATTTTTAATTTTTTCAAAATTTATTTGGTCTTTATTATTTATTTCTAAATTAAATAATGAATCACTAAACACTGCTTCAATGGATGAATTAGGTTCATTTTCATAAATTAATAAAACATTTAAATTATCTTTTATTTCATAAGTAAAGAAAAGTGAGTTGTCGAATACAAAATCATCATTTGAAATTTGTAATTTCCCATTAACCTTTCCGGTTTCAAGATTAGTAAATGGAAAATTTATTTTAATTGTAGATTTTCCTTTAATATCAATATTATTAAATCCTCTTTTTTTATTATTGATAAAAAGTTCTACTAAAATATTTTTTTTATTTTTTGTGCTATAATTTTGAATTTCTACAATTAAGTTTTCTTCTTGATTTTTTTTCCTGAATGGGCTTGTGAATTCACATGATTTAACTCCAATGTTATTTGTTTGATTTGATTTAATTTGAACTAATTTAGCTTCATTTATTTTTTCTTTACAGTTTTTGTATTTTTTAGAAAAGTTTTTTTGGAAATCTGAAATTATAAAATTATTTGAAAGAGAGTCATTTTCCAAAAGTCGGTTTTGTCTATTAATTATTTCGCATATTGATAGTTGAAAAGGTGATATTTTTATTTCTTTAATCAATTCTAAACTTTCTTTTTTTGAAATAAATTTATTGCTAAAAAAATCTAAGTCATTAGTAATTACATTAACTTTCACATTATTATTTAGTTTTTTAATTAAAAATTCAGCATTTTTTTTTGCTTCCTTTATTAAAATATTTTTATCTCCAGTTGACATGCTTAATGAATTGTCAATGTAAAAACTCACTTTATTTATCTTACTATCGATTATTTTTTCTTTAGCAAAATAAGGTTTAGAGAAGGCTATAATTATAGATGATAATACTAATAATCTAGTTAACAAAAGTAAAAAGTCTTTTAATCTAGATATTTTCTTTTTTTTTGAGGTTACTTTTTCTATTAATTCAATATTTGAGAAATATATTTTTTTATATTTTTTCAAATTTAGCATATGAATTAATACAGGAATAATTAAGAATAGTAGAAAAAATAATATGTCAGGTTTTTCAAATAACATATTATATAATTTCTCCGTCTTTTAAGTACAATTTTCTATCGGTTAATTTAGATAACTCTTTATCATGAGTAGCAATTAAAAAGGTTTGATTTAATTTTTTTCTTAATGAATTAAATAAATTATACAGTTCAATTGATTGTATTGAGTCTAAATTACCAGTTGGTTCATCAGCTAATATTATGTCTGGATTATTGATTAGAGATCTTGCAATAGCGACCCTTTGTTTTTCTCCCCCTGACATGTGTTCTGGAAATGAATTCTTTTTTGATTCGATATTCAATAATCTCATTAATTTAAGAGCTTTTTGAAATGTTTCTTTAGTTTGTTTTTTATTAATGTATGCAGGCATGCATATATTTTCTAAAGCGTTAAATTCAGGTAGAAGATAATGAAACTGAAAAATAAAACCAATTGTGTTGCTTCTAAAAATTTGCAATTCTGTATTGTTTAATGATGTAATATTTTGTTTATTAAAATTTATAATTCCTGAATCAGGCTCTTCTAGTTTTCCAATAATTTTCAATAATGTAGTTTTTCCGGCACCAGATTTACCTTCAATTGCTATAATTTCGGACTTATTTACTTTCAAATTTATGTTTTTTAGCACTTTTTCATCTTTGAAAGATTTATTAATATTTTTTAATTCTATCACTTTTTTTTTTTTAGTTTGTTATAATCTAGATAATAAGTAATCTTAAATGAAAAAGAATTTAACATCGGGGATTCAAATGTATTAACAATATTATTGTAAAAGTTGTCTTCGAGTTCATTGCTTTCTGATAAAAGTTGATTTTTCCAAACAAATGATATAAAAGAACCCGCTGAAAATTCGTATGTAAATGTTAAATCTATATTCCATGAATTAAAATTTATATTAGAATCTGTAATAATTTCATTTGAATTGCTAAGTGTACCGTCATTATTTAGAGTATAAAAATTATTATTTTCAAATCTTGACCAATAATGCCTAAGTATAACGTTTGCAAACATTTTTTTGTTTATTGCATAGTCAATTAATAACTTATTTGTAAATGTTAATTGATTTCTTTTCGAAAAAAATATTAGATCATCATCTTTGTCGATGTATCCATATTGATTTTTTTCATTTTCTTGAACATAAACGTATATAAATGATAAGTGGTCATTTAGTCTGAATCTAGGTGATATTCTTAAATATAATTTATTATTATTATTTTGTTTGGTATATTTTATTCCTAATCTTGTATCAAGAGCAAATCTTTTTCTGTAGTCACTTGAAGTATAGATTGATGAATTAAATTTTGGGGGTCTAATAAAAATCTGATTACTTACTCTTGCTTCATTATAGTCATGTTCCTCAAAATTATATCTAAAGTTTAATCCAGTGGAGAGGCGATTATTCCAAATTATATTAGTTTGCCCTTTGATAGAAAAATCTTTATATGCAATTGGATTATATAATATTTCGTGATTTAAATCTAAACTGTAGTTACTTTTAATCATTAAATTAGTAGGCTTAAATATATAATAACCAAATGATAAAAAATTATTTATCTCGTTGTTGTCATACAAAAAACCCATATCATTATGATCATATTTATCACTTTCAATAGAGTTTGAAAAATTAAATCTAAAATTACCTTGAATTTTTTTGAATGATAATGAGGAGCTAAATCCAATTTCCTTTTCTGGGTCGGTTTTTATTTGACTTATATTTATTTTTGTTCCTAACTGATATTTATTTTTTTTATCAACAAGATTTAGCATTAAGGAACTTACATTTGATTTTCTAAAATTTTTTTCTAAACGATTAACATTAGAGTTAGTGAAAGTTAGAGAAGAATTTTTATTAAATGTTTGATCTATAACTAACAAATTATAGTTTGTGAATGGTTCAACTAAAGTTTCTCTATTTAATTCCTGATTTTCATTATTTTCAACAGAAACGTATGTTTTATTTGTTACAGCATTAAATAGACCTATTGCTAATCCATTTTTATTTCTACCAGAAATTTTTGTAGCGTTTAGAATACCAATAGAGCTTGGACTATTTCTTATAGTTTCATTTTCTTCAATTTCTATTGATGGTACTTGTCCAATTCTTCTTGAATAAAATAGACCAGCTTTATTGAAAAGTTCTACACCTTCGGTAAAAAAAGATCTATTTTCATTATATTTTGTTTCAAATGGAGAAGTATTAAGCACATAGTCATCGCTTTTAGTTTGTCCAAAATCGGGTATAAGTGTCATATCTAAAGTAAAATTTTCACTTATTCCATATTTTAGATCTAATCCGCCATTAAAAATTTTTTCAGTATCATTTTCATAGTTTTCTACATAAAAGCTTGTATACGGATTAAAAGATAATCTTGTAGGAGGAGATACATTACTAATTCCAACTAATATTCCATCTTGATTAGAGCGAATTTCTTGTTCAATATCAACGAAATTCCATGAGTAGAATTCACGATATCTTCTTATTCCTCTAACTATATTTAGGCCCCATTCTTGAATATCTTTTTTTGGAAATCTAATTGCAGAATAAGGGATCTTCATTTCAATGAACCATCCATTATTATTTTTTTTAATTTCACTTTCCCAAACTGCGTCCCAATTCATATCTAGTTTTTCACCGTTGAATATTCCATCAAATTGAATGCCAGCAGCAGTGACTCCAAAATTAAATTGATTTATACCATCATTAAATGGATTAAGCCAAATTTCAAAAATATCTGTATTTTTATTCTTATTATCCCTCGAACTAAATTCTTCTAAAATTAAATGCGCATTTTGATCAAATAACTTAGCACCTAAATAAATAGCATTATCATCATATACTATGTGAACTTCTGTTTTTTCTGTAATTCTTTCTAGCTTACCGTTGTAAGGTTCAATCATAATGAATTCTTTTGCAGGTTCTGTTGAATTCCAAAAACTCTCTTCTAAATTTCCATCAATTTTGGGTTGCGTATTGATTCTCTTGGCTGTAACATATTTTTTATTTTGTGAATATAAAATAGTGGTACATAAAAAAAATAGTAAAATTACTTTTCTCATTTTTCACTATAAATATAATTTAAAGAGCAGAAATATTAATGAAAAAAACTATTTTTGTTCATCTTATAATAAAACCTATGAATTTACACGAGTATCAATCAAAAAATATTTTATCAACTCATAATGTAAGAGTTCAAAGAGGATATACAGCAGAAAATGTAGATACGGCTATTTCTGTTGCTAATAAATTAAATAATGAGACAGGTAGCTCATATTTTGTGATTAAAGCTCAAATTCATGCCGGTGGAAGAGGAAAAGGTGGAGGAATTAAATTAGCAAAAAATATTGATGAGTTAAAATTACATGCTAACAATATATTAGGAATGAATCTTATTACACCTCAAACAGATAAAGTCGGAAAAAAAGTTAATACCATTTTAATTGCTGAAGATGTTTATTATCCTGGTGAAAGTGAAATTAAGGAGATGTATATATCTATACTGCTAAACAGAAAAACAAGTAGAAATATGATCGTGTATTCAACAGAGGGTGGTATTGATATTGAAGAAGTTGCTGAAAAAACACCCGAAAAAATATATAAAGAAGAGATTAATCCATTACTAGGATTATCAGATTCTCAATGTGATAAAATTGCAAATAATTTAGATCTTTTTGGAAAGGCAAAAGATGAGATGAAAGTATTTATTTCAAATTTATATAAGGCTTACAGTGAATCAGATGCTTCATTATTTGAAATTAACCCTGCAATAAAAAGTTCAGATAATAAAATTATTGCAGTTGATGCAAAGGTCACATTAGATGATAATGCTTTATTTAGGCACCCAGATTTAGTAAGCTACAGGGATGAAAGAGAAGAAAATCCATTTGAAGTTGAAGCCTCTAAGTCAAATTTAAATTATGTTAAATTAGATGGTAATGTTGGCTGTATAGTAAATGGTGCTGGTTTGGCGATGGCAACAATGGATATTATAAAACTTGCAGGCGGAAGTCCAGCAAATTTTTTGGATGTTGGTGGAACTGCTGATGCAAGTAGGGTAGAAAAGGCATTTAGAATAATACTAAAGGATATTAATGTCAAAGCAATTCTAGTAAATATTTTTGGTGGTATTGTTAGGTGTGATCGAGTTGCTCAAGGAATAGTAGATGCATACAAGAATATTGGAGATATTTCAGTTCCAATAATTGTTAGATTACAAGGAACTAATTCTCAAGAAGCAAAAAAAATTATTGATGAAAGTGGATTAAAAGTTCACTCAGTTATCATGCTTGATGAAGCTGCTAAAAAAGTTAGTGAAGTTGTAAGCTAGTATTTTTTTAGAATTTCCCAGGTNTCAGAGTAATTNCTCACTTTATGTACTTTNTAATCTCGCTTGTTTTTTTCATTCTCCANNNTNTNTNCAATTGGATAATCATTTCCTCCNTTTTCACATCTNTCTCCAAAAAATAAAATTGGACCTTTGATTTCATCCAANACTTGTGCTTTGTTNTTTCCNTNAGGNTAAATGTCTATTGAAATTTCACCTCCAACACTAGCTTCTAAATGTGNGAATTTNTTTTCAATTTTTTTACAAATTAAATCTCTTTCNTTNTTTANTTTNTCCCATTTAAAATANCTATTTCTAGCNTCTCTNGGACAATTTCTNCCAATTGTTGAAAAATTAATTAAGCCAATTCTTTGATCAATNTGTAANTCATATCTTTCATTCCATTTTGATTTNTTTAATAATTCATTTAAAAATAATTTTAATTTTTCATCAGCAATAAAATCTAATTTNCTAACTAATTTTTCATTTTCNTAAACTGCATTTCCACAAGATTGNTAACTTCTTTTNACTTTTTTCCAAATTTNAANTCCAATNTGTTCNATTGTTTTTTCNTTATCTGATCCAGTTACTANATATACGTTCTTNCCATCCATCCATNCCANAAAAAATNNTTTAAATTGTTCATCNATTTNAGAACGACTTGGNGTTANAGTNCCATCAATATCAAATAAAAAATTNTGNTTATTTACCACCACTTTGATTTATTATACCAGTANAACCANCCNCCTGGNTTATTTCTTCTTATTTCAGAAAANCGGTTTCTTTTTCTTACATNTTTNTTTAAGTTNGCTCCGTTAAAGTATAAACCTAAACTNATTGCGTGGGTACCATTATGNTAAGATGATATTGCAGAATTAGANATATCATAACTATAACCAANAAATAAATTCTCAGTATTTATTCCAAACATNGGAGCAATTACATTNTCACTTGTTCTATATGANGTTCCTATCCAAAAGAANTCCCAGTATATGAGTTTTANGTTCANNTCTAACTGAGGCTTTGTTATCCAAGTTGATTTAACTAAAATTGATGGAACTAATGACAATGAATGTGTTTGNTTTAATTGAAAATTATATGATGAGTGAAAAAATAAATGTTGAATTNTTCTGTTTACAGTATCAAGCCCNTTNATGTAGAATTGTTCNTCTGGACCTAAAANATTATTTCCNATACTTGAATATTCTGTTTCTGCTAAATTNGCAATTGAAAAACCNATATCAAATCTATCATTAAACATATAAGCTCCAAAGTTAAAATCTAGATTACCACCTTTNTCAATTGTTGCNTCATCCCANAGAATATCNTCACTATCTAACGCCCATAATTCGGAGTTATTGAGNGNNATAGAANTATAAACAGGGCTTAANGCNAGAGACAAGTTTAAATTACTNTTTAATTTAAACCTATATGCATATGTTAATTGAACACTTAAGTTTTTAACNGCCAATGTTTGATCTTGNGCAACNGAGAANCCTANTGCACTATGGTTTGTCATTCCTTTTTCAAATGATAATGAAAANGTTTTNGGTGANGGATCTACTCCNTCTTGTAACATATTTACTGATCCATTTCCAAAACCTGACCATTGATCTCTGTAGTTCAAGAGAAGCATTGANTAATCATTTGTTCCACATATGGCNGAGTTNATTAANTATGGATTAAACATATACTGACTATATAACGGNAGTTGTTGAGCACTTANNTTGTTGCAAAANAAATAAGAAATAAAAATAAGTATATATAGTTTNTTCATTTAGTTATCTTTTTATCAATACAGCTCCATGTAATTTTTTGTTTGATTCATCATTACAATTNATAATAAAGTAATATGCACCAATAGGTAAATTTTCTCCTTCATGGGTGCCATCCCACATATTATCATAATAATTTCCTTCATTATGCTCATANATAAGTTGNCCCCATCTGTTGTGAATTTTGATCTGAGCATTTGGNTAGAAGTTNTCTATATTTTCAATTTCCCANAGATCATTATATCGATCACCATTTGGTGTAATNAGTGTTGGNACTTCTAAGCATTCTTCATTATATGTTTCAAGAATTANATNACATGATTCTTCACAGCCTTTTATNTCTTTTACTATNATATCATATTCTCCAATTTCTAAATTTTCAATAATGAATTCATTTCCTTCAGTTTCAAATGGNAAGTAATCAGCTCCATTAATTGAATAAAAATATTCTAAGCCAATNGANTTNCCTCCTGTAACAGTTAATGAAATAGAACCATTATTTGCATCAACGCAGCTTGGATTNANTTGGCTACACTCTAGCTGNAAATCAATTGGTGGCTCTAAAAGAATNNANTCTGAAACAATACANTCTATGTTTTGATTACAGTCGTTAACATTTAATGTATAGTAATCNGAAATTAAGTTTGTGATATTTTGTGAATTACTTAAAAANCCNTTACTATCCTCCCAGTTAAANGAATAATANATTTCATCNTCANNAGTNTTTTCTATTTGATCTGGNCCAAAAGTAAATGGNGTTCCTCCATTTACACTTACNNTGATTGANCCATCTTGATTATTNCCCTCAGACTCTTCANAACATGANATTTCATTNTNAATCCAGTATTCTATAACCATTTNAGGNGGAGCTTCAAATTTNAGGTTTATATTTTCATTNGTATTTGAACATCCAGAAGCATCATAGACNGCAAAAATCCATTCTCCNTCACAAATNCCATCTACAATTACNTCAGNATCAAAAGATCCGCTAATTTCNAAATCATTTTGTATTAAAACATANTCATAAGGNGGNACTCCTCCTCCAACATCAATTCTNANTGATCCNTCACAAGCNTTTANNCATGAAACATCCCATTCCCCGCATTCAAGAGGTTGTATTTGGTAATCTANTTCTAGAGAAGNTGGTTCNTTAANNGTAANNGANTCTTGAACAATACACCCNAGTTGATCAGTTACAGTCACTNTATATTCACCTGGNGCAAGATTCTCTATATCTTNAGTTATAGCACCATTTGACCATAAGTATGAGTAATNTGGAGTGCCTCCNGAAGGAGTTATNTTAATTGCTCCATTATTTTCTCCATAACATTTNACATCAGTTATATCAAAATTAATATCAAAGCTNCCNGGNTCTATTTCAAAGCAGAGTGTATNAATTTCATTTGATACNGCGTCAAAAAATTGACANCTGTATTCNCCTGGACAAAGATTTTCAATTAAAAAAGGATTGTCTTGATTTACATTATCCATCATTGATTCACCAGAGCAATTAAACCAGTATGGTATGTAAGTTGAGTCATCTTGGTTAGCATCAAAATCTATTTCTAATTCAGCACTTCCATCACAATTATCTGGNACNCACGTGTCTGTAGTATTAATNCTAGCCCAANNNATAGATTCAGGTTCACTAAGAACATTAAACTCCCAAGAATCTGTACAGCCATTNTAATCAGTAATAATNACTTCATATGAACCGGGATTTAAAATNTTGATAAANCCATTTTCTCCAATTCCAAATCCGTTCAGNTCGTTTTCNTCTNGTTCGGTAATTTCTTCACCNGTAGCAGTATTTATCCANGTGTCTGAATATGGAGGAGTNCCTCCGTTGATAGTAGCAGTAGCAATTCCTGGNCAACTATTACAAGTAGAAATATCNGGAACAACNACTTCTAATTCATCAGGTTGATTAACAGTAAATTGTATTGGTAAACTTGTACAAGTTGGATCTAATGTAATATTTGTNACACTTATTGANTATGTTCCAGCACCAATACTTTCTGGNTTAANTTCTCCCCAATTAATTTCATAGATACCATCTTCNTCATAAATTGGNTTTCCGTTAGAGTAAAGAATAAAATCTTCTACAGATGCTGTTCCNCCNAAACATGGAATATTATTTCCGTATGAGAAATCTGATAAAATAATATCTACATTTAATTCNCCGTTATTTAAATAATCAAAACCAATNACATTTTCAATTATAAATGTTGATTGAGCTTCACAGTCATTGAATTGAGAATTTTCATCAGTAACTGTNACAGTATATTCTCCAGGTGGGATATTACTGACTGATTCNGCAATTCCAACAANTTGTCCAGTAANATTATTTTCCCAACTATAACTGTAATTTCCAGTTCCTCCAATTACTTCAAGTTCTGCGTTTGAAGGAATTACNGGNTCTGTATCNCAGTCCATATTATAAATAAAAAGNTCAGTAATTTCAATACATGTAGGTTCTTGTAGTAAGTTGAANGTTTCAACAANTGGGCATTGTGTTATGGTNCAATCTGTTACAATNACAGAGTANGTGCCAGGATTTAAATTATCAATTTCGTATTCATATATCATGTTACCNCCNTGATTAATTGGAGTTCCTCCAGTTTGGGTTGAAATAATATTTTCATTAAAATCAAGNNCCCCATTTCCGTTAAGATCTTCAAACCANTCTACTGTATACATGTTACAACCGCTAGCAGATGTTTGAGAGCCNCCACTTACTTGAATATTTANAAATCCATCTTCAGCTCCACAACAACTAACTGCAAATCCATTATAAATATCAACAGAAGTTTCAGAGTTAATTAGNATCTCATCAAAACTTTCAATTGTAANTGCNTCCTCAGTTGAGCANCCACAAATATCTTGAANNACCGCCGTNTAGTTACCTGATTGTAAGTTTATAGGATTTTGATCCCCGTACCCAATCGGATTTCCATCACCAATACCATCTCCATCAATATCTTCATACCACGTTAAATAACCAAAAGGAGCTGGTTCAACTTCATCAAACGAACCTTCATCGCAACCTCCTCCGTTTAAAACAACAGATGCTTGACCAGAACAGTTAGGTCCTTCTAGATCATTAAATGAAGTCACTGTAACAATAGGGTCATCACTTTGATCAACAGTACAATTCGTATCTAATTGACAATTATTAGAATCAGTTATTTGTACATTATATGTACCTGAGGGAACATTATTATTATCAATTAGTTCATCAATATTTAAGTCATATAAACCATTATCGTTATTATCGCTATACCATATAAACTCATAAGGAGGGACACCTCCAAAAACATCTACAGAAACAGTGCCGTTTGATAAGCAAGAAGTTGCTTGAGTACTATTACATAAAGAAGTTATTGGCTCTGGTTCAAAGATTTCAAGATCAAAGTTTTGAGGGCAGTTTGATGAATCAGTTATAGTTAAAGTATATATTCCAGCACCTATGTTTGAAATATTTTGTGAAGTTGAACCATTTGACCAAGAATAGTTATAAAATGGGACTCCGTCATCATCTATAAATGGACTACCTCCAGCTATATTAATATTGATAAATCCGTCTGTTGCACCATTACAAGTGACACCAAATCCATTGTAATCTGAAATTTCAAAAGAACTAAGTTCTATATCATTTGGTTGCGAAATGAATAATACCGTATCAATTTGACATTCATTTTCATCAGTTACATTAAGTGTATAAACACCAACTTCTAAATTACTTATATTACTTTGATTACTAGAAAAACCATTATTACTCGTCCAATCAAAAATATAATTACCACATCCTCCATTAATTTCAACTTCAATTAATCCGTTTGAATTTCCAAAACAATCTACGTCTTCAGTATTAATATTTGAAAATATTAGAGCTTCAGGTTCGTCTAAAATTATAGAAGCTTCAGCAATCTGGTTATTTGAGTTAGAGTTCGCATCACTAATGATTATAGAGTAAGTGCCAGATTGTAAATTTATTAGAGCGTTTTCAAGAATACCAGCGTAAATAATTCCATTTTGAGGATCTCCATTTTGCAAAGCTTGAGTCCATTCATATTCATAATATGGGTTTCCATCTGTGTCAAAAAATGGAGTTCCCCCACCAACATTTATATTTATATTTCCTGTTTCCTCACCATTGCACGAAATTTCATAATCTCCACAATTTGTTGGGTCAGAAGATAGGTCAACAAATAAAAATTCTGGTTCTGTAACTTCAAATTCATAATTTTCCTGGCAATTATTTTGGTCGGTTATGGTTACTGAATATGTGCCAGCAATTAAATTGTCTATATCTTCAGTTGTTAAGCCGTTTGACCATAAAAATTCATACGGTGCTGTTCCTCCGTTAACAACAAGATCAATAGATCCATCATTGCCTTGATACCATGTTACATTTGAAATTGTTTCTATAGCAGTAACTGGATCATCAGCAATTAGTTCTTGAGATATTTCTACTGGTTCACAATTAAAGAAATCAGTAACAGTTATATTGTAATTTCCTTCTGCGAGATTTGATATGTTAAATGATCCACTATTATCAGATATTGGTGATGAATTATTGTAAATTAAAGAGTATGGAGGTGTTCCTCCATTAACAGTTAAGTTAATAAATCCATTATTTCCATTACATCCTGATGGATTAAAATAACTGTCAATATTTACTACGATATCATCATTTTCAACAATTTCAAATGTTTGCTCGATAGGCAAACAGTATTCATCATTAATAATTACTGTATATGATCCAACTGTTAGTCCAGTTATATCTTCAGTAGTTGCACCGTTAGACCAGTTGTATATATAAATGCCATTACCTCCGTTTACAGTTATATCTATTTCACCAGTTGGTTCCCCAGAGCAATTAACATTGATAGTGTTGGTAGAGCTTATTTCTAGTAGTTCAGTCTCAGTAATTTCTACAGTGATGTCTTGTTCACAGTCATTTTCATCAGTAACAGTTAAAGTATAAGTTCCAGCGCCAATATCATTAAGATCTTCA
>PBCX01000005.1 GCA_002718035.1 Flavobacteriales bacterium
ATAAAATAGTATAGAATAATATGCCATTTGAAATAGGACATCAAAAAAAAGGAGGAAGAAAACAAGGAATCCCTAATAAATCAACTAAACAAATAAGAGAACTACTAACTAGTGTTTTACAAGAGGAAATAGAGCGTATTCCAGAACATTTTAACGCTATTACAGACCCTAAGCAAAGATTAGATGCATTAGCTAAATTATTACCTTTTATAGCCCCCAAAATGCAATCAATAAAAGAAGTTAAAGAAGATGAAAATCAAATAAGTAAGATAGAAGTTGAGATAGTTAATTAATAAAAAACCCACCAATTAAGGTGGGCTTTAGTTAATGTGACGTGTAGCGGCACGCTATCTTTTTGTGGTAAATATATATAAAATTCAATTTAATTTCAAAGGGTTATTTATAGTTCTGTTTTGTTAAATAATTTTAATAAAAAGAACAAATGTGAACAAAAACACGGATTTTATATTTATAAGTATATCGCTTATACTTATGATAAAATTTGATGGTAAAAAATTGTCGCTAGAAGAATGTTCAAAAATCCTTAATAAAGAAGGAAATATATACACAAAAGATGAGGTAAAACAATGTCGTGATTTTATTTATAATTTAGTAGAAATATTTAATGAGCTTGAAAAAGAATAATGAAAAGAGCAATAATATATACAAGAGTATCAACTGATGATCAAGCAATACACGGTTATAGTTTAAACAATCAAAAAGATGTCTTAGAAAGATATTGTAGGCAAAATAATTTTCAAATAATTAAACATTATGAGGAGGACTACTCTGCCAAAGACTTTGAAAGACCTGAGTTTAAAAACCTAATGGAGTTTTGTAAAAAGGAACATAAAAGTATAGATATATTATTATTTACCCGATGGGATAGGTTTAGTAGAAATATTGGAGAATGTCACGCTATATTCAAACAGTTTGCAAAACTAGGTATAGAAATTAATTCAATAGAACAACCAACAGAAGATGAGCCTACGTCTAAACTTATGAGGGGTATTCATTTGATGATAGGTGAGATGGAAAGAGAGGTTATAGCTAAAAGAACTAAGGAGGGTATGAGAAGAGCGATGAAAGAAGGTTATTGGGTTGGTAAGCCACCTAAGGGATATGATAGAGCATATACGGATCAGAAAAAGCCTACATTAAAAAAAAATAATGACTCAAAGATTATTGCAAAAATATTTAAGGAGTTTTCTTCAGGTTTACATTCTGCAGAATTTCTAAGAAGGAAATACTATTCAAAATTAAAATTAAGTAAACAAGCATTTTATAATATGTTAAAAAGTCCAGTATATACAGGTCAAATTTTATTGAAGGAATATAAAGATGAAAAAGCAGAATTATTTCTTGGGTTACATTCACCAATAATTACTAAAGACACTTTTGATTTAGTTCAAAATTTATTTAATAAGAATAAAAAAATTAAAATTATAAAAAACAATCCTCATTTTGTTTTAAGAGGTCACTTAATATGTAATAAATGTAGCAACAAATTAACTGCTAGTTTTTCCACTGGAAGGTCGAAAAAGAAATACCCTTATTATCATTGTCAAAATGGATGTAAAGTAAGATATAAAACCTCTAAAGCAGATGCGGAGTTTGTTAATTTTTTAGAGAAGTTTGAATTGAAACCAGAGATGAAAGAGCTATTGACAAGAATAATTCATAAAGGAATTGAAGAATCAAAAAAATCAAATTTTAAATCTATTAAGTCTGTTGATGAAAACATTAATATTAATTATAACAGGCTACAAAACATTTCTGATAAGTATGTTGATGGAGAAATTAGTAAAAATGAATACGATCAATTTAAGTCTAAATATGATACACAAATCAAAGATTTAATTGAAAAAAAACAATCATTGAAATTAGTAACTAAAACCAATCTAGATTACTTAGAGAGCTCTATTAGTTTACTTTCAAAAATATCATCTCTTTATACTAAAGTAAGTTACTCGCTTAAACAAAAATTAATTGGTTCCATATTTTCAAAAAGCTTGGTGTTTGATGGGGAAAATTATCGAACCAATAAACTAAACAACTTAGTTAAACTTATATTCCTGAAGGCTAATGAGTTACAAGAAATAGGAAAAGAAAAAGCGGGTGAAATAACCCGCTTGTCAAGTAATGCTCCCCCTCTTGGGCTCGAACCAAGGACCCTCTGATTAACAGTCAGATGCTCTAACCAACTGAGCTAAGGAGGAATAATTGAGTAGCAAATATATAGTCAATTAACGAATTATACAATATCTTAGCAAAAATTAAAAAATAATGAGCTTATTAGTTGTAGGTACGGTTGCCTTTGATACAATTGAGACCCCTTTGGGAAAGGAGGAAAAAATTTTAGGTGGAGCGGCCACATATACATCAATAACATCTTCCTATTTTACAAACCCAAATATTGTATCAATAGTTGGACACGATTTTCCTAATGAGTATATGCAAAAGTTTGAAAATCATAATATTGATTTAGATGGCTTAGAACGTCATGAAACCAAAAAAACATTTTTTTGGTCTGGAAAATATCGTAGTAACATGAATATAAGAGACACTATTGATACTCAATTAAATGTTTTAGAAATATTTAATCCAATTATACCCGAAAAGTATAAGAAATCAAACTATGTTATGCTAGGTAATGTAATTCCTTCTGTTCAATTAAAAGTACTTAAACAATTAGAAAATAAGTCTACTTTAATAGCAATGGATACAATGAATTTATGGATTGATAATGCGTATAAAGATTTAATAGAAGTTATTAAAAAAGTGGATATTTTAATGATTAATGATCAAGAAATCCAACAGCTACAAAACTCAAATAATATTGAAGATGCTGTAGAAAAAACTTTTCTTTTAGGTCCATCTTTTATAATTGTAAAATTAGGAAGTGAAGGATCTATACTTTTTTCAAAAAATGAAAAATATGTTTGTCCAGCAGTAACAATTAAACAAGTTGTTGATCCAACAGGTGCGGGAGATTCTTTTGCTGGGGGATTTATGGGTTATCTATGTTCAACTCAAAAGAATTCATTTGAAAACATGAAAAAAGCAATTCATTGGGGAACAGTAATGGCATCTTTTTGTGTACAAGATTTTGGCACAAGAAATATTATGAACCTAAATAAAAAAAAATATTTAGATAGATATTCAAAAAACTTTAACTAAAATAATTGCGGAGGTTTTTGCTTTAAGTTTTCAAAGTAAAAATCAATTTCTAAATTATGATGATTTGAGGCTTCAACGGCTAATAAATCGCATCTTTCATTTTCGAGGTGACCACTATGGCCCTGAACCCACTTATAAATGACATTATTTTTATAGCAAACCTTTAAAAACCTTTTCCATAAGTCAATATTTTTCTTTTTTTTAAATCCTTTTTTTTGCCAATTGAAAACCCATTTTTTGTTTATCGCATCAATTACATATTTAGAATCACTTGTAACAACAACGTTTTCATTTGTTTTTTCAATTTTTTCTAAAGCAACTATAACAGCTAATAATTCCATTCTATTATTAGTAGTTAGTCTAAATCCTTTAGACATTTCAAAGTAGGAATTATCTTGTTTTATTACAACTCCGTAACCCCCTCTACCTGGGTTTCCTTTTGCAGAGCCATCAGTATATATTTCAATTCCCATTTTTCAGTATTTTTTCAATTATAATTGGATAAAACTGGTGTTCTAATTTTTGGACTTTATTAGATATTAATTTTGCTGTTTTACAGTTTGAAATATTACATTTTGCCTGTAAAATAACTTTTCCTTCATCATATTTTTCATTAACATAATGTATTGTAATACCTGTTTCTGTTTCTTTATTATTCAAAACTTCTTGATGAACATTTAAGCCATACATTCCTTTTCCACCGTAATTAGGTAATAAAGAGGGATGAATATTAATTATTTTTTTTTGAAAATTATTAATAATCAATTCCGGAATTTTTTTCAAATATCCAGCTAAAACAATAAATGAAATATTTTCTTTTTTAAGTTGACTTAAAATTTGACTTTCTGTTTTATATTTAGTGACTAAGAGAGTTTCAATTTTACTATTTTTTGCAATTTTAATTATACCTGCTCCTGATCTGTCAGTAACAATCAATTTTATAATTATTTGTTTATCTAACTTAAAATAATTTATAATGTTTTTTGCGTTAGATCCATTGCCAGAACCAAAAATTGCAATTTTTTTCATTTAACTAAATTATACATTTTGTTGAAAAGACTGTAAATAAGTACAAAAGATATTATATATATAACTTTAAAAAATATATATATTTGATTTAATACAAAAATTTAAAATATTTAATTATGTCAGATATATCATCAAAAGTAAAAGCAATAATTGTTGAAAAGTTAGTAATCGATGAAAGTGAAGTAACAGATACTGCTAGCTTTACAGCAGATTTGGGCGCAGACTCTTTAGATACTGTAGAACTAATAATGGAGTTTGAAAAAGAATTTAATATTCAAATTTCTGATGAAGATGCAGAAAAAATACAAACTGTAGCCGATGTTGTAAAGTATATTGAAAAAGTTACATAAGCCATGTTTAAAAGAGTAGTTGTTACTGGTGTAGGGGCGTTAACTCCTATTGGTCTTAACGCTTCTTCTTTTTGGGACGGATTAACAAACTCAGTTAGTGGTGCGGCGCCTATAACTAAGTTTGATGCTTCTAAATTTAAAACTAACTTTGCTTGTGAGTTAAAAGATTTTCAAGCTGAAAATTTTATTGATAAAAAAGAACTCAGAAAATTAGATGATTTTTCCGTTTATGCCCTTGTTAGTGCAGATGAAGCTATAAAAGATTCAAAAATAAATCTAGCAAAAATAAACCAAAAGAGATGTGGTGTTATTTGGGGGTCAGGAATTGGTGGATTAAAAACAATGTCTACTGAAATTGAATCTTATATACTAAATGGCAAGAATCCTAGATTTAGTCCTTTTTTTATACCTAAGATGATTTCTGATATTGCCGCAGGTTTAATATCTATTAAATATGGCTTTAAAGGACCCAATTTTTCTACTGTTTCTGCATGTGCTTCATCAACTAACTCATTAATTGAGGCCTTTCATTATATTAAATTAGGAAAGTCTGATATAATGATTTCTGGAGGATCCGAAGCATCTGTTAATGAAGCTGCTTTGGGAGGATTTAACGCTTTAAGGGCATTGTCAACAAGAAATAATGAACCCTTAAAAGCATCAAGACCATTTGATAAAGATAGAGATGGTTTTGTTTTAGGGGAGGGTGCTGGTGCAATAATTCTTGAAGAATATCAACATGCAATAAATAGAGGCGCAAAAATTTATTGTGAATTGAAGGGCACAGGTACTTCAGGAGATGCTTATCATCTAACAGCGCCTCAACCAAATGGTGAAGGTGCGAAACAGGCTATGGAAAACGCAATTATAGAGTCAAAGTTAAAATTAAATGATATTGACTATATAAATGTTCATGGTACCTCTACCCCCTTGGGTGACCCCATTGAAGTAAAAGCAATTAAAGAAATTTTTAATGAACACGCGTATAAAATAAATATTAGTTCAACAAAATCAATGACTGGCCACTTACTAGGAGCTGCTGGTGCCATCGAGGCTATTGCATCAATATTTGCTATTAATAAATCAGTAATTCCACCAACAATTAATTTGGATAATTTAGATAGTAAATTAGATCCAAAAATTAATTACACTGCAAATAAAATCCAAGGAAAAAAAGTTAATAATGTAATTTCAAATACTTTTGGATTTGGTGGTCACAATGCAAGTGTTTTGTTTGGCAAATTAGATGATGAAAAATAAAATTAAAAAGTATAAATTATCTTTTGAGTCGGATTATTATTTATTTGGAATTCAAACTGATGCTCCGACTCATAAATTTATCTATTTTATCAATAAAGATTTAAAAATTAATTTTCATAGAGATGACGATTTAGAATTATTAAATTGTAATCAGTCTGTATATTTGCCAATGTTTGTATATAACGACTTTAAGAGAGATCAAGATTGGATACTGATCAGTAACAGGTCATGTCATATTTCAAATTTAGCCGAAGATAACAATCAAATTTTTCATGAAAAGTCGGTTAACTATATTCATTTAATTCCAGAGTATAAAATGTTTAATTATATTCTAAAAATTGAAAATTTTAATGATAATGAAAAAAAAAATTTTAAAAAAATTAAAAGTTTAGCTACTGTGAATTTAATATCGGAGTTAAATTTAAACTTAATTAAAAATAAAGAAAGATTAGTATTTTAAATTAGTCATGAATATAAAAAAGAAAACAAAAATTATTGCGACTATTGGCCCATCATGTAATTCTTATGAAACATTACTAAAGATGATTACGGCAGGGGTGAATGTATGTAGGTTAAACTTTTCTCACACAAACCATGATGATGCATTACTGATTATTAATATTATTAGAAAGATTAACTCTGATATTGGATCTCAAGTTGCAATATTAGGTGATTTACAGGGTCCAAAAATAAGATTAGGTTTAGTAAAAAAAAATACTCATTTAGTTGCTGGAGAAAAAATTTATTTAACAAATGATAAAGGGATAAGCAATAATAAAAAATTATTTATTGATTATTCTAAGCTAATTAATGATCTTAAAATAGATGATCTAGTTTTAATAGATGATGGTAAAATTAAACTTAAAGTTAAATCTGTTAATGAGAAATCAATTGTTTGTAATATCTTAAATGGAGGACTATTATCTTCAAGAAAGGGGGTTAATTTACCTAAAACAGAACTTTCATTTAAATCTATGACAAAAAAAGATAAAGAAGATTTAAATTTTTTAATTAAGTACGATGTTGACTGGGTTGCTTTATCATTTGTTAGAACATCAAAGGATATTTTAGAGTTAAGAAATATTTTAAGTAAAAGAAAATCGGATATTAAAATTATAGCCAAGATTGAAAAACCTGAAGCTGTAAAAAATATAAAGTCAATCACTAGAGCTTCTGATGCAATTATGATTGCAAGAGGTGACTTAGGAATTGAGATACCAATGCAAAAAGTTCCTATTGTACAAAAGAAAATTATCAGCTCATCCATACATTATTCTAAACCAGTAGTTGTTGCAACGCAAATGATGGAGGGTATGATAAATACCCCTATGACAACAAGGGCTGAGACCAATGATGTCGCTAACGCTGTATTTGATGGCGCTGATGCTTTAATGCTTTCTGGTGAAACAGCCGTGGGAAAATATCCACATAAAGTAGTTAAAGCAATGAGTAAAATTATTTTAAGTGTAGAGGGTTCATATTTACAATCTCGAACTAAATTAATGTCACCATTAAAAAAGGCAAGCTCTAGATATATATCTGATTCAATTTGTTTTCATGCTTGTGAACTTGCAGATCAAGTACAATCTAAAGCAATTATAACACTTACTCACTCAGGTTATAATGCTCAAAAAATTGCATCTAACAGACCAAATTCTTTTATTTTTGTTTTTACTCACAATAAAAAAATTTTAAATAGCTTGAGTTTAATTTGGGGTATTTATGGATTTTATTATAATAAATTCAATAGTACTGATGATACAATAAAAGACTTACATAATTATTTAAAATCTAAAAAGATTTTAAAATCAGGCCAAGTGGTTATAAATATCGGTAGCATGCCCATTAAAGAAAAAGGCATGACAAATATGTTAAAAGTAGGAAAGGTGATTTAAAAAATGTGACTTGATTGAAATTGTTTAAGAAATCTAATGTCATTTTCATAAAATAGTCTAATATCATCAATTTGGTATAATAGCATTGCAATTCTTTCAATTCCCATTCCAAAAGCATAGCCTGAAAATTTAGTCTTATCAATTTTTACATTATCTAATACATTGGGATCGACCATGCCGCAACCCATTATTTCAAGCCAGCCAGTACCTTTTGTAATTCGTTTATCAGCTTCACTATTAAGCCCCCAATAGATATCAACTTCCGCACTTGGTTCTGTAAATGGAAAAAAAGATGGTCTAAATCTAATTTTTTTATTTTCACCAAATAATTGATTAACGAATTCTTGAATTATCAATTTTAAGTCAGAAAAGTTTATGTTTTCATCAATAGCTAATCCTTCAATTTGATGAAATAAACAATGAGATCTTGCTGAGATTGCTTCATTTCTAAATACTCTTCCAGGTGATATAATCCTGATAGGTGGTGAATTATTTTCCATAAATCTAATTTGAACAGAGGATGTGTGTGTTCTTAGTAATTGATCTGGAGATTTTTTTATAAAAAAAGTATCTTGCATATCTCTTGCCGGATGATTATCTGGCATATTTAGTGCAGTAAAGTTATGCCAATCATCTTCAATTTCAGGACCAGTCTCTAAATTAAAACCAAGTAATCTAAAAATATTAATTATCTTATTTTCTACAATTGTAAGTGGGTGTAAGGACCCAATATTTTCATTATTTGATGGTAGTGTAAAGTCGGTTAAATTAACTTTATTTTCGTTTTTATTTAATTTTTCGGGTTGTTTAATTTTAGAATTAATTGTGTTTTTTAGTGAATTAATTAATAGACCGATCTCTTTTTTTTCACTAGCATCAATTTCTTTAAATTTCGAAAACAATTCGTTTAGAACCCCATTTTTACTCATAAATTTAATTCTAAATTTATCAGTCTCCACTTTATCTTTAGATTTGAATGCCAATACTTCTTTCTTATATTTTTCTATTAGTTCACGCATTTTTTTTATATTTAATTACTAAGTATTTATCAAATTTAATTAATTGTCGCATAATTTTATATACAATGAAAAGAATATACATAGTTTTATTATTTCTCATTTCTTTATTTATCACATCCTGTTATGAAGACCCCTTTTATAAATTAGATGTTTATGTTGTTGATTCAAATTTTGAAGCTGTTGAAAATGCCAATGTTGTTATTTTAGTTCGAGATGAAGATGGACAAAAAATAATTGATTCAATTGTTGAAAAAGTAGGTGAAACGAATTCTAGTGGTGTAGTTTCTTTTGAGTTCGAAAATTTGGGCTTATTCAATATAGAAGTTGAAAAAGAAATTTTTGAAATGAATTCATTAATCTGCGGTAGAAGTAATATTAGTTTGGAAGAAAATGAAACGAAGTCAATTACTATTCAAGCAACAGAGGATAATTGCAATTAGAAGTGTATTTTAGCTTTCTCAAAATATAATATCACAGCTTTTTTTAGCAAAATTGTTTGTTCATCACTTTTGAGTGGAGGAATATTTTCTGTAGTTTTCCAATGTGGCCATCCTTCTTTGTCTCGCTCTTTAAATGAATAATAACCATAAAAACTTAATAATTTACAAATTGCAATATGAAGTAAGTCTGTTCTTTCTTGTTTTGTAAACGTTCTGTAACCTTGACCCAATTCATTTATTCCAATAAGAAATAAGATTGCTTGTAAATTTAATGTTTCCCCATCGCTAAACTCTTTACTTATATACTTTACTAAAGCTTCCCACTTATTTTTTTTTTCTCTCATTCTAGTAGTGATTTAATTCCCGGTAATTTAGGGTTTTGTAAAAATTCTAACATTGCGCCTCCACCGCTTGACTGAAAGGAAAATTCATGAATAATATTATTTTTTTTGTAATTTGAAATTGCTGATAATGTATCACCTCCCCCCACTAAACTATAAGAACCAGATTTTGTTGCATTTGATATATATTTTAAAATACTCTCGGTTCCTTTTTCAAAATTTTTCTTTTCAAAAACACCCATGGGGCCATTCCAAATTATTGTCTTCGACTTGTTTATAATTTTTTTAAAAAGCAAACAAGATTTTGTGCCAATATCTAAACCCATTTCATCATGTGGAATTTTATAAATATCACGGTTAATAATATTTTTTTCATCATTGTTTTTTATGCATTTTACATCTACAGGCAGATGGATTGTGCAATTATTATTTTTTGCTTCTATTAATATTGAAGAAATGGTGCTCATTTGATCCTCTTCATACAGTGAGATCCCAATGCTTCCATTTAAATATTTAATAAATGAAAATGCCATTGCTCCACCGATTATTATATCTTGACATGAAAGCGTTAATTTTTTTATTAGTTCTACTTTACTACTAATTTTGGAACCGCCAATAATCGCTAGCTTACTATTTTTAAATTTGATAACTTTGCTAAGTTCTTTAATTTCTTTTTGGAGCAAAAGCCCTGGTAGTTTATTAGACCCAAATAGATTAGGCATTTGGTTTACTGACGCATCCCCTCTGTGACAAACCGCAAATGCATCATTAATGTAAAAATCCAGTCCACTTGTTATTTTTCTGGAAAATTTAATACATGAGTTTTTTTCGCCTGGTTCAAACCTTAAGTTTTCTAATATTAAAATTTCTCTTGACTTTAAATTTCTTTTTTTATTTTCTAAATCTTTTTCAATAAAGTTAGAACAAAAATGAAATTTTATATTTTCAAAAAATGAAATTTTTTTCAAATGATTAAGAACAATTCTCATGGAAAAGTTCATATCAAATCCTTTTGGCCTGCCTAAGTGTGAGATTAATACAATTGCATTATTATTTTCAATTAGTAATTTAAGTGTTGGAATAGAAAGTAGAATTCTTGATTCGTCAATTACTGCCCTGTTATTGATTGGCACATTAAAATCAACGCGAACTAAAACTTTAGAGTCTTTTGGGTATAGATGAGTAGATGGTTTAATTATTTTAGGATTCATTTATTTTTTTGGAATTTAAACTGTTAAATTAATCAATTATATTATATTTTTTGCAAAGTTAATTGTCGATTTTGTAAATTAGGTATGTGTTATTTAATCAAGTAATTTCTAATAAAAATAATCAAAACGTACTAATTGATGGAGTCAAAAAAAAAAATGATTCCACATGCTCAACTTTTTTACGGACCTATAGGTTCGGAAAAGTTAAAAATTGCTCTAGCTTATATTCAATTTATATTTTGTTTGAACAAAAAAGAAGATGATAGTTGTGGTCAGTGCTCAAATTGTAAAAAAAACGAACTTTTAATTCATCCCGACGTTCATTTTATTTTCCCTGTGACTACTCAAAAAAATATTACAAAACCAATTAGTTTAGATTATATAAATGATTGGAAAAAGGAAGTTTTAAAATTTAAAAAATTAGATATTAATTCTTGGACAAATTTAATATCCAAGGGAAAAAAAAACTTAGTTATTTACGTAAACGAAATATATGATCTCGAAAAGAAAATAAATTTAAAATCTTATCAAGGTGATTATAAAGTTTTTTTAATTTGGGAGGCAGATAAATTAAATTTAGAGGCATCAAATAAAATGTTGAAAAGCTTAGAGGAGCCGCCTGAAAAAACAATATTTATATTAATTAGCAATGATAATAACAAGTTTATTCCAACGATTCAATCAAGACTAATTCCCCTAAAATTTTATAATGAAAAATCTGGTACATCAAAAATATTTATTGAAAACGGTGATAAATTTTTAGATTTTTTCGTACAATGGGTTAGAATTTGCTTCCAATTAAATCAAAAAAAAAGAATAGAAGATCTAATCTTGAAAGTTGATGAATTTGCTGAAATGAATAGAACAGAACAAAAAGAGTTTTTAATTTTTTCCATTGATTGTTTCCGGAAATCTTTTTTGTATGGATATGGAATTAGTAAATATTTAGATATAAATATTTCTCATGAAAATTTTTCAGTAAAAAACTTTTCTCCCTTTATACATAAAGACAATATTTTCAAAATAATTCAAGAAATGAACGATGTAATCTATAATATTTCAAGAAATGCAAATACCAAATTGTTATTTTTAGACTTGTCATTTAATATTTCTAAACAAATAAGTAAAAATATACAATGAAAAAAAAATTCTGGTACATAATTTTTTTAATCACATCTGGCTTTTTTTTGATAGGTTTATTTTTTTCTAATCAAGTTTTTTCAAAAAAAATTGATTTTAATCCCTCTATATGGGAATTAAGTGACACATTAAATTTTAAATTTAGTTCTAAATATGAATTAAATAAAAATGTTGTTTTGTTTGGTAAGATAAATCAAGACTACTCTTTTGCGAATATTTATTTATTTATTGAATTTTTTGTTAATGATGTTAAAATTCAAACAGATACTTTAAATTGTGTTTTATATGATTCTTATGGCAACCCTAGACATAAAAACATGGGTAACATTCAATTATTTAAAAAAGATTATTTAAATAATTTTAATTTTGAAAAGGAAAAACAATATACTTTTAAAATTATTCACGGAATGAGAGAGCATCGTTTAAATGGAATAGAAACAATTGGTTTAAATATTAAAGGTAAATAAATTGAAAAAATTAATTACATCACTAACATTTAATCAAAAAATTAGAATAGCTATTTTTTCCTTTTCATGCATATTAATATTTCCTATTATTTCTTTATTTTTTGGGTTATTAATGGCTTCTTCAGGTTTCTTTGATTCACCTGATTCACCAATGCCTACTTTTGAGCTTTTAGAA
This sequence comes from Flavobacteriales bacterium, assembly GCA_002718035.1. Taxonomy (GTDB): domain Bacteria; phylum Bacteroidota; class Bacteroidia; order Flavobacteriales; family TMED113. Next base: position 12,508 of record PBCX01000005.1, read on the forward strand.
AATCCTCCATCTAATCTAGCAACTGAAATTATTTCTTCTGACGGTATTGTGTTAGGAACCTATTATTTAGAAAATAGGCGAAAATTACGTTATGATCAAATATCCAGAAATGTAATCAATGCTTTGATAGCAACAGAAGATGAAAGATTTTATGACCATTCAGGAATTGATTATAAATCTACTTTTAGAGCTATAGTATTTCTTGGATCAAAAGGTGGGGGGAGTACTTTAACACAGCAATTAGCTAAGATGCTTTTTTCATCTAGACCAAAATCAAAATTACAAAGGATAACTCAAAAATTACGTGAGTGGGTAATAGCAATAAGATTAGAAAAACGTTATACAAAGCAAGAAATTATAACAATGTATTTAAATAAATTTGATTTTTTAAATCAAGCGATTGGAATAAATACGGCGGCAAGAATTTATTTTAACAAAGAGGCAAAATATTTAAATGTAGAAGAATCTGCTATGCTCGTTGGTATGGCTAAAAACCCATCTTTTTATAACCCTCTGAGATTTCTAGAAAAGTGTTTAGATAGAAGAAATGTAGTTTTAAACCAAATGAATAGAAACAAAAAAAAATTAAATATTAAAATCTCAGACATTCAATTTGATTCATTGAAAGTTACTCCAATCAAATTGGAATACAATAAAGCAAGTCACAATGAAGGGATTGCAACTTATTTTAGAGAATATTTAAGATCTTATATGAAAGATTGGGTAAAAGAAAATCCAAAACCTGATGGTTCTCTATATAATTTATACACAGATGGATTAAAAATTTATACTTCTATTGACTCTAGATTACAAAAACATGCAGAAAACGCAGTTAATATTCATATGAAAAAGTTACAAAACGATTTTTTTAGTGGCTGGAAAAAATATAAATCAAAAAAAGCACCATTTGACAAAAATTTAAGTTTATCCACAATAAGTAAGATATATGATAATACCATTAGAAGAACAGAGAGGTATAGAGTATTGAAAAAAAATAATTTAAGTGATGAAGAGATAAAAAATATTTTTAATCAACCTATTAATATGAAGTTATTTTCTTGGCTAGGGGAAATAGATACTATTATTTCTCCAATGGATTCTATAAAATATTATAAATATTTTTTAAACAGTGGTTTAATTTCAATTGATCCAAAATCTGGCTCAATTAAAGCCTGGGTTGGAGGTATAAATCATAAGCATTTTAAATATGATAATGTGATTTCTAAGCGGCAAGTGGGTTCAACATTTAAGCCATTTGTATATGCTACAGCAATTGATTTATTTAAGTATTCTCCGTGTCTAAAAATTCCTAACTCTCAAGTTGTTTTTGAAAAAGATGTATATGGATTAAAAGAAGATTATATGCCAAAAAACGCAAATAAAAAATATGGGGGGGAATATACACTTATGCAGGGTTTAGCTTCATCTAAAAACTCAATAACTGCTTTTTTAATGAAAAAAGTAAAACCAAGTAATGTTGTTAGGTTAGGGAAAAAATTAGGTTTTAAAAATTTAATACCCGTGCCCTCACTTTGTTTAGGTAGTGTTGAAATCCCTTTATATGATATGGCGTCTTCTTATACCATGTTTGCTAATAATGGAGTTAAAGTTGATCCTTATTTTATTTCAAAGATTGAGGATAAGAACGGAATTATAATTTATAATCATAAGCCAAAATACACCGATGTTCTTAGTGAGGAAACTAATCATGTGATGCTGAAGTTATTACAAGGAGTAATAGATAAAGGTACTGGAAACAGGTTAAGAAAATCTCAAACATTAAATAAAAATTCTAGAGGAGATAATTATGAGTCATTAACTAATATGGGATTTGAATTAAATAATCAAATTGCAGGAAAAACAGGAACTACAGATAATCATTCAGATGGATGGTTTATCGGTTGTGTCCCTAATTTAGTAACTGGAGTATGGGTTGGGGCAGAGGAAAGGAGTATTCATTTTAGAAGTATAACTCTTGGAAGTGGATCAAATACAGCTTTACCTATTTGGGGAGAGTATATGACTAAAATACTTGGTGACAATGAGTTGGAGAGTATTTACAATAATTCTTTTAATAATCTTACTAGTAATTTTTCTATTAATTTAGATTGTAATTCAGAAAACTCGGATAATAATAATATTTTTGATGAGTCATTCGATTAAAATATAAATTTATGATAAATAAAGAAGTAAAAGATGCAAAAGAAGCAGTTCAAGATATTTTTGATGGGTCAACTATTATGTTAGGTGGTTTTGGTTTATGTGGTATCCCAGAAAATTGTATTTCGGCGCTTGTTCAAAAAAATGTAAAAAATTTAACATGTATTTCAAATAATGCAGGAGTTGATGATTTTGGCATAGGTTTACTGTTACAAAAAAAACAAGTTAAAAAAATGATTTCTTCTTATGTAGGTGAAAATAATGAGTTCGAAAGACAACTTTTATCTGGAGAGTTGGAAGTAGACTTAATACCTCAAGGAACATTAGCCGAGAGATGCAGAGCAAGTGGAGCAGGTATACCAGCGTTTTATACACCAGCTGGTTTTGGGACTGAGGTTTCAGAAGGAAAAGAAGTTAGGGAATTTAATGGAAAAAGTTATATTCTCGAAAAATCTTTTGATGCTGACTTTGCTATAGTTAAAGCTTGGAAAGGAGATACTTCTGGGAACTTAATATATAAAGGAACCGCAAGAAACTTTAATCCGATGATGGCTTCTGCAGGAAAAATTACAATTGCTGAAGTTGAAGAATTAGTTCCGACTGGTCAGTTAGATCCAAATTTCATTCACACACCTGGAATATATATTCAAAGAATTTTTAAAGGTATTAATTATGAAAAAAGAATAGAACAAAAAACAATAAGCGATGAGTCTAAATAAATTTCAAATTGCACAAAGAATTTCAAAGGAGTTAAAAAATGGATATTATGTAAATTTAGGTATTGGAATTCCAACCTTAGTTGCAAATTATATTCCAAAAAAAATAAATGTTGTATTGCAATCAGAAAATGGTTTATTAGGTATGGGACCTTTTCCAAAAAGATCAGATGTTGATCCAGATTTAATAAATGCAGGAAAACAAACTATTACTACTTTAAATGGTTCAGTTTTATTTGATTCAGCAGAAAGCTTTGCAATGATAAGAGGGGGGCATATTAACATGACAATTCTAGGTGCCATGGAAGTATCAGAAAATGGTGATATTGCAAATTGGAAGATTCCTGGTAAAATGGTTAAGGGAATGGGAGGGGCAATGGATTTAGTTTCTTCATCAGACAATATAATTGTGGCAATGATGCATACTAATAAAAAAGGAGAATCTAAATTATTAAAAAATTGTACTTTACCCCTAACAGGTAAAAAGTGTATAAAAAAAATATTTACAGATCTTGCTGTTATTGAAGTAACAAAAAATGGTTTTTACTTAGTTGAAAAGGCACCAAATGTTTCAATTGAAGAAATTATCAATAAGACTGAAGGTAAAATAGAGATTAGTAAAAAATTAAAGGATATCGAGATTTAAAAATATTTTTTCAACTCTATTTGTCCGTAATGAATTTTATTTTTAGAATTTACTTCACCAGAATATTTAAATGATATTTCAAGTTTACGTATGTTTTTGGTTACCGACTGTTCCCATTTTAGTCCATTTCCAGGACTTAATCCTTCTAGCATTTGGTAACTAACTTGAGAGTTAGTTATGTCATTGTATTTTGCTTTATAAAACACAAAATTCCCTTGAACAAATAATCCATTATTTAAATTAAAACTTGCTCTAGCTGAAAGCTTAAGTGCAGTTAACTTTTGTATTGAAAGTTTATTTTCCTTTTCATAAAAAGTTATCATGAAACTAGGTTTAAAGTTTTCTATATTCTTTGTAAGTTCTAAGTCTGTACCTATTTTATGTATAAAATAGTTTTGACTAATTAAATTTTCATTAGTTGATTCTTTTTGTTCATAATAAATATTTGCTATCGTAGTAATATTATAAATTTCAAGTCTGGTATTAATATTATGGTTTGTTGATATTGATAATTGTTTGTCCCATTCATATGAATTTTTAAAAACTCGCTTTTCAAATTTATATGTTGCAGAAATATTTTTATTTTTTGGCTGATAAATAACCGTATTATTTATATTAAAATTTAAGCTGATTAAATTTTTATCATTCTTTAAATTGAACGGAGAGATTACATTTAACCAATCATTTGATATAATTTTTTTATTTATTTCTACTGAAGAAATATTTTCAAAAAAAGATAAATTATATAATATTCCTTTGTCATATTTAAAATCTGGGTTTAAAGTAACTTGTTGGAACAATCTTGTATTTTTAATATCAAAATAATTGTTTGTTGGAAATGAAATCTTCATGTAGTCTGCAGTATCTGTAAAGTATGAAATTTCAAATTCATCGTATTCTTCTATATCATTATTATTGTAATCAACCCATGAGTAAGTACCATATCCAGAGTTTACTTTTACGTAACGAATTTCTCTGTAAGATTCTTTTCCTGTACTAATTTCATATAAACCGTTAATTTTTATAAATGAGTTAGGTTTAATAAAATAGTCAGCTTTTGAAATTAAACTATTTTCATTTATAATAGAGTCGTTAATAATTGATTTAAAATTTGAATATGCTATTTCAAAGTTTGTCTTATAATTTTTTTTATTAAGTAATTTAGATGATATAGAGAAAGAATTTTGTCTAGAAAATTCAATTATTTCGCTTTGATCAACTCTATTTTTGAATTCTAATTTAATTAAAGGAATTAAAAGGTTTCTAAACGAAGAATTTATAATAAATTTATTGTACCCATAATTATTATTTTGATCACTCATTTTTTCACCTTCATTAATTATTTGGAAACCAAATTCACCATTTTTTTTTATTGAGTTATTATGTTTTATGAAAAATAAACTATCACCATTTATTGAATTCACCAAACTACCATTTAAGTTTATTAACAGGCTATCTTTGGTTATATTACTATTAATTGAGTTTCTAATTTTATTAAATTCAGAGTTATAAATATTTTCAAACGAGTAGTTAATATTTATACTATCATTAATTATTGTACGTACAGAAAAATTCATTAAATTTTGATTTGATATATCGTTATTAAGATTCCAATTTCTATAAAAATCTACATCTCTATTTCTTTCTATGAATTTAAAGTTTTCACTTAGTCTTTCGTAAGAAATACTAGGCTCAATTAAAAGATTATTCTTTTTAAATTTCTGTTTTACAAAAATTTTAGAACCCAAACCTATATTATTATTGTCATTAATTTTAGAAAACAAATTTTCGTCTCTGTTACTTAATCCAATATCAAGTGATAAAAAAGTATTTTTATTTTCATATGAACCGCCAAACGAAAACATTTGTTTTTTTTGTGGTGCAATTAGAATTTTAATTGGGCTATAATTTCCTTGAGATTGTCCATTAACTGGTGAGACCCATTTGAAAACACTACCATTAACAAGAGATGATTCAAGAATATAATTGCCGTTGCCGTTTCCAACGTTTATAAAGTTAACCTGAAATAAAGAGTCTGAATTATTAGTATTAAAAATAAATATATTTTCTTGAATTATGTTATCTAAATCAACAGTGTCTTTTTTGGCATATAAAATTTGTTGGAGTCCTAAATTATTATTTGTGTAATAAGAATTATTAATATAAGTTTTATTTTCTCCTGTGTTATTTAGTAGCGCTATCTCTTCATTACTAAAAGGATTTACTGGACTATTTTTATTATCACTTTCATTAAAAAAATTAAAATAATATTCAAAGTTTTCTTTCTTAAATGATAGCCCTGAATAACCTATCCATTTAAAATAATCTTGATTTGTATATTGAAATTCAATTATAATTCTACTATTTGAATTCAATATATTTTTACTACTAAATGTTATTTCCCCTGTGTTATAATTTATTATATAATCTTTATCTGCTCCTCTTTCTTTTTTAAACCCATCAATAAAAACACTTTCACTATCAGAAATAACAAGTATATATAATTCACCATTTTCTCCTACTAATTTGTATGGCCCCTGATTACCATTCTTAACTTCAATTGATTGTCTATTAAACATATTTTTTGAAATCCCTATTGATGTTTTTATTTTTGAGTTTAAATCAGTATTATTAAATTCAAGACCAATAGATTTTCTTTTAAATTTTAAAAATGGGTTGTCTAAACTTTCCATGTCGACATCACCACCTTGAATAGATATTTTAGAGTTATAAAGTTTAATGTAAATTTTATCTAGTTCTTGTAGAGAAGAAGAAGATTCACCATACTGCATGGGCAATGAGTTATCAGAAATATAACCTTCAACAAATAAGTTGTCATTTAGTTTTCCTGAAATTCGCAAATCAACATCTGTGTTAATTGACAAATTTTGATTGTTACCGTTAGAAAAATTCCTTACAAATGATCCATTAGTATATAAATCACTTTTATTTTCTTTTTTTTTTATTTGCTCTAAAAATTTAGGCTCTTTTTCAATGAGTGGTATATATAAATTAGTATCTCTTAAAGAGATTTTAATATTAGGATTTATTGTTTCATATTTGATAGTAATAGTATCATGAATAAATATTGAATCTAAATAAACAGTATTTTTAGTTGAGTCTAATGAATAGAGTTTATTATTTATTTGATTTTTTTTACTAAAAATTTCAAAGTTTTTGTCTTTAATTGGTATAGTGTCAATGATAACTATATTCTTAGTAAGAAATATTTCTTTTTCTTTAGTTTGATCAGTTTGTGCATTAATTTTAAAAAATGCAAAAATAATTATAATAATATTTACAATTGTCTTCATCTCAGCACAAACAGTTAACAATAAAATTAACGTTGTTTTTATAAATTCATTTGATTTTTTTCTAAAATAGAAAACAATCATGTATTTTTAAGTTCAATGAAGGTAATTTCTTACAACATAAATGGAATTCGTGCAGCAATTAAAAAAGGTTTAATTAATTGGTTAAAAGAAATTGATGTTGATGTTATTTGTTTTCAAGAAATCAAGGCAAATATAGATCAATTTGATGATAGTTTATTTATCGAGCTGGGTTATCATTGTTATTGGTATTCAGCTGAAAAAAAAGGTTATAGTGGAGTGGCAATATTATGTAAAAAGAAACCCATTAAAGTCACTTATGGAATTAAAGATTCTTTAATTGATAGTGAAGCAAGGGTTCTAAATATTGAATACGATAATTTAAGTATATTTTCAGTATATTTTCCTTCTGGATCTAGTGGGCCAATTAGACAGCAATTTAAGATGTTTTTTTTAAATAAATTTATGAATTTTATTAGAAATCAAACAAAGACAACTGTAATTTCAGGTGACTTTAATATTTGTCATAAAAGTATAGACATACATGACCCTGTTAGAAATAAAAATTCATCTGGTTTTTTACAAGTCGAAAGAAAATGGGTAACAAATTTTTTAAAGTCAGGATTTGTTGATTCTTTCAGAGAAAAAAATAAATTACCAAATAATTATAGTTGGTGGAGTTACAGAGCACGATCTAGAGAAAGAAATAAAGGATGGAGAATAGATTACCACATGATAAGCCACATTCTTTTAAATAAAATAAAAGAAGCTGAGATTTTAAGTGATATCAAACACTCAGATCATTGCCCAATCTATTTAGAATTATCATTATAATAATTTAGAATTTTCAGTTTAATTAAAATTATTCATTGTTTTATCTGGACCTAGTTCCATGTAGCTATAAATAATTTTACAACATTTTTTCAGTAATTCTTCAAGTTCAGTTTTTTCATTTTCAGTCCATTTTGATAAAACATATTTGATTTGTTGACCTGAATTGAAATTTTTACTTATACCAAATTTTAATCTACAATAAATAGAGGTACTTAAAGAACTCATTATACTTTTATGACCATTATGGCCGCCGTGACTTCCTTTTTTTTTAAATTTTATAATACCAAATTCTAAATGTAAATCATCTGAAATAACTAATATATTTTCGATTGGAATTTTATAATAATTCATATAGTAGTAAATAGCTTTACCACTTAGGTTCATGAAAGTGTCAGGCTTTAAAAGAAACACTTTATTTTCTTTTATTTTAACATTACAAAGCTTTCCATATTTTTGGCTAGAGAATTCTGCTGTGGTATTTTCTGCGAATGAGTCTAATATATTAAACCCAATATTGTGTCTTGTATTCACATAATTAGAACCAATATTACCTAATCCAACAATTAAATATTTTTTCATTTATTTTTTAGATCATTATAAAATTAAAATTTTATAATGAATTATTTAGAATCATTAGATTCGCCTTCAGCCTTTTCTTTATTATCTTCATTGGAGCCTTCAGTTTCAGTGCTTTCTTCACCTTCTTCTTCTTCTTCAGAAACGTTTCTAGAAGTTTTAACACTAACAATAACACCATTTTCAGGTTGCAAAAACTGATAAGATTCATTTTTTATGTCGGAAATTCTAACAGAGGAGCCAATTTTTAAGTCTGTAATATCTATTTCAACTACATCAGGTAGATTCTTTGGTAAAGATTTAACAAGTAATTTTCTCATTACTAAGTTTAGTGTACCGCCATTTCTAACTCCAATTGAATTTCCCGTAAGATGAACTGGTATTTCTAAAGAAACCAATTCATTTTCTGTTAGCTCTAAAAAATCTACATGTAATATATTATCACTTAACGGATGAAATTGAATATCTCTAATTATTGTATTGAAAGCCTTTTCTCCAACATTAACGTTAAGGATGTAAACATTAGGGCTAAAAATAATTTTTCTTAATTCATTATAATTAATACTTAAATGTGAGGGGTTTTTGCCTTTGCTGTATATTACACAGGGAACTAGCCCTTCATTTCTTAATTTTTTCGAGAATTTTTTTCCTAAATCTAATCTCGCTATTCCATTTATAGATACCGATTTCATAATTTTTTTTTTGTTAATTAATAAATTGACTACTAATAGACTTATCTAAATTAATATTTCTAATAGTATCTGCAAATAATTTTGCAACACTTAATACTTTTATTTTTTTATTTTCTTTACTAATTGGTAAACTGTCAGTAACTACCAATTCTTCAATGCATGATTTTTCTAAGTTTTTATATGCATTTCCTGATAATATAGGATGAGTACAAATAGCTCTTATACTATTTGCTCCATTTTTCTTCATTAAATCACTTGCTTTAGCCATGGTTCCTGCAGTATCAATCATATCATCAACAATTACTACATCCTTATTTCTTATATCACCTATAATTTTTATTTTTTCAATCACGTTTGCTTTTTTTCTTTGCTTATAGCAAATTACCATTTCGCAATTTAAATGTTTTGCATAGACATTAGCTCTTTTTGAACCACCTATGTCAGGGGAAGCAATAACAAGATTTTTAAGCTTTAAAGTTTTTATGTATGGTATAAAAATTGTTGAAGCAAATAAATGATCAACGGGTATTTTAAAAAAACCCTGTATTTGATCTGCATGAAGATCCATTGTCATTATTCTACTTGCTCCAGCAGAAGTTATGAGGTTAGCAATTAGTTTTGCTCCAATTGGCACCCGAGGTTTGTCTTTTCTGTCCTGACGAGCAAAGCCAAAATATGGTAGAATAGCAATAATTTCTTTTGCAGATGCCCTCTTTGCCGCATCTATCATTAATAAAAACTCTAAAAGAGATTCAGCAGGAGGAAGAGTAGACTGAATGATAAACACTTTTTTCCCTCTTAGAGTTTCTTCATATGAGGGTTGAAATTCACCGTCACTAAAATTATTTATCACTACTTTTCCTAATTCACAACCATATGACTTAGCAATCTTTCCTGCTATATTAATTGATGCTCTACCTGAAAAAATTTTAATTTTATTTTGCAAAATAATCTCGTATTATTAGGGGAGACAAATTTATAAAAATAAATGTAACTTTTATAAATTAACTATTATTATATTTGAAATCAAAATTAGCCCAGGTGGCGGAATTGGTAGACGCGCTGGATTCAAAATCCAGTTCTGGTAACGGAGTGTGGGTTCGATTCCCACCCTGGGTACAATATTTTTAAATGAAAGAATCTAAAAAATTTATATTCAACAATATCTTTTTTGTTTTAGTATTATTGGTTATACTTATTGGATTTTATCCTTCAGTTAACAGATTTTCAAATAACTTTGATAAACTAGAGCATATTGAAGAACTTTATAAAATTATTTTAAATAATTATCATAAAAACATATCAGAGGACACCTTAGTTCAATTTATAAGAGATGGAATTTTTAATAATCTAGACCCTTTTACTCAGTATATATCAAAGGAAGATTTATTGAGAATTAATGAAGATTTTGCTGGAGATTTTTATGGAATTGGAGTTCAATTTTCAATTATTAGAGATACAGTAACTATAATAAAAGTAATAGATAATGGACCTTCTCAAAAACAAAATATATTATCCGGAGATCGTATAATTCAAGTTAATTCTAAAGACTTTACAGGAACAGAAGTAGATAATGATATGGTTATGAATACCCTGAGGGGTGCAAGAGGCGAAAAAGTTGAACTAACAATTTTGAGAAAAAATAATAAGTTTAAAAAAATATTATACAGAGATGCTATTCCTTTGAACAGTGTTGATTCATATTATATAATAAAAGATGATGTAGGTTATATAAAATTAGAGAAGTTTTCATCTACCACTTTTGATGAATTTAAAGCAGCTGTCCTTGATTTGAAAAATCAAGGAGCTAAAAAATTAATTTTAGATCTTAGAAATAATGGAGGTGGTTATTTGAATCAAGCAGTTGATGTTACAAATGAATTTTTAAATAGTGGTCTTGAAATTGTTAGTACAGATGGTGAGTATAGGAATAAAAAAGTATATTATTCAAATAAAAGAGGAGCTTTTAAAAAAGGTGACTTGGTAGTATTAATTAATGAGAATAGTGCATCTGCTAGTGAAATACTTTCCGGGGCTATTCAAGACCATGATAGAGGCTCTATTGTTGGAAATAAAAGTTTCGGAAAAGGTTTAGTTGGAGAGCAAATAAATTTAAAAGATGGAGGGGCTTTAAGAATTACAGTAGCAAAATATTACACACCATCCGGAAGAAGTATTCAAAAACCCTACAACTTTTCTGATTCATCTAGTTTTAAAAAAGAGTATAAAACAACTGGTGGAAGAATTGTATATTCTTATGGGGGAATAACACCAGACTACATTATTTCTGTAGATACAATGTCTAATTTTGAGTCAAAATTTTGGAACAATAATTATAATCTTTTATATGAAAAATCTTTTGATGTTGTAGATCAGAATAGAGACAAAATTAAAAATAATTATATTGAATATTTTAATCAAAATAAAAATAAATTCTGGATAGAAATTTTAAAATTGAGTGAAAATGAAAATGAAATGAAAGCTTATAAAGAAAAATTTATAAAATTATTTGAAAATATGATTCTTAATCACGCTTTAAGTTCTGAAGAACTTATTCGTTTTTATAATAAAGAAGATGATTATATTAAAAAAGCATTAAATATATTTGATAAAAATTAATATTTATTAATACTTACAGTGAAAAAAATAAATAGAAGAAGTTTAATTAAAAATTTTTTAGGTCTTTTTGCGTACTCACTAATTCCCAATCAACTAAGAGCATTAAGTTTTTTTCATGAAAGAAATTTTAGTAATTTTAAAACAAATAAAAAAAATATTATGAATTTTACATTACCTGAGTTAAAATACAGTTACGATGCATTAGAACCACATTTTGATGCGCGAACAATGGAGATACATCACACTAAACATCATGCTGGATATACAAATAATCTGAACAATCTAATAAAAGACACAGAATTTGATAGCATGTCCATTGAAGAAATCTTAAAGCATGATAATCTCCCTGTGGGGATTAGAAATAATGGTGGGGGTTTTTATAACCACACTTTATTTTGGGAAATCTTATCACCTAACCCAGTTGCTCCTAGTGACAATATGAAGAAAATGATTAATGAGTCTTTTGGTTCTTTTGAGCAAATGAAAGAACAGTTTTCAAAAGCTGCTGCAACAAGATTTGGTTCTGGTTGGGCCTGGTTGTGCTATGATAAAGGTAGTTTAACTATTTGTTCAACTGCGAATCAAGATAATCCACTAATGTCCGGAGGTTGCGGAGGTGTACCTATTCTTGGTTTAGATGTATGGGAACATGCCTATTATCTTAATTATCAAAACAGAAGACCAGATTATATAAATGCATTTTGGAATATTATTGATTGGTCTGTTGTTGAAGGTAAAATTAATGGCTAGTTAAGCTTATCAATTTGTTCTTGAATTTTTTCATCAGAAATAACAGAAAATAAATGCTTTGCCTCTTCTATTTTATGATTTGGCTTTAGATTATTTGTTTTCTTAGAGCAATTCCAAGATTCAAAGCTGCAGTTTAATATTTTACATATTTTATCTGATGTTTCAGGTAAAAATGGTTCACTTAAAACTGATAGTGAAAATACTATTTGTAAACATATATTTAACACTGTCTCAGTTCTATCTGAATCTAATTTATATAGTTTCCAGGGCTCTTGTTCAGCTAAAAATTTATTTCCTAGTCTTGCAAGATCAATGAGTTGGTAAAGGCCTTCTCTAAATTTATAATTTTCAATTGATTCACCAATTTTATTAGGAAATTCCGAAATTTTATTAAGTATAATTTTATCTTCTTCAGAAGTTTGGTTTCTTTTTGGAACTTTTCCATCCCAGTATTTATTAGTTAAAACAATTACTCTATTAACAAAATTACCTAAAATCGAAACTAATTCATTATTGTTTCTAGCTTGAAAATCTTTCCATGTAAAATCCGAATCTTTATTTTCTGGAGAAATTGAACATAAAACATACCTTAAAACATCTTCTTTATCTGGGAAGTCATTAATAAAATCATTTACCCAGATGGCGTGATTTCTTGAAGTTGATATTTTACCACCCTCTAAATTCAAAAATTCATTTGCAGGAACGTTTGTTGGAAGAATGAATTCACCATGTTCTTTTAATATAATAGGGAAAATAATACAATGAAAAACAATATTATCTTTTCCAATAAAATTTATGAGTTTAGTTTTTGGACTTTTCCAATAATCTTCCCATCTTTTATTTTCTTGTTTTGCCCATTTTTTAGTGGCTGAAATGTATCCAATTGGGGCATCTAGCCAAACATATAGGACTTTTTTTTCTCCACCTTCTACTGGAACTTTAACTCCCCAATCTAGGTCTCTAGTCATGGCACGACTTTGTAGGCCTCCATCAATCCATGATTTGCATTGTCCTAAAACATTATTTTTCCATTTTTTAGGATCATGTATTTTCTTTTTCTCTAGAATACCTTTTTCTATCCATTGTTTTAACCACTTTTCATTTTTTTTCATTGGTAGATACCAATGTGTAGTTTCCTTTATGATTGGGGTGTTACCACTCAGTGTTGACTTTGGATTTCTTAGTTCTGTTGGACTTAACGCTGAGCCACATGATTCACACTGATCTCCGTAAGCGAGATTATAACCACATTTTGGACATGTTCCTTGAATGTATCTATCAGCTAGAAATTGATTATGTTTTTTGTCAAAGAACTGTTTCGTAGTTTTTTTATTAAAAACGTTTTTAGATTCTAGATTTTTAAAAAATTCTTGAGCAGTTTCATGATGTAACTTAGAAGAAGTTCTGTCGTAGATACTAAAATTTATATTTAGAGTTTCAAAAGATTTTTTATTTTTTGAATGATAAAGATCAATTATTTCTTTTGGTGATTTATTTTCTTTTTTTGCTCTGAGAGTTATAGCTGCTCCATGTTCATCCGAACCACAAATAAAGACTACATCATTTTTTTTTAGTTTTTGATATCTTACAAATATGTCAGCAGGTAGGTAAGCCCCTGCAATATGACCTATGTGAATAGGTCCATTTGCATATGGAAGAGCAGCTGTTACAATAAATTTTTCCACAGTTTAGTTTTGTATATTGTATAAAAATATATAAACTCTGTTACATGGAAAAATCTATGCAAATAGAATATTTAAATAAAGGAGATAAAGTTGCAATTATATCAATTGCAAAATATATTTCAATTGAAGAATGTAATTATGCTTATAATTACATAACAGATAAAGGCTTTAAAGTTATAAGTCTTAATAAAACAATTTTAACAAAAAGAGGAATGTTTTCTGGTACAGATCATGAAAGAATACAACTTCTACAAGAAAACTTAGACAACCCTAAAGTAAAAGCTATATTTTTTGCAAGAGGAGGTTATGGTTCTGTAAGAATAATTGATAAAATAAATTTTACAAAATTTTTAATTAATCCAAAGTGGCTTATTGGTTTTAGTGATATTACAGTTTTTCTTTCCCATATTTCTTCAAATTATAATTTTAATTCTATTCATGCTCCGATGCCAATTAATTATTCGAGTACTTTAGAATCGTCAAAGATGGAAATATTTAATTTATTAACTGGGTTTAAAAATCCAATTAAAATTCCATCTAATAAATATAATAATAGAGGGACATCAAATGGAAAGTTAATTGGAGGAAATTTATCAATCTTATGTTCACTATTAAACTCAAATTCTTTTCCAAAGACAACTGGAAATATTTTGATAATTGAAGATGTAGATGAGTATTTATATTCAATAGAAAGAATGATGTATACTTTAAAGAGATCGGGTGTGTTAAAAAATATTTCAGGTTTAATTATCGGCGAGTTTTCAAAGACTAAAGATAACAAACCAAAGTTTGGCAAAAACATTTATCAATTAATAAATCAATTTCTGTTCGAGTATAAATACCCTGTTTGTTATAACTTTCCAGTTGGGCATATACAAAATAATACTCCAATTATTATAAATCATAGAGTTAAACTTTTTGTTGGAAAAAATGTAGAGTTAGTTTATTTAGATTAATATGAGTGAAAAAAAGTATAGATTAAATCAGTATATAGCCAAATCAGGTGTTTGCTCTAGAAGAAAAGCAGATTTATTAATTCAACTTAAAAGAATTAATGTAAATGGTAGTTTAATTACTAAACTTGGATATAAAGTTTCTGAAAATGACATAGTTGAGCTTGATGGAAAAAAACTTATAATACAAAGTTTTCAATATATTGTATTAAATAAACCAAAAGGATATATAACTACCGTTAAAGATGAGAAAGGAAGAAAAACAGTAATGGATTTAATTTCTCATAATTTAAATAAAAGAATGTTTCCAGTGGGGCGGTTAGATAAAAATACAACTGGTGTACTATTACTAACTAATGATGGTGATTTGTCACAAAAATTAATACATCCTAAAAATAAAGTTGAAAAAATGTATCATGTTTTTTTGAATAAAAAAATGAAAGAAAGTGATTATAATAAGATTAAGAAAGGGTTTGCATTGGATGATGGTTTTATACAAGTTGATAAAATTAATGTTGTAAATAATTCTGATCAAAAAGAGCTAGTTTTATCTTTGCACTCTGGCCGAAATAGAATAGTTAGAAGAATATTTGAATTTTTTACTTATAAAGTTATTAAATTAGATAGAATTTTATTTGCTGGAATTTCAAAGAAAAAAATATTAAGAGGAAAATACAGACATTTAAGCAAAAAAGAAATAGGATTTTTGAAAATGAAGTAAATTAAACTAATGATTAATTGAGATTTTTTACTAAAAATATAATACTTATTAATCGACTAATTATAGTTTTGTCAGTCCTTGTAACTTTTTCAATTCTTTTTTTAACAATTCAATTTTTCAAACAACAAAATAGCGTAGAAATAAGAAAGTTAAAAGTTCTTAAAGATTTAAGAGTTGAGGAGAAAAAAAGAATTAATATTTGGGCTGATGCAGTGAGTCAAATGGCATCAATATCTATTGGTGAAACTTTAGATCCGTGTATACTAGATATAATCAAAAGTAATAATAATATTCCAGCTATATGGTTGGGTTCAAATAGTGAGTTGAAAGCATACCGTAATTTAAATCCAGTAGAGCTTTTATTGCAAAAAGAAATAGAAAATATTGAAGAAAATACTCCTGACTCTGTTGTTTTATTAAATGAAAAATATAATGAAATCTCAATTATTAAGAAAGATTTTGAAAAAAAATTAAATAATAAGTCTTTTTTAGAAGAGCAGATTAATAAAATGAAGTACTCTATTCCAATTCTTATTCAAAGTGCAAAAAAAGACAAAAACGGAGAGGTTCTATTTGACAGTCTTAACAATCCTTTAACTGATGTAACTGTTGATTATGTAATATATACAGATTCTTATATTATTAAAGAATTTAATAAGTTGTCAAGAGAAAGTAAAAATTTTATAGATAAATTAAAAAAGCTACCTGTAATTATACTATTAATTACGATTATTATTTTTTTTATAGCTTATTTAGCCTTTTATTATTCAAAAAAATCTCAACAAGATAAATTATGGGCTGGTATTGCTAAAGAAACAGCTCATCAAATTGGAACTCCGCTTTCTTCGCTCATGGGTTGGGTTGAATATTTAAAAAATCAAAATATAAAATATGATGTTATATTAGAAATCGAAAAAGACACAACTCGTTTACAACAAATTGCAAATAGATTTTCTAAAATAGGATCTTCTAGTTTATTAAAATCAACACAGATAATTCCTGTTTTAGAAAAAACTTTGGACTATGTGAAAAAAAGAGCATCTATGAACATTAATTTTTCATTTTCTTTTAATCAAAATGATAAAAATTTATCTATTAATCTTAGTCCAGAACTATTTTCGTGGGTAATTGAAAATTTATTAAAAAATTCAATTGACTCATTACAAAAATCTGGAAATATTAAATTAGAATTATTAAATACAAAGAATAGTGATTTAATAATTGATGTTATTGATGATGGCAAGGGAATCCCCAATCGCGATTTTAAAAAAGTTTTTGATCCAGGACATACAACAAAAAAGAGAGGATGGGGTTTAGGTTTGTCGCTATGCAAAAGAATAATAACTGAATATCATAGTGGTAAAATATTTGTGTTGAAATCAGTCCCGTTTAAACAAACAATTATTCGAATAGTTATAAATAAATAAATTTGGCTGGGATTTATATACATATACCTTTTTGCGTACAAGCATGCAATTATTGTGATTTTCATTTTTCAACTTCGCTTAAAACAAAAAATAAAGTTATTTCCTCAATAATTCATGAGCTTGTATTAAGAAAAAATTATTTGAAAAATGATATTGTTGAAACTATTTATTTTGGTGGTGGTACTCCTTCGATTTTGAATCCTACTGAGTTAGCTAAAATAATAGAATGCATTTTTAAACATTATAATATTTTTACTAATCCTGAAGTTACTATCGAGTCCAATCCAAATGATTTAAATAAAAAAAAAATTAAAAATCTAATTAATTTAGGGTTTAATCGACTAAGCTTAGGAGGTCAGTCTTTTAACGACTCACAACTTAAAACTTTAAATAGAAATCATTCAAGCTTTGATATTGAAAATTCAATTAAAATAGCTCAAGAATTAGGAATTAATAACATCAATTTAGATTTAATTTATGGTCTTCCTAAAATGAGTGTTAGAGATTGGGAAGAGGATTTAAATAAAGCAATCAGTTTGAATGTCACACATTTATCTTGTTATTGCCTGACTATTGAAAAAGGAACAGTTTTTTTTAATAGATTAAAAAAAGGCACTTTGAAAGTTGTTTCTGATAAGAAAAAAACAGACCAGTTTATGCTAATGAGAAATATATTAATAAATGCAAACTATATTCATTATGAAATTTCTAATTTTTGTAAACAAAATTATAGATCTAAACATAATAGTTCTTACTGGAATTCTCAAAACTATTTAGGTGTTGGTCCATCTGCTCATTCTTTTAATGGAAAAACAAGGCAATGGAATATAAATAATAACTCAAAATATATTAATTCTATTAAAAACAATGATGTTTTTTATGAAGAAGAGCTTTTAACAAGGAAGAATATAATTAATGAATTTATTTTAACTTCTTTAAGACAAATAGAAGGTCTTTCAAATAAAAAGTTAAAAGAAATAACATCGCATAAAGAGTATTTAAATATCAAATTCCAGATTAACGATTTAGTCAATAGATCATTAATATCAAAGAAAAATAATTATTATGCATTAACTGAACAAGGAATGATTTTATGTGATAAAATTACATCTGATCTTTTTTTAGTTTAATTTTGCTATATGGATTTTTACTCTGAATTAAATAATGAGAAAATAAAGATTGATTTCAATTCACCAATAGATATTTCAGTTCCAATAGAATTTCAAGATGATTGTTTGTTAGCATGGGGTCAATCTAAACCTAAAAAATCACCTGTCAGAAAAGGAGATTGGGTAGGGAGTATAAAGAATGGTGCATCAGTAAATTTTAATAACATTTTTTTTAATCCTCACGCTCACATTACTCATACAGAATGTTGTGGTCATATTAGTATTGAAGAAGAAAGTATTAATTCAATACAAAAATCATTTTTTTTCTTTTCTAATTTAATTACTGTGAACCCTAAAAAAAGAGGTATGGATTTAGTTATTTCTGAAGATATGATTTTAGAAAAAATAAATCACGAATTTAAATATGAGACATTAATAATAAGAACTAATCCAAATTTACCTTTGAAAAAAAATAAAAACTATTCTAACTCAAACCCACCTTATTTAACTAAAGATTGTATTTTATTTATAAAAAAAATAGGTGTTAAAAACTTGTTAATTGACTTGCCATCAATTGATAAGGAGAAAGATAATGGTAAAGTTATAAATCATAAAATTTTTTTTGATATAATAACAGGTGGAAATACAAATACAATAACTGAGCTAATTTATGTTCCAACAAAAGTACCAGATGGAGAATACTTATTGAATTTACAATTCATGCCAATTAATAATGATGCCGCACCGAGCAGACCTATTTTATTTAAAATTCAACGTTTATAATTATGATAAAAAAATATTGTAATAGTATGACAAAATATTCTAGGTGGAAAACTCGCGAAGTTTTCATTGGTAATGTTGGAATTGGCGGACATCAGCCTATTAGAGTACAGTCAATGACAACTACAGATACAATGAATACAGAAGCTACTGTTAGCCAATGTATCAAAATGATTGATGCAGGATGTGAATTAATTAGAATTACAACACCAAGTAAAAGAGAAGCGGAGAACTTAAAGAACATCAAAGATTCATTATTAAAAAAAGGTTATAACCAACCATTAATTGCTGATATTCATTATACACCTAACGCAGCAGAGATTGCCGCAAAAATTGTTGAAAAGGTTAGAATTAATCCAGGAAATTATGCTGATAAAAAGAGGTTTCAAAAAATTGAATATACAGATGATGAATATAATCAAGAGATAGAAAGAATAAAATTAAAGTTGATGCCATTAATCGAAATAAGCAAAGAGCATAAAACTGTAATTAGGATTGGGACAAATCATGGATCTCTATCTGATAGAATATTAAGTCGTTATGGTGATACTCCTGAGGGTATGGTTGAATCTGCTATGGAATTCGTAAGAATTTTTAGATCTGAAAATAATCATCAATTAGTTTTGTCAATGAAGTCTTCTAATCCAAAAGTAATGATCGCAGCATATAGATTATTAGTTTTTCAAATGAATAAAGAGGAAATGAACTATCCATTGCACCTTGGTGTCACTGAAGCAGGTGATGGATTAGATGGTAGAATAAAATCTGCTATTGGAATAGGTTCTCTTTTGGAGGATGGTATTGGAGATACTATTAGAGTTTCTCTGACTGAACCTCCAGAAAATGAAATCCCAGTTGCTTTAAATATTTTAGATCATATTAAAAACAGAAATAATTTAAAAAAAATTTCTACAATAAAACAAACAAATTTTAATCCATTTTCATACATCAGAAGAAAGTCCAAAGTTGTCAACAACATAGGTGGAAGTAAAGTTCCAGTTGTAATTTCAGATCTATCCTTAAAATCTAAAATTACTTATAAGTCATTATTTCCTCTTGGTTACAGATACTCAATTAAATTAGATAAATGGACAATTACAGATCAAGGTTGCGATTATATATATTTAGGAGACAATGATATAGACTTTGAGATCCCAGGAACCTTAGGTTTAATTTATAATTATAAAACTTGGTTAAAACTTAAAAAAGGATATCCACTGATGTCTGCTAAGGATTACAAAAATGCAAAAAATTTATCCAATCATATTAATTTTATTTACACCACAATTTCAGCATTAAATAGAGATGTAATTGAAAAAATAAATATTGATAAATCTGCAATTTTAATTATTGAAACATTTAATTCAAATGCCTATTTTGAACTAAGAAAAATATTTATTGATTTAATAGAATTTGATAATCAAACACCAGTTGTAATTTGTAGAAAATATAATGCAGATCTTTCAAAAGATCAGCTTTTAATAAGTTCCTCTATTGAGATAGGTTCTTTATTTTGTGATGGTTTTGGGGATGGTGTTTTTATTAAAGCTCAATCTAACGAGAATGCTCCTTTTTTAAACCAAATTTCATTTGGGCTTTTACAGGCCACAAGAACAAGATTTTCTAAGACTGAATATATTTCATGTCCATCGTGTGGTAGAACTTTGTTTGATTTACAAGAAACTACTGAGAAAATTAGAAACGCAACTTCTCATTTAAAGGGCATAAAAATTGGAATCATGGGTTGTATTGTAAACGGACCTGGAGAAATGGCAGATGCGGATTATGGTTACGTGGGCTCAGGTGTAGGAAAAATAACTTTATATAAAGGGCAGAACGTAGTTAAAAAAAATATACCTACTGATGATGCGTTACTTGAATTAATAAAATTAATTAAGGAAAATGGAGATTGGAAATCTTCAAGCATAAGCCTATAAGTAATTAATTTTTGTATTGGATACTATCTAATTTTGAAACCCATAAATTCTTTTCTATTTCAAAAGAATTTTTATTTTTTTTACTAATTGGCTTGGATGGAGGTAGATTTTGTTTAAAAGGGTCTACTTGTTTCCCATTTTTCCAAAATCTGTAACAAACATGAGGCCCTGTTGCAAGTCCTGTTTGACCCACATAACCAATAATTTCACCTTGTTTTATTCTTTTTCCATTTTTAATTCCATTTTTTTTCCAATAGTTTACACTTCTTTTTTGCATGTGTAAATATTGAGTTTCATAAGTATTATTATGTTTGATTTTAACGTAATAACCATTATATTTTTTGTATTTAGCCGCTGTTATAATACCATCCGCAGTACTAACAATTGGCGATCCACTTTTAGCTGCAAAATCAGTTCCTTTATGTGCTTTTACTCTTCCTGTAACCGGGTGTCTTCTGGATTTGCTATATCTTGAGGATATTCTTTTAAATTCAACTGGGGCTCTAAGGAAAAAGTTTCTTAGATTTTTTCCATTTTTATCAAAATATTCAACAGATTTTAAACTCGTATCATCTTTAAATGGAATTGCATAAAAATTTTCATTATTATGTTGAAAGACAGCAGCGTATACTTTATTAATTTTTATAAATTCATTATTTATATATTTTGCATCGTATATAATTTTAAATTTATCATTTGGATTTAGTCTATAGAAATCAATTGTCCAGGGATATATTTTTTGAGCGATAGCAACAATTAATGCGTCAATTTCATTAATTTCTTTAATATTATCTCCAATTGCTTGCCAAAGATGTTCTCTAATAATGCCTGACAAATTCTTATTAATAATTTCATATGATCTTTTTTCTATTTTAGTTTTTGTAAAGTCATTAAAATCAATTAGTAAATAGCTTTCGTTATTTATATTATATGCCATTAGACTTGGCTTATCTTTCTTTTCAGAAAAGATTATTGCGTACTTGTCTCCTTGTTTTATTTTGTTAAGATTAAATATGTTATTTTTTTTCAAATATGAATCTAATTTGAAAATATTTGAATTATTAATATTATAAGGTGAAAGTATAGAAGTAATATTTTCATTTTTTTTAACAACACTTTCAAAGCATTTGTCAGTATTAATACTATCAATTTCTATTTTGTTTTTTTTTATTACTTCTTGTATTAGTCTAAGGTTAGAATTTAATTTTTTTTCTGACTTAATAATTGACTCTGTTTGATTTATTATTTGGCTTGAATTACTGAACTCGTTTTCATCTTTTTTAAATGAATTTTTATTTATCTTTTGAATTGAAGCAATTAGTATAAAAGCGATAATTATCGAAGAAAGGATGTAGGTGTAATTTTTTTTAAAACCAGACAAAATAATTTTCAATATTATTAGAAACAGATTAACTATTGAAAGAATTGTAAGAATTTTTAGTATTAACAAAAATATTGTGTTCATTTATAATTTTTTAAGCCAGCTAATTCCCCATTCTTTTTTTTCTTCTTTAGTCCAAAGTTGAGGAAAAAATATAATTTTTTGAAAACGAGGAGGTAAATATTTTTGCCAATTGGTTCCGCCAGTTGCCTTAATGATTCCTGAGGCTTTCAAATACTTGACGGCTGATTTAAAATGAGCAAGTTTCCATTTAACATTAACACATAAATCATATTCTTTTAATAGGTTGATTATTTCTTTTTTTTCTTCATTATTAATTTGAACTTCTTTAAACTTTTCCCATAGGTTTTTTTTCTTTAATTTTTTTGTTAAGCTTATTAATTGTGAAGAGTATTTTTTTTGAAATTGTGTAAGAGTATATGTTTTTTTACCACTATCTATTTCGGTTGCACCTTTACTCCAATAAAAATTTTCTATAATATTTTTATCTGTTTTTGTGGATTTATTATTTAATGATAAATTTTTAAATGATGTTGAGTAAATTTCAATTATTCTAAATTGAGCGCTTTGAAAACCACTACCAGGAAGTAGACTCATTCTAAATTTTGTAAACTCTTGTTTAGTCATCCCTTCAATCATAATATCAAATGAATTTATTAGAATTTTCATATATCTAATGATTCTTTCCAGTCGTTCTTTTAAAAAACTAAAACTTAGTTTCTTGTTCCAACCCAGATCTTGACCATTATCTTTGATAATTTTTCCATTATTTGAAATTTGCTTAAGTTCTTCGATAATAAGTTTAAAATAAAGCTCTGTTATTTGATGATATATAATAAATATATTTTCATCTGGAAAATCAGTTTTCGGGGCTTGTAAAGTTAGTAACGTATCTAAATTTATATAATCCCAATAACTTAGATAATCAGAGTATAGAAGTCCTTCTAGATATGAACTAATATCTTGTCCCGTTGTAGAGTATTTTTCAATTAATTTTTCTAACTTTTCTTCTAGATGTTTGTGTCTCATTTTATAAATCTAATAATTTATCAAAAATAATAAACAATAAAAAAAATGAGTTTTCTTATAAGTTTTCAACAGAAAGGATTTCAATATATATTGACCCAACTCTAATAGGTGTTTCTACCTTTACTGGCAAGTGTCTATAATCATCAGTCAGCCATATATAGGTTGAGTTTTTATCAGAAAAAATTCTACTTTTCTCAACAAATATCTTACATTTAATTGTTCTCAACTTACCAATTTTTGTTTTTATGGTTTCTTTATTTATTGGAACAAAATATGTTGGGAAAATATTATTTTTTTCAAGATTGAAAATTTCTAAATGAATAGTGTCATTAATTAATAGATTTTCATTTGGAATGTTTCTACTAGCAAATAATGCTGAAAGCATGTCTTGTGTATTATTAGAAATTTTCAATCCCCCTTTTCTAGAATTTCTGAAGTCTGATGTGTTTGCATAATTATTTTTTCTATCAAATAATACTACTTGATTTGCTTTATAATTATGTTCATGAATATTTCTTTTAAATTTAAGTGAGGTTAGATTTTTTGTTTCGATGTGAGATTCAAATAAGTCATCTACTTCATAAAAAAAGTCAAATAATTTTGTTGTCCCACCTTTGGCCTGAACTTTAAAACAAGAAGAATTGTCAATATTTGATATACCTACGACCTCAATTTGACCATAACCAGCTGTTAATATTCCTTTTTTATTACTTTGACCGTACGAAAATTTATATTTTGCCTTTTCTCCAACTTTAAATGCCAAATTTTTATGTTTTTTATTATAAAAGTCATAAAATTCATTGTTTTTTTGTGAAAAGCATCCAAAAATACTCATGAAATATATAAATAACAGTATTTTTTTGTAAAAATTTATCATTTTTTAAATTACAATATTTATAATCTTATTTTTTACAATTATTATTTTTTTTATTTTTTTATCTCCAATTAGATCTGTTACTCTTTTTTGTGAAACAACTAAATTTTCAATTTCTTCGTCAGTCAAGTTTTTATTTATGTTTATTGATAATTTTTTCTTTCCATTAACTGAGACAGGATAATCAAAATCGTTTTTTATAAATAATTTTTCATCATATTTAGGAAACTTCTCATCAATGATATTTTTTTCCCCATGAATTTTTGACCAAATTTCTTGACAAAGAAATGGTGCAAAAGGGGAAAGAACAATAAGTAGGGGTTCTAAAATTTCTTTTTTATTGCAATTAATTTTTCTTAGTTTATTGGTGATTATCATGAATGAACTGATACACGTATTAAATGAGTATTGTTCAATATCATTTTTTATTTTAAATATTGTTTCATGAAGTATTTTCTTTTCTTCATTTGTTGCGATTTCTTCAGAAACTTCAAATTTATCATTTCTATAAAACAAGCTCCAAAATCTTTTAATAAACGAGTATACACCTGTTATCCCCTCTGTTTTCCAAGGTTTAAATTGTGTTAGAGGTCCAAGAAACATTTCAAACATTCTTAGAGAATCAGCACCGTATTTTTCAATAATATTATCTGGATTTACAACATTATAAAAAGATTTAGACATTTTCTCAACGCTACTCCCACATATATAATTATCATCTTCGCATATAAATTCAGCATTGTTATATTCTATTCTACTTTTTTTAAACTTGTTTATTTTAAGATGGTTTTTCTCAACCAAATTTATGTCAACATGTATTTTAGTTGTTTTGTATTTATCTTTTAAGTTATAGGAAACAAAAGTATTTTTGCCTTTAATTCTATATACAAAACTAGATTCCCCAAGGATCATTCCTTGATTTATAATTTTTTTAAATGGTTCCGAAAAATTAATCAACGATAGATCAAACAAAAATTTTGTCCAAAATCTAGAATAAAGTAAGTGACCTGTTGCGTGTTCTGCGCCACCAATATATAAATCTACGTTTTCCCAGTATTTAATTTCTTTTTCCCCCACAAATTTTTTGGTATTATGAGGATCTAGATATCTAATAAAATACCATGAAGAACCAGCCCAGCCAGGCATTGTTGAGTGTTCATAAACGTAGTTGTCTTTATATTTCCAATTTCTTGCTCTTGCTAATGGTGGATCGCCTTTTTTGGTTGGTAAATATGAATCAATTGATGGTAGCTCTAAAGGAAGTTCATCATCATTTATAAGTTGAGGTATATTATTTTTATAATACACTGGAAATGGCTCTCCCCAGTATCTTTGTCTACTAAATATTGCATCTCTAAGTCTAAAGTTAATGGAAGAAGAACCAATATTTTTTTGAGACACTAACTTAGAAATTTTATCGCTTGCATCAGAAATAGAAAGTTTATTTAAAAAAGATGAATTAATTACTTTACCTTCTTTTTCTAAGTAAGGCTTATTTTCAACTATAGTTCCATTACTAATTACTTGCGTAATTTTAATTTTAAAATTTTTAGCAAATTTAAAATCTCGCGCATCGTGGGCTGGAACAGCCATAATAGCACCACTTCCGTAATTTGATAATACATAATCAGAAATCCATATAGGGATTTTTTCATTACTGAATGGGTGAAGAGCATAAGAGCCTGTGAATTCACCCGAAACAGAGTCAACATTTGAAATTCTATCTAGCTCAGTTTTTTTAAAACATTTAATTTGATATTTTCTTATTTTTTCTTTTTGATCATCTATGCAAAGTTGACTTAAATGTTCATGTTCAGGAGACAAAACTAAGAATGAAACACCAAAAATCGTTTCAGGTCTAGTTGTGAAAATTGAAATATTAAGGTTGTTTTCTGTCTTAAATATTATATTTAAACCTGAAGATTTTCCAATCCAATTTTTTTGTTGTTCTTTAACAGAATTGGGCCAGTCAATTTGGTCTAAACCTTTTAGTAATCTATCTGCATACGCTGTAATTCTTAGTGCCCACTGTTTCATTTTTTTTTGTTCCACTGTATAACCTCCTCTTATTGACACACCATCTTTAACTTCATCGTTTGCAAGGACGGTTCCTAAACCTTCGCACCAATTTACCCAAGTATTAGATAAATAAGCTAAACGATATTTTAGCAAAATATTTTGTTGTTCTTCATAACTCAAGTTTTTCCATTCATCTGCTGTAAAAACTTGAGTGTCATCATCACAAGGCGATTGAACTGATTTATTACCATTTCTTTCAAACTCTGCAATTAGTTCAGAAATGTGAATAGCTTTATCATCTATATTACAATAATAAGAGTTAAATAATTGTTTAAAAATCCATTGAGTCCATTTGTAATAATTTGTATCCGAAGTTTTTAATTCTCTTTCCCAGTCAAAGGATAAACCTAGATTCTTTAGTTGTTTTTTATATTTTTCTGAATTTACTTTTGTTGTTTTTTCAGGATGTTGTCCTGTAGCTATTGCATATTGTTCAGCTGGCAACCCAAATGAATCAAAACCCATCGGGTGTAAAACATTATAACCTTGCAATCTTTTATAACGGCAGAAAATATCTGAAGCAATGTATCCCAGCGGATGCCCTACATGAAGTCCTGCGCCAGATGGGTAAGGAAACATATCTAAAACATAAAATTTTTTTTTATTATTGATTGTTGTTTTGAAAATTTTATTTTTTTCCCACTCCTTTTTCCACCTTTCTTCTATTGTTTTAAAATTATAATCCATCTTTTGAGTACGAGGTTTTACAAATTTATTAATTTTAAGATACTAAATCTTACTTAAATTAATTGTATTTCTTAATTTAGTTTTAGTATCATGAGCAACAAACCAAATAAAGTACTAAAAAATTCAATTTTCAGTTTAAAGACTTCTATGATTTTTACAATGTCAATTGCTCTCATGAGCATTGGGTTTATTCTAATAATATTTTTTTTCTCCAATAGATTAATTGAGAAATTACAAGAAAATGTACCTTTTAAAATTATTTTAAACAGCACAAGCTCAAACGGTATTGTAGATCTGATGAATTTTTTAAAAACTATTGATGAGGTCGATTTTCAAAAAACTCAGTTTGTTGAAAAAGAATTTGCAGCAGCAAAATTAAAAGAAAAATTAGGTGCAGATTTTCTTAATCCATTAAATAATGAAAACCCTTTACCTGATGTTATTAATTTGTATGTAAAATCTAAATTTCACAACTCAAAAGATCTAAAAGTTTTAAAGAAAAAAATAGAAAGTGATCAAGCTGTTTCAAGTGCTATTTTTCCTCTCAAAGTCTCAGATTCTTTGATGAATTTTAAATTAAAGATTTTAAAAATTTCATTTGTTGTCTGTTTTATATTTACAATACTTTCAATTATTTTAATTTATAATAATATTAGGCTAAAAATTTTCACTCAGAGTAATAATTTAAAAATAATGCAATTAGTTGGTGCAACTAAAAATTTTATACAAAGACCATATTTATTTAGAAGTTTACTGGATGGGCTTTTTGCAGCTATAATTTCAAATATGATTCTTACGATATTACTTTTTACTATTCTATTTATTATTTTTGAAGATGCTCAAGTTTTAATACAAAATTTATTTTTATACGTCACTACGTTAGAAATCTTTCTGATATTTATAGTAAATATTATATTCGGTATTTTAATTTCATTTTTGAGCCATTTTTTTGTGTTAAAAAGAATATTGAGTTTAAAAACAAATTTTTACAGATAAATAATTTATATGAAAAATCAGAACCAAAAAAGCGAAGAGAAACAAAGTTTATTGTTCAATAAAAAAAAATATTTAATTCTTATTTTTTCCATATTCTTATTGTTTCTTGGTTTTCTTTTATTGTCTGGTGGTGGGGCAAGTGGCTCAACATTTAACCCAGAAATTTTTTCTAGTCGCAGAATTGTTATTGCGCCAATCATAATCATCATTGCTTTTATAATGTCTGGCTATTCTATAATGATCAAAAAATGAACAATTTAATTGACTATATTTTTTTAGCAATAATACAAGGTGTAACAGAATTTTTACCTGTTAGTAGTAGTGGTCATATTGAGTTTTTAAAAAATGTTTTTGATAATTCAAGTATTCAAGAACATGGTGCGTTTCTTACTGTAATTTTACATTTAGCTACTGCTATGAGTATAATTTTCATCTTTAGAGAAAAAATAAAAAGTTTACTATCATTTAAAAATGAGGACTCAAAAAATTACATTATAAACATCTTAGTTTCTTTAATTCCAATTGCTATACTTGTTATTTTTAATGTTGATCAACTTATTGAAAAAAAATACGATAATGGGTGGAGTTTGAATTTAGTTTCACTAATGTTTTTTATAACTGGGTTTATTCTTTTCATAACAGAAAAAATAAACATTAAAACAAAAAAAATTACTTTATTTACAGCTTTATTGGTTGGAATTGCTCAGTCTATTGCAATTCTTCCTGGAATTTCGAGATCCGGAGCAACTATTTGTTGTGCATTACTTTTAGGAGCTTCAAAAAAAGAAGCATCTGCCTTTTCCTTTTTAATTTGTTTACCTGTTATCTTAGGAAAATCTGCTATGGATATTTTAAGTTTAGATTTAATAAATTTTGATCTCAATATTTTAGTTTCATTTTTAGTTACTTTTTTTGTTGGATGCCTATGTTGCAATTGGATGATAAAGATTGTAGATAATAGTAAGTTAAAATATTTTGGGTATTATTGCTTAATTATATCTTTATTGGCTTTTAGCTTCGAAAATTTCTAATGAATAATAATATTTTTTTAATTAATAAACCTTTAAAGTGGACATCATTTGATGTTGTTAAAAAAATAAGATTTTTATTAAAAAAAAGACTTTCTCTTAGTAAATTAAAAGTTGGTCATGCTGGCACACTGGATCCTTTAGCGACAGGTCTTTTGATTCTATGCACAGGTAAAATGACAAAAAAAATACCATTAATTCAACAACTAAATAAAACTTATTTAGCTACAATAAAATTAGGTTATTATACTGAAAGTTTTGATAGAGAAAAAGATGAAATAAAAGTAAAGAATTTTAAGTTTTTAACTTTTAATGATATATATAAATTAGAAAAAGTTTTTGTTGGCAATTTAGAGCAAGTTCCGCCAAAGTTTTCTGCTGTTAAAATTAATGGAAAACGGGCATATAAAAAAGCTAGAAACAATGAAGAATTCGTAATTTCACCCAGGCCAGTTTTTTTAAATTCATTTGAAATAGTAAGTATTAACTTTCCTTTTATTACTATCAAAGTGGTATGCAGTAAAGGAACTTATATAAGATCATTAGCTAATGATATAGGAAAATACTTAAACTGTGGCGCATATCTTTTCGATCTTAAAAGAACTGCTATTGGAAAATATAAATTAGATACTGCATTACAAATGAAATTTTTTGAAACGATGCTAGATAAAAAATAAAGAAAGTAATCTACTTATATAATTTTGTATATTTGCGAACCTATAAAAAAAAAATGAAGTATAAATTATCAAATTTTAATTACGATCTACCTGAAAAACTAGTTGCAAGTAAACCTTGTCCTGAGAGAGATCAGTCTAGAATGATGGTTGTAGATAGAAAAACAGGAACTATAGAACATAAAATGTTTAAAGATATTTTAACATATTTTGATGACAATGATATGTTTGTTGTTAATAACACTAAAGTTTTTCCTGCTAGAATGTATGGTAATAAAGAAAAGACCGGTGCAAGAATAGAAGTTTTTTTACTTCGTGAGTTGAATAGTGAAATCCGTTTGTGGGATGTTTTAGTAGATCCAGCAAGAAAAATTAGAATAGGAAATAAGTTATATTTTGGAGATGATTTTTCATTAGTTGCAGAGGTGGTGGATAATACTACTTCAAGAGGGCGAACATTAAGATTCTTGTTTGATGGGAATTATGAGGAGTTTAGAAATAAATTAAAAGTGTTAGGTGAAACACCGATACCAAAGTATTTAAATAGAAGTCCTGATAAAAATGATCGTGATAGGTATCAAACAGTTTATGCAAAAGTTGAGGGTGCTGTTGCTGCTCCTACTGCAGGTCTTCACTTTAGTCGAAATTTATTAAAGAGAGCTGAAATTAAGGGTATTAAATTGAGTGAGATTACTTTACACGTTGGTTTAGGTACTTTTAAACCTGTTGAAGTGGAAGATTTATCTAAACATAAAATGGATTCAGAACGACTTTTTATTTCAGAAAAAACTTCAATTGATGTAAATAATACTTTATCAGAGAGAAGAAAAATATGTGCAGTTGGAACAACATGTATTAGAGCTTTAGAAACATCCGTTTCCACAGATGATAAATTAAAACCTTACGATGGTTGGACCAACAAATTTATTTTTCCAAATTATGATTTTAGAATTGCTAATTCAATGGTTACAAATTTTCATGCACCAAAATCAACATTAATGATGCTAGTTTCTGCATTTTCAGGTCATGACTTATTAATGAGTGCCTACCGAGAAGCGGTAAAAGAAAAATATAAGTTTTTAAGTTACGGTGATTGTATGTTGATACTATAATTATTAAAATAAATAATGTCGAAAAAGCATTTTGTAATTATTTTAGCAGCAGGTCAAGGAACCAGAATGGGCTCAGATGTGTACAAACAATTTTTAGTCTTAGGAAAAACCCCTGTTTTAATGCATAGCATTTCAAAATTCTACCAATTTGATAAAAAGTCCGTATTATCAGTAATTTTACCGAAAAACAAAATTACTTTTTGGAAATCTTTATGCCAATCACACAATTTTAAAATTGATCATAATGTTTTTAGCGGAGGAGTTTCAAGATATGAATCAGTGAAAAGAGCTTTAAATAATTTACCTATATGTGATAATGATATTGTGTCTATTCACGATGGTGTTCGTCCCTTTATTAGTATTAAATTAATAAAAAAATTATTCTTTTCTGCACTTAAAAAAAACCATGCAGCACCATATATAATCTCCAAAGATTCAATAAGAATTAATTTAGAAAATAATAAAACAATGTCTGTAAATAGAAATAATTATCTTTTTACTCAAACGCCTCAAGTTTTCATAGGTAAATTAATTAAAAAGGCTTATGAACAACAATCTGAAACTAAAACAGATGATATTTCATTAATTGAAAATATTGTTAAAAAGGTTAACTTAATAAAAGGTGAAGACATAAATTTTAAAATCACAACAAAGGAAGATTGGTATTTAGCAAGAAAAATTATTAAGTCCTAAATTTTTTAGTATTAAGATATGAAACAAAACATTAGGAGTTTAAAATTTTCTGATTTTGAAAAAATAATAGAAAAAATTGAAGAGCCAAGATATAGAGCCAGGCAAATATATAGATGGTTGTGGAAGAAAAATGTTCGTTCTTTTCACGAAATGAAAAATATTTCTAAAAGATGTAGAGAGTATTTGATAAATAATTTTACTATTACACATGCTAAAATAAGCACTCAAATAAAAAGCAAGGATGGGACTATCAAATTTTTATTTTGCCTTGATGATGGAAGTAAATGTGAAGGAGTTTTAATTCCTGAAAAAAATCGAGTAACTGCATGTATATCCTCTCAGGTAGGTTGTAGTTTTGCATGTAAATTCTGTGCAACGGGAAGTATGAAAAGAAAAAGAAATATTATGTCATACGAAATATTTGATCAGGTTTCTTTAATGATGGATAAATCTTTTAAAGAATATAATATGGGTATCACCAATATTGTATATATGGGAATGGGTGAGCCTTTGGTTAATTATCAAAACGTCGTAGATTCTATAAATTATTTAACTAGTAAGGAAGCTTT
This sequence comes from Flavobacteriales bacterium, assembly GCA_002718035.1. GTDB lineage: Bacteria > Bacteroidota > Bacteroidia > Flavobacteriales > TMED113. The sequence continues at coordinate 44,588 of PBCX01000005.1, forward strand.
AAATATGTCTTCAAAAAGAATAACGGTATCAACTGTAGGAGTATCTAAAATGATAAAAAAATTAGCAGATGAAAAATTAAAAGTTAATTTAGCTGTCTCACTCCACTCAGCTAATAATTTAAAAAGATCTGAAATTATGGATATTAATAACTCTAATGACTTGGGCAAATTAAAAGATTCATTAATATATTTTTACAATAAAACTAAAATTAAAATTACTTATGAATATGTTTTATTAAATGATTTTAACGACAACATTAAAGATGCACAGGAATTAATTCAATTTTCTAAAATTGTGCCCTCTAAAATCAATTTGATTGAATTCAATAATGTTGAAAATTCTAAGTTTAAGAAATCAACAAACAAAAAAACAATTGAGTTTATATCAATCCTAAAAAAAGAAAATATAGTTGTTAATTTAAGACGAAGCAGGGGAGAAGATGTAGATGCTGCTTGTGGTCAATTAGCTAATAAAATTTAGTTATGTTAAATCTAATTATAAAACCTATTGCAAAAGAATTAAAAGTTTTTGATTCAAAATATAAAGATTCCCTTTCATCAGATGTAAAATTATTAATGTTAATTTCAGATTACATTTTAAAAAATCCTGGTAAAAAAATTAGACCAATATTATTATTGTTAGTTTCAAAAATGATTGGTGAAATTAATAATAAAACATATTCTTCATGTATTTTAATTGAACTGTTACATACAGCTACTTTGATTCATGATGATGTAGTCGATGATGCTCATTTTAGAAGAGGAAAATTCTCAGTAAGTAGTTTATGGAAAAATAAAATAGCAGTTTTAGTTGGTGATTACTTGTTATCTAGGGGATTGTCATTAGGATTACAAGATAATGACATAAATATTTTAAAATATACATCAAAAGCTGTTGAAAACATAAGTGAAGGCGAAATATACCAAATGCAAAAATCAAGAGATTTAGATCTTAATGAAGGCGAATATTTTGAAATAATTAAAAGTAAAACAGGCTCATTATTTGGTTGTTGCTTTCAATTAGCGGCTGTTTCTAATAATTTGACTGAAAAAAGTGAACTTCAAAAGCTTTATGGTATTGGTGAAAAAATAGGCATCATATTTCAAATAAAAGATGATATTCTAGATTATAATGAAAGTAATTTTACTGGAAAATTAATGGGTAATGATTTAAAAGAAAGTAAAATTAATTTACCACTTTTACATACATTAAAAAAAGTTTCATTATTTGAAAATCAACAAATATTAAAAATACTTAATAAGAAAAAAGTGTCAGATGATGAAATATTATTTATTCGTAAACTTGTATACAAAAATGATGGTATAGAATTTTCAAAAAATAAAATTGATATTTTGGTAGATGAATTAATTAACGATTTAGAAATATTTTCAGATTCTAAGTATAAAAAATCTTTGATTGATTTAATTAATTATATCAAAATAAGAAATAAATAGTATAAATGATTTCGAAAAAAACAATTGAAGAAGTATTTAATGTCGCTGTTATTGAAGATGTAATAGGAGATTTTATTGGATTGAAAAAGGCAGGAGCGAATTTCAAGGGATTAAGTCCATTTTCTGATGAAAAAACCCCCTCTTTTATAGTTTCTCCTTCTAAGAGAATTTGGAAAGATTTTAGTTCGGGGAAAGGTGGAAACGTTGTATCATTTTTAATGGAACATGATGGTTGTACTTATCCAGAAGCTATTAGATATTTAGCTAAAAAGTATAATATTGAAATTATTGAAACTCAGGATAAAACATTTAATCAAAAGGATGAAGATGACAAGGAATCAATATCGATATTATTAGATTTTGTCCAAAAACAATCAAAAGAATATTTGATAAATAATAAAAATATTTTAAAATATTTATTAGATAGAAAACTAGATAAAGGAATAATTGAAAAGTTCAACTTAGGATATTTACCTAAAGGAAGTAAAGAATTTTATGATAAATTAATTAAAAAAGGATTTAAAAAAGAAATACTAATTAAGTCAGGTCTTTTTTTAGAAGGAGATAATATTTACAGTAGATTCAACGAAAGAATTTTATTTCCTATTTGCTCAATAAGCAATAGAATAATTGGCTTTGGAGGAAGAATCTTAAATAAAGATAAAAAAACAGCTAAGTATATAAATTCTCCTGAGAGCTTATTGTATCAAAAAAGTAAAGTATTATATGGTTTAAATTTTGCGAAAACCGAGATAATTAAAAATGACAACTGTTATTTAGTTGAAGGTTACCTAGATGTTATTTCATTACATCAAAAAAAAATCACAAATGTTGTAGCTTCATCAGGTACTGCAACAACTATTGATCAAATTCGTCTAATTAAAAGGTTTTCAAATTCAATTACTATTTTATTTGACTCGGATCAAGCTGGGATTAATGCAGCTTTACGTGTTATTGATGTCGCCTTATCATTAAATATGTATGTTAATATTATAAAATTACCAGATGGACATGACCCTGATTCTTTTTCAAAAGAAATGGATTATACTACTTTAAAAAAATATCTTAATGAGAATAAGCAAGATTTTTTATCTTTTATATCAAATATAGATTCTGAAAATTTAGAGATTCCAGAAAAAAAAATTAAGCTAGTAAAAAAATTATTACACAGTATATCATTAGTTAATGATGTAACTAATCAAGCTATATATATTGAAAAAGCATCTAAAATTTTAAATCTTGATTCAAGAATATTATTTCAAGATTTGATTAATAGAAATAAAAAGCATCAAGAAAAAGAAGAAAAAAAAATAATTAAAGAACAAGAAATTAATCCTCCTTCAAAAGAGGAGCAATTTTTATTTAAGCTTTTATTGAATCATGGAGAAAAATATATTCAAATCAATGTTAATCAAAAAGTTCATGTTGCAAAAATGATAATACAAGAGTTACAATTAGATGGAATAACAATTGAACATCCAATTTTTATTAAAATATTAGGTGAATATCAAGATGCATTAAAAAAAGGGAAAATAATAGAAAAAGATTTTTTTATTAATCATAGAAATATAGAAATCGTAAAAATTACAGCTTATTTAATTAGCGAGAAGTATAAAATTGATAATTGGGAGAAAAAAAATATTAAAGTGCAAAAAGAAGAAGATATTTTATTTTCCTTAGTTAAGGAAGCACTTATAAGATTTAAGCTTAAAAGAATTTCTGATATAACTAAAGAAATACTAGATAGAATACCATCTATAATTAATAATGAAGAAAAAAAGATGGAATTAAATCGGTTTTCTAAACTTATGAATTTATCCAGAAGCTTACATAAACAGGTTGGAAGGGAGTGTTAAAGCTTATTGAGTTTAATGGTTTTAATCAGTTCTTTAAGTTCTTTACTGTTTATTTGTTGGTTTGCATCACTCAATGCTTTTTTTGGATAGTTATGGGTTTCAATCATCAAGCCATTTAAGTTCATAGAAATAGCTTTTTTTGAAATTTCAGCTATATATTTTTTATTTCCTGCAATATGACTAGGGTCACAGATTAAATCTAGTTCAGGAAATTTTTGTTTAGTTTCCTTTAATAATTCCCACATTGGTGCGTTTCTGTATTTTTTTTCATTTAAACTAAAAAAACCTCTATGAATTAGTTTAATTTTCTTGAGTTTTATAGATTTAAATCTCTCGATTGCACTAAACCAAACATTAACATCTGGGTATATTGGATTTTTTATCCATACCTCCGTATTTGTTCCCTTTAGACAATTACATAACTCTTGAACATAAAATGGATTTACTGTAGTTCTTGCCCCAATCCATAAAACTTTAATATTATTTTTAATAGCTTTTTCTACATGACTAGGGGTGCCAACTTCAATTGCGACAGGTACATTGTATTTCTGTTGAAGTTCTCTTAGCCAAATTAATCCTTTATCACCAATTCCTTGAAAGCTATCAATTTTTGTTCGAGCCTTCCAAATACCACACCTAAAGTAATTAATATCTTTATATATTGTTTTGAAAATATTTGTAAGTTCTTTTTTTGAAGAAATACTACAAGGGCCAGCAATTATTGTACAAAATTTTTTATTCATTTTTTCCCTGTAAAACAATTATGTATTCCCCTTTTATATTAGCTAATTTTAATTTATTTATAACTTCTTTTACACTTCCTCTATAGTATGTTTCATGAAGCTTAGTAAGTTCTTTACAAACATAAATTTTTCTGTTTGGAATTGTGTCCTCAAAAATTTTTAAAGTTTTTAAAATTCTGTGGGGAGACTCATACAAAACCACACTTCTTCTTTCATTAAATAGACTTTCTAAGCGTTTAGTTCTACCTTTTTTTTTAGGTAAAAAACCTTCAAAAATAAATCTTTCACAAGAAAAACCAGATTGAATTATTGCTGGAACAAATGCAGTAGGTCCAGGATAACAAGATATTTCAATCCCAATTTCAATACATTTTCTAATAATTAAAAAACCGGGGTCAGAAATTCCAGGAGTCCCAGAGTCAGAGATTAAACAACTTTCATTGACAGATTCTATATTAGAAATAATGTAATCTAATTTTTTGGATTCGTTAAAAACATTATTGATTATAATTTTTGCTGAAATATCATATTTAACAAACAACTTTTTGCTCTTTTCAAAGCTCTCTACAATGATTAGATCAGCATTTTTCAATGCATTTACACATCTTATTGTAATATCTTCTAAATTTCCTATTGGTGTTGGAATTATCTGTAGCATGATAAACAGTGGAGCATATTATGTATTCAATTTAATTAATTATTTTTTTAAAATAATTATAATAATTCTTTTCTTATTAAATTGTAATAAGAATTTTATTTAAAATGCTTGGAAGAATTGAAGTTATAACAGGTTGCATGTTTTCTGGCAAGTCTACGGAACTATTAAGAAGACTTCATGATGTAGACAATAAATTTATTTTATTAAAACCTATGTTAGATATTAGATATAGCTTAGATGAGGTAATAACCCACTCGGGGGAAAAAAAATCTGCATTTGTTGTTAATAACGTTTCTGAAATATTTAATAAGGTTAATAATATTAAAATTATAGGTATCGATGAGGCACAATTTTTCTCTCATTCTATTATTGAGGATTGCCTAAAATTAAAAAAATTAGGTTGTACAGTAATTATTGCTGGGTTAAATAAGGACTATTTAAATGAAGAATTTAAATCTGTTTATGGCTTAATTGATATTGCTGATTCAACAACAAAATTGTATGCTATTTGTAATAGATGTAAAAAACCAGCCAGTAGATCCCATAGACTATCGAATGAAACATCAAAGATTTTTTTAGGACATAAAGATTCTTATGAGCCTCTTTGCAAAAAATGTTATGAAAATGTTAAATAAGTTTTTTTCTACCAGATTAGAATTAAATTATAAACAATTAGTTGAAAATTTAAACTATCTAAAGCATATTTTAGGTGATAAAACAGAGATTATAGCTGTTCTTAAAGCAAATGCCTATGGATTTGGTGATGTGTTGTTAGTAGAAAAAATTTTAAATCAAGGTATTAATATAATTGCTGTTGCTGATTTTGAAGAAGGTGTAAGATTAAGAAAAATTGGTATTAAAAATCCAATAATAATAATGTATACTGGAGTAAATAACTTAGAGCCAATAATTAAGAACAACTTAGAACCAACTATATATAGTTTAATAATGCTTGACAAATTGATTAACAATGCAAAGCAAACAAATGAAATTATACCATTCCATTTAAAATTTGACACAGGAATGAATAGATACGGATTTAGTCAATTTCCAGAAATAGATGAAGTAATTGAAAGAATTAAAAGTCAAAAGAATATTCTTTTAAAGTCAGTTTTTTCCCACTTTTCATCATCAAATAATATAGTTGATACTACAACTACAATTAATCAACTAAATAATTTTAAAAAATTAAAACAGAAAATAGATTTAAATTTTGATCACAGTATTAATTATCATATTTCAAATTCATTTGGGGTTTTAAATTTCCCAAAAGCCAACTTTGATATGGTAAGGGTAGGTTACGGAATCTATTATGGATTTAATAATAGTAAATCAAAATGTATAGCAAGTTTAAAGTCAACTATCTCTCAAATTAAAACTATTAAAGTAGGTGATGCTGTTGGATACGACAGAAAATTTATTGCCAAAAAAAATATGAAAATTGGAATAGTTCCTATTGGATATGCTGATGGTTTAAGAAGATCCTGGGTTAACAAAGGTTTGTCTTTTTATTTTAATGGAATTGCATTGCCCGTTATTGGTGAAATTTCGATGGACAGCTGTATAATTGACTTAAAAGAAATAAATAATATCCACGCTGGAAGTGAAGTTGAATTATTTGGTTCAAATAGAGATATTTTTGATTTATGTTCATCTCTTGAAATAATTCCGTATGAGTTAACTTCATGTTTATCAAAGAGAATAAGAAGGGTTATTGTTTAATTGTATTTTTTTCTGTAAATAACAATGAGGAAAATAAAGTAAAAAAACATACAGTGTTAAAAATGACTATGTAGTCATTTATTATCATACATATTAAAAAAGTAATTGTAAAAATTAATCTAAGAAAATATGAGTTATGTTTTTTATTTTGTATTGCAATTTTTAATTGTGAATAAAAAATATTTAAGAATAATAAAAAACCAATTACTCCAAATTCAAAAAAAATTAATAAATAACTGTTATGTGGCATTCTGTTAATTGAATTATTTTTTTCATCAATTAATTTTTTTATACTTCCAAGTCCTTTTCCAAGAAATAAATTATAGTTTATTTTATTTTTAAATTCACGCCAAATTTCAAATCTTTTTTTAATACTTTCATTAGTCTTTTTATTTAAAACTTCTTTTTTCCATTCATCATTCTTATTTATTTTTTCAACCCAATAATCAATATTCCCCCCTAATGAATCAGACATGTATTTTGCATCATTTAGTATTTTTTCTTCAGCTGATAAATTTTTATTAAGATTATAAGTTTGTTTAATCCTAGATTTTAAAGGGTTAGGGGTAAATATTGTAATGGTCATTAGTAAAAATAAGAAACTTACAATAATTTTTATTTTTTCGGGTTTTTTTATAAAAAAATAAATTGGCCCTAAAATTAAAAATAAAATTAAACCAGTTCTTCCAAAACTGTAAATGAGAAAAAAAGTCAGAATGAAAATTAGTATAATAAATCCTATTTTTTTTGTTTTTAATTCCTTTTTTAAAATATATTCAAGAATAATGAAGATACTGAAGGAAACAAATATTGAGAGATTTGAATGGTCAATAAATCCTCTTAAATAAAAGATGTTTTTATAATGGTCATTTTTTAGAAAATATAATTTATCAATAACTTCAAACTGATTTAGTTTTGTTATTATAAGCGACGCGATAATATTTGTAAAAACTCCAAATAAAAAAAAAATTATAGAAATATTTTTTTCTTTTTTCGTATAGTTTAGCATTGCTAAAACAGGTACAAATAAAATAATTATATATTGGTTAATTGATGAGAAAAATGAATCATTGATTGACCATAAAGAACTCAAAGAAACATAAACTATAAAAAATAAAATTGCATTTACAACCTCATTATTTCGCAATTCTTTAATATTTTTTTTAGTATTTTTTTTTAAAAAAAGTAATACAAGAAAAAATATTAAAATAATTGAGCTTATTGTATTTGAAATGCTTATAAAAAAAGCAAAGGTAAATAGTAAAATATTAGCTAAAGAAATTGATATTTGACTTCTTTTTAATAAATCAAATAAAATATTTTTATGAATCAAAATATTATTTATTTAAAATTTTGTTGTATGCTTTTGTGTCATTTAAAATTTTTATTGCATCTAAAATTGCTGCATCTTCCTTAAGCGAAGATTCAATTCTACCTTCATTATAGTAGTATCTAACTATAATATCAGAAAGAATAATCTTGCTAATATCTTTTTTATATTTGTTTATATCTTGATTTTTTAATTGTAAAATTTCTTCTTTTATTTTTTTTAATAAACCAGTTTCTTTTAGTTTTATGTCATAACCTTCAAAAAGTAATGTTTCCTCTAAGTCATTAATTTTTTCATCTGATAAAGTTTCAAATTGAAATTCTTCTCTTTTTAAAAATTCTTTAAATAAATCATAGATTTCGTCAGTAATCTTAAATTTATTCATTGAGCCAATATCACTAACCTTTGAAGAATAGTAATTTCCAAATTTAAATATAAGTTGCTTTTGAACTAGGTTAAAAATTATTTTAGGAATACTATCTGTTTCTACAATAATATCCGGATCTACTCCGCCACCATCAAAAACAGATCTTTTATTTTTAGTTTTAAACTCTGTTCTAAGGGAGTCTGGTAAAGTATTTTTTTCATCAGAGTAATTTATTTCTTGTATACATCTACCTGAGGGTGTGTAATATTTTGCTACAGTCAATTTTAATTGAGAATTGTAGTTTAATTTTCTTGTTTGTTGCACTAAACCCTTCCCAAAAGTTTTAGTGCCTACTACGATCCCTCTATCCAGGTCCTGTAGAGTTCCCGCAAATATTTCAGAGGCTGAGGCTGATCCTTGATTTACTAATACAACGACAGGTATTTCTGTATTATATGCACTAGACTTCGTTTTGTATACTTTATTCCAGTCAGTATTTCTTCCTTTAGTTTCGACTATCTTTGTATTTTTTTCTATAAAAATATTACACAATTTTATTGCTTCATTAAGAAGCCCTCCAGGATTCATCCTTAAATCAATTATTATGCCCTTTAGTGCTTTCTCACTTTCAAGTTTAAGTATTTCATTTTTCACTTCATTTGCACAGTTCCTTGTAAACTTATTTAACTTAACGTATCCAATATCATCAATTAATCCAGAGTATGGAACACTTGATATTTTAATTTTTTCCCTTGTAACTGGAATTTCAAATATATCAGATCCGCTAATTCTACTTACGGAAATATTTACCTTTTTTCCTGGTTCACCTTTTAATAATTTACTTACATCTTCAACAGATTTGTCTTTCATAGAAATACCATCAATTTTTATAATTTTATCTCCAATTTTAAGACCAGATTTATCTGCGGGGAAATCCTTGTAGGGTTCAGCTATTATTACATAATCTCCTACTTTTCGTATCAAAGAGCCGATACCACCATATTGACCAGTTGTTTGAAATCTGAAATCTTCAATTTCTGATTCAGGGATATATTGAGTATAGGGGTCAAGTTTTTTTAGCATTGCATCTATACCCTCTTTCATTAATTTACCAGGCTCTGTATCATCTACATAATAGGTGTTTAATTCCTTGTAAACATTATTAAAAATTTCTAAGTTTTTACTTATTTCAAAGTAGTTTGATTGGCTATTTAAACTATTAAACAAAAATAAGAAGGAAAGTATATAAATAAATTTTTTAATAAGCATAGTAATAAATATTTAAGGAACTGGGTCATGACCTGAGCCGCCAAAAGGGTGGCAAGATAGTATTCTTTTAATTGATAAATAAGTTCCTTTAATTAGTCCATATTTTTTTAGTGATAAAATACAATAATTTGAACAAGTTGGCGAATATCTACAATTTTTTCCTATTAATGGAGAAATTGTCAACTGGTAAAATTTTATTAAATATATTATAATAATTTTCAATAGTTAAGAATTTTTCTTTGAAACGCAATTATATCTTTTGTGATTTTAGAATAATTAATAGTTTCAAAATGTTGATAAATAATAATTATCTTAATTTCTTTTAATTTATGGTTTGTCTTATCAAAAAAAAAAGATCTAATTCTACGTTTAATTTTATTTCTGTTAACAGCAAGTTTAATTTTTTTTTTTGGAACAGAAATTAATAACTCAAGGTGATTGGTTAAACTACTATCATTTATGTATATAATTGTTAAAAATTCACCAAAAAATTTCCCACCTTTTTCTAGGATAGATTTAATATCTTTTTTTGAAGAGATCATTTGTACATTTTCTCCTTTCATATTAAAATAATTGAATCACTTGTTTGATAAAAAATGATCAAGGCAAGATAACATCGAAAGATTTTTTTCGGTCGGAGCTTTTAAACTTACATTTAAACCTTTACTTTCTGCGTACTTAAGTGTTGCATTACCAAAAACAGCAATTTGTATTTCATGATCTTTTTGAAATAGTTCTTGGAAGTTTTGTAGTAATGAATCAACATCAATAGGACTATATAAGACAACTAAGTCATAGGAAAAACGTTTAATTTTAGTTTTTTTTGGAATTGTTTGAAAAAACACACCTCTTGTATAGTCAATTTCAATACTATCAAGAAGTTCAATTGTTTTTTTATTAGTGTTTTCAGCAGATGGGAGTAAAAATTTTTCTGTATTGTGTTTTTCAATTAATTCAATAAGATCTTCAAATTTTTTCCCCCCAACATAAATTTTTCTTTTTCGGTATGCTGTATATTTTTGTAAATAAAAAGAAATGGCTTCCGATACACAGAAATATTTCATAGTATTTGGGACAGTAAATCTCATCTCTTCACAAATTCTAAAGAAGTGATCTATGGCAACTCTGCTTGTAAATATAATAGCAGAAAAATGATTTACGTTTATTTTTTGTAATCTTATATCCCTCACTTTTAATCCTTTAATTTCAATTAAGGGATTAAATTTAATTTTAATTTTATGCTTATTTGCAAGTTCTGCATATGCATTATTTTTACTTTGAGGCTCTGGTTGTGATATAAGAATTTTTTTAATTTTTTTCATTTTAGGGCAATATAGAAAGTAATTATAGGGACAATTTCAAAAGCACAAATATACAAAATAATATCTTTTATTTTTAAGTCTATTAAGTTCATTGCTTTTATGATAAAAATTAGTTCGCTTACAATGAGTGTTAAAAAAAATATAATTGAAATAATGAAAATAGTATTTAAACCAAAAAAAACATTAAAGTGATAAATAAACAAAATAGGAAGAAAATATATAGCAACAAGTGCATTTGTATCAATTATAATGATAGAAATTTTTTTGCATTTTAAATATTTATTTGTTGTAAATCCCCACAAAATTGTAAAAACATGTCGAAATGAGTAAAAAAATATTATTAATAGTAATAAGAAAGAAAAAGTTATTTCATCTTTTTTTTCAAAAAAATTTGCAATAAAACAAGTTGAAATAAGAATAGTGATTAAGGTAAAATTAAATCTAAGAAAACTAAAGCTAACATTTCTTTGAAAGTATAATGATAAATAATTTTCTTTTTTTTCAAATGGCATTAAAATTAAACTTCTAATTTGTTTTCTATTAACAACAAAAGAAATAGTTATAATGAAAAGTATAATTAACAAGTAAATTGTAATAAGATTTTTATTTATGAAAATCATTATTGATAATAATATTAATTTCAAAGTTAATAAAATTGAATTTTAATAATTATAACTTATTTTTGTGTAAAAGTATAAGTTATGACCAAAGATTTATTTGAAGCGCCAGATTATTTAAATCTCGACGATTTATTAAGTGAAGAACATAAATTAGTTCGTGATACAACAAGAAACTGGGTAAAAAAAGAAGTTTCACCTATAATTGAAGAATATTGTCAAAAAGCAGAGTTCCCAAAACACTTAGTTAGAGGCTTAGCGCAAATTGGTGCATTTGGTCCTTATATTCCCAATGAGTATGGTGGTGCTGGCCTAGATCAAATATCTTATGGTTTGATTATGCAGGAATTAGAAAGGGGAGATAGTGGTATTAGGTCTACTGCCTCTGTACAATCTTCTTTAGTCATGTATCCAATTTTTAAATATGGAACTGAAGAACAAAAAAATAAATACTTACCTAAATTATCATCAGGAGATTTTGTTGGATGCTTTGGTTTGACTGAACCTGATTTTGGTTCTAATCCAGGTGGGATGGTAACTAATTTCGTGGATAAAGGAGATTATTATTTATTAAATGGTGCAAAACTATGGATCTCTAATTCTCCATTTGCTGACATTGCTATAGTTTGGGCTAAAAATGAACAAGGTCGAATAAAGGGTTTAATTGTAGAGAGGGGAATGGAAGGATTTTCTACTCCTGAAACCCATAATAAATGGAGTTTAAGAGCATCTGCTACAGGAGAGTTAGTTTTTGATAATGTAAAAGTACCAAAAGAAAATTTATTAACTCAGAAAGATGGACTCGGAGCACCGCTTGGATGTTTAGATTCTGCTAGATATGGTATTGCTTGGGGAGCTATAGGCGCCGCTATGGATTGTTATGATACGGCACTAAGATACTCTAAAGAAAGAATTCAATTTGGAAAACCAATAGGTAGCTTTCAGTTACAGCAAAAAAAGTTAGCTGAAATGATTACTGAAATCACAAAAGCTCAATTAATAACTTGGAGATTGGGTGTGTTAAGAAACGAAAATAAAGCTACATCAGCTCAAATTTCTATGTGCAAGAGAAATAATGTTGAAATTGCCTTAAATATTGCAAGAAATTCAAGACAAATCTTAGGAGGAATGGGTATTACTGGAGAATATTCTATTATGAGACATATGATGAATCTAGAGTCAGTAATAACTTATGAGGGAACTCATGATATTCATTTACTAATAACAGGGTTTGATGTTACAGGTTTAAATGCTTTTTCTTAAAGAGTTTTATGCTTCACAACTTGCGCACTCTTTGCTTTGTGCAAATTTTTGTGCGGCATTCATACTATGTTGATAATAAAGAGATTTAAGGCCAAGTTTCCAAGCGGTTATATAAAGTTTATTAATCTCTTTTGCGGGCATGTCTGGGCTAATCATGACATTAAGGGATTGACCTTGGTCGATATATGTTTGTCTTCCTGCTGCTTGAAGTATAATATCCATCTGATCAATTTCAGCATATGTTTTAAAAACTTCTTTTTCTTCTTTTGTTAAAAAATCTAGGTGTTGGACTGATCCATCTGCATCTCTTATACTGTTCCAAACATCTTTATTATCTTTATCTTTTTCTTTTAATAGTTTAATTAAGAAAGGATTTTTAATTGTAGTTTTTACTTTAGCAATATCTTTCACATAGATGTTTGACCAAGTGGGTTCTATTCCTTGTGAAACTTGACCTAAAATAAATGCAGAAGAAGTCGTTGGGGCAATTGCATTTAGTGTTGCGTTTCTTCTACCATATCCTTTTAGACTTAGGGGCTCACCAAATTGCACGGCTAATTCTTGGGAAGCTTTGTAGGACTTTTCTTTGATTAATTTAAAAACCTCATTATTAATCTTAAAAGATTCTGGACTATTAAATGGAAGCATTTTAGATTGAAGTAGTGAATGCCAGCCTAGAACTCCAAGGCCAAGTGCTCGGTTTTCCTTTGCGAAATTATATGCACGCTCCATAAATAAAAAAGTTTGTTGATCTTCTCTATCTGGAGAGTCTCTATATACCTCTAGTTTTTCTAAGAATTCGGAAATTATTGCATCAAGAAAGTATACCATTGTTTCAACTGCATCTGTGTTTTTCCATTTGTCGTAATGTAAAACGTTTATTGAGGATAGAACGCACACAAAAGACCATTTTTCATTTGTCGGCAACATGATTTCAGTACATAAATTACTGGCATTAATCGAATGATTATTATCTTTAAACACATCTGGTGCAGCATTATTAGCTTTATCTTTATAAAAAATATAAGGATAGCCAATTTCTCCTCTTCTTTGAATTACTTTTGCCCATATATTTCTTTTTTCTTGATCACCCTGAATCATTTCTTCCATCCATTTGTCGGTTACTGTAACCCCATGAGTTAGTTCTTGAATTGGGTTTCCTTCTGTACCAATATCTAAAAACTCTAATATATCTTTATGTTCTACTGGTAGATATGGTGAAAAGCGACCTCTTCGTACGGAACCTTGACTAACAACATCTACCATACTTTCAAAAAGTTGCATTATATGCACTGATCCCGAAGCTTCGCCGTTATTTTTTACTGCTGCTCCACGATGTCTAATATGACCAAAATAACCTGATGTTCCTCCTCCAAGTTTTGACATCATGCCTACTTCTGATTGACTAAATAAAATATTTCCCATGTCATCAGAAACATTGGAGCCAAAACAACTGATTGGTAGTCCTCTTTTCTTTCCAAAATTTGACCATACTGGGGATGCTAATGAAAAAAACCCTTCTGACATGTAGTGATAGAACTTTTCACTATATCCTTTTATCCCTAATAATTCTTCAGCTCGATCGGCAATTTCTTTAATTCTTGTTTCTGCTTTTGTGCCTGGGTTAATGTAACCAGCAGATAAAAAATTTCTACTGTGATCTGTAAGCCATTCAAAGTTGTTGTTTGAAATAGTTTTCTTTTGTTCTTTATTTTCTACTGTGCTTTCTTGCAACTCATTTTCAACTTCTTCAATTGTTTTCAGATCTGTATTTTTTGTCATTTTCTTAATTTTTAAAAAAGGTCTTCTCCTGTTATACTTTGTGATTTTTTACTGTAGTTTATCGATCTTTTAACAAAAAAATCTCCATGTTTAGTTGCAATTAGTTCATCATTGAACCATTCCGTATTATTTAATAATGTGTCATCTGTTTCAAAAACTTTTTCTACCCCTATGCTCTCAAGCGATTTATTAAATCTATCTTTTATAAATTCGTTTATTTCTTTTTTAGGTAAAAAGTCTAATTCTCCTTTTTCAAATATCCAATCAATTATTGCACTTTCCGCCTCAAAAGCATTTCTGCACAAGTCTTGAATTCTAGATTCATACAATACATCAAACCACGAAGGATTTTCTGATTTAATTATTTTAATTAGATCTATTCCAAAATCACCGTGTATTTGTTCTTCTTTTGATGTTGCTTCAACAACGTTCGACACACCCTTAAGCATATTGCGGTGTTTATTGAATGCCATTATAATCAGGAATTGTGAAAACAAAGAAACATGTTCTATGAATAACGAAAATAATAGCACAGCTTCTGAGTATTCTTTGTTTTCTTCACTTTTTGAACTAGCTAAAGCGGCTTCAAGATATCGTACTCTTTTCATGATTACCGGATTTTTCTTAAGGTCTTTAAATTCAGCATTTAATCCAAGAATTTCAAGAAGGTGAGAGTAAGCATCAGCATGTCTAACCTCACTTTCTGCAAAGGTTGCGCCAACTGATCCAATTTCAGGCTTAGGTATCTTATGGTAAACATCTCCCCAAAAACTTTTTACTGCAACTTCAATTTGTGATATTGCAAGCATAGTATTTTTTATTGCATTTTTCTCAAGTTCACTTAGTTTAGTTTTGAAATCTTGGATATCACTAGTAAAATTGAATTCTGTGTGTATCCAATATGAGTGCCTTATTGCTGGAACATATTTATATAATTCTGGGTACTCATATGGCTTTAATGTGATTCTTTTTTCAAAAACATTTCTTTGCCTCTTTCTATTTTGCGTATTTCTGTACAAAATATATGCTTTTGCAACATCAAGAAATTCACTTTGCATTAATTTTTTTTCAACTAAGTCTTGAATTTCTTCTACGTTTGGTGTGTAATTGGGAATTTTAATTGCACGTGCAATTAAATTTTTATTTACATCGTTTGCAATTTTTTCGGCATCTTCTGGATCTCCATTTTTAACAGAGATCATTGCTTTTAAAATAGCGTCTGTTATTTTTTCTAATTTAAATGGTCTTTTTTCATGACTTCTTTTAAAAATGCTTTCTACGTGCATAACTAATACGTGTTTTAAATTTTTTTTATGTTATAATTAAGTATACCAAATTTACAATTAAACAATTTTCATTTTTAAGAAAACTCGATTCTGTTTTCAACAATCTTATTTTCATAAATTACTTTGTTTAGTTCCAAAGAATAAAAAATTCTAACTCAATCTAAACAAGAATTAGATCTGTTCAAATCAGACTAAAACTTAGTTATTAATAATTAAAATAACTAACCAAAGTATTCAATAAAAAATCAATTTTAACGTAGGATTCCTACGCATGAACAAACATCTAACTTTAAATTAAATTGCACAACATAGTAATAAAAAAAAATTAAAATACTTATTAACAATTTTGATAAATCTGTGTTTTTAAATCAATAGAAAGTTTAATTAAGATTGTTAAAAAGTCAAACTTAAATTTTAGTTAAATCTTTTGATGCAGAAACCAATTCCTCATACCATCTTTTTCCAAATTTCCTGATTAGTGAATCTTTTAAAAATACAAATAAAGGTGTTTTAAGTTTTTCACCTAACTCACATCCACTATTGCAAATGCTCCAATGTTCATACTCAAGCTTTTCAAATAATTTAGTCTTTTTTATTCTTATTGGATATAGATGGCATGAAATGGGTTTTTTAAATTTAATGTCACCGTTATTATAGGTTTCTTCAAATGCACATTTAGTTACTTCATTTTCTTTAAAAGAGTACACACATTCTTTGCCATTATTGAGAGGTGTTTCAATTTCCCCATTTTCTAAAAATGTAAATAACCCATTTTTTTTAATTATTTCTTTGTTTTTGAAAGAAAGTTTATTTTTAATAGCGTGAAAGACGTTTTTAATTTCATTAATTTCTTTCTTTTCTAGAGGAGCCCCGCCTTCTCCTTCTACACAACAAGCACCTTTACATTTTTTTAGGTTACAAACAAATTCTTTTTCAAAAATCTGCTTACTTACTATTTTATTTTGAATAAAAATCATATTTAAATAATTTCAATAAAAATAGTAATTCTTTTTTCATTATTTTTGGGTTATTGTGAATCAGCAAGAACAAACATTAAAAAAAATAATTTCTCATAGCAAGGAATATGGCTTTGTCTTTCCATCAAGCGAAATTTACGATGGTCTTTCTGCTTTTTATGACTATGGACCTTTCGGAGTTGAGCTAAAAAACAATATAAAAAATTATTGGTGGAAATCTATGGTTCAGTATAGAAGTGATGTTGTTGGGATTGACTCATCTATATTTATGCACCCAAAAATTTGGAAAGCATCTGGCCATGTTGATGCATTTAATGATCCTTTAATTGACAATAAAGATTCAAAAAAAAGATATAGAGCAGATGAGTTAGTTGAATCTCATATTAATAAAATAAAACAAAAGATAAATAAAGAGTTAAAAAAAGCTGCAAAAAATTTTGGAGACTCATTCGATGAAAAAAAATTTATAAATACATCCCCGAGGGTAACTAAATACAAATCAGAAATACAAACAATTTCAAAACAATTGAATGCTTGTTTAGAAAAAGAAGATCTTAAAAGTTTAAAGGAGTTAATTGAAAATTTACAAATAACATGCCCTATTTCAGGTACAAAAAATTGGACAGATGTTCGTCAATTTAATTTAATGTTTTCAACTAAAGTTGGATCTGTTTCTCAGGATGCAACTGATTTGTTCTTAAGGCCTGAAACTGCTCAGGGTATTTTTGTCAATTTTTTAAATGTCCAGAAATCAGCTAGAATGAAAATTCCTTTTGGAATAGCACAAACTGGAAAAGCTTTTAGAAACGAAATTGTCGCTAGACAATTTATTTTTCGCATGAGAGAATTTGAACAAATGGAGATGCAGTATTTTGTAAGACCTGGTGAAGAAATAAAGTGGTTTGATTATTGGAAAAATAAAAGAATAAAGTGGTATAATTCAATCGGAATTTCAGAAAATAATTTAAAATACCATGATCATGAAAAATTAGCCCATTACGCTAATGCAGCGACTGATATAGAATTTAAGTTTCCTTTTGGATTTAAGGAAATTGAAGGTATACATTCTAGAACAGATTTCGATTTATCAAGTCATTCTAATGTAACCGGAAAAAAAATTCAGTATTTTGATCCAAAAATAAATAAAAATTACACTCCTTATGTAATAGAAACTTCTATAGGTTTAGATAGAATATTTCTAGCAATTTTATGTGAGTCTTTTCAGGAAGATTTAATTGAAGGAGAAAAAAGAATATATTTACAAATTCCACCTATTTTATCTCCATATAAAGTAGCAATACTACCACTTTTGAAAAAAGATAATTTACCTCAAAAGGCCAAAGAAATATATAATATTTTAAGTAAAAACTTTAATTGTTACTATGAAGAAAAAGACTCAATTGGTAAGAGATATAGAAGACAAGATGCAATTGGGACACCTTACTGTATAACAATAGATCACGAAACTTTAGAAAATAATACTGTTACTTTTAGATTTAGAGATAGTATGAAGCAAGAAAGAGTTAATATTGAAAGATTAAAAGAGATTATTCAAAATTATCTATTCCCTCAAGATTAATCACATAAAATGATTATATTTTTTTTTTTTAATTCAAGTTTCATTTTCACAATCTCTTGATGCTAATTTTGAAAAAATTTGTACTGATAATAATATCGTAGGAGGATCCTTAATAGTATCATCTAAAGATTATGATGAAATTGTTCATTATGGATTTTCAAATTTGAAAAATAAGACCCTCATAAATGATAACTCATTATTTAAGGTTGCATCAATCTCTAAAATTATAACTACTATAGCTGTTTTAAAATTATACGAAAAAGGACTATTAGATTTAGATGGAAATATTAATGATTATTTAGATTTCTATATAACTAACCCGAATTTTATTAACAAACCAATTACAGTAAAGATGTTATTAAATCATACATCTTCTTTGTTAGATATTAATACATCAAATATTTTGAATATCTCCGAATTATTTAATCAAAATAATCTAGAAAAAATTTATAGTAAAAAATCACCGGGCTCTTTTTTTTCCTATGCAAATATAAATTTCATACTTTTAGGTGCAATAATTGAAAACATTTCTCAGTACCGATTTGATAACTTCATTGAAGAATCAATTTTTAAACCACTAAATATTAATTCAAGTTTTAATTTAGAAAAAATAAACTATAATAATCTAAGTGTTTTATACAGAGATGGGGTCCCCCAAATGGATATATATTTTAAACAACCAGTAATTAATTTACAGCCTTATACTTTGGGTCAAAGCACTTATTTGTTATCTCCTCATAGTGGTTGTAGGATTTCAGCCATAGACTTATTAAAGTTGGTAAAGATATTTTTGAACAATGGAAAATATTATGATGGTGAAAATGAAGTCAAATTACTTAACGAAGATACAGTAAAGTTGATCTTAAATCCAACCTGGGAATACGATGGTAAAAATGGAGATAACTTTTCTAACCTCTTTAATAGATGGGGATTAGGTTTACATATCATTAGAGGGCAAAAATGTGAAGATATTATTTTTGAAGATAAAGTTTTATATGGCCATATAGGACTTGCTTATGGTTTATTAGCTAGTATATATTTTAATGTAGAAGAAAATCAATCAGTTTTGCTATTATTAAATGGATATAAAAATCAAAAATATAAAACAGGGGAAAAAAGTGCTTTTTATAAAGTACAAGAAGAAGTTTTTAATCTTGCTAATAATTTTATAAATAATAATTATCAAAAAAAAATAAATCTATTGAATTTAGAGTTTGATAAAATAAAAAAAAATTCAATGTTTTATTTTAAAAATGATTATGGATATTACTTAAAAAAAGTATTGTTTTGATATGTAAGAAGATCAAAACAATACTAAAAAAAATCTCACTTATTAAAGTGAGATTTTTCAGTGGTACCACCAGGAATCGAACCAGGGACACAAGGATTTTCAGTCCTTTGCTCTACCAACTGAGCTATGGTACCAATTAAACTGTTTCAAATATATAATAATATTTAGAATAAATTATATAATATGAATTCTTAAATTTAGTTAATTTAATACTAGTTCTATTTATATGAATATTATAATCGACATAGGAAATACAAATATTAAATTAGGATTTTTTAAAAATAATATTTTAATAAAAAAACTTATTATCAACTTAGGTATTAAAAATTATCTCAAAAATTTGTCAGTTAATCAAAAGGAGATAGAAATAGTATTTATTTGTGGAGTAAACACTAAAGTTATTGAAGAGTTAAAAATATTTTTTAAAAATTATGACTGTAAATTAATTTTTTGGGCTGATATAAATAAAAATATTATTGAGAGTGAGTACATTAAATTTAATACTTTAGGTTTTGATAGATTAGCAAATGCAGTAGCTGCGATTAATTTTTTTGCAAATTTTAAAAATCACTTAGTGATAGATCTAGGTACTTGTATTACATATGATATAATAATAGATAAAGTTTATAAAGGTGGGCAAATAAGCCCTGGTTTAGGTTTAAGATTTAATTCATTAGATTTTCTCACTAAAAAGTCATTAGATTTTAAAAATTTAGAACCTAAATTATTAGGTAAATCTACAGATGATTGTGTCCAATCTGGAGTTTATTTTGGGATTTTAGGTGAAATAAATAACAGGATAAATTATTATAATTCTAATTTAAAAGATCTAAATGTAATCTTAACAGGTGGAGACTCTATTTATTTTAAAAAATTAGTTAAAAATGTCATATTTGATCAAAACTTATTATTGAAAGGTTTAAATTTGTTACTAAATAAAAATGAAGAAAATTAAAATATATACAATACTTCTATTATTTACAAGTATTTCTTTTTCTCAAATAAATACAAATTCTCCATATTCCTTTTATGGTGTGGGACAAATTTATCCAATTGGTTTTTCTCAAAATTTTTCAATGAGTGGTCTGTCAAATGCTGTAATTGATAATCATCATTTAAATTTTCAAAATCCCGCATCCCTTTCATTTTTAACCATTACCTCAGTTGAACTTGGTTTTAATTTGAGTCAAATTAATATGCAACAGGGAGGGTTGAATAAATCCAATACTTTTAGCAATATTCTAGGTTTTGGTATGGGTTTTCCTATATCACAAAAAACATCATTGGCAATTTCATTTCGACCATTTAGTTCTATTGGATATGAAATTGAATATGCTGAGCCTCAGATCAATGATAAAATAAACTCAGGAGATTTGACATATAATTTCTCAGGAAACGGTGGCTTGAATAAAGCAACCATTTCCGGATCACATAAATTTTCATTAAACTCAAATTTTACTATTTCTGCAGGTCTTAATTTAAATTATTTTTTTGGCACAATTTCTAAAGTTAATTTAATAGAGTTTCAATCTGATGATTTTGTCAATTATAGGGAAAACACATCTAGTTATATTAGAGATTTTCAATTAAATTATGGACTTATAATTGATAGAAAAATTAATAACAAAAACATTGCCTTGGGTTTAATTTATTCTCCACAAACCAATCTTGCCTCCAGTCAAGACATTTTCGCTAATACTTACACTTTATTAGGGTCATCGGAATCATTAAGGGATACAATTAAAGATGTAAATGAGCAAAATGGTTACATGCAATTTCCAAATTTTATAAATGCTGGTTTAAATATATACAATGCTAATACATGGTTATTAGGAATTGATTATAATTTTACAAATTGGAAAAATTATAAATTATTTAATAGCTCCTTTAGTTATATTGAAAATTTAAATGAATTTATAATCGGTGGTTATTTTGTGCCAAAATTTGATGATATACATAATTATTGGAATAGAGTTCAATATCGTTTTGGTGTTTCATATTCTACTGGCTATTTGAATTTAAGTTCAATTCAAAATATCGATTCAGGCAACGAATTGTTAAGAGATTTAAAATTTAGTATAGGATTTGGAATGCCGATACCAAAAAACATTAGTCAACTAAACTTTGGTATTCAATTTGGAAAAAGAGGATCTTCAGATAGCTCGTTGGTTGATGAAAAATATATTAATTTTATCTTTTCCATGACGTTTAATGATAAGTGGTTTAAAAAACGAAAAATAGAATAACAATGAAATTTATAAAACATATAATAATATTCACTTTTAATTTTGCGTTTCTTAGCGCTCAATGTAATGACCTAACGTACGGTTGTGATACTGTTACCACAAATAATAATTTAAGTAACTACACTGAGTATTATAAACAAAAAAGTTTTAAAGATGCCTTTAGCCCATGGAAATGGCTTGTAGAGAATGCGCCAAAGAGAACCAAAAATTTATATATACATGGTCCTAAAATATTAAAAGGTTTAATTGATCAAACAGAAGATTTGGTTAGAAAGAAAGAACTTATTGACTTATTAATAAATATCTATGAAGTTAGACTAAATAATTACCCTGGAAAAGAAGGTTACGTTTTAGCACTCAAAGGAAAGGATATGTATAAATATAAATCCGAAACAATTGGTGAGTTAAAAGAATGTAGATCAGTTTTAAGTAAATCATTCGAAATAGATGGTTTAAATAGTACCGCTACTACAATTAATTATTACTTTAATGTTTCTCTAAAGTTATTTCAAAAAGATGAGTTAGACAAGCAGGAACTAATGACTCTTTTTTCGGATGTTTCTGAAGTCGTCGATTACAGATCGGTGAGTATTTCCCAAGAAATTTTCAAATTTGAATCCGATAGTGCAAGACAATTAACTTCTAAAGAAAAAAAACAATTATCAAAATTAAATTCTGAGCTTGAAAGAATTAATAAAGCTAAGATCAGTGTGAATAAAAATTTTGAAAAAATTATAACAAGTTGTGATCAATTAATAGCTTTATATGAAGGATTTGATAGATTTGAAATAAGTCAGGAATGGAATAATAGAAAAGAAAAATATGATAAAACGTACACAAAATTTATTACAAGCGGAGATTCTGAAAAAGACCTTAAATGGTTAAACAGAACAGCTGAAATTTTTATAAAAAAGGAATGTATGGACAGTGAATTTTATCTACAAGTTGTTACTCTTTTACATGAATTAAATCCTACGTCAGAATCTGCTTTTAAAATGGGAAAAAGGTTGTATTCAAAAAAAGAATTTTCTGACGCAATTACCTATTTTAAAGAAGCATATGACAACGAACAGTCTGAAAATATTAACAAAGCAAAATATGCGTATTATACTGCGGCCGCTTCTGCACTTGTCGGTAGTTACTCAAATGCTAGATCTTATGCTCTTAAAGCATTAAATTTTAGAAATAATTGGGGTGATCCATATATTTTGATTGGAAAATTGTATGCACAAACAGCTTCAAAATGTGGAAATGATCCCGCTACTAAAAAAGCTGGGTATTGGGCTGCAATTGAAAAATTTAAGCGAGCAAAGAGTATTGATAAGTCTTCAGAAAAAGAAGCTAACAAATTAATTTCAGACTATAATAAACGAGTACCCACTAAAAGTTTATGGAGGGATAATATAGATAATCCTGATTCAAAAACATATAAAATTGATTGTTGGTATTCGGAAACAGTCAATGTGCGGTTTTGAAAAAGTTTTTAATTTTAATTTTTTCATTATCATCCTGTTTAGACAACACTATAAGTTATGATTTCTTGAATATTGAACAAGATAGTTTAGAAAAGGCGAAAAATATTGAAATGACTTTTTTTGCAGATGGTATTAAAAATTTCGTAATAACAACTGAAAATATGCAGTCTTTCATTAATTATTCATCAAAAAAAGATTACACTCAAATTTGTATGGGTGATTCAATATTAAATGACTTCAATTTTTCTTACATACTCAAAGATACTTTAAGAAGTGTTTCAATCTTTTCTGACTCTGTTCTAATTATGAATTATAACAAATTAGGAGATTCTATTTTTGAAATCCAATCAGATGAGTTAGTGAATTATGTTAACGAGGAAATAGTTGAGTTAACAAATAATGTAAAACTTAAAAATTATGAAAATTTCATTTTAGAAACAGACAAGTTATTTTGGAACACTGATAAAAAAAAATTATTGTCTTATGATTCAGTTACTATAAAGTTAGAAGATAAAATAATAAATGGTTGTGGATTTTACTCTGATCATAATTTTGAAAATTATAAAATCTTTAATATAAGTGGTGTTATAAATATTGAGTCTGATTAATTTTTGAGCTATGATATTAACTATTATTTTTATTTCATTATTTTTTTCTGCATTTTTTTCAGGAATGGAAATAGCTTTTTTTTCTTCAAATAAGTTAAAAATTGCTTTAGATAGGGAAAGTGGTACTCGTTCGGAAAAAATTATTTATAATTTTTTAAATAATCAATCAAGTTTTATTACTACGATGTTAATTGGAAATAATATAGCTCTAGTAATCTATGGTTTATTTATGGCACAGTTACTAAACAAACCCCTTTCCAACATAATTCAAAATCAAGTATTAATTGCTTTTTGTGAAATAGTTTTATCCTCTATTTTAGTGTTAATTATAGCGGAATTTATTCCAAAAGCAATATTTTCAACCCTATCAAATAGAATGCTTAAAGTCTTTGCAATCCCTGCCTTTTTAATGTATAGAGTATTAACACCTATTGTTTATATTGTTACATCTTTATCAAGTTTTGTTTTAACTATTTTAGGAATTAATTACTCAGAAAGGAAAATAAATTTCAACAGATTAGATTTAGATGATTATTTAGAAAAACACTACAATGAAAATCAAGAGGAGATTAATCCTGAGGTTGAAATTTTAAAAAATGCATTAGATTTTTCAAAAATAATGGTAAGAGATTGTATGATTCCGCGAACAGATATAATTAGTATGGATGTTGATGGAAATATGGACGATTTAAAAGAAAGTTTTTTTAAATCAGGGCATTCTAAAATAATTATTTATAAGAATAGTATTGACACTATCTTGGGCTATGTACACTCATATGAATTGTTTAAAAAACCCACTCAAATTAAAGATATGTTATTACCAATTTCTTTTGTTCCAGAAAGTATGAGAGTTCAAAAAGTTTTGGATCAATTATTAAAAGATAGAAGAAGTATTGCAGTAGTTTTAGATGAATATGGTGGCACCTCAGGTATTATTTGTTTAGAAGATATAGTTGAGCAGCTGTTTGGTGAAATCCATGATGAACATGATATTGAGGATAAAGTCGAAAAAAAAATATCAGAAAATAAAATTAAGTTATCTGCAAAAATTAAGGTTAGTTATTTAAATGAAAAGTACAATCTTAATTTACCAGACTCATCTGAGTATGAGACCTTAGGGGGGCTGATACTATCATCAATTAGTAAAATGCCTGAAAAAAATCAAGAAATAGAAATTGGAAACTATATTTTTTTGGTAACAAAAGTTAATGATAACTTTATAGAGGAAGTAATACTTATTTTAAATCATAAATAAATTGTATATTCGTATCCCCAAAATATATTTTTATGGCAGTACTACATACACTAAGAACTAACAAAATATTAAAAACCCTGACTTTTATAATAATAGGAGTTGGCATGTATTTATTTGTTGATCCACAATTTGATGCATTTAAAACAATAAGTATGGTATTTTCAGGTGAAAAAAATGAGTTATCATTAAATTCATACGGAGCTTCAAATGGATATCAATTATATAATTCATATGAGAGGCCAAGTTCAAGAGGGGGTGGGGTATTTATTTCTGAGCCCGAAGAGATAGCTATGCAAGCGCATTTAAGCTATTTAGATTTCATTCAACAGTCTCAAAATGCAACTAACACTAATAAACGAAATTTGAATTTGATCTGGGATAATTTTTGTCAAAGGTCATTTATAAAGAAAGAAATGGAGTCTTTAGAGTTTAATTACTCATCTGCTGAAAAAATTGATTTAATAAAAGGTACCATTACAGGAATTGATAATGCCGCACCTTTTTTTACAACTTGGTGGAAAGCTTTAAGAACTAATGAAGGAGGTGAGGTAAATCCTGAGATTAATGGGAAAGTTCTAGAAGACAGTATTACTGTTTGGACTGAAAACAGTAAAGAAAATGAAAATCAAGGTAATTATTTGAATTATAACTTTATTTTTAGACCTTTTCATATCTCTAACAATGAAATTAACAGATTCACATCTTTATACAACATGGGTACATTTGCACCAATTTCATATTTAGAAAAAGAATATATAGATTCCAAGAAAACATTAGATGGTAAGTTTATTTTTATTCCTTTTAGAGATATAAAAGATAGCGAAGTAGTAATCAATGAAGATGAAATGCTTTCTTATTACAAATTAAATAAAGAGAATTTTTTAAATGATAACCCAAGCCGTGTTATCGATTATTACATTTTTAACGCTCAACCAACAGAAGAAGATGTTGAACTTGCTAAAAATCAAATAGTTAATAGATATTTAAATAATAAAAATCTTGAGACATTAAGATTAGATACAACAAATCAGTCAAGAGATTTATTAAATTTTGTAAAAAAATCTTCTAACAACAAAGAAGAGGTTTCTTTCAATAATATTTCTATAAATGATTGGAACACTAAATACTCTTTAATTCCTAATAAAAAATCAGAAAATTATTTTGGTCCAATTGTAGAAAACAATATTGTCAAACTTGGAATAATTGTTAGTAAAGACACTGATAGTTTAAATGTTTTATTTATAAATCAAGATATTAATCCATCACCCAATACTACTAACGATAATTTTATGAGAGCAAAAGACTTTTTATATAGTTCAACTGATGCTAAAGGTTATGATTTAGAATCAAAAAAATTAGAAAATGTTATAATTAAAAAAGATATTTCAATTTCTAATTTGGATGAAAATATTTCAGGAATAGAATCTTCATCAAGACAAATTATTAGATGGGCTTTTGGTATTCCTGATAATATTAACGTACCACTATCTTCTATTAAAACTGAGGAGAGATTAGGTACAGCTCGAAGATTTAAGACTGATATTTTTAATCAAGTAGTAGTATACTTAAAAGAAGTTAATGACCAAGAATTTAAAAGTTATGAGTCAGTAAAATCTCAAATAAAAAAGATTTTATTAGAAAAAAAGAAAGGAGAGCTAGTTGTAAAAAAAATATTAGATAATTGGTCAGAAGATATGAACGAATTGTCAAAAGATCTTAATAAAAAAATTGAAAGTGTATCAAATTTCTCTTACTCAACAGCCAATTTTTCTGTAGCTGGTAATGACCATGGAGCAACAGGTTACTTTTTTTCATTAGATAATAATCAAATATCGCAACCTTACATTGGTGAAAGAGGTGTTTTTATATTTGAAAATAATGGAATTAAGGAGAATGAAGCTAATATTGAAAATATAATTTCTTCAAGGCAAGCTACTTTAAATAAAGTTAATTCGGAGTTCAACCAAAATTTATTACAACAATCTAAGTCAGGAGATATTGTTGATATGAGACATATGTCATTTTAAAATTTCCATTCTATAAGAATCCAGTTTTAAAAAAAAGAACAAAAAAATTGTCATACTGATTAAGGCGGTTCCACCATAACTTACAAAGGGAAGTGGAATTCCTACTACTGGGAAAAGCCCTAATATCATACCGATATTTATTGCAAAGTGACTAAAAAAAATCCCTAAAAAACCATACCCAAATACTCTTGAATATATTGATCTTTGCCTTTCACTGATAATTACAATTCTTACCATAAAAAAAACAAAAAGAATGATCGTTATTAAAGAACCTAAAAAACCTATTTCTTCTCCAATCGCACAGAATATAAAGTCTGTACTTTGTTCAGGTATGTAATCTCCTTTAGTTTGTGTTCCTTGAAGAAAACCTTTACCAAATAAACCACCTGAGCCTATACCAATTAAGGATTGATCTAAATTATATCTTTCGCTTTTTGAAATATTCTTTCCTAGTAAAACATTTATTCTAGTTTGTTGATGTGGTTTTAACAGCTTTTCAAAGCTATATTCAAAAAAAATTGAAAATAAAGAAAATAAAAAAAATAAAAATATACTTTTTTTAATAGATAATTTTTTTAAAATCAACGATATAAAAAATATACTAAATGATAAAATTAAAAAGTATTTAAATGTAAGTAGAATCGTAGAAATAAAAATAAAAATTAGCATGATTATAAATAAAGGAAAATTTTTATTTAAACCCTCTCTAAAAAGAGGAATAATTAAAAATGCAAAAACTAAACAAGATCCCATATCAGGTTGTAGAAAAATTAAAATAACTGGGATACAAATAACTAATGCAATTTTAATCAAGTCGTCTTTTTTTGTAACGGTTGTATCATGTTTAGATAACAATTTGCTAAGAGCTAGAACAGTTCCAAATTTTGCCAATTCTGCTGGTTGAAATCCAAATATTCCAAAGTCAAACCAAGACTTGGCTCCGTGCTTTGTTTCACCAAAAAGCAAAACACATATCAATAAAAAAATAGAAAATGCATATATAAAATTTGAAAGTTTCATTAAAAATTTACCATCCAGAATTAAAATTATTAATCCAATTACAATGGCTATAAAGTGAAAAATTATTTGTTTACCAAACTCTGAATAAATAGAAAATTTTGTAGTTGAGTCATATTCAACAACGTATATTGCATAAAGTCCGAGAATTACTAGTCCTATATAATATGTAATTATTTTTAAATCTATATATTTAAATTCTGGACTTCTATTCATCTCTTAAGCATTTTAATATATATTTTTTAAAATTTAAGTCAAAATATGGTTTATTTCTAAAACTTAAATCTATTGACCTATTAATATATTTTTCTATACATAAGTTCGCAATTGGAGCAGCTATGTCACCGCCATCTCCACCATTTTCAATATATACTGCAATTGCAATTTTAGGTTGTTTTTTTGGTGAAAATGCTGTAAATACCGAGTGATCTTTTTGTTTTATTCTTTTTTTGTAATTTTCAACTGTACCTGTTTTTCCGCAAATTTTTAAATTTGTAATCCTAGATTTTTTTGCTGTTCCATTAATACCTTCAATAGCTCTTTCCATTCCTTTGACCACATATTCAAAATATTTTGTTGAAATAGAAACCTTATTGATTTCACTAAATTTATTTTTAATTAATTGAAATTCTATATATTCTTTGATTGTACTGTTTCCTTTGGACTCTTTAATAATATGTGGAGTAATAAAGTATCCTCTATTTCCTAAAATAGCAGTATAATTTGCCAATTGAATTGGAGTTACTAGGAGTTCACCTTGACCAATACCAAGTGAAATGCAATTAGAAGGACCCCAGTTTTGGCCTTTATATATTCTTGTATAGTATTCTCCATCTGGAACTAGACCGGGGACACCTGCATGTAAATCGTTATTTAGAAAGTCCCCGAAACCAAATTCCTTAATATATTTAGACCATATATTTAACCCTAGCTCACTAGTTTTTTCTTTTTTCACGACTCTATAAAATAATTCGCAGAAATACGCATTACAAGATTCAGCTAAAGCATTAGTAATATTCATTGGTGGGTGATCTGTTCCGTGACAAGCCACTTTCATTTTAGCACCATAGTTCCAACCAAAATTACAATTAATTTTAGTTCCAGTATTAATTATTTTTTCTTCTAAACCTATTAATGCTGTCAACATTTTTATTGTTGAGCCTGGAGCGTATGTAGATAGAATTGTCCTATCAAATAATGGTTTATTTGGATCATCTCTAAGCGTAGGATAGACTTCATTTCTTTTTTTACCAATAAAGTCAGATGGATTATATGATGGGCTTGAAACTAAACATAAAATTTCCCCAGTACTTGGCTCTAAAGCTACAATACTACCGTTATAATTTTTCATAATCTTTTCAGCAAATTCTTGAAGCTCAAGGTCGATTGTTAAATTTATAGATCTTCCGGGTATTGGCAGAGTATCAAAAATTCCATTTTTAAAAGTACTATGATTACCTTTAACATCTTGAATTATATGACTAACTCCCTTTTTACCTCTTAAAATTTTTTCATAGGATTTATCTACACCAGCCTTTCCAATTCTGTCTCCACTTTCGTAATAAGAGTTATTTAAATTATTGTTATTAACAACGCCAAGGTATCCTAAAATATTGGCGGCATAGTTTGTTGAGTATTTTCGAACTAGTCTAGTTTGTTCATATAAACCTTTGAATTGAAATAAGTTTTCAAGAATTGAAAACGGTACTTCTTCCAAAAATAATGAACTTTTAGAATTTGAGTACTGTTTAGCTTCGTTTATAATTTTTCTTAATTCTATTTTAGAAATATTAAAGTAATTACAAACTTCAAGAGTGTCTTCTTCTAATAATTTAAATTTTTTTGGAATAATCATTATATCAACAACACTGTCATTTTTCGCTAAAAGTTTATCAAAACGATCAAAAATTAATCCACGTTCGGGTGGCTGTACAATTCTTCTTTTAGCATTGTTTTCAGCTAGACTTTGATAATAAGATTTTTTAATTATTTGAATATAAAATAGTTTTACTAAAAAAATTATTGCGACGCTTAATATTAAAAAATATATAAAAAATCTTCTGTTAGCTAGAATAAAATTTCTCTTCATTTTTTAAATATGTAATAAGAAAAGAGTAAAAGTAAGATAGTAAAAAAAGAACTTAATAAAGTACTGATTAGAAGATTAATTATTTGCAACCCTGAAAAAAGAAATAATAAAAAATGATGGAGAATACTGCATGATGATATATAAACCAAAACTCTACCAAAACTTATATTATTAAAACTAAAGTCATTTAAATTATTTGTTCTTGACGATATAATTTTCATAAAGTTTGGCCTAAAATAACCTAAAATTAAGCAACTAAGTCCATGAATTGGACCTATGTCTGATAAAGTATTAGATCCTAGATCAATTAATAAGCCAATTGAGAATGATGTCATTAGTATAAAGAGATTTCCTTTAATTGGATGTATAAATAGAATAAATAATATATAAATGTAAGGGTTTATCCAATTATTAAATAAAAACTGATTAAAGATAATTATTTGGATTAACCAACAACCAAAAAAACAAGCTATTAGTGTTTTAGTATTTTTCATTTAAACTATTAATTTCAGAACTTAAATCATCGATAATTATTAAAGCACTATTTATATTTTTAAAATCAACGCCAATTAACACATCAATTTTATGTGAATTTGAACTTTTTTTATTTTGGAAATTTAAAATTGTTCCAATAAATATTCCTTCGTAAAAAGATTTTGATTTAGAGCTCGTAAATATAGAATCACCATTCGAAATTTTTATTTCATTTCCAACTCCCTCAAGTGTCGCTATTTTATAATTTGCTCCGTCCCATTTTAAAACCCCTTCTTCAACAATACCATTGTTAGTTTTGATTGATGTCAATAATTTAGAGTATTTACTAATTATTGTTGTTACTTCACAAAAATTATTTGTAGTATTACTAACAACTCCAATAATTCCATTATTATTAAAAACACCCATATTTTTTTTAATTCCATTTCTTGAACCTTTGTTTAATATGATGGTATTATTTGGCAGGGCCCAACTTGTGTTTTCTACCTGAGCTGGAATAAATTTATACCTTTTATTTTGTGGAGACTGAATACTTCTTGCAAACTCTTTATAAGTTTTCAACTCATTATTTTCAAACTTAAGAAATTCATTTTCCTCAGTTAGTTTACAGTTGGCTTGTTCAAGATTTGAATTTATATTTTTTAAATTAATGTATTGAGTAACTTTATTTTCAAGGCTTTTTGAGTTATAAATAATATTTCTAAATATATTAAGTGCATTGGCTTCATTGTATGGATTAATTTTAAGAATAAGAGTTAAACAAAAAAGAAAAAGAAATATGAAAATAATAAAAACATGATATTTAATTAATATTTCAATTAAAAAACGCATTTTATATTTATCTCATTAAGAAAGTGTAGTGATCAACATTTTTTAATGCAATTCCAGTTCCTCTAACAACTGCTTTTAATGGATCTTCTGCTATAAAAACAGCAAGGTCTGTTTTTGCAGATATTCTTTTTTCTAGTCCTCTTAACATTGAGCCGCCGCCAGCTAAATATATTCCTGTATTATAAATATCAGCTGCTAGTTCAGGAGGAGTCATTGCTAAAGCTTGCATAATTGCATCCTCGATTGAACAAATAGATGAGTCAAGGGCTTGAGCTATTTCTTTATACGAAACTATTACTTGTTTAGGCTTCCCAGTTGTTAAGTCTCTACCTTGAACGGGCCAATCTTCTGGTGGATTTTCTAGTTCTTGTGTTGCTGCGCCGCATTGAATTTTAATTTCTTCAGCTGACCGATCACCTACAACTAAATTGTGGTGTGTTCTCATATAAAATTTTATATCCGAGGTGAATATATCTCCCGCAACTTTTACTGATTTATCACAAACGATACCACCAAGTGAAATTACTGCAATTTCTGTTGTTCCTCCCCCGATATCAATTACCATATTTCCTTTAGGTTCCTGTACATCAATACCAATACCAATTGCGGCAGCCATTGGTTCATGAATTAGATAAACTTCTTTAGCACCAGAGTGTTCAGCAGAATCTCTAACTGCTCTTTTTTCTACTTCAGTAATTCCGGATGGAATACAAATTACCATTCTTAGTGCTGGGGAAAAAATTCTACTTTTTAAGGCAGGAATTTTTTTAATAAATTCTCTAATCATAGATTCAGCTGCATCGAAATCTGCAATAACTCCATCTTTTAATGGTCTTGTTGTTTCAATACCTTTATGTGCTTTTCCATGCATTTGTTGAGCCTTGACACCAACCTCAATAAATTTACCGGTTTTAGTTTCCATTGCAACAATTGAAGGTTCATTAACAACAACTTTATCATTATGAATTATTAAAGTGTTCGCTGTACCTAAATCAATTGCAATATCTTCAGTAAGATTCATAAAATCAAGTAATCCCATATCTTTAATTTTTAATGTTTAAAATGTCTAGTCTTAGTTAAAACCATACTTATATTATTTTTATTACAACTATCAATAGATAGTTTATCATTGATTGATCCTCCAGGTTGAATTACAGCTGAAATATTTTCTTTAGCTGCAATTTCTATACAATCCGGAAAAGGAAAAAATGCATCTGATGCCATAACACTGTTTTTCAAATCAAACTCAAATTTTTTGGCTTTTTCAATAGCTTGTTTTAATGCATCAATCCTTGAAGTTTGACCACAACCAATTCCGATCAGTTGTTTATTTTTTACCAAAACAATAGCATTTGATTTTGTATGCTTACAAATAGTACTAGCAAACAGTAAATCTTCTATTTGAGATTTTGATGGTTTTAATTTAGTTATTTTCTCCAAATTTTCCTCTTTATCTATCAAAATATCTTTCTCTTGTGCTAAAATTCCAGTTAGGATTGATCGATATTGATTCTTATTGTTTAATGATAAATCATTAATTTTCAATATAATTCTATTTTTTTTTGATTTTAGAATTTTAAGAGATTCACTAGAATATTTAGGAGACAAAATTATTTCAAAAAATAATTTATTAATACTACAAGCTACATCGTAATCAATTTCTTGATTAGTAATTAGAACACCACCAAATGCGGATATTGGATCGCCGGCTAACGCTTTCTCCCATGCTTTAAGTACCGATTTATCTACTGCTATTCCACACGCATTGTTATGTTTTAAAATTGCAAAGGTTGGCTCTTTGCAATCCTTAATTAAATTAATTGCTGAGTCAATATCTAATAAGTTGTTATAAGAAATTTCTTTACCATTTAATTGTTTAAAAACTTTATTTAAATCACCATAGTAAACACCTTCTTGATGGGGGTTTTCACCATATCTAAGTTTTTTTGACTCAAAAATATTTATTTTAAGAGAGTCTTTCTTAGAATTATTAAACCATGAAAATATTACTTGATCATAGTTTGAAGAAATTTCAAATGCTTTTTTAGCAAAATCTATTCTGTCTTCTATCGAAGTTTTACCGTTTCTTTTTTTTATGATTTCTATAAACTTTGGTATCAATTTTTTACAGGGAACAATCATAACATCCTTAAAATTTTTTGCACCTGCTCTAATTAATGAAATACCACCAATGTCAATTTTTTCTATTATATTTTGTTCGCTATCATTATTTTTAACTGTTTCTTCAAAGGGGTATAAATCAACAATTACTAAATCAAAAACAGGAATATTATATTTTTCTAAATCCTTTAGATCATTTTTGTTATTACTTCTTTTTAAAATCCCACCAAAAATCTTTGGATGTAATGTTTTTACTCTTCCACCTAAAATTGAAGGATAATTAGTAATTTCTTCAACTGAGGTCACTTCACCCCCTAATTCCTCAATAGACAACTTTGTGCCACCTGATGAAAATAATTTTACATCAAACGAGATAAGTGTCTCTATTAAAGGTTTTAAATTATCTTTTTTAAAAACGGATATAAATGCGTTTTGTACTTTTTTCATTTTAAAAAAATTTGACTTTAAAATTCACAGGGTTTTCTTTCTTAAAAATAGAGATTTGTTCAAATATTTTAAAATAAATTAAAAGAAAAAATCTTTTAATTTATAATTAATTAACAGGAACAACTTCTTTTATCTCTTCTCCAATAATGTCTCTTAATCTTTTTTCAATACCTTGCTTTAGTGTAAAAGTTGAAGAAGGACATCCGTTACAAGCCCCTTGTAACAGTACTTTTACTATACCATTATCATAAGAAATTAGTGAAATATCACCACCATCTTGCATTACGTATGGTCTTATGTTTTTCTCAAAAACTTCTTCAATTAACAATTCTTTTTTAGTTCTTTTTCGATTTATTTTAACACTAGGTTTATTTTCTTTATTTATCTTATTTTTATTAGAAACTAATATCCCAGAATTAAGTTTTTCTTGAATCATAACACGGATTTCAAATGATATATCATCCCATTCTATTTTGTCATTTTTTTCTATTGAAATAAAGTTTTTTCCAAGAAAAATAACCTCAACAAATGGCAACAAAAATAACTCATAAATTAAAGGAAAATTATTTTGTGTTGGAGTATTATCAAACTCTATCATTTCAGAGGAAATTATTTGATTACAAACAAATTTCATGACTTTAGGGTTTGGTGTATATTCGGAATAAACTGTATAAATTTTTTCTTTCATATAAAAATATTTTTCTCTTTTAAATGTATTTCTTTATTGAAAAAAGATTTTGCGTTTTCCTGAAAACTAGTTGTTAAATCAGAAATATAAAATTCATGTTTTTTTTCATATTTAGTAGCAGTCATTAATTTTTTTATTTTCAATTCATTTTTAATATATCTCCCAATAGATTCTAATGAGCTAATAATTTCAATTTTATTATTATAAATTTCATTAATTTCTTTTTTAATTAGAGGATAGTGTGTGCAGCCTAAAATTAATGTGTCAATTGATTTAAGTTTTTTATGATTTAGGTATGTTGCAATAATTTTTCTCTTTATTGTTGCATCATGAAATCCAGTTTCAATCATTGGTGCTAACAATGGTGTTGCTAATGAAGATATAATGCAATTTTTTTCAATTTCTTTAATTTTCTTTTCGTAAACACCTGATTCAATTGTAGTATTTGTACCAATTATACCAATATTATTTGATTTCAGTTCTTCTATTTTTTTAATTACTGGGTCGATTACATTAAATATTAAGTAGTCATCACCAAGTTTTTTTTTAATGTTATTTAAAGCAATACATGAAGCAGTATTACAAGCAATGATAATTGCTTTACAATTTTGTTCAATTAAAAAATCACAAATTTTGGAGCAGTAATTTATAATATTTTGTTTTGATTTCTGTCCGTAAGGTAAATGAAGCGTATCTCCATAATACACAATTTTCTCATGTGGCATTAATTCTGTGATTTCCCTAGCTACGGTTAATCCGCCAATTCCTGAATCAAAAATTCCTATTGGAAAATCAGATTTCAAATATTAAAGTTTTAATTTCTTTTTTACAGCAGAGGTAATATCATTAGAACCAGGTCCATTGTTGAAAAGTATAACATTAAAGCCGCTTCCGGTATCAAGAATATAAGAATACTTTCCATCTTTAGCTACATCGTTAATGGCATTTTGTATTTTTTCTACAACAGGGGCAAGTAAATCATTTTGTAAGGCTTGTAATTCTTTCTGTGCATCCTGTGCAAAAACTTGCATCCTTTGTTCTAGATTGATTGCTTCTTCATACTTAGCTTTGATTACAGACTCACTTTCACCATCATTTTGTGCTTTTTGAAATGCTTGAGCGGCTTCTTGAGCTTTTTGCATCATTTCTGCATACATTTCATCCATTTTTTTTGACTCTTTTTGGATTTTAGTTTCAATGATTTTAATGTCTGGCATATTAGACATTATTTCTTGTGAATTTACGTGACCTATTTTTTGTTGACAAAAAACACTAAATGTAAACAAACACAATAGTGTAGTGAGAAATATTTTTTTCATATTTAAAAATTTAATAATTATAACCTAATTGATCTAAAATATCATTACTTATATCTAAGTCTTCATTTGAATACAACATAATTAATTCAGAGGACTTATCAAAAATAATTTCATATCTATTTTTTTCAGCATATTCTTGGATGGCATTGTAAATAATTTCTTGGATTGGTTCAATCTTTTCTCTTTGTTTTTTATATAGCTTCCCATCCGGGCCAAATAAACTTTTTTGATACTCTCTAACTTCTTGTTCTCTTGCAATAATATTTTCTTCAAAAGCTTTTTTTTCTTTTTCGGGGAGTAAATATTTTTCGGCTTTGTAGCTTTTGTACATCTTTTCTATTTCTAAATATAAATTTTGAATCTCTTCCTCCCACATTTTTGAAAGATCTTCAATTTCTTCCTGAGCGCTAGTAAATTCAGGAATATTATTTAAAATGTACTTAGAGTCTACATAAGCTACTTTTTGACCTTCACAAAAGTAAATCGAAAAAAAAACAAATAAACAAAAACATTTTTTTAGCATAAAGTAATTTTTGAAATGCAAAAATAATAAAATTAAAATTGCTGTCCAATTATAAAATGTGTTTGCCATCCACTTTTTTCGATTGAATTGTTAGAGCTATCATAGCCATATGCAAAGTCTAGTCCCAATAAACCAAACATTGGCATGAATATACGAATTCCCAATCCAGTAGATTTTTTTAACTCAAAGGGATTAAAATTATCATAATTTTCCCATGAGTTACCAGCTTCAGCAAACATCAAAGCATATATAGTTGAGTTTGGATTTAAAGAAATAGGGTATCTTATCTCCATGTTATATTTGTTATAAAGAGGATCACCTGAAATTGAACTTAGTGATTGATTTAAATAACCCCTAAGAGCAATAATCTCTCTTCCATCTATTGAGTATCCACTTAAACCATCACCCCCAACAAAAAATCTTTCAAATGGAGGCAGTCCAACACTACTATTGTATGTTCCTAAAAAACCTAATTCAAAATGAGTTCTAATAACCAAATCCCCAATAATAGAGTTATACCAAGTTCCATCGAATTTAAATTTATTGTATTCTAGAAATTTATATTTTTCTTGATTATCTGATACATTTTCATAAAAGTCTTTTTCTCTAAATAATGAATACGGTGGTGTAAGTTCTAAATAAATTGAAAATTTGGATCCACTTCTAGGGTATATTGGGTTAAAAATAGAATTTCTTGAAAATGTAGTTGAGTAATTAATATTATTTGAGTAACCATCACTAAAATTAAAAAGGGGTGATGGGTAGTTAACTAAGGTGTATCTTTGTAAGTTAATAGAATGGGTTATTGTAAAATAGTCATCAGGCCATTTTAATCTTTTCCCAAACCCTACACTAAAACCTGAAATATCCATTTTTGATTCTTCTTCATCACTTACTTGACTGAAATTTTGAATTGTTTTCCATACTGATGCAGAAAAACTATTTGGCTTACTCCCGCCCATCCAAGGTTCTTCAAATGATAAGCTGTAGTTTTGATAAAATCTACCATTTGAAGCAGCTCGTAATCTTATTTTTTGACCATCACCATGAGGCATTGGATTCCAGCTATCTTTTTTAAAAAAGTTTTTTGTTGAAAAATTATTAAAAACTACAGAAAATGCACCAACTACCATTCCATTTCCCCAACCACCTTGAAGCTCTAACTGATCAGAAGATTTTGATTCAACAGTGTATTCAATATCAACTGTTCCTGTTTCAGGATTTGGTATCGGGTTTACTCCAAGCGTCTCTGGGTTGAAATAACCTAGTCTATTGAATTCTTCTTGGGTTCTTATTATATCAGATCTTTTAAACATTGAGCCAGGTAATGATCTTACTTCTCTCATTATCACATGATCTTTAACTTTAGTATTTCCATTTACAGTAACATTATTGATTATTGCTCTTTTTCCCTCATTTAATCTTATCTCTAAATCAATTATCTTATTTTCAATTCCCACTTCTATCGGATTTGCTTGAAAAAATAAATAACCGTCATCCATATAAAGAGAACTAATATCATTACCGTTTCTACTCATGTATAGTCTTTCTTCTAGTAAATTTTGATCAAATATTTCTCCTTTTATTATTCCTAATAAATCATTTAACTTATCTGTATCATATTTAGTGTTACCAACCCATTTTATGTCTCCAAAAAAATATTCTTCTCCCTCTGAAATATTTATATTAATTATAAGGTCATTTTTCTCATCTTTTGAAACATTATGATTGATAACTTTAGCATCTCTATATCCTTTTTCACGGTATAGAGAAATTATATTTTGTAGATCCTCATCAAAGTCTTTCTTAATTAATTTAGATGAGCTAAAGATGTTTTTAATTCCTTTTTCTTTTGTGTTTTTTAATTTTCTTTTAAGCTTTCTATCTTTGAATGAAATCTTTTCTCCAAGAAAATTAATTTCTTTTATTTTAATTCTTTTATTTTTTTTTACATCAATAGTTAATGTTGTGTAGTTTAGATCATCACTTGCGTTTTCTGTAATACTACACTCGACATCATAAAAACCTTTATCAATAAAATAGTTTAAAATATAGTTTTTAGTTTTATTCTTAATTTGTTCTCCGATAGCAATTCCCCTTGATAGATTCAAATCTTCTCTAAGATTATCGATTTCTGATTTTTTAAGACCCTTGAATTGAAACTTATCTAATTTGGGAAGTTGTTCTAAAAAAAACTCTAAGTAGATTACATTATTTTCTTTCTTGGTTTCAAAAATTTGAATATCAGAAAACAGTTCTTGACTCCACAATGTTTTAGTTGCTTCTTGAATTTTATCTCCCGGGACAAATATATTATCACCCACCTTTAAGTCAACCAATGATAAAATAGAATTTTTATCTAAATTGTAATTGCCAGTTATAGAGATACCGCCAATCATATATTGGGTTTGTTGAGAATTGTTAATTTGGCTAAATGTAAATGAACTTAGCGCAAAGAATAATATTAAAATATTTAAAAAAAACCTACTCATTTAATTTACTTTTCCAAATCTTCGTTCTCTTTTTTGATATTCAAAAATAGCATTATAAAAATTTCTTTTATTAAAATCAGGCCAATTAGTTTTGGTAAAATATAATTCAGCGTAAGCTAATTGCCATAAAAGAAAATTACTAATTCTTTTTTCCCCCCCAGTTCTAATTAAAAGATCTGGATAAGGTAAATTATTTGTACAAAGGTAATTATTTACCATATCTACAGTTATTTTTTTTAATTTAATTTTTCTTCTAATAATATCATTACATATTTTTTTTATTGAATTAGTAATCTCCCATCTCGAACTATAGCTTAATGCTATTGTTAACGTAATATTATTATTATTATTATTTGTTTCTTTAATAGCATTTTTAATTGCTTCCCTGGAGTTGCTAGGCAGATCATTTAAATCACCAATGATGTTTAATTTAACATTATTTTCAATAAGTTTTTTTTTATATTTTGTTATGGATTTAGCTAATAATTCCATAATTATTTTAACTTCTAATGTAGGTCTCTCCCAATTTTCCTTTGAAAAAGCAAACAATGTTAAATATTTAATATTAAGTTTTAATGAGGCTTCTAATACATGTTTTACAGAGCTGATTCCTTTTTGATGCCCAAAAGATCTTTCTTTCCCTAATATTTTTGCCCATCTTCCGTTGCCATCCATGATAATGGCTACATGTTGAGGGATTTTTTTATTTTTTATCTTTGATAAAGAGCTCATTAATAATTTATTTGTGAACAGAATGACTTTTTTGGTATTTTATAAATTATACTTACACCAAAAAAACCAAATTTGTCTTTATTTTCTGAATTCCCTCTTTGTGAACCTTCAATAAATTCAGAACCGGATTTATAAAACAAATTTTGACCTTGCTCACTTAACGAATTTGGATTTACATAGTCTAAACTTACATCATCAATGTAGTCTGTTCTTGTAAATGTCCAAGACCATGTAAAATTAATAGCGAAATCAGTTTTTAAATTAAATTTATATCCTAAACCAATAGGAATTCCTAAAGAAAATAAATTATATTTTTCTCTTTCTGGGTATAGAAAATTCCCTTGTCCCTCAGTCCCAAGTGGTTGTAGCTCAACCCAACTACCATTATAAAATCCTTTAGGGTTATATTTAAATCCACTAATTCCTGAAAATATATAGATTGTATTGTTATATTTTTTTGAACCTATCTTATAAGGAGAAAAATTAAATTCAAAATTACTTGAAAACTCGGTTATAACAGATTGAAAATCCAAATTTCTTTGTACTAAATATAAGTCTTCAGAGTCTTTGTCAAAAGAACTAATTTTTCCTCTTTTAAGGTCAAATCTAAATGCTATTCGTTTATTTATATTTTTTCTAAAACTTATACCCATCGCAGGCTCAGAGTTAGTAAAAAGTTTATTTGTGTTCCCAAATTTTAATGAATTATAGCCAACGTCACCGTGAAAAAACCCGGTTCCAATAAATAATCCAACTTCAGTTTGAGAAAAAGAAAAAGTGGTTAAAAAAAAATATAGAAAGAAAAATCTAATATTTATGGAGTTCATTTTTCAATTAAATATTTTTACAATATACGTAATTGTTATTTACAAACATTAATCATGATTTCTTTTGTCTAAACCCCAATGAAGTTTATTTCTTAAAGTGTCGAAATAATTATTTTTTTTGATTACAAGAAAGTTGATTTTAAAATTTTCTTTTTTTATGTATATAATATGTTTATTAGTAATTTTTTCTGTTTGGCCATCAATTGATAAATTAAAGGATTTAAATCTAGGGTCTAAGTGTACTTTAATTATTGATTCATTTGAAATTACAAGCGGTCTAACATTTAAGTTATGTGAAGATATTGGAGTAATAATAAAATTTTCAGAATCTGGCATAACAATTGGTCCACCACAACTTAATGAATGAGCAGTAGAACCTGTTGGTGTAGAAACTATTAATCCATCTCCCCAGTAAGTGTTTAGAAAACTTCCGTTAACATAAGCTTTAATACTAATCAAGGAAAGGTGGTTTTTTTCAGTAATAGAAACTTCGTTAATAGCAAATTTAGACATACTACTTTTTATTTTTGGACTAGTGTAAACTTTAATAATACTTCTAGCGCTGATATGATAATTTTTATTTTGCAGAGACTTAATGAGATCAGAAATATTTTGTTTAGGTATATTTGCCAAAAAACCTAATCTCCCTGTGTTAATTCCTGTTATAGGAATATTTAATTTGTTAACTAGATGCGCAGCTTTTAACATAGTACCATCTCCACCAAAACATATCAAAAAGTCAATTTTATTTGTTTTTGAAATTTTTTTTATGATTATTGTTTTGTGAGGAAATTTTATTTTATTGTTATTAATTTTATTAAAACAATTTGTTATGTATAATTTAGCTTTATATTTTTCTAGTTCATTTACGCAAACTTTAATATATTCAACTGTTTCAGGATTTACACTTTGGCTGTAAATTAAAACTCTCATAGTCTATGTGTTTAAGTACCTTAAAAATGAGTCGAATCTGTTATCTAAGTTCTCAATTAAAGACGTATCATATGTTTCAACTACATTCCAATTAAACCTTGTTAATGATTTTATTATTCTTGACAAATTTTTCTTATCAATAATTATATCTACTAAAATATTTTTTGAGTTAGTATCAATTTGAGCAAAAGAGCTTATAACTTTACCCTCATTTTGTTCAATTAATCTACTTATTTCAGATAAAGAGTAATCTTCTAGTGTGCATTTAATAGTTAAAATTCCTATTTCAGTCAATTGATATGGTTGGCCTATCTTGTAAACCAAATCTGCTAAAGTTATGTATCCACAATATCTTTTTTCTTCAAAAACAGGTAAAATAGATATCTTATGTTCACTAATAATTTTTAAAGCAACACATATATGATCATTAGTATTTAATGATAATATTTTAGCATGGTTAATTATTGATCTAACAGGTTTAGTTAAATTATCCATATCAAGAATACTTTCTTGATTTAAAATTCCTTTAAATTCAGTGTCAGAGAGAATAATCAAATGTGAACTTTTATATTCTTCCATAATTAACAAAGCCATATTCCCAGTTGTGCTTTGATTAATTGTAGGTATATTATTTTTAATTATTTCTTTTAGTTTCATACATGGAATATTAAAACAAACTTACTATTTTTATCTCAAATTATTATGACTAAATTAAGCGTAAATATTAATAAAGTAGCCACAATAAGAAATGCTCGTGGAGGAAATAATCCTGATTTAGTGCAATTTGCAATTAATTGTGAAAGATATGGGGCTGATGGAATAACTATCCACCCTCGCCCTGATGAAAGACATATAAAAAAAAGGGATGTTTTTTTATTAAAAAAAGCAGTAAAAACTGAATTGAATATAGAAGGCTTTCCTTCAAAAGACTTTATCGATTTAGTTTTAGAAGTAAAACCTAATCAGGTTACACTTGTTCCTGACCCTCCAAATATTTTAACTTCAAATGCAGGATGGGATACTATCCAAAATCAAAATTTTTTAAAAAAAACTATAAAAAAATTTAAAGAGTCAGAGATAAGAACTTCTTTATTTGTTGAAGCAGAGAAAAATATGATTTTAGCGGCTAAAGATACAAACACTGATAGGATAGAACTCTATACTGAAGAATATGCCAGGAATTATACAAAAAATAAGAATAAAGCAATTAAGCCATTCATCGATGCCGCAAATATAGCTGCAGAAATAAATTTAGATTTGAATGCAGGCCATGATTTAGATTTAAATAATTTAAATTTCTTTTTTTCAAATATTATAAAGTTAAAAGAAGTTTCAATTGGTCATGCTTTAATTTGTGATGCATTGTATTTTGGTTTAGAAAACACAATTCAAATGTATAAACGAAATTTAAAATGATTTTGAACTCAAAAATTTTAGGAAATCATGAAAAAAAAATTCTTATACTTCATGGATTGTTTGGATCATTAGACAATTGGCTTAGTATAGCAAAAGAGTTATCAAAATATATTCAGGTACATATAATTGATTTAAGAAATCACGGGAAATCTTTTCATGAAAAAAATCATTCCTATGAATTAATGAGTTTTGATTTGTATAATTATATAAACCATTTTAAAATCAAAAAACCAATTATTTTAGGTCATTCAATGGGTGGAAAAGTTGCAATGTCATATGCTCTTAATTACCCCGATGGTTTACAAAAATTAATTGTAGTAGATATTGCTCCAAAAAATTATATAAACAATTATAATAAATTGATAAATAGTTTAATACGGGTTGAAAAATCTAAAATTAGTTCTAGAGGTCAGGGTAAATTGATTTTAGAACAAGAGAATATTGATTTCGCTACAATTCAATTTTTATTAAAAAATTTATATAGGGATAAAAAGCAATTAGTTTTTAGATTTAATTTAAGAGCTATTAAGAATTCAATAGATGAACTCATGAATTTTGATTTTAAAAATTACATTTGGGAAGGTCAAACTTTTTTTATAAAAGGTGGTGATTCTAAGTATATATTAGATTCAGATCTTAAATTAATTAATAATTATTTTTCTAATTTTTCATTAGTTACAATCGATGGTGCTAATCATTGGGTTCATTATGATCAAAAAGAAAAGTTTATTTCATCAATTAAAAATTTGATAACATGAATACATCAACATATTTTTTTAATACAGAGGCGCCAGTATTAGGCATATTAATTTTTATTTTAGCATCCATATTTTATGCAGAAAAAAGTAGTAACAAATTTTTAGTTAATTTTTTCAAATTTATTCCGGGTCTTTTGTTATGTTATTTTGTCCCTTCTATTTTAAATAGTTTAGGCTTAGTTAATCCAGAAATTTCAAAAAATCTATATTTTGTTGCATCTAGATACTTATTGCCTGCTAGTTTAGTTTTGTTAACGTTAAGTATCGATTTAAAAAGTATAATAAACCTTGGTCCTAAAGCAGTTATAATGTTTTTGAGTGGAACTATTGGCATATTAATTGGGGGCCCAATAAGCTTACTGATTGTTTCATATTTTGAATTAGTTCCAATTAATCCTGAAGATTTATGGAGGGGTTTGACTACTGTAGCAGGTAGCTGGATTGGTGGTGGCGCAAATCAAGCCGCAATGAAGGAAATGTTTAATGTGAATGATCAAATATTTAGCTCAATGATTACTGTTGATGTTATTGTAGCTA
Organism: Flavobacteriales bacterium; assembly: GCA_002718035.1. GTDB lineage: Bacteria > Bacteroidota > Bacteroidia > Flavobacteriales > TMED113. Next base: position 88,941 of record PBCX01000005.1, read on the forward strand.
ATGTTTGGTTGGGGTTTTTATTATTTGGCGCAGGAATTAATAAAAAAGTTGACAAATGGTTGAACGCAGATTCATCAGCAATTGAAGATTTAAAAAATAATTTAATTAATTATAAAAGAAAAAATCAAAAGATTCCATCACTTACTGATTTCATGATTATTTTGGCTATTGGTTTTGGTGTTACAGGTTTTGCTCATTTTTTTGCAGACATTATTTCTCCTTACATTCAAACTAACTTTTCTTACTTAGAAAAATTTAGTTTGACTAGTTCATTTTTTTGGTTGATTGTTATTTCAACAACTGGTGGATTGGTATTGTCGTTTACTAAATTTAGAAGTTATGAAGGTGCAGGAGCTTCAACAATAGGAAGTGTTTTTTTATATGTGTTAGTGGCAACTATTGGTATGAAAATGGATGCGCTAGCAATATTAGATAACCCTGGACTATTTGTTTTAGGATTTATTTGGATGATTATCCATGTAATTATATTGATTTCTGTAGCTAAATTAATTAAGGCACCTTTTTTCTTTGTTGCAGTTGGTAGTCAAGCAAATGTAGGTGGTGCCGCATCTGCCCCTGTTGTAGCATCAGCTTTTCATCCATCTCTCGCTCCAGTGGGTGTACTTCTCGCTGTATTGGGATACGCCCTAGGAACTTATGCAGCTTGGTTTTGTGGTATTTTAATGCAATTTGTTAGTTAGTTTTTATTAAAATAGGAACGTAATTTTGGTCATTAATTTCTAAAAAGTAAAATCCAGCATTAGTAAGATTGATTTCATGTAAACCTTTATTAAGTTCTTTAGACATAATTAGTTTACCATGTATATCATAAATTTTAATATTATTTGAATCGGTATTTAAATTTAAATTAAATGCTCCGTTACTTGGATTAGGGAATAAATTATATACTTGATCAATCTCATTTATTCCAATATTGAAATTACAGTTAAATTGGTAAAAGATATTTTCGCCCGTATTTCCATTTAAATCAGCCATTTCAAAAACATTAATAATAAAACTGGATGAGTTTACATTGGTGAGTGAAATTATAATTTTTGTTGGGTCAAAAATATCCATAGAAACACTTTGAATGTCACCACCACTAACATAGAAATTTAAATCATTTACGTATGAATTATCAATTTCTTCATTAAAAAATAAATATATAAAGTAGTTATTTCCAACTTCATAACATTCATGGTTAGCTATGTATGGTGGTGTTGTGTCTGCTCCTGATTCAATATCAGACGGCATTCGTAAATCTACTTTCCAGTCATTGAAAGTTGAGGAAACAATACCTTTAATTGTGTATACTTCACCAATTTCTTCGTCATGTTCATAACCATCAGGTGTATTGTGAATACCACATGTGCCAGAGCCATCATTCACATTCCAAACACCATATCCGTTTGCATTTGATGTACATTCAACATCAATCATTTTAATTAAAACTCCTTCGTATTGTTCTTGTAAAGCTTCACCACTTGTTACCAGAATTGGTTCAGGAATTGGATTGTTATTACTAATTATGTAAATATCTTCTGGTTGATAAATTTCAGTTGTTCCAGGACCGTCACACAAGGAGCCATCATCCCAGCAAAATTCACTTACTTCACCTACTACAATCACGCTATCGCCCATTTGAGGTAGGCCAGCGCTACTGTAAATATAAATTCCTGACCAGGGTTCGGATCCATTTTGAATGTAAAAACTATTTGCAAATGCTCCGGTTACAATTCCAGTTGTATTTACAAACTGTCCTTCATAAGGGGAGGATTCTGACTCGCCTTGAATTTCATTAATTGGAGTTATAACTCCATCGAATGGAAATGGTGGTATTATCTCAGAGCCATAAAATATTTGTGAAACTTCATCACAAATAGTAGCAGTTATATTGTAGCAAAACATTGTGTTATATGGTTGTGCAGGAATTTGACATTCATAATTCCCATTCTCATTTAAGCTCATATTTATACCACTAGATGTGTCCCACCAGCTATTTCCAAAATTTAAAGTCATATTTTCAACAGGACAATTAATGGCACTAATTATATTAGCTGATATTATGAAAGTTGAGCCTCCTTCAATATTTTCAGGATTAATAGAAACATTAGAAAATTGTATAGGATTAACATTTGGTTCTTCTTCAGAAAATATATAGTCAACAAATTCAGGATAGTCAATAAATGGGTTTCTGTTTCCTTGCCATTTAAAAATAATATCATTTCTTCTTTTTTCAAATGCATCAGGTGGGTCTTGTTCATGCCACTGTAAAAGTGTTGATTTATCTCCAATTTGTGGATAAGGATATGTTGTTAAACCATCAACAACAACTAAGTTTGGTTCACCTGAACCTCCTTCGTATCTAACATCCATATAAAATATAATTCTGGCAATGTCTCCTTTTACCTCATCTCTAGGTTCAAAAGTTGTTGTAGTAGAATAACATGAGGTTTCAACATCTCCATTAAAAACTATATTTCCGCCATTGTCAAAATCTTTTTCTCCTCTAAATGTATTCATACTACTATCAACAGGTTTTAAATTATGAGCATCTGAATAAGCAGGTTCTTCAAAAGGGTCTCCATTATCAAATTCTCCATGAGATTTTGGCCAAACATGTTCTCTATTCCAGAAATCAGGTTGCATATTGGATGCAAAATCAAATTTATCGATTGAGTTACCAGAGTATACTAAGATTATATTTGAAGGATTATTTGGATCTTCATCCGATTCTCTTAAAATGTCTTTTGTTGTAGTGTAAGAATAAGAAGTGTGATCACTTATTAATTCATGAAGTTCAGATTTTAGTTCTTCTCCTGATAAACCAAAACATGATTGGTAATAATCAACTGTTTGAGAAATTGAAAAAAAAGGGGATACTGTGTATAAAAAAAAAAGTAAAAAGTATTTCATAATATTAAAATTTATATTCAATTGATGCAATAATTCTTCTTGGCATTCCAAAAAATACAGATGCTGAAGCTGCATCAGAATTCATTGGAGAGTCTTCAACATAACTAGAGTTATTTTCTGCATCACTAATATATGTTGAGTTTAATAAATTTAACACATTCAATTTAAAATTTAGACTAGAGTTTTTTAAATAAAAACTTTGACCAACATGTAAACTAAATAAAGCATATCCAGGTATCTGCCAAACAGTTTTTTCTTCATTTAATGTAAATGGATCATAGTCAGAAAAGAATCTATCAAAATAAATACCTTTTAATTTTATATAACCCTTTGCATTTTTATTGAAACTGTAATTATAACTTATACTTGATCCTATTTGTGTTTGAGGTGAGTCACCCACATATACTCCTTTAGCATCAAAGTAATCGCTTTCTAAAAGTTGTTGATTCAAATAAAAGTTTACTGTGTCACCTGAATTCCATTTCCAGTTCCCAATTGAGCTAAGGAACTCATATTTTAATGATTTTGATATTTTCCATGCAAAATCTAGTTCAATTCCTTGATGTAAAGCGTTGATACCATTTACATTATAAGAAACAGTTTCACCACCATCAAGTACAGTAGTTCCTGATTGAGGTTTATTTTTCCAGATAGTATTATAAGCATTCAAGTTTAAAGAGAAATTTCTTGATTTATAACCATAGCCAAATTCAACAGCTTTAACAATTTCGTTTTTAGTATTAAAATATGTTTCATTATCATAATTGAAAACATTACTGAACCTAGGTGCTTTAGATAAAATACCCGTATTAATAAAAATATTATTAGATTCATCAATATTCCAATTTGCACCAGTTTTAAAAGTAAATCCTGGAAAACTTTCCCAGTTACTCTCTGTATATCTTGCTTCTTGAGAATTAATAGTATACTCAGTCCCATTATAATTAATAGTATCATTTATACCAACGGCTTGTACTAGAATAGTATCACTAAAAACTAAATCTTGTTTTTTAAAGTAGTCAATTCTTTTATACAAAGTTTGTGATCCTGTAACATTAATAAATGCAGAAATATCTCTATAGTTATACTCTAACTGACCAAATACTCCGGCCCACCTAACTAATCCATCATTGTGATAATACATTTTATCGCCTTCTTGTAACATTAAATTATTCGAACTTTCTCCTACTGAATTTTTTGCCCCAGAACCTAGTGAGCCAACGTAGTAATCTCCACCTAATAAGTCATATATCTCTCTGTAGTGTTCTCCTTTATATGTTCTCAAATCTAACCCAGATGCTAAATCCAATTGATCATTTATTTTAAAATTAAAAGTAGAAAGTAAGCCACCCCAATAATGATTATTTATGGAAGAGTATAATATAGTTGTAGATTTTTTTTCAGTACTACTATAAGCTAAATCAATTGCTGGCCCACCAGGATTAATAAATGAGTTCCAAATATTTCCATGATTTACATCAAAAATATTTTGAAAATCAATTTGATTATTGGGTGTAAAAGTAAGCATTCCGCCATGCAATCCTGTTCCACCACCGTGACCAGTAGAATAATATATAACGTTAGTTAAAGAAGTGTTTTCATTTAAATTCCATAAATGTTGAAAATTAAAATTAGGTTTATGATAATAATTTTTAAATCTGTTTACATAACGATTTTCTCCTCTAATAGTATCAATTGCCGCACCATTTTCAAAAATAACTTGATAATTATTATATATCCCCCAGTTGGGATTATATGTTAAACCGTATCCTCCTTCAAGAGACTCTACATTAACCCCTTGATCAGCGGCAAATTCTTTATCATAAACAGCCATTCCTGTTTGATATTTTCTTTGATCATGTTCTTGAGGGGCTCCAAATGCAGACAAAGAAAATATATGATTTTTAAACTGTTTTTGCCATTTTAAATAATAAAAGAAACCTTTTGATCCGGTTTGATCAATTAATCCATCGGATCTTTTAAATGAACCTGCAAAATTAAATTTACCTATTTTGAAATCTTTGGTTGTGTAAGCAAATGATGTTCTTATTGAGTTTCCATTACCTATTTCCTGCTTTATTCTCCCCCCTTCATTTGTGTCAATTCCTTTTGTTATAATATTTATTGTTCCGCCGACTGAAGGTAATGCCAATTTAGATGCACCTAGTCCTCTTTGTACTTGAATTGTTCTTGTTAAACCATCTAATCCAAACCAATTTGACCAGTATACCCATCCATTTTCCATGTCGTTCATTGGGACACCATCAATCATTACAGCTACATTCCTTTGATTAAATCCTCTAATATTTATTCTCACATCACCATCCCCTCCACCTGTTTGCGTTGCATATACTCCCGGTGTAGAATTTAAAAGCATTGGGATTTCTTGACCAGCTAGTTCTGATTCAATTTTTTCTAATTTAACATTGCTAAGAGATACAGGTGTTTTCCTAAATTCTGCTTGGTCACTAATTATATTAACTACATTTAATTCTTCAGTGTTCATTTTTATTGTAAGGTCTATATTTTTTGATAATTCTAAATTTTTCTGGTAATTATTATAACCAATATAACTAACAATTAGTTTACAGTTTTTTTCATTAGAATTGATGTAGACTTCAAATTCACCATTTTCGTTGGCTGTTAAACCAGTAATTGTTTTTCCATTAAGATTTTGAAATACAATATTAGCCAAAGGAAGACTCTCTGAAGAGTTTTTATCCAAAATTACTCCTTGTATTTTTATTTCTTTATCACTTTGGCTGAAGGAGAAAGAAAAAATAAAACAAAAAATAAATAGGAAAAATTTATTCATTTTCTAAAACAATTGTTCTTGTTTTAATTCCGGTTTGATCTTTTAGAGAAACAAAGTAAATTCCAGATGTAAAATTTGAGATGTCAACTATTATATTATTGGAATTATATTTATTTGTTGAAATCAATTTTCCTAATTGATTGTAAATATTTATTTCATTCACTGTATATTTATTTGAAATAAAAACTTTTTCTTTCATTCTAACTGGGTTAGGGTAAATTTTAAAATCTGAATTAATTTCACTTATATTACTTGAACCGCATTTACAATCGTGTGTACCAAGTCCATTAAAAGTATTTGCAGGGAGAGAATCCCATTCCAATGTAGGGTCAAATAAAGTAGGGTTCAAGTTCACTCCACTTAAGATATTATCTTTTCTTCTTAAAGTATGATCCTTGGTCCAGTAATTACCATCAGAGTCAGTCCATGAGGCCCCTGGATCCTCCCCAACTTTCCCTATTAAATCAACTACAATACCGGCCCCAAGTATTTCTAGTGTGATAGCATCATTTCCATTAAAATACATTGTTGTTGGATAAGCAGCTGATGAGTCAGCATCAGTTCCAAAATAATAAATAGGGTTTAAGAATAAGTTTATTTTACCTTGAAGATCATAGTTTATATCGTAATCAGTGGTAACTTCCTCACCTGTTATTGAATCTGTGTATGTATAATAACCATCCCATAATGGAGCCTCAAAACCTTCACCATCTGGATCTTGTTTGTCCAGACCAATAACGAAAGTTCCATATGGAGATATTATTCCAGATAATTGAGTCGTACTTGGGGATGTGCCTCCATTAGCATATCTAGAAATAGAGTAAGAAGATAAATCAATTGATTCGCCAGTTGGGTTGTAAATCTCTAAAGCTTTATTATTAGACCAACCTTCAACATATTCAGAGAAAAATATTTGTGAGCAGTCCTGTCCAAAAGAAATTGTACTTAAAAATAGTGTAGAGAGTAGTATTTTTTTCATAATAAATATTCGTTAAATGATGTTGTCAAATATAATAAATACAATTAGTATAACTATTAATTTTGATTAACATTAATGTTAATTATTTACTTTTGTAATTAGATGGAAAAAAACTTAGTAATTATACCAACATACAATGAGGCTGAAAATGTCATTAAAATGATTGAAAAAGTTTTTTCAATTCATGGTAAAAATTTTGATATTTTAATAGTAGATGATTCATCACCTGATGGAACATCTGACTTAGTTAAAAAATTAATAATAAAATACCCATCTCAGTTATATTTATTGGAAAGAGATAAAAAGATTGGGTTAGGAGCTGCTTATATTTCCGGATTTAATTGGGGCCTTGAAAACAAATATGACTATTTTTTTCAAATGGATTGTGACTTTTCTCATGATCCAAATGATTTAAAAAGATTACATAACGTCATTTTTAATAATGAGGCTGACATGGTAGTAGGTTCTAGGTATATAAGTGGAGTTAATGTGGTTAATTGGCCAATGAGTAGAGTTTTACTCTCATATTTTGCATCTAAATATGTTAGGTTTTTCACAAGAATTAAAATTGCAGATTCTACAGCCGGATTTAATGGTTACAAAAGAGAAATTTTAGAAAATATTGATTTTAGAAAAATAAAATTTATGGGTTACGCTTTTCAAATTGAAATGAAATATAGATCGTGGAAAATGAATTTTAAAATAAAGGAAATACCAATTATATTTAGAGATAGAGAGTTAGGTAATTCAAAAATTAGTAATAAAATAATTTGGGAAGGCGTTTTCGGAGTATTTAGATTACTTTTTAGAAATATGTTTTTTTCTAATGAATTTAAAAGAAAAAATTAATGGGAACAGTAATTAAGAANGTTAAAATTATAAATGAAGGTGAAATTTTAGAAAGGGANCTTTTNATAGAGGGTNAGTATATTTCTAAAATTGANAAAAANATTTCNGTTAATAANCATNNCTTAGTTGATGCTAAAGAAAATTATCTAATTCCGGGTNTAATTGATGATCAAGTTCATTTTAGAGAACCTGGNTTAACTCATAAAGCAACAATTTTTTCNGAATCTAGAGCNGCCGTTGCNGGAGGAATTACATCTTACATGGAAATGCCGAACACAAATCCTCAAACTTTAACNCAAGAATTATTAAAAGAAAAAATTGAAATTGCGAAAAAAANCTCTTTAGCAAATTTCTCATTTTTTTTTGGTGCATCAAANNACAANATTGAAGAAGTTTTAAAAGTCGATTTTAAAACATGCCCAGGATTAAAAATATTTATGGGCTCATCAACAGGAAATATGTTAGTTGATGACTTTAACACTTTAAANAATATATTCTCAAAATGTAGTGGTTTAATAGCAACGCATTGTGAAGATGAACTTACTGTAAGGAAAAATATTGAAATTGCAAAAAAAGAATTTGGTGAGGANATACCGTTTGAACAACACCCAATTATTCGATCCAGAGAGGCATGTTATAAGTCATCACATTTAGCTGTNAGNTTGGCAAAAAAATANAATACTAGATTACATGTTCTNCATATATCAACAAAAGAAGAATTAGATTTATTTTCTAATGATATAAGTTTGTCTGAAAAAAGAATAACTTCCGAAGTTTGTATTCATCACTTAACCTTTACTGATCAAGAATATNAAANATTAGGNCCNTGGATTAAATGGAATCCAGCGGTAAAGAGTAAGGCTGATANGGAAGCTCTTTGGAGNGCTTTGTTAGATAATCGAATTGACATAGTTGCTTCTGATCATGCACCNCACACTATTTCTGAAAAGAAAAATAAGTATCTANCATCNCCATCAGGTGGNCCTTTAGTNCAACATTCCTTGCCAATGATGTTGGAGCANATGTTGNATGGAAGAATATCAAAAGAAGATGTAGTTAATAAAATGTGTCATGCTCCTGCAATTTGTTTTAATATTGATAGAAGAGGTTTTATAAGAGAGGGATATTATGCTGANTTAGTATTAATAAATAGTGGNGATTTTGAGGTTAATAAAAATAATTTATATTACAAATGTGGTTGGTCTCCTTTTGAAGGAAGAAAATTTGGACACAATATTTCACATACATTTGTTAATGGAAACTTAGTTTATAATAATGGAAAATTTAATGAAGAAAAGATGGGCACTTTACTTAATTATAATATTTAGTATTTTATTGAATTCTTGTAAANAATTTAATAATCAAAGTAAATCTTTGAATGATGATTTTGTAAATGTTTATAAAGAATTAGAAATTTTAAANGCTAAAAGTCAATTAGATAATATTTCTGACTCTATATTTGAAAAAGAAATTGAGCNAATCTTTTTAAAAAANAATATTNNNGTTNAAGANTATAAGNNAGANTTAGATTACTANTTGAATAATTTATCTGAATTCGAAAACGTAATAAAAGAAGCATTAAGAAGGCANGAAAAATCTATNAATATTAAATAGAAACNATTTCTTTTATAGTTTTTTCTATTGGNATAAATTTGAAATNTAGNTCATCAATAATTTTTTTATTNGAATATNTCGAATAAGATTTCAAAAAATCAANCATACTAAAANTCAAATNATTAAAAGGATTAAAAACTTTGTTTATTNTTATAAATAATTTAATCAAGTTTGTACTTATTTTATATTTTGGCTCTTTTTTATTAGTATTTTTAGCAATTAATTTAATTAGTTCNTTAAAAGTTAAATTTCTATTATTAATAATATATCTTTCATTGTNAATNTTTTTTTCAGCTANTAAAATTAGAATTTCACTTACATCTCTTACNTCNACAAAACCTGTTCCTCCATTTGGATAAAAAATGGTGTTGTTAATTAATTTTGNAAANATNTTNCCAAANAAACTGTTTTTATTATTNGGTCCAATAATTAAAGATGGATTAATAATAAATCCTTTTAATCCTTCGTTAAANCCTCTCCANACNTCCATNTCTCCTAAGTATTTTGAATNAGCATANTGAGATTTNTTTTCATTAATTGAAAACCAGTCACNCTCTGANATANAGNTNTTATTANTAGAATTTGAAAGTGTAGCTATAGAGCTAACATGGCAAAATTTAGAGACNGTATGTTTTAAACTTAGGTTAATTAAATTTTTTGTTCCTAAGTAATTTGTTTCAAAAATTTTATTTTTTTCANTTTTTTTAAANGAAACATATCCTGCACAATGAAAAATGGTGTCGATTGACTTAATATATTTTTCTAAATTAATTAAGTCATAGAGTTCACAGTTTACCCATTTTATTTTTTTGAATAAAAAATCAGAATTGTTTTTANTAAATAGGTTTTTAATTATGTCAAATTTACTTTCCTCNCGTTTTAATGCAATTGGTGTGTGTCCACGTTTAACTAGTTTAAAAAGNAAATGACTTCCTACAAAACCTGTACCNCCTGTTACTAAAANATTTTTCATATCTAAAACGTAAATGTATGTTATTCCGTACTATAATTTATATTTTTACANAAAAAAAGTAATGAATTTNATAGATGAGTTAAAGTGGAGAGGGATGATTAATGANATCACTCCTGGTNTAGAAAAAAAATTAGAANTTGGTGTNAANTCCGCTTATGTTGGTTTTGATCCTACCGCATCATCCCTTCATATAGGTAATCTAGCACCCGTTATGTTATTGACTCATTTTCAAAATTGTGGACATAAGCCCATTTTACTTTTAGGAGGNGCTACAGCTATGATTGGAGATCCATCNGGTAAAAGCTCAGAAAGAAANTTATTAGATCCTGATCAAGTAAAGTCAAATTTAATTGCAATAAAAAAACAATTAAGNANGTTTTTAGATTTTGANTCAAAAGATAATGCTGCNGAATTTGTNAATAATTTAGATTGGATGAAAAAAATGAATTTCAACACGTTTTTAAGAGATATTGGAAAGTATATAACAGTTAATTATATGTTGTCAAAAGACTCTGTTAAAAATAGAATGGAAACAGGTATTTCTTTCACTGAGTTTTCTTATCAGTTAATTCAAGCATATGATTTTCTATATNTACTTAATAACAAAAATTGTTCAATACAAATTGGCGGNTCTGATCAATGGGGAAATATAACNTCTGGNATAGAATTAATTAGAAAAAAACAAAATAAAGAAAGTTTTGCCCTGACATGCCCACTGNTAACTAAATCTGATGGTTCAAAATTNGGTAAATCAGAAGANGGAAATGTTTGGTTAGATCCTGANANGACATCACCNTANAAATTTTTTCAATATTGGTTAAATATTTCTGATGAAGATGCTGAAAAATGNATAAAGTTTTTTTCTATATTAAATCGTGAAACAATTTTAGGAATTGAAAAAGATCATAAGNAAAATCCACATTTGAGAATACTACAAAATGAATTGGCTAAGGAAATGACCATTAGAGTTCATGGTAAAGATTCNTATTTAAAAGNNCTTGAAGGTAGTAAAATATTATTTGGAAAAAACACAAAAAAAGAATTAGAAAATNTNTCAGAAAAAGATTTTTTAATGTTCTTTGAAGGAGTTCCAACATTTAAGATTTCTAAAGACCTTTTAAAGAATAAAATTGAAGTATTAAGTTTGTTGACTGAAAATTCTAAAGTATCTAACTCTAAAGCAGAATTGAGAAGGTTATTTAGTTCAAATGCCATTAGCTTAAATAAAGAAAAGATAAATATTGAAAGACATGTTACAACTAATGACTTAATTAGTAATAAATATTTGTTATTTCAAAAAGGAAAAAAGAATTACATTATTCTTAAAGCGGAATAAAATTCCATTTTTTAATGCCTATTCAGTTATATTTTAATAGTTGTATTTTCAGAACTTTTAGGATTAACCAGATTTTTATAATTTTCTTATAGTTTTAGTTCAATAAAATTGGTGTAATTTTCACAGTTTCTAATTTGTATTATGAAACTATTTTTTTCGGAAAGTTTTTTAAATTATTTCCATTTTTCATCATTAGTTTTACTAATTAACAATTCTTAACTATGGCAAGGATTAGTTTTTTGTGAGTTACTACATGAAGATATAATTAAAAAAAAATATTAAAAAATAGTTATAAATGATGTGGGCCCAGCTGGGCTTGAACCAGCGACCCCTTGATTATGAGTCAAGTGCTCTAACCAGCTGAGCTATGGGCCCTAAAGGAATGCAATAATACTAAAAGATTATTCATCATACAAAATATTAAACTTATTATTTTATTTGTTATGTGGTTTTGGTCGCCCTTTATCATCAAGATTAACAAATACAATTTTATCAATTTTAATTATTGCTTTTTCAGAGTCTTTAACTCTAGCTTCGCATTTAAATGTGATTGATGTAATGCCTACTTTTATAGTTTCGATTCCAATTTCAATCACATCACCTAAAAGAGCAGGAGATATGAAATTAATTTCCGACATAAATTTCGTAGTTACTTTTCGATTATTAAGTTGACACATTGCATAAATTGCCGCTTCTTCATCAATCCATTTTAATAATTGACCACCAAATAAAGTTTTTCCTGCATTCAAGTCTTCAGGTTTAATAAGTTTACGTGTTCTAAATTCCATAATTAGTTAGTTTTTTGACATAGTTCAATCAATACTCCTTTGGTGTCTTTTGGAAAAAGAAATGAAATTAACTTTCCATTAGCCCCTTTTGATACTGTATTTTTTATTGTGTTAAATCCTTGTTTTTTAAGTCTTTTAATTTCCTTTTGAATATCATCTACTTCAATAGCTATGTGGTGAATTCCCTCTCCTTTTTTTTTCACAAATTTTGCTACTGTACTATTTTGCTCAGTCCCTTCAATTAATTCAATTTTTGAGTCACTTAAATGAAAAAATTTTGTCTTAACTTTTTCGCTTTTTACAATTTCAGTTTTTGAAGCTGCTACATTAAGTATCTTTTCAAATAATTTTGCTGATTTCTCAATGTTATTTACAGCTATCGCTATGTGATCTATCTTTTTAAACATCATATTGTGTTAAGTTATAAAGCTTTTTATAATATTTACTAGATTCTATTAATGAATCATGTTTTCCCTGATCAATTATTTCACCATTTTTTATTACAAATATACAGTCGAAATATTTAGCATATTGTAACTTATGAGTAATAAAAATACATGTTTTTTCAACATCAATATTTTGAATTACGTTGTGAATATAATTTGATGACTTAGAATCTAAAGAAGAAGTAGGCTCATCAAAAATTAGAATAGGATGGTCACCATAAATAGCACGTGCTATACTTATTCTTTGTTTTTCACCAGAAGATAAATTTTCACCTTGATTTTTAATGATTGTTTCATACCCATTTGGAAGTTTAGAAATAAAATTATGGGCATCACTATTTTTTGCTGCCTTGGTTACATTATTTAAATTAACAGATTTGTTACCAAAACAAATATTATTAATTACTGAATCATTAAATAAAAAAACATTTTGACTAACTAGACCAAATAAATTTCTTAGTTGTCCTAAATTTATGTCTCTTGAGTTCTTAGAATCAATAAGAATCTGTCCTTTATATGATTGATAGAAATTTAATAATAGATCAATTAAAGTAGATTTTCCACTACCAGACTCTCCAACGATTGCAATTTTCTCTCCTTTTTTAATTGACATTGTTAAATCTTTAATTACGGACTTATTTTCATGTGAAAAATTGATTTTTGAAAACGTTATTTTATCACAAAAAACTAAATTTTCATTTTTCAATTGAATTGATTTTTCATTTTTATTTTCTAAAAACACATTAATTCTATTTATTGCTGCGCTCCCTTTTTTTATTGAATAAAAAGAAGATGTTAAGGATTTGGCAGGAGGTATAATTTGAGAGAACATAATGGTGAATCCAATAAATGCTTCTGCATCTAATGTTTTGTTTAAGACCATTTCACCACCAAACCATATAATAATTACCATAGTAACCGTACTTAGCATTTCACTCATTGGGGAGGATAGGTCTTTTTTCCAAAGAACTTTATTAGCTATTTTTTTTTTGTTCTTCATTTTTTTTTTTGAATATATTATAAATAAATTTTTCCTTATTAAAGGATTTTATGATTTTTATTCCAGAAATATTTTGATCAATTTGAGAAATTAATGAAGCTATCTTTTCTTGGCTAAGATTCGAATTTTTTTTTAAGTTTTTTCCAACTATAGCAATGATAAATCCTGTGACAGGGAAAATAATTAAACATAAAAGAGTAAGCTTAATATTGATCATAGAAAGACCTATTGTGAATAAAATTATGTGTATAGGATCTTTAAATAATAACTCGATTAAACCTATAATAGACCATTCAATTTCTGATAAGTCAATAGTAATTCTTGATAATATATCACCTTTTTTATATTTCTGAAAGAAGGAAATTGGAAAATGTAAAAGTTGTTTATTTAATTTATTTCTTAAGTCCCGAATAATATTATTTCTTACAGGTGTCAAAAAAAATAATGCTAAATACCTAAAAAGATTTTTTAGAATTGAAAATAAAACTATAAAAAAACAAATAATACCTAATGTATAAAGTTCATTATAACTTGATATTAAAAAGTAAATTTTATTATATATCCATAATTTGATATATTCAAGTGAAAAAATAGAAATTTCTGAAATCTTATTAATTTCGTCTTGGTTGAATTCAATAGTTCCAAATAAAATACTAAGAACAGGTATAATTAATGAAATAGAAAAAAGTGAAAAAATAACAGACAATACATTGAATAGAAAATTTAAAATTATAAAATTCTTGTAAGGCTTTATAAATGGAAATAATTTTTTAAAGTCTGTCATTATTACAAATATAACTTATCCGTTTATAATTATTGTATATTTGATTTGTGGAGTTTTCAAGAAGTCAAAAAATATCAAGATTTATTCAAAAAGAATTATCGGAAGTTTTTTTACATGAAACACAAAATAATTTTAGAGGCCTAATAATATCGGTCACTCACGTCTTTGTTTCAAAAGATCTTTCTTCTGCTAAAATATATTTAAGTTTTTTTCCTACTTATAAAAAGTCACAATTTCTTGAAGTTATTAAAGAAAGAAAAAACATAATAAAAAACAGTTTTTGCTTGAGAACAAAAGGTCATCTAAAGAAAACTCCAGAATTATATTTTTATTTAGATAAGTCAATAGATCATTACGAAGAAATAGATAATTTATTACGATGAACTTTTGGATTGCTTCAAAGTATTTTTTTTCATTAAATAATAGAAGTATAATTAATATAATATCAATTATAACTATTATTGGCATTACGTTTTCAACTATTTCAATGATTTTTGTTCTTTCTGTTTTTAATGGATTTGAAAGGTTAGTTACAAATTTACACAAAGAACATATACCAAATCTCAAAATTGAGTCAAGTAAAGGGGTTTATTTTTCCACCGATAGTATTGTGGACTTAAGTTTAAATGAAACTATTATAGATAAATTAAAAAAATACAATACAATTGTTTTTTCTGAAGTTCTTGAACAAGAAATAATTTTAGAATACAAAAAAAGTATTAATGATTCTGTTGAAACTTTAAAATCTTTTTCAAAAATAAGGGGTGTCGATAAAAATTATAATCATGTAACAAATCTTTCGAATTACTTTATAGTTGACAGTGATAAGTACAATTTTTTTGATTTTAATAATTTAAATTTCATAGTGGTTGGACTAGATATTGCGAATAAACTCAATCTCTCTGTTGCTGATACATATGAAGAGGCTAGCAAACAAAAGAAATCATTAAACATATGGAACTTGAAGATTACAAATAGAAAACCGGAATTAGTTAAAAACAATGGTTTTGTAAACACAGGTATTTATTCAATATCTCCTGATTTTGATAATAATATTTTTTGTTCAATTGAAGAAGCTAGGTATATTTTAAACAAACCTAATTATTGTTCATCTATTGAGTTGAGAGCTAAAGATAGTTCAATAAAAAAATTGAAAAAATTAATTCAAAGAGATTTAGGAAATACGTTTATAGTCAAAGATTTTAAAGAGCAAATGCCGTTTTTGTATAAAATGGTTAATACAGAAAAAATAGCAGTTTATTTAATATTTATATTAATTGTTATTGTCACTATGATAACACTCGTTGGTTCTATGACTATATTTATTTTACAAAAAAAAGAGGATATGTTTATTTTAGTTTGCCTTGGCTCTTCGATAAAAAAAATAAAAAATATCTTTTTTTTATGGGGACAGATAATTATTTTTTCAAGTATTTTTTTAGGAGTTACTTTAGGGCTGTTTATTTGTTATATACAGGATTCTTTTAAAGTTTTAAAAATATATGGAAATTTCATTGTTGATTATTACCCAATTAAGATCAATTTTATTGATATATTTTGTATAGTTATTTTAGTGCTTTTAATAGGATTTGTCACTAGTTTTTATGTTTCTAGAAAAAATTATTTTTACAAAAATTTACCATTTCATTAATTAAAATGATCATCTATTTCTTGTAATGTGTCACTTATTTCATCGACATTATTACTAGTTACTAATTTTATTCTAAAATTTTTAATTCCTTTAAATCCTTTAAAGTAATTTGTGTAGTGACGTCTCATCTCCAGAACACCTAACTTTTCTCCTTTCCATTTTATGGACAAATCTAAATGTTCTTTTACAACATCAATTCGTTCTTTTATTGTTGGTGGTGGTGGTAGAATTCCATTTTTAATATAAGAATTAATTTCATTAAAAATCCATGGATTACCAATTGAGCCTCTACCAATCATCACGCCATCTACATTTGATAAATCTTTTTTTTCTTTTACATCATGAGCACTAAAAACATCACCATTTCCAAATACAGGAATGTTTAGACGAGGGTTCTCTTTTGTTTTTTCAATTAAGGTCCAATTAGCACAACCTTTATACATTTGTTTTCTAGTTCTACCGTGAATAGAAATTGCTTTTATTCCAACATCTTGAAGTTTTTCTGCTACTTCAACTATATACATACTTTTTTCATCCCATCCTAATCTTGTTTTTACTGTTACAGGAATACTTGTACTATTAACAATTGATTTAGTTAATTTCACCATTTTTGGAATATCTTGTAGAATTCCCGCGCCAGCTCCTTTGCAAGTTACTTTTTTAACAGGGCATCCAAAATTTATATCAATAATGTCTGGCTTAACTTCTGAAACTATTTCAACTGCTCTTTTCATTGAATCTTCATTTCCCCCAAAGATTTGAACACCTATCGGTCGTTCAAAATTAAAAATATCAAGTTTTTTTGTACTCTTTACCGCGTCTCGAATCAATCCTTCGGATGATATAAACTCAGTGTACATTAAATCAACTCCAAATCTTTTACAAATTTTTCTAAATGGAGGATCGCTAACATCTTCCATTGGAGCAAGTAGAATAGGAAACTCACCTAGTTCAATGTCTCCAATTTTAACCATGATCTAGGTATTATTTATTAACTTCTTTTTTAGTAGTGTATGAAATTTTATGACCCATTGGACTAACTCTACGTAACTCAGTAGTAACTTGATCAATAAAATACATTTCAGCAGAATTGTCAGCTTTTAATGAAGTCCAAATTAATTTTCTTTCATCCTCATGTCTTGCAGCTCGTTCTGCTAAAACAAATGCAGGTATATCTTTAATTTCGGCAATTGCATCATTTAATTGTAAGCAATTTTTTTCACCTTTCCATTTACCATATTTTCCTGAACCAACATATATATGGCTAACTAATGATTTTCTTTGTAGCTTACTGACTTCTGTTGCTTTGGGAAGTTCATTACTTACTTTTAATTCAACCTCTCTTAGGACTGTAGCAACCATAAAAAAGAAAAGTAACATGAAAACAATATCAGGAAGCGAAGCAGTAGAAATTTTTGGAGATTCTCCTTCATTTTTTCTTTTAAATTTACCCATTTTTATTCTTTTATAGATTCTGAAACTCTCATAGGAAAAGCTTTTTTAACGACATCTTGTTGTTCTTTATTTATGTTTTCATACTTTTTGTTAAATTTTTTTTGAGCTTCATTATTTCTTAATTCTTTGTATGCAATACTAATTTGGTCTTGTATTTCTATATATGTTTCATATTGTGTCTTTTTATGAACTCTAATTGACAAAACTGCTTTTTCAGGGGATTCAGACAAATCTGGATTTCTACCAAAGTTTGTTAAAAATGTAATTATTTCATTTTTTAATTCATTAGTTGCAAAAGGTTTTCCATTACCTGCTACATCTGCTCCTGTTTCAACTAGAATTTTATCAGAATTTGGACTACAATCAAATATTAAAATATTATTTTTATGAAAATCAACTTGCGTAGGAACATTTTCTTCATCTGGCAGAGGAGGTAATTTTCTTTTAATACCAGTATCCACATCCATTGTTGTTGTTACTAGGAAAAATATCAATAGTAAAAAAGCAATATCGGCCATTGAGCCAGCATTAATTTCAGGTAAAGATCTTCTACTTTTAGACATATTATTTTTTTAATAAGTTCATAAGAGTACTTGCTATTATCCCTACAATTGCAATTATAACAAGACTTATTGCAGAAATAAGACCAGCTGCTGAAAATTTAGTTATCCACTCATTGGACAAAGGAAAAAATAATAATGCTATGCACGGAAATACAAAAACTAATCCAATTATAATTGTAATAATACTCTTCATGCTTCCGTTTATTATAACTGAGTAAGTTGATGAAAATATTGCAGCTAAACATGCAATTGATAATAAACCAAACGTAAAATATAATGCGAATTCAATCATTTCTATTAATTTTTAATTTACTTTTTTTTATGGTTAGCAATTAAATCCACGAGAGATATTGAAGAGTCTTCCATATCATTTACAATATCATCAATTTTTGCAACTATATAATTATAAAAAACTTGTAGGATGATAGCTACTATAAGACCAAATACGGTTGTTAGTAATGCTTGTTTTATACCCCCGGCAACAAGAGATGGTGATATATCACCAGCAACTTCAATAGCATCAAACGCTCCAATCATACCGATTACAGTTCCCATAAAACCAAGCATGGGTGCGATAGCAATAAAGAGAGATATCCATGAAGTTCCTTTTTCTAGTAATCCCATTTGAACTGAGCCATAAGACATTATTGATTTTTCTATAAGGTCTAAGTCTTCATCTGATCTTTCAAGACCTTGTAGACAAATACTAGCAGTAGGCCCTGTTGTGTTACGACATTCTTCTTTGGCTGCTTCAACCCCACCAGATTTTAATGCTGTTTCAATTTTTTCTAATAAATTTTTAGAATTTGATGAAGCTAGATGAAGATAAATTATTCTTTCAATACATAATGCTAAACCAAGAATTAAGCATATAAGAACACATGTCATGAAACCAACTCCACCTTCTGCATATTTTTCCATTAATTTATTTCCAAAGCTAGTTTTCTGTATATTAGAATCATCTTCTATTTCGCCAGCATTAGAATCATCAGATTCTTTAGTTAATGTTTTTTTATCAAAAGAAAAATTAAAATCATTTGCAACATTACCTTCACGAATAGACTCAACAAAATTTCTTAACTCGTTAGAGATTGAAATAAATTCTTCAGAAGTTCTTTCACAACCTGCAAGAAGCCAATTTGTTGAAAAAGTTTGTGACATTTCCATTGCAGAGTTAAAGTCCTGTGGTCTTTCGGTCATTATTGAATTCTTAAAATCGTTTAACATTTGGTCACATTTAGGTTGAGATTTTAAGTTGCTAACTGTAATTATTGTAAGAGCTATAAAAAATAAATTTTTCATTTTAATATTTTTAAAATTATAATAAGTACTATTTTAAATCATCTTGGCGGAGAGAAAGGGATTCGAACCCTTGATATGCAAAACATATACATGCTTTCCAAGCATGCGCCTTAAGCCACTCGGCCACCTCTCCTTATTTTTACAAACAAGGTGATATAGTCATCCGAAATTACAAAAAAAATTAATTAGTTACACTTATTTAGGAACTTTAGTTAATTCTCCACAGAAAGATTTTTGAAATTTTTCTTTAAACATTTTTTTATTGTTTGTTTCACCAAGAACTAGCATTGTTTTAGTCACAATACTTTCTAATGTCATATCAAATGAGCTAATAACATCTAAATCAATAAATTGTTGGCTTGTTTTATATCTGCCCTGTACTATGTTACCAGTCTCACATTGACTCGCGTTAATTAAAATTTTTCCTTTACTTGTAAATTCTTTTAGTTCATCTATAAACCACTTTTCCTGTAATGAATTACCACACCCGTATGTTTGAAGAATAATTGCATCAAAAAAATCATTTTTCAATAAACAGATTACATTTTCTCTAGAAATACCAGGAAATAATTTTAATATTGCTACTGTATTTTTTATTTTTTTGTGAATTTTAAGTGATTTAAGCGCCCCTTTACTTATTACATTTAAATTATAATTAATATCAATACCTGCTTGCGCTAGAATAGGGTAGTTATTAGATTTAAAAGCATTAAATTCATTTGAACTGCTTTTATGTGTTCTATTTCCTCTTAACAATTTATTTTCAAAGTAAACACACACTTCAGGCACAATAGATTTACCGTAAGATCTACAACCTGCTATTTCAATAGATGTAATTAAATTTTCTTTAGCATCTGTTCTGTGAACACCAATAGGAAGTTGAGAGCCTGTAAAAACTATAGGTTTATTTAAATTTTGTAACATGAAGCTAACCGCAGAAGCTGTATATGCCATAGTATCTGTTCCATGTAAAATAACAAATCCATCAAATTTTGTATAATTAGATTCAATTATTTCAACAATTTTAACCCAAATTTTTGGGTTCATTTCAGCAGAATCAATTGGGGGGTTAAATCCAATAATTTCTAAATAATAATTTAACTTATCAATATCAGGAAAATATTTAATTAATTCATTAAAATTGATAGGTACGTAGTTATTTACTTTTTTTATCATTCCAATTGTACCGCCAGTAAAAATTATGAGAATCGCAGATTTATTTGACATGATTAATTTTTATATCTTAAATTAAATAATTTTGATTAAAAAATAAAGATTTAGTGTTTTTATATAACTGATTAGTTAGTTCTTGCATTGATATATTTTTTATTTCACATATTTTTTGTGCGGTATGTTTTATAAATTCTGGTTCATTTCTTTTTCCTCTGCAAGGGGAGGGTGATAGATATGGGGCATCAGTTTCAATTAAAATTTTATTAATTGGAATTTGTTGTAACACCGATTTGAGATCAGAGTTTTTGTAGGTAACAACACCTCCAATTCCCAAAAAAAAGTTCAAATCAATTAATTTTCTTGCTTGGTCAATATTTCCTCCAAAACAATGTAAAACACCACTTAAATTTTCATCACTTTCTTCTTTAAGTATTTTATAAATTTCTTCAAAAGAATTTCTACAATGAATCACTACAGGTAAATGATATTTTTTTGCCCAACTTATTTGAGTCTTAAATGCTTTTTTTTGTTCATTTAGATAAGTTTTATCCCAATGTAAGTCAATTCCAATTTCACCAATAGCGATGAATTTAGTAGTATTTAAATAATTTTCTAAAATACTTAATTTTTTTTCGTAATTATTGTCAACATAACAAGGGTGTAATCCTAGCATTGGATAGCATTTTTTTGGATGCTCTTTGCAAAGGTTTATCATTTTTTCTACAGAATCTAAATCAATATTTGGTAGTAAAAACTTTTTAATGTTTTCATTTTCAGCATTTTTAATTAGTTTTTCTCTGTCATTAGAGAATTCATCTAAATATAAATGAATATGTGAATCAATTATATACATAGCATAAAATTAAGAATCCTTTTTTGTTTTTATAAATTTGTAATGTGACATTTGAAAAAGTTTTAATAATTAGATTTAGTTCAATTGGAGATATTGTTTTAACATCCCCTATAATAAGATGCATTAAAAATCAAAAAAAATCTGTTATTCATTTTGTAACTAAAAAAAAATATGTTGAATTAATCAAGCATAACCCTTACATTGATAAGGTTATTTCTGTAGAAAGCTTTGATTATGATTTTAATAGTCACCGCTATGATTTAGTATTAGATCTTCAAAAAAATTTAAAGTCTTTTTTTCTAGGTCAGTTTATAAAAGAAAAATTTCAGAGTAAATACCTTACATATAATAAAAAAAATATAGTAAAATGGGTTTTAGTTAATTTAAAACAAGATTTTTTAAAAAATGAACACATTGTTACAAGATATTTTTGTGCTTTACGAATTAAATTTAAAGAATGATGGAAAAGGATTAGACTATTTTATAAATCCAAATTTAGATAAAAAAAATATTCCTACTAGTTTTACATTTAAACAATCCTTTTATGTTTGGATAATTGGTGGATCTTATGAAAATAAAAAAATTTCTGCAGATCAAATAATAAGTGTATGTTCAAAAATATCGGAACCCGTTTTATTTTTAGGCGGATATGATGAGATTAAAACAGCAAAAAAAATTTGCAAAACTTTAAAAGGGTCCAATGTTTATAATTTATGTGGTTTATTAAATTATGATCAGTCCGCATACATAATTAAAAAATCATCTTTGGTGTTAACTAATGATACTGGTTTTATGCATATTGCTTCTTCATTCAAAAAGAAAATAATTTCCTTTTGGGGATGTACTAAACCTAGTTTGGGAATGTATCCGTATAAAATAGATTCAAATATTCAAATAATTGGAAATGCAAAAAAAATTCCATGTTCTAAGTTAGGGAACAAGTGTAGAAAAAAAAGAATATGTATAAAACAAATTGGGGTTAATGAAATTTTAAATGCTATAAAAAAATTAGAGGTTTGAATTCAGGTTACTTTTTGTTAAATACCCAAGCTCCTTGAAATTCTTTTTTTAAGTTTTTTAAATTTTTATTAGCTTCTTTTTCAGTTAAATATTTAGAACAAGCTACGCGAAATAATTTCCTATTTTTACTTCTACCAACTATACTAGCATCTTTAAATCCTTTTTTATTAAGTTGAAAAACTAAATTTTTAGCATTTTTTTCAGAGCTGAAACAGCCAACGATGATAGAAACATTCTTTTCTTTTTTTTGTGTTAGAATATTTTCGGACTCTTCTTTTTTCAATCTAATTCTTTCAGCTTCTTCTTTTTGTAATCTAATTCTTTCAGCTTCTTCTTTTTGTAATCTAATTCTTTCAGCTGTTTCTTTTTGTAATCGAATCTTTTCATCTACTTCTTTTTGAATTCGAATCCTTTCAGCTTCTTCTTGCTGTTTTAATTTTATTTTTTCAATTTTTTGTCTTTCATCTTCATTTTCTGTTTCATTGTCTATACTTAAATCAGATTTTTCAGTTAATGTTTTGACTGCTTCAAGAAATCTAGAGGCAATATCATCTTTTTTTTCTTCTTCAACCTCATCAATAACTACATTAGATTGAATTAAATAGTCATAATCTAATTCAGTTTCTTCAAAAACTAAAATAGCATTTCTCATTTTACCTTTTTTGTCAATTATTATTAGGTTGTTATTTGATGTTGGAATTTGTCTGAAAACATTTTTAACTTGGTAACAATCGGAATATTCTAAACCTTTCTCATTTAAAAAGCAGATGTTTTTTTTTCTAATTTTACCCTGATTATAGATTTTAAGTTGAGCGGCAATACTTTCACCCATTTTAAAACATCTTTTGGTGGATAAATGATAGTCAGTCCCGTTTATTTTATATAAGTCATAATCAACTTGAGAAACATTAATTTTATATAGACCTGCAGTTTCATTATACTTATTATTTGTGTTTATATTTAGGTTGAAAGAAGCTGTATTTATACCATTGTAATTGTTATACATTTTTTTATTTAAGTAAAAACCAAAAGTTGTTAAAATTAACAATACAAAAATCCCTGAAATATACTGTGGCTGAATAGTATTTGATTGTTTTTTAATTTGAGGAAAATAAAAAGAATTTAGTCCAAAAGAATCAGGATTGAAATTTAACTCTTCTTCTTTTTTGAAAACAATATATCCTGATTTATTTAGTTGTAGTACTCCAATTTTTTCTAAATAAAAAGCTTCACCGTTATTGATTTTGATAAGAATTTTATTTACGAAATCAGCTATTTTAACACAAGCTTCTTCAAAACTTATATTTTCAATTTCCGAAATATAATTAGCAAGTAAACCGTCATTTTTTTTTATTTCAGGATTAAATAAAATTACTTTCTTGGACGGAGTAAATAAATTCTTATCTTCATCTATTATTGAATCTTCTTCATGTACTATAAATGCCCCCAATCCACTAACAATTACGCACTCATGATTGTATAAAAGGTTATTAATATATTTTGGAATATTTTGAGTCATTTTAAAAAATATGCTTTAACAAATCTACAAAATATTTTTTTTTTGAATTCCATCTAAATCTTCTTTTGTGTTTATAGAGAAGCCAAAGTATTCAGAGCTTCTACAAATGCATTTTATTTTATAATTATTTTCAATCCACCTTAGTTGTTCTAATTTTTCGTTTATTTCTCTTTTACTTGTATTTAATTCACTTAATTTTGAGAGTGTTTTTTTTTTGATAACCATAAATTCCAATATGATGCCCAATTTTTAAATTTTCAAATTGTTTAAATTTTCTAAAATCATAGTTATTAGCCCTCTTGAAGTCTATTGCAAAAAAATTATTATCAAATAGCACATCCACATTTGAAGGATTTTTATTGTAGCTATCCCAAAATTTTTTGTTCTTATTTTCTAGATTCGAAGATACAGTTGCTATTATCTCTTTTTTAGAATCATTTAATAATTCATAGATTTCAATAATCAATTTTGGATTTACACTTAACTCATCGCATTGAACATTTATTATTATGTCATTGTCATTTAAGTTTAATTTATCAGCAGCTTCATTACATCTTTCTGTTCCGTTAATATGAAATTCTTTAGTAAAAATATAGTTTCCTTTAATTTTTTTTACTTCCTGAATAACTTTTTCACTATCAGTCGCTATATAAACATTTGGAAACAATTTCAACTTTTCCCAAATATGCTGAACTAAAGATTTACCATTAATTTTTTTTAATACTTTATTGGGTAATCTTTTTGAGTTTAATCTTGCTGGGACAATTATGAAGAGATTCTTCATAATTAAATTTTCACATCAAGTTTCACTGTGTAGGTTCTTGGGGGTCCAATATATGCAGGTCTAAATTGATATTCCCTATTTAATAAATTATCAATTATGGCTGTTATTGTTATATTTTTGTTCAATTTTATTGCTGCTCTCCAATCTAATATTATGTCACCATTGTTAAGTCTTTGTCTTGCATCACGAATTCCAAAATTCAAACCAATTGGACTTGTTGTTCCAGGTGGTGGGTTAAAAATATCGTCTTCAAAAATACCATCAACATTTTGCATGAAGCTATTAGCTCTTACACTTAAGCCAGTGTTAAAAAATTTTGTATCTGCTTGAATATCAAATTTAAATGTATGTTGGTATCTATATTTTAGTAAATTTCCATTCGGACCTGAATCAGAACTTGTTCCACCTTCTTCTACGTTGTCAGTATAATTAATTTCTTCAAGGTCATCTCCAATATAGTATGAATAATAGACATCACTAGGATTTAAAATAACAGGGTTTATATATGTATAACTACCTAAAATTGAAATATCTACGGGGCCAATTTTACCACTTCCTCCAATTGATGTCTCAACACCACTAATTCTTGTAGCACCGATATTTACACATTTAAATCCAAGCCCATACAGAGAATCAACATTTGTATTTCCTGGATCCCACATCCCAAAAGTAAATTCAATCATATCTTTGTATTCCATAACAAAAGCAGCAACATCTATAAATCCTTTCCATTCATCAATTTTAATACCTTGTTTTATTCCCACTTCGGCGCTCCACCCACCTTCAGGTTGCAAATTCGGATTGGGGTAAACAACTACAGGCCCACTTTTAACAGTCACGTATCTTTCAACAATCGATGGAAATCTAAATCCGGAGCCATATGAAGCTCTAAAAAATGTTCCATCTAGAAGCTTATAATTTAATCCAGTTCTAATTAAGGGTACAGAAGTAACTTCACCATCAAAATTAAAGTATTCATACCTTCCTCCAATAGACAAGTTTAATTTTTTGTTAATTTTTGCATCTGCTTGTGAATAGAAGCTATAGTTAGATACATTGTGCTTTCCCCCATATACATCATCATCATGTGCAAAAATTTTATTTCTAGTAGCGCCAGTAGTTGAAACTAGATGTGTGAATGAAAAGGGTAAAAAAGAAACGTTAATATCCTCCCATGTTTTTTGAAATTGATAGTCGGTATAAAAAATATTTGAGTATGCAGCATCTCCTCCGTTAGGGTTATAATCGTCTCTAAATATTCGAGTTTTTAAACTATGTTTTGTGTTATTTAAAGGGTTAACAAATGTAACAAATGGGTCAATATTCATCATCATTTGAGTATAATTTGCAGGATCTTCATCCAAAGGGATGTAACCTAAAGAATCACTAGTGTACATAATTGCATCATCATTATGACTATACATAAAATTACCACCAATACCGTGGCTTAAGCCTTTAACTTTCTCCCAATCTTTTACTGTACTAAAGTTAAATCTTCCTCTTCTGTTTTCAACACCTTTTTGATATCCAAAATCATTAAAAATATTTCCACCAAAAACAATTCCAGTATTTTCTTTGTACTCAGCGTGACTAAAGGAGACACCGCTAAAATACTGTGGGGAATCTCCCCACCAATTTAAACTTTCTCTTTTTGCTTTGTCATAAAATCCTTGAAAAATAGAAACTTCGGTTTTAGGTTTATTTTTTGGGTATTCAGTTCTAATATTAATTACACCATTTAAAGCTGAGGAACCAAATAATGCAGAAGAAGCACCTTTTATTACTTCAATCTGTGAAATATTTTCCATTGGAATCATATCCCACTCAACAGTTCCTCTGTCACCACTTAAAAAAGGCATATCATCAATCATTACAAGGACTCTTGATCCAGTATTATAACTCCAACCACTTCCTCCTCTAATATTCGCCTGCCCATCTACAATATTAACTCCTGGAGCTTGATTCATCATGACTTCCATATTTACAGGGTTTTTACTTTTTATTAGTTTTGGCTTTATCACATCCATTGATACGGTAACTTCCTCAATTTTTTGCTCAAATTTGCCAGCAGAAATAACAACATCTCCTAACATATTTGTTTCCTCAACAATTTTTAGAGTTAAATATTTTTCTTCATTTGCTTTCAAATTTATTGTTTCGGAGTAAGTTTTATAACCTATGAATGAACATTCTAGTATGTATTCTCCTGATTTTAAATTATCAATTAGAAAATTACCATCTATATCAGAAACTGATCCTTGAACAAATGTTTTTTCAGAAATTCCAGAAATTATCTTGCTTTGTTTTTTCAAAGCTATATTAGCCATTGGGATAGTTTCTTTTGTATTTTGATCAATTACTATTCCTTTAATGGATGTATTTTGAGAAAAGGTGAATGATGAAAAAAATAAAAATAATAGATGGTAAAAATTAATTTTCATTTGTTTATTCAAAATGGTGGTAAAGCAAATATATAATAGTTTTTTAACATGTAGTGATTTTAATAAAAAAGTAATTACTTTTGTTAAAATTCAGAAAAAAGTAATTATGTCAAATTTAGCAAAGGATTTAATTGATCGTGTCAAATTAAAAAATCCAAATGAACCGGAGTTTTTACAAGCTGTTGAGGAAGTTGTTGAAAACATTGTTCCAATTTTTGAGAAAAGTGAAAAATACTTAAAACATAACATAGTCGAAAGATTAACAGAACCAGAAAGAACAATTATTTTTAAAATACCTTGGGTTGATGATAAAAATAAAACGCAAGTAAATAGGGGATTTAGAGTTCAGTTTAACTCTGCGATTGGGCCTTATAAAGGAGGACTAAGATTTCATCCCTCAGTAAATTTATCTATCCTAAAATTTTTAGCTTTTGAACAAATTTTTAAAAATGCATTAACAGGCCTTCCTATAGGCGGCGGAAAAGGGGGGTCAGATTTTGATCCAAAAGGTAAGTCTGAAGGAGAAATCATGAGATTTTGTCAATCATTTATGAATGAGCTCCATAAATATATAGGACCTAACACCGATGTACCTGCCGGTGACATTGGGGTTGGTTCGAAGGAAATTGGTTTTCTATTTGGTCAGTACAAAAGACTAAAAAATGAATTTACTGGAGCGATCACGGGAAAATCTTTTGATTGGGGCGGATCTAATTTAAGACCTGAGGCAACCGGATATGGTAATGTTTATTTTGCTCAACACATGTTAAAAACACAGGATGATTCTTTTAAAGACAAAGTTGTTGTTATTTCTGGATCAGGTAACGTTGCTCAGTATTCATGTCAAAAAGCAATTGAATTAGGAGCTAAAGTTGTTACTTTATCAGACTCTTCAGGTTACATACATGATAAAGATGGAATAACAAATGAAAAGTTGGATTATGTTTTTTATTTAAAAAATGAAAAAAAAGGTAGAATTAAAGAGTACGCCAACAAATATAATTGCGATTATTTCGAAGGTAAGCCATGGGATATTTCTTGTGATATTGCTTTACCTTGTGCTACTCAAAATGAATTAAATGAAGAAGATGCAAAAAAGTTGCTTGCAAACGGATGTTTTTGTGTTAGCGAAGGTGCAAATATGCCCTGTACCCCCAAAGCCATAATTTTATTTCAAAATGAAAAAATATTATATGCTCCGGGTAAAGCATCAAATGCCGGTGGAGTTGCAACTTCAGCTCTTGAAATGTCACAAAACTCTTTGAGAATGTCCTGGTCATCTAAAGAAGTTAATGAAAAACTTAAAAATATTATGTTACAGATACATGATTCATGTGTTAAATATGGATCAGATAATAAATATGTTGATTATGTAAAGGGGGCTAATGTAGCTGCTTTTTATAAAATTGCAGATTCAATGATTGATCAAGGAGTTGTATAATGTTTGGAGATTTTAAATTACATATTTCAGATTTATTAAATAATCTTAAAGAAGATGGTCTGTACAAAGAAGAAAGAATAATCACATCTCCACAATCAGGAAATATTAGAGTTAAAAATCAAAAAGTTTTAAATTTTTGCTCTAATAATTATTTAGGTTTATCATCGCATCCAGAAATAGTAAACGCTGCAATTGATTCACTAAAAAAATATGGTTTTGGAATGTCATCTGTTAGGTTTATTTGCGGGACACAAGACTTACATAAAAATTTAGAAAATAAAATTTCAGATTTTCTTGAGACAGAAGATACTATTTTATATGCCGCAGCATTTGATGCAAACGGTGGTTTATTCGAACCTTTATTAGAAGCTGAAGATGCTATTATTTCTGATGAATTAAATCACGCATCCATAATAGATGGTGTTAGATTATGTAAGGCAAAAAGATTTAGATATAAGAACTCAGATATGGTTGATTTAGAACAGAAATTAAAACTTTCTAAAGATTCTAGATTTAAAATTATTGTGACAGATGGTGTTTTTTCTATGGATGGTTATATTGCTAAATTAGATCAGATTTGTGATTTAGCAGAAAAATATAATGCTTTAGTCATGGTTGATGATTGCCACGCAACAGGCTTCATTGGTCAAAATGGAAAAGGAACTGCTGAATATTGTAATGTTTTAGGACGAGTAGATATAATTACTGGAACTTTAGGAAAAGCTATGGGAGGTGCTATGGGTGGATTTACATCAGGCAGAAAGGAAATCATAGATATGTTGAGACAAAAATCAAGACCATATTTATTTTCAAATTCTTTGGCACCCTCAATTGTTGGAGCTGGGATTAAAGCATTTGATTTAATTAAAAATGATAATTTTTTAAAAAAACAACTAGATAAAAACACTAAATATTTTAGATCTAAAATCACTGATTTAGGCTTTCAAATTAAGGATGGCGATCATCCAATTGTTCCCATAATGGTATTTGATGCAAAAAAATCTCAGTTATTTGCATCTGAAATGTTAAAAAAAGGCGTTTATGTTGTTGGCTTTTTTTACCCTGTAGTTCCAAAAGATCAAGCGCGAATAAGAGTTCAGCTTTCTGCTAGTCATAAAATTAATGAAATTGACTTTGCTCTTGATGCATTTCATAGTGTAGGCAAAGACCTTGGAATAATATAATTATTATTCATGTGTACATTAAAATACATTTTTTTTAAAATTTATTGTTTATAGTTTAAAAATTTTTACATTTGCAAACCGTAAATAACGGGTGTTAAATTGATAATTAAATTTAATTATGGAATTAAAAACTATTTCAGCAAATAAAAATACTGTTAATAAGACTTGGTTATTGGTTGATGCCAAAGATGAAGTATTAGGTAGGCTAGCTTCTAAAGTTGCAAAGATTATTAGAGGTAAGTATAAAACGAATTTTACACCTCATGTAGATTGTGGTGACAACGTTGTTTTAATTAATGCCGAAAAGATACAATTAACAGGAAACAAGTGGGAAGATAAAAAGTATTTAAAACATACTGGTTATCCAGGCGGTCAGTACGCTCTTTCTCCAAACCAATTATTAGAGAAAGATCCCACAAGAATAGTGACTAACGCCGTTAAAGGAATGTTACCGAAAAATAAATTAGGTAGAAAAATTTTAAAAAATTTGCATGTTTTTTGTGGTAATGATCACAACAAAGAAGCTCAAAAACCTAAACTAATTGATTTAAAAAATTTTTAGAATATGGATGTAATTCACACAGTTGGAAGAAGAAAGACCTCAGTAGCTAGAGTTTACTTAAAAAAAGGTAAGGGAAATATAACTATTAATAAAAAAGACTTTAAAGATTATTTTCCAACAAATCTGTTAAGGTACAAGATTGAACAAGCTCAAGCTGTTGTTGATTTAAAAAGTAGCTTTGATATAAAGGTGAATGTCTACGGTGGAGGGTTAACTGGACAAGCTGAGGCAATAAGATTGGCAATTGCCAGGGCGTTAGTTAAAGAAAGTCCAGAAAATAAAGAGAAATTAAAAGCACAAAGTCTTCTAACTAGAGACTCAAGAATGGTCGAAAGAAAAAAACCTGGTCAGAAAAAAGCAAGAAAAAAATTCCAGTTTTCTAAAAGATAATAATATGAAAAAAGTAGAAATTAATCATTTGTTAGATGCTGGTGTTCACTTTGGACACTTGACTAGCAAGAGACATCCAAACATGAGTCCTTATATTTTCATGGAAAAAAATGGGATGCATATAATCGATCTTAATAAAACTAAAGCTAAACTCGATCAAGCTTTGTTGGGATTGAAAAAAATTGCCAAGACTGGTAGGAAAATTTTATTTGTCGCTACGAAAAAACAATCTAAGTTTGTTTTAGAGAAATATATAAAAGATGTTAATATGCCATATATTACTGAAAGGTGGTATGGAGGTATGTTAACTAATTTTGTGACCATAAGAAAAACTGTTAAAAAACTTGATATAATTGATAGAATGAAAGAGGATGGAACAATTCAAACTCTTTCAAAAAGAGAAAGGTTACAAATGGAAAGAGATAGAGCTAAGTTAGAAAAGTATTTAGGAAGTATTTCGGAAATGAACAGATTACCAGCTGCAATATTTGTAGTTGATATTCTTAGAGAAAAAATTGCTATTCGAGAAGCTTTAAAATTAAATATTAAAACATTCGCGATGGTTGACACTAACTCGAATCCAGACTTAGTTGATTTTCCTATACCGTCGAATGATGATGCTTCTAAAAGCATAGATGTTATTTTGTCTTATGTTTTTGGTGCTATTGAAGAAGGTTTAAGTGAAAGAGAAAAAGAATTAAAAGCACAAAAGATTCAATCTGAAAAAAGGGAAAAAGAAACGGTTGATAATGAAGCTAATCAAGAAGAAATAGTTAATCAACCAAATAAAAATTTCAAGAAATGACAAAAATAACAGCATCAGAAGTTAACAAATTAAGAAAACAAACTGGAGCAGGTATGATGGATTGTAAAAATGCTTTAGTTGAAGCTAGCGGAGATTTTGAGTTAGCAATTGATGTATTAAGAAAAAAAGGACAAAAAGTTGCATCGAAAAGATCTGACCGATCTGCCTCTGAAGGTGTTGTTCTATCAGGAGTATCGGAAGATAAGAAGTTTGGAGCTATTGTTTCTGTTAATTGTGAAACAGATTTTGTTGCTAAGAATGAAGATTTTGTTGCTTTTGCCAATGATGTTTTAAGGATTGCTTTGATCAACAAAGTAAATACAAAAGAAGATTTAGAAACTTTATCAATTGATGGAGTTTCCATTAAAGAGAAATTACTTGAAAAAACAGGTGTCATTGGAGAGAAAATAGAAATAAGTTTTTATGATTTTTTAAATTCAGATTATGTTGCTTGTTATATTCATCACGGTAATAGACTAGCCTCATTAGTTAGTTTAAATATTTCAAATGATGATTATTTCCAGCTTGGAAGAGATTTATGTATGCAGGTAGCTGCAATGAATCCAATGGGATTATCTGATAAAGATATTTCTAAAGAAATTTTAGAAAGAGAGATGGATATTGCAAAGGAATCAGCTAGAAAAGAAGGTAAGCCTGAGCAAATGATAGAAAAAATTGCCATGGGAAGACTAGGGAAGTTTTTTAAAGAAAATACATTGATAAAACAAGCATTTATAAAAGATGGAAAGAAGTCTATAGAGCAACATGTTAAAGAAATAAACTCTGATTTAAATATACTAGGATTTAGAAGGTTTGGTTTGGGCAGTTGAGTTATAGTAACTTAAAAAATGTCATATAAAAGAATTTTATTAAAATTAAGTGGAGAATCCTTATCGGGAGATAAAAATTTTGGTATATCTGCTTTAAAAATATCACATTACGTTCGAGGAATTAAAAGACTAATTTCAGAAAATATTGAACTAGCAATTGTTATTGGTGGTGGTAATATTTTTAGAGGTATTGATGCTAAAGACCAAGGTTTAGATAATACTCAGGGTGATTATATGGGAATGTTAGCAACTGTTATTAATGGCCTTGCTTTACAAGCTGCTCTTGAAAACCAAAAAATTTCAACAAGAGTTTTATCAGCAATTGAAATAAATAAAATTGTTGAACCCTATATAAGAAGAAGAGCAATTCGGCATTTAGAAAAAGGAAGAGTTGTGATTTTTGTTGCAGGAACTGGAAATCCTTACTTTACTACTGATACAGCTGCAACATTAAGAGCAATTGAAATAAATGCTGACATAATTGCAAAAGGAACGAGAGTTGATGGGGTTTATACTAGTGACCCAGAAAAGGATAAATCAGCTAAAAAAATTGAACAAATTTCAATTGATGAAGTATATAATAAAAACCTTTCTGTAATGGACATGACTGCTTTTACGTTATGTAAAGAGAATAAGTTGCCAATTATTGTTTTTGACATTAATGAATTAGATAATTTATCAAAATTGGCTAAAGGTGAAAAAATCGGCACATTTATTGAGCCTTCTTAATAAATAAAATTATGAACGAAGAAATAGATTTTATTTTTGATTTGATAAAAGAAAAAATGACTAATTCAATAAGTCATTTAGAGTTAGAGTTTACCAAAATCAGAGCAGGTAGATCAAATCCATCAATGCTTGATGGGATTTTGGTGGATTATTACGGAACCAAGACTTTAATTAGTCAAGTTGGTAATATTGCAACACCAGACCCAAGAACAATTACTGTTCAACCCTGGGAAAAAGATATAATTAATGAAATTAAGAATGCAATTAATTTATCAAATATTGGCTTGAACGCCCAAGATAATGGAGAGATGATTATTATTAATATCCCTGCTTTAACAGAAGAAAGGAGAATTCAATTAGTAAAACAAGTAAAGGCTGAAACTGAAAATGCTAGAGTAGCTATTAGAAACTCTAGAAAAGATGGAAATGATGAATTAAAAAAAATTCATAAATCTGGTTCTATTTCCGAGGATTTATTAAAAGATGCTGAAACTAGTATTCAAAAATTCACAGATCAATTTATAGAAAAGGCTAACAAAATTTCTTCTTTGAAGGAAGAAGAATTAATGAAAGTATAAAGTTGTTAATTTATGAAAGGAATTATCTTAGCAGGTGGTGCAGGAACCAGATTACATCCCCTTACACTTTCAATTAGTAAACAATTGATTCCTATTTATGATAAACCAATGATTTATTATCCTCTATCGACTTTAATGTCTATTGGAATACGAGAAATACTAATTATTTCAACTGAAAAGGATATTGATTTATTTAAAAATTTATTAGGAGATGGTCGTCATTTAGGTTGCGATTTTAAATATAAGACACAATCTAAACCAAATGGTATTGCTGAAGCATTTTTAATTGGAGAAGATTTTATCGATAATTCAAATGTTACACTTATATTGGGAGACAATATATTTTACTCTTCAAATATGAAATTTAATTTTAAAAATGATTTGGAAGGGGCTCATATTTTCGCATATCATGTGGCAAATCCTGGAAGATATGGAGTTGTACAATTTGATAAAGAAAATAAAATTTTATCAATTGAAGAAAAGCCTAAAGAACCAAAATCAAATTTTGCAATTCCAGGAATGTATTTGTTTGACTCTAATGTAGTTAAATATGCTAAATCTCTAAAACCTAGTCTTAGAGGAGAGCTGGAAATCACAGATCTTTTGCAAAAATATTTATTTGAGAATTCTTTAAAAGTAACCAAGATGGATAAAGGTACTGCTTGGTTAGATACTGGTACATTTTCTTCCTTAATGCAAGCTTCTCAATTTGTTCATGTTCTTGAAAAAAGACAAGGATTAAAGGTAGGGTGTATTGAAGAAGTAGCTTATAAAATGGGTTATATAAATAAAAATGATCTTAAAAAAAGAGCAAAAAAGTTTATGAATAGTGGTTATGGAGAATATCTAATATCTTTAATTAATGAGGATGAATAAAATATTAACAGCATATAATTATGAATTAAATAAATTTATAAATGAAAAGTTGCCTGACAATAACATATACAAACCTATTACTTATATTTTTAATTTAGGAGGAAAAAAAATTCGTCCCTTTTTTCTTTTATATTCTTTTAAAATTTTCGGCGGTAAAGGAAAAAAAATAAATCAAGTTGCCTTAGCAATAGAAAGTTTGCATAATTTTTCTTTAATTCATGATGATGTTATGGACAAGGCTGAAAAAAGAAGGGGAAAATTAACTGTTCAAAAAAAATGGAATGAAAATTATGCTATACTTTCCGGAGATGCACTATTAATTATTTGTTTTAAAATATTAAATAACCTGGCTCTTGATAATAAAAAAGAACTCGTTAATGAGTTTGTTAATTCTTCTCTAAGAATTTGTGAGGGCCAACAAATTGATCTAGAAATGGAAAATAAGCTATCTATTTCTATTGATGAATATTATAATATGATCAAACTAAAGACAGCAGCATTATTTGAATTTTGTTTTAAGATGGGTTGTTATTTAGCTGGGGGAAATTTAACTAATCAAAACAAAATGTCTAAAATTGGTTTAAAAATTGGTTTATTATTTCAAATACAGGATGATTTTTTAGACTTTTTTGGTTCAGGGAAAGTTGGGAAAAAAATTGGTCAAGATATTTTAGAAAACAAAAAAACATATCTCTTTTGTGAATTTATTACTCACGCTAATCCAAAAGAAAAAAAGGATTTTATTTCAAAATATAATTGTAAAAAAATGGACCCTAAAACAAAAATAAAGTATGTAGCTAATTGTTTTAAATTTTTAGAAATTAAAAATAAAACCTTGTTAAAAATAGAAAAAGTTAAAAATGAAATAGTTAATTTAATTAGTGAATTAAATATTTCTGAAATTAATAAAAAAAAATTCACCAAATATATTTTAGAACTTTCTAAAAGAACTAATTAAAAACGTATTTTTATTTAAAATCTTAAGATGGATAAGTTTTCTTTTTTTAACTCTGCACATAGTGCTTTTTTTGAAGAAATCTATGAGTCTTTTTTAAAAGATCCTGATTCGGTGGAGCCATCATGGAGAAGTTTTTTTCAAGGCTATCAGTTTGGTTTTGAAAATTATAATGCTAAAACACCTATCATTTCACAAGCTATTTCTAAAGAGTTTCAAGTGATTAATTTAATTAATGATTATAGAAAAAGAGGCCACTTATTTACAAAAACTAATCCAGTTCGTGAAAGAAGATTATATGAGCCAAAATTAGATATTGAAAATTTTGATTTAAATAAGAAAGACTTAGATATAGTTTTTGAAGCTGGTCGCGAGGTAGGTTTGGGTCCCTCAAAGTTATCTGATATAATTCATCATTTAAATTTAGTATATTGTCAGTCTACTGGGGTCGAATATATGTATATAAGAGATCAAAATGAAATTAGTTGGATTAAAAATTTCATTCATAGAAATAATAATCACCCAAATTTTGATAAATCTAAAAAGAAAAAAATTTTAGAAGAACTAAATCATGCTGTAATGTTTGAAAACTTTCTTGCAAGAAAGTATGTTGGACAAAAAAGATTTTCATTAGAGGGGGCAGAATCTCTTATACCTAGTCTTCATCACGGTATTGAAGAAGGTATCAAATTGGGCGTTTCAGAATTTGTGTTTGGAATGGCCCACCGTGGTAGATTAAATATTTTAGCAAATATTTTTGGCAAACCTTTTGAAGAAATTTTTAAGGAATTTGAAGGAGTTGAATATGTAGACGATGAATTTGATGGGGATGTTAAGTATCATATGGGCTATAATTCAGAACTTGTTGATTCAAACAAAAAAATTAAATTAACACTAGTCCCAAATCCTTCTCATTTGGAAGCTGTTAATGCAGTTGCAGCTGGGATATGCAGAACAAAAATTAAGAAAAAATTTAACGGAGATTTAAAAAAAGTTTTTCCAGTTTTAATCCACGGTGATGCAGCAATTGCTGGTCAAGGAGTTGTATATGAATTTTCTCAAATGTCACAACTTAAAGGATACCAGACTGGAGGAACCTTACACATAGTTATTAATAATCAGGTTGGGTTCACGACCAATTACCTTGATGCCAGGTCTAGTACTTATTGTACGGATGTTGCAAAAATTACAAACTCACCAGTATTACATGTAAATGGTGATGATGTTGAGGCTCTTCTCCATGCTATATCTTTTGCAATTAACTATCGTCAAACTTTTCATAAAGATGTTTTTATTGACTTACTATGTTACAGAAAATATGGTCACAATGAAGGAGATGAACCAAGATTTACTCAACCAAAATTATATAGTATTATTGAAAAACATCCCAATCCTTATGAGATTTATAATCAGCATTTAATTTCAATTAATCAGAGCACTAGTGAATTTTCAAAAAATATTCAAGATAGTTTTAAAAGTACTCTAGAAGAAAAATTACTTATTGCTAAAAGAAATAAGAAAACAAAAATAGAGTCTATTTTTAAAAATGAATGGAAATTATTCCCCAAACCTAAATCAGTGGATTTTTTAAATTCAGTAGACACAAGGATTGATAAAGAAAAGTTATTTAAAATAGGGGAGCAAATTTTTAAATTACCAGAAAACCACAATTATCATAGGAAAACAAATAGGTTATTTGATGAAAGATTAAATATGCTTTTAAATGACTGAAAAAGTTGATTGGGGAATGGCTGANCTACTTGCTTATGGNTCNTTGAAAAGTGAAGGTTTTGATATAAGAATTTCAGGNCAAGATGTAGAGAGAGGNACTTTTTCACACAGNCATGCTATTNTAAAAACAATTAATAGTGAAACTCAAATAAANATNNTAGANTCAATAAATGAAANAAGTGCATCTTTTAAAATNTANAATTCTTTTTTATCNGAATACGCGGTACTTGGNTTTGACTATGGTTGTTCANTNGTAGANCCAAATCAACTAGTAATTTGGGAAGCNCAATTTGGAGATTTTAGTAATGGNGCTCAAATTGTTTTAGATCAATATATATCNTCTGCTGAAGAAAAATGGAATTTNCAAAGTGGGTTGATGTTATACTTACCNCANGGTTATGAGGGNCAGGGNCCTGAACANTCNAGTGCCCGTATGGAGAGATATTTACAGTTNTGTGCGCAGTATAATATGCAAATAATTAATTGNACAACTCCATCTAATTTATTTCATATGTTAAGAAGGCAGATGTATAGANATTTTAAAAAACCNTTAATTTTATTNTCACCCAAAAGTTTATTNAGACATCCAAGTTGTATTTCTTCCTGTGATGAANTAATTAAAAATTCATTTAAAGAAATCATNGATNATAATGAAAATCCNTCATTTGTNAAAAAATTGGTNTTTATGTCAGGNAAAATTTATTATGATTTAATTAAAAAGAAAAAAGANTTAAATAATAAAGATGTTTGTTTAATTAGATTAGAACAATTNTANCCGTTTCCTAAAAGNAAAATAGATNCNGTTTTGAAAAAATATAATAAAGCAAAAGATTATATTTGGGTNCAGGAAGAGCCAGAGAANATGGGTGCTTGGTCNTTTATTTTGCAAAACTTTAGAAAAGATTANAATATTAAATTAGTTTCAAGAAAGCCAGNTGCTTCNCCNGCNAGTGGNTCTGCTAAAGCATATGCTAAAAGACAAGATTTAATTNTNAANACAGTGTTTGATTAAAATATATTAANATGATTGAAATAAAAGTACCTAGTCCTGGNGAATCAATTACGGAAGTAGAAATTGCAAATTGGTTAGTTGAGTCAGGAGATTATGTTGAAAAAGATCAAGAAATATGTGAGATAGACTCTGATAAAGCTACNTTAACTATTAATGCAGAAGAATCCGGTGAAATTAATATATTAGTTAATCCAGGTGAGATGGTTCCTGTGGGTTCCATAATTTGTACAATTGATGATTCAAAAAAATCCAATATCTCAAATAAAACTTCAAATCCTGTTTCTAAAATTGAAAAAGAAGTTCCTTTAAATATTAATAAAGGAACNTTAATAAATGAGCCATCTCCAGCTGCCAAAAAAATGATGAGAGAGTCACAGATTGTTAATATAAACGGNACAGGAAAAGACGGTAGAATAACAAAACAAGATGTTATCAAGTCAAAAGCGGCCATGGGTGTTGGTCCTGGTAAAAGAAAATCTCAAAGAAAAAAATTAAGTTCACTCAGAAGAAAATTAGCTAGTAGGCTAGTTAGTGTTAAAAATGAAACTGCAATGCTAACTACATTTAATGAAGTTGACATGACTGAGGTTAATAAAATAAGAAAAAATTATAAGGAAAAGTTTCAAAAAAAATATGGAGTAAAATTAGGCTACATGTCTTTTTTTACAAAAGCTGTTGTAAAAGCGCTACAAGAATTTCCTGATGTGAATTCAATGATTGATGGTGATGAGATTGTTCATTATGATTACCAAGATATTTCAATTGCTGTAAGTACACCTAAAGGATTAATGGCCCCAGTAGTTAGGAATGCAGAGGATTTAGATTTCTTTGGAGTAGAAAATGAGATTGCAAGACTGGCAACAAAAGCAAGAGATGGAAAAATTTCAATTGATGATATGCTAGGAGGTACATTTACGATTACTAACGGCGGAGTTTTTGGATCAATGTTGTCTACNCCAATTATCAATCCTCCTCAATCAGCAATTTTAGGTATGCATAATATTGTGGAAAGACCTATGGTAGTCAATGGAAAAATAGTTTCTAGGCCAATTATGTATATAGCTTTATCCTATGATCATCGNATAATTGATGGTAAAGAATCTGTTGGTTTTTTAGTGTCAGTGAAAAATAGTTTAGAAAATCCGAAAGAGAATTTATTTGCAGGAAATATTGAGTCATCATTATTAAAAAAAGCTAAAAACCCTTTAAGCTACAGATCTAATTATAAACATAAGTTATAAGTTTTTAAAATAAAAAAGCCAAGAATTGAGAATCTTGGCTTTTTTATTATCTACTAATTCAACCGGGAGGTTTTATTAGTAGACTATTTATACCCCATTTTGTACTATATAGTAAACAAATANCGTGCCAAACTAATTTATTGCAAAGGAAATGTAGTTATTGTATCATATTTAGATGAAGATCCGTACCAAATTCCAGTCCCCCCATTTATATTACTTTGAACATTAGATGGTGTCCCAAAAATTCCTGGACTATTATTATTAATCATTGATGCCCAAAAATTCCAACTATTAATATCTAAGTANGATCTTTTAATAATGACTTGTTGATTTGGAGAAACATTCCAAAAGCCTATTGTTGGCCCACTATATCCATCAATTTCTTCTTCTTCCCAATCTTCTTGCCCCCAGTTTTCCCACCAAGCTGGAGCACCATTATTTATTGGAAAAGTAAATGTTAAACCGTTTGTATATTCATCAGTGTAGTTCCCTCCGTTATCTAAAACTCTTTTAAAAAATGGTGCATTATTTTCTGAATCACTTGGAAATAAATTTTGTTGTGGATATTCGGAATTTATTGTTTTAGTAAATATACTAAGGCAATTTCCAATTGTGTCTGGGTCAGTGTAAGTAGCTAGAAAGTAGCAATACGTTGAATCTGTTTGTCTAAAAACAAATTCTGGTTCAAAAAAAGTATTTGGCGCCTTGGGAATAGTAGTTGAAGAAATTAAAGTATCGTTTTCATATATAATTTTTAACTTATATGTATACCCCTCCTTTCCTTTAATTGTTGCGCCCTCGTAATTATAAAACCAAGTATCAGTAGGAAGAACNGGAGCCAATTTTGTTTTTNTTAGGGATGATATTGTCTCGGTTGTATTNGAATTTACTTCTTCTAAAATAATAATAGCATCATTAATTAAATTTTCTTGTAAGTCAGAAATACTACCATTAAAATTAAACGGATTGACACTTTTACTTAATAGAATCTTTGCATTCGAATCCCTTTCAATTAAGCCGTTAACAACTATATCATTAATATTTACTGGGATATCAAATGTCACTTCTTTTGTACATGAAGTAATTAGNATACATATTAAAAATATTTTTTTCATAGTTAAAATTTAAAGTTCCAGGAAATGGATGGAATAATTGGAAAAAGAGAAACTTGCTTTGCAGTTAATCCAAAATTATCATCATTTACATCAAAATATATGAAATACGGATTTTGTCTATTATAAACATTATATATAGAAAAGGACCAACTAGATTGATAATTTCCTTTTTTCTTTCCATCTAAAGTCAGCGCTATATCTAATCTATGATATGGTTCCATTCTATGACTATTTCTTTCCCCCCATTCTAATATTAGATCACCGTCAATTAAAAATGCACTTTCAGGTAATGTTAATGTATTTCCAGTTGCATAAACAAAAACAGTTGAAAAATTCAATCGTTTTGAAATTTGATAATTTGCTACAATTGATAAATCATGAGTCCTATCATATTTTGAATAAAATTCTAAACCTTTATTTAATTCATTAAATTTTCTAGTTGTCTTTGACCATGTATATCCAATCCATCCACTTAGATTACCAATATTTTTAGAAAAAAATAATTCAAATCCATAGGATTGACCGTCTCCACTGACTAAATTATTATCAACATTATCAGTTCCAATACTTGTTCCAGGTATATAATTTTCTTTATACTCAATTAAATTTTCCATGTTNTTATAATATCCTTCAANAGAAAATTCATATTTGTTNTTATTAAAGTTTCTGTAGTAACCAATAGAGTANTGCCTACCAATCAAGGGTTTAATAATTGAAGAGCTTGGAATCCATACGTCAGTTGGTAGTGAAGATGATGACAGTGAAGTTAAATGTATATATTGGTAGTTTTGATTGAATCCAAATTTTAGTGATGATTTTTCATTAATTAAATATCTTGATGAAAATCTAGGTTCAAAACCATAATATGTTTTAATAGGTTCCCATGAATTATAATTAATTGTAGAATCAGTTGATAAAGCACCTAGGTTATTACTTCCATCTTTGATATACCTTTCAAAAGGACCAAAATGAGTAAAGGTAGATAGTCTTATTCCAGCATTAATTAAAATTTTTTCATTAAGGTTAAATTCATCATTTATATAAATTGCTCCTTCATGAGCATAATATCTTATGTCATTTGTTGAAATATCTAAGCTGTCAAGTGANGCGTCAAAATTTGATGGGGAAAATATATGATATGTATTA
Organism: Flavobacteriales bacterium; assembly: GCA_002718035.1. Taxonomy (GTDB): domain Bacteria; phylum Bacteroidota; class Bacteroidia; order Flavobacteriales; family TMED113. The sequence continues at coordinate 130,797 of PBCX01000005.1, forward strand.
TTAATTCCAAATTTTAATGTGTGCCTTGGATTTAAATAATAGTTAAAATCCTGTTTGAAATTCCAGTCACGAATACCAGAGTATAATCTTGATTGATATAAGTTGTTTCCTTCTACATTTTGTGTTGCGCTAAATTCAAATTTATAATTACTGAAAATAAGAGAAGAATTCATAAATAATTTGTTTGAAAAAACATGATTCCATCTGATTGATCCAGTTGAGTTTCCCCATGGAATTTTCATATTAAAACCCCAGTCCGGACTATTAAAGGTAAACACGTCTTTACCAAAATATCCACTAATAAAAATTTGATCTTTATTAGAAAACCTATAATTAAATTTAGAGGTTAGGTCATAAAAAAAATAACCATTTCCTGCGTATTCTGTTGTATCTAAATAAGGTTTTGTAAGAATATCTATATATGTTCTTCTAGCTGAAATAATAAAGGAAGATGTATCTTTTTTTATTGGTCCCTCTAGNGTTAATTTAGATGATATTAAACCAATACCTCCTCTACCTGAAAATCTTTTTTTGTTTCCATCTTTCATATTAATATCTAAAACAGAAGATAATCTACCGCCATAGTTTGCAGGCATACTTCCTTTAATTAAATTAATGTCGTTAATTGCATCACTATTAAATACTGAAAAGAATCCAAATAAATGAGATGCGTTATAGATCGTGCCTTCATCTAATAAAATCAGATTTTGATCAGGTCCTCCTCCTCTAACATAAAAACCAGAACTTCCCTCACTTCCTGATTGAACACCGGGTAAAAGTTGTAAAGTTTTTAATATATCTTTTTCACCCATTAATACCGGAAGTTTTTCAAGTTTTTTGACTTCTAATTCTACGTTTCCTAAATCAGAACTTTTAATATTATAATCTTCTTTTTTTGTACTGATTGTAACTTCATCAATTTGAAAAGATGAGGGGGAAAGTTTAAATTTTTCAGATTTATCTTTATTTATTATGATTTTCTTGTTGATGTTATCGTATCCAATATATGAACAAATAATTGTATACTCTCCTTTAGGAATAGTTAAGGAAAAAAAACCATAATTGTTAGTTGAACAACCAATATTTAGTTCTTTGATAAGAACGTTTGCTCCAATAAGACTTTCACCTGTTTCCAGATCTTCTAAATAACCACTTAGTGAAACATTTTGACTAAATGACATTAATGAAAATAAAATAAAAAACAAAAAGCAATTTTTCATTTTGCAAATTTAAATATTATATTTTTTGCTAAATCAATTGTGTTAATTTTTTTGTTTACGTAAATATTTAATTTGTTATTTTTTTCTTTTATATAAAAAAGATCTGGGTTGTTGTTTATAACGTTTAATATTTTCTCAAATTTTCTAGATTTATAAAAATTTTTTTCTTCTTTATCTGGAAGCATGATTATCATTTTTTCGTTTTTAATTATTAGTTTATTTATTCCAACTACTTCAGCATCCCACTTTAATTTTATTGATTCAATTAAATTATTAAGTTGGATTGGTATTTTTCCAAAACGATCAATGAGTTCTTTAATTTTTATATTTAATTTTTCTTCACTTTTAAATTCACTTAATTTTTTATATGTATAAAGTCTTTCATTTACATTCTCAATATAGTTTGATGGAATAATTAGTTCAAGATCTGAGTCTATATTACAATCTGATTTTTTTAATATTGAGCTTGTTTCTTTATTCTTATTATGATTTTCTATTTTTAATTCTTGCACAGTATCTTCAAGTATTTTTTGATATGTATGAAATCCAACATCGTTAATAAATCCTGATTGCTCAGCTCCTAATACATCTCCAGCTCCTCTGATTTCTAGATCTTTCATAGCAATATTAAATCCATCTCCTAGATTTGAAAATTTATCAATAGCAGTTAGTCTATCAAAAGCATCTTTAGATAGTTGATCTAAGGGTGGGCTTATTAAGTAGCAAAATGATTGTTGGTTAGATCTTCCGACCCTTCCTCTTATTTGATGTAAATCACTTAATCCAAATTGGTGCGCATTATTAATTATAATTGTGTTAGCGTTAGGTATATCTACTCCATTTCCAACAATTGTTGTTGAAAGAAGCACATCAAATTCTCCGTGAATAAAATCTAAGATGACTTGTTCAAGAGCTGTTCCTTTCATTTTTCCATGACCTATTCTAATCTTCAATTCGGGCATCAATTGTTTAATTATGAACTCNATTTCTTCAATATTTTCGATCCGATTATGTATAAAAAAAACTTGCCCTCCTCTACTAATTTCATGTTGAATTTTATTACATATTTTTTTAATATCAAAGCCTATAATTTCTGTTTCAATCGGATTTCTATTTTTCGGAGGAGTCGCTAGTATCGAAAAGTCTCTTGCACCCATAAGTGAAAGTTGTAACGTCCTAGGAATTGGTGTTGCTGTCATAGTAAGAGTATCGATTGTTTTTTTGTAATTTCTTATTTTCTCTTTAGTTCCAACTCCAAATTTTTGCTCTTCATCAATTATGAATAGTCCTAAGTCTTTAAAAAAAACATCTTCACTAACCAATCTATGAGTTCCAATAATAATATCTGTATTCCCNGATTTTAAATTTTGTAATGAGTTTAAGATTTGTTTTTTAGTTTTAAATCTATTCAGATAATCAATATTACATGGGAAGTTTTTTAATCTTTCTGAAAATGTTTTGAAATGCTGTAAAGCTAAAACCGTTGTTGGAACAAGGACCGCTACTTGTTTATTATCAGCTACTGCTTTGAAAGCTGCTCTTATTGCAATTTCAGTTTTCCCAAAACCAACATCTCCGCAAATTAATCTATCCATAGGAAAATTTTTTTCCATATCGATCTTTAAATTTTTAGTAGCTTCTGATTGATCTTTTGTGTCCTCAAATAAAAAAGAAGACTCAAGTTCATTTTGTAAATATGAATCTTTAGAGAACGAAAATCCTTTAGTATTTTTTCTAATAGCATATAATTCAACTAGATCAAAGGCTAAAGTTTTTATTCTTTTTTTAACTTTTTGTTTTAATAGTTTCCATGCTGGATTTCCTAATTGATTTATTTTTGGGTTTTTTTCTTCATTCTTTGATTTATATTTTGANACCTTTTGAATTGAGTGTACGCTTACGTAAAGAACTCCATCGTTTTTATATTTTATTTTTAAAACATCTTGTTTTACGTTATTTTTTTTGATTGTATGTAATCCATCAAATGTTCCTATACCATGATCATAATGTGTAACATAATCTCCTCTTTTAAGTTCAGTTAATTGTTTTAAAGTTAATGTGTCTGTTTTTTTGAAGTATAANGCATCACTTTTTTTATAAAATCTTTTAAAAATTTCATGGTCAGTATATATAGCAATATTTAAATCAAAATCCGTATATCCTTTACTTATATTAATATTACAACAAAAATAATCTTGGTTAATTTTAAGTTTATTAAATATATTACTGAATCTTTTTTGTTGTAAATNTGAGTTTGTNGTAATTATTGTNTTTAAACCTAAAGANATATTTTTAATTATATTTTCTTCAAGTATATTTAGATCTTTATTAAATGATGGTTGATCATTNGANTTTAAAATNATTTGATTTTTNAGTTTNTTTTTTCTTGATTTTGAAAAATTAATTGTGTGAAAATCTTTTAATTTTAATTTNAANGATTCNTTTAATTCTGAAAGAAAANTAGTTTTTTCCTCAATCCAAATAATTGTATTTTTCTTTAAGTGAGAAAAGATATATGTGCTTGATTCAANTAAATTTNNATCTTCAATNTTTGGTACAATTTCTATTTNNNTNACTTTNGAANTTGATAGTTGNGTNTCAACATCAAAAATTGTAATTGATTCAACCAAATCNTTTGATAGAACTATTCNATATGGCTTATTATTTGAANAAGAGAAAATATCAATAATANAACCTCTTANNGAAAATTCNCCAGGAGANGTGACAAATTCTACACTTTCAAAATTATTTTNATATAAANTTTCAATAAATTCTTCTGTGTTGATTTTAAAATNAACACTTAAATTTAAAANTCGATTTTTGAAATTNNTATTGTCAGGAATTTTTTGTTCTATTGCATTTTTATAAGAAACTAAANTGNTTNTCTTNTTTGAATTGATTTCATNAANNGTTTTTGTGTTTTGAGAAATTTCTTTATCNGANTTNTTTTTATTNAATAAAAATAACGANNCTATTTTATTNNNTAAATTTTCAAAATCATTTTTAAAAAGTAANGCAGTCTCTTTATTTTGAAAAATATAAAATTGATNTATTTGATTTGTTTGATCAATACTNGATGCAATAAAAGAAAGTTGNGATCCAGATAATCCATTTATATTTTTTATTTTTTTTAGATTATTTNTTAAGTCTTTNATTAATGANGATGATGTGTATATCGATAAAAGTTCTTCTCTATTCATTTTTATAAAAATTCAATAACTTATCTACCATTTTTATTGATCCAACAATAAAAGCAGTTCTTTCATGAATAGTTTTTGGTTTTTTTTCAAGAATATTTTGTGCTCCGTCAGAACTTTTTGCATTAGCATATTTGGCAATTAGAGCAATTGGATTGCATTCATAAATTAGTCTTAATTGACCATTTGGTTTATCAGAAGTTTTAGGATAAATAAAAATACCCCCCTTCATCATATTTCTATGAAAATCAGCAACTAGAGAACCTATAAACCTTCCAGTATGTGTACGTTTTCCGTTATTATTTAGTTNTTTACAATAATTTACATACTGTTTAATCTCTTTTTCTACTGATCTAATATTTCCTTCATTAATAGAGTAAATATTTCCANTTTCAGGAATATTTATANNAGGGTATGTTAAGTAAAATTCCTTTTTTTCTAGATTTAATGTAAAGCCATGAACTTTATTATTTANAGCTATTACAAAAATTGTTGCAGTGCCATACAAAATNTATACTGCANATTCTTGATCCTTACCCTTTTTTAAGAAGTCTTCTTCAATTGCGGAAGAACCAGAATNCTTTTTTTTAAAAATTGAAAAAATACTTCCTACAGGAATATTTACACTAATGTTTGAAGATCCGTCAAGTGGATCCATAGCAATTAAATAATTTCCTTTCTTATTTCCTTGANTTATATTTTCATTTTCTTCAGAAAGAATTCCATTAATTGATTCATTCTTTTGAAATAAATCTAATAGTATGTTATTTGCTATTATATCTAATTTCTGAACATTTTCTTCTTGTATATTTTTAAGACCACTTGAAACTAGATCATTTGGATTTCCATTTAATAGAATATTATTAATTAAAATAGATCCATTTTTAATATCATTTAAAATNTTAAAAATAGGACTGTGATTTAATTTTTCACTNTCAAAAAATTGATTAAAACTTAACATTTATAATTTAGTATAATCCCTCNGTAGTTAAACTTAATCCTACTGTAAAAATATCGTACTCAGCTCNTGTATAATTAGCATGAATATTAAAAATTAAAATTTTCATTCTAATCCCNAGATCNGCTTTAAATCCATTAATATTNCCAAAGCTAAAATCCAAAGGATCAATTANGTTTTGATNAACTTNATCTTGANNATTATAATTACCTAATANCTCTAGNCGACTATTNGAAAAATGATAACCTATTCCNGAATATAANGTAATAAAACTTAACTTTTTACTCAGTGCAAGATATTGATTTAATCCNCGAACTTTAAAATCTAAACTTCTATTTCCGTCAAAGTTAAAAGAACTAGATAGTTTNGANTATGAAATTAAATATGAGAGATCAATAGGNATTTTATCAGCNATAGGTATCCATTGAAGCAAATCGTGTTTAAAACCAATTCCCCAATAACCNATNTCCATTTTTCCAAAATCTAATTTAAATGGAGANANACGAAANAAAATNTCNGTTTTTTTTGGACCNCCTATNCTNCCNTGAAAATATGGTATAGGAACATAAGNNACATTAACACCACCAGGAGCATCAAATATAGGCTGTCCGTTAACTACTATTTGAGAATTAGNATTTTTATCNCCCATAAATGTAGGGATNTTNTTTTCTCCTTTTATTTCAAAAATTTCAAAGTCATTTTCNGGGTTNTAGCTTTGTGCGCTANTTGGTATAGATATNATGTGTAAACCAGCAGTNATATCAAANCCNCCNANATTATGTGGCTTAGCTGTNTTGTACCAACCNCCNTTNANNCCAAANCCAATAGCNGATCCNAANGGNGACATATANCCTTCNANCATAATTTCACTGTCNTGAATAGATTNTTGAACTACATCANTAAGAAAANTATCNAAATTNTTTTGNGANAANACAAAATTTTGAAATAAAATNGTAAGGATTANTATNTNTTTTNNCATGATTATTTNTTTTNNATTAAAATTACTTAATACTTTTNAAATGAGATAATATTTTTTTTGTTAAAATTTNNCNCATTAATTTATTTGACTCAAANCTCCANCCAGCAATATGAGGNGTCATTATAACATTNGAAGATTNTTTTAAAAAATCAATGTATTTATTGTTGGTGATATTTAAATTTTCAAAANTTTTATTTTCAAATTCTAGNACATCTAGTCCAGCACCAATAATTTTTCCAGATTTAAGATTTTTGACNANNTCTTTTGTGTTNACAATNNNTCCCCTGGATGTATTTANAAAAAATATTTTTTTNGANAATTTATTNATAAATGAGTCANCAATTAAGTANTTTGTTTCNTTATTTAAAGGNATATGAATNCTTAAGATATCTGCGTTTTTAAATATGTCAACCATTGAAGATTCCTCTACATATTTGCTTTGAAAATTAGTTTTGTATTTATCATAAGCAAGTATTTTGCATTGGAATCCAATTAANTTTTCTNCAAAAGATCCGCCTGNGTTNCCATAACCAATTATGCCAATTGTTTTTTTTGAAAGTTCAACNCCTCTATTTTTTTCTCTTATCCATTTTCCGTTTATAATTTCTTGATTTGACTTTTGGATATTGTTCATGATAGATAATAATAGACCTAAGGTGTGTTCTCCAACTGCATTACTATTTCCATTAGGTGCGTTTAAGCATTTGATNTTATTTTTTTTTGCTTCACTAACATCTATATTCTCCATCCCNGANCCNAATCTTGCAATGAATTTTAATTTTTTTGCTTTTTNTATAAATTGTTTATCAATTTTGAATCTACTTCNTATTACTATCCCNTCATACTNGTGTATAATTTGTTCAATTTTTTCTTTTTTTTCTACGAAATTATCAATGCAAATTAAACCTTCACNTATCAAGTTTTTTTTTANTTCCGNAAATATTNTATCTAAAAAAAGTATTTTCATNAAGTAAATATGTATTCAGAAATTANAAAATAAATTAATAAACCAATTACATCATTCATNGTGGTTATAAAAGGNCCAGTTGCTAGTGCTGGGTCAATTCTAAATTTGTTNAGTAAAAGAGGNATAAATGTTCCAAAAATAGCTGCATAAATCATAACAACAACTAAAGAAATTGAAAGAGATATTGAAAATTTAGTTTCATTTAAACCATAATTTAAGTAACAAAATATGAATATGATTATTCCGCAAATTAAACCNTTAAATGCGGAAACGGATAGTTCTTTTATAAATTTATTTACCCATTTATCTTTCAAGTTATTACTCGCAATATCCTGAACAACAATTGCTGCTGATTGCACCCCAATGTTCCCNGCCATTGCCGCTATTAATGGAATAAAAGCAAGTTGTAANGANTCTTTTGGTTCCAAAAAAATATGTATTATTTTAGAACCAATAATNCCCCCAATTAATCCGATAATTAACCATGGTATCCTTGCTTTGATAAGTCTAATAATATTATCATTTGCATCTACATTTTTTGTAATTCCTGAGGCCATCTGGTAATCTTTTTCAGCCTCTTCNTTCATTACATCAACTACATCATCTATAGTTATTCTACCNACTAATTTTCCNNTTTTNTCAGTAACTGGNAAAACGATTAAGTCATATTTNTTCATTATTCTAACAACATTTTCNTCTTNAGTNTCTGTAGAAACAGAAATAATATTTTTATTATAAATTTTTTCAATAAATGTTTTTTCTGGAGTGATTAATAATTTTTTTAAAGAAACAGTTCCAAGAAGTTTTTCAAATTTATCGACTACGTAAATTGTATAAACTTCATCAATATTTTCTGCTTGTTTTCGCATTTCTCCCAAGCACCTTATAACACTCCACTTTTTATTTACTTTAATTAACTCTTTNCCCATTAAAGCTCCAGCAGAATTNTCAGGATATGATAATAAATCCTCAATACTATCTANATATTTTTGATTTTTAATTTGCGACAATACTTCTTTTTGCATNGGATCTGACATATCTTGAATTAAATCAACNGCATCATCNCTTTCAAGATTTTCAATNAAATTTTTAGCAATTTTTTTTGTTGATAAACNCAATAATATTTTTTCTNTGAGNTNATNGNCTAGTTCAATAAATATTTCTGNNGATTTNTTCTTTANTAGTNCNAANAGATATTTTCCNTCNTCCAAGTCTATTTTTGATATTATTTCAGCAATATCTTGNGGANATTTATCTTCTAAAAGAGATTTGATTTNTATCTCTTTTTTTTCTTTAATTAANNATTTAATTTCTTCAATAAATATTTCGGTTATTTGAAAATTCATNATNTNGAAATATTATTAGTTAAAAGTATAAAATCAGAAACACTCAGTTGTTCTGGTCTCTTTTCCATCAATTTAGTTAATTTAGAATTTGNTTTTATTTCAAATATTTTCAAATTATTTTTAATTTTTTTTCTNCTNTGATTAAAACTTGTTTTTACTAAATGAANAAATTGNTTTTCATCACAATTTAGTTTGTTTACATTGTTTCTTTCTAATTTTATTACCGATGATTCTACTTTAGGGGGAGGGGTAAAGTTTTCTTTGCCAACATTCAGTATTATTTCGCAGTTGTAATAAGCTTGAATTAATACTGAAATGATTCCATATTTTTTAGAATTAGGTTTACTGCAAATTCTTTCTGCAACTTCTTTTTGAAACATTCCAACTATTATATTTATAGAATGTTTAATTTCTAGAATTTTAAATAATATTTGAGTTGATATATTGTATGGAAAATTACCAATAATTAAATTTCTACTTTTAAGAAATGGTTTAATGTTAATTTTTAAGAAATCTCCATGTATTATATTATTTATTTTGGGGAAATTCTTTTTCAAAAATTGAACAGCTTCCTCATCTATCTCAATTAATATTGGTTGACATTCTTTGATTATGAATTTTGTTAAGAAGCCCGTGCCTGGTCCAATTTCTATAATTTGATCAAAATCTTTAAAATTAATAATCTTGATAATTTCTTCTGCTATAGTTTTATTATTTAAGAAATGTTGTCCGAATCTTTTTTTTGTTCGAAATTGAAATGAGTTCATTAAATAAATATATGATTTATCTTTATCAGTTTAAAGTCTTTTAATTTATTTAAAAAAACTTTTGGTTTGTAGATTTAAATCTAAATGAGTTAGATGTCTTCAAATGTTTGGTTTTCCTACCTTTAACTCTTTTTCTCCACATAATAAATGAGCTTTTTTTCATTTCATTGCGCATAATTATTCTTACATCATTTTCTTTTAATCCAAACTGAAAATTTATTGCCTCAAATGGTGTTCTATCTTCCCATGCCATTTCAATAATTCTATCTATATTTTTTTCTAACAAAACTTTTTACTTATTTCTTAATTTTCTATATCTTTTTCTTGACTCTGCAAGAAAAATACTACCTGGTTGTTCTACTAATATAGCTTCATATTTTTCCATCGCATTATCTTTTTTATTTAATATATCTCCAAAAATACATGCTTGTTTAAATAATGCATCATCATATAGTATTGATTCATCCCCGTATTTTTCAATAATTTCTTCCAAGAATTTCAAGGCTTTTTCATAATTTTTTTCTTTAATTTCTATTTCTGCTTTTTTAAATAGAATTTCATCAATTAAACTATGGTCTGGAAATATATTTTCAATATCTTCAAAGATAGAATTTGCTTTGTTATAGTTGTTTTGAAATATATATAATTCACCTTTCGCAAATTTTTCTAATGCTGTCTTTGTGGTATCCAAGTTTAAATTATCTGTTATTAATAATGAAAGCTGAATTGAGTTATTAGATACTAATTTTGAAGTAGATTTTTTTAATACATCTAATTGAGTTTGCGCCCAATTAAAATTACCATTATAATAATCAACTTTTATTTTTTTAAATTTTGCTTCTTGTCCAACAATGTCATTTTTAAATTTCTTTTCAACTTGTGAGTAATATAATATTGCATCCCATTTTTTTCCCTCAGATAATAAAATATCACCTAGTTCCATTTTCAAAGTTGCAACTTTTTTTTCATTTAAATTTTTATTTTCAATAATGGGGATTAATATTTTTTTTGCTTTCTCAGAATTCATTTCGTAAAAAGCAATAATATTCGCAAGGTTCTTAATTACTGTAATGGTCTCATTTTTTACTCCTAACTGCTCAATTACTTTTTCATTATCATCAATTATTTTTTTAATATCACTATTTAATTTAATGGGTAACGAATTAAATTGTAAATTTTTTATATTATTTAATTGTAAAATACTTTCTTCATAGTAAATGCCATTTTTAGTTTTATTTACTAAATAGTTAAAAGCTTTTTTTGCAATTTCAAATTCCTTATTAGAAATAGCAATTTCACCTAATTCAAATATTTTATTCTCTTGGTAATCAATTCTTTTGTCTATTGAGATTGTATTTTGAATAGCTTTTTCGAAGTTTTTTTCTTGAAGATATACCCATATAAGGAGATCATTTAAAATTTCAGTTTCTTTTTTTTGTAATTCTTTTATTATACTTTTTTTTAAAATTATGTTGTTTTCATTTTCTGGATCATCATTAATAGTCCTTCCTATTCTAGATTTACAATTTTGCATATATCCAGGGGATCTGTATAATAATTCGATTAACTCTAAATACATATTTTTAATTTGACCAAGATTTGAGTAGATATTTGAAATTTGAAAAGAGTAATTTTGGTTTGGAAAATTTTCTTTAGCAATTAAATAGGCTTTAAGAGAAAATTCGTATTGTTTTTTTGAATAAAAATTAGATGCGACAGTTCCTGAGAATTTTGGGTTCAATTTAATTTCATCAATCGATTTTTGAAATACTTTTTCGCCTGACATTTCATCTCCTTTTAATATATATATTTCTCCCAAATCAATTAGAAGACTTGGATTTTTTCCATACCTGTTATAATGCGACTTTGCTAGTTTAATAGCTTTTTCATAATCGTACTTTTTTTTTAAACATTCAAGGTATGGCTTATATATTTTAGAGGTTTTTTCCTTTTTATATATTTTCTGGTACAATGAGATGGCTTCTTCATATTTATTTTCGGCTACTAATTTTTTTGCTTTGATTAAATCAGTATTGATTTTTTGAGAGTAACCGGCTTTAGGAGCGAAAATGGTAATTAAAAAAAAACAATAAATTATTTTTAAATATAGCATTTTAGGAAATTAATTTAAATCCTGTATATTCCCACAAACGTTGTGGTATTTTTATTCCAGAATTAGTTTGGTTATTTTCTAAAATAGCAGCCATAATTCTTGGTAATGCTAGTGAGCTTCCATTTAATGTATGACAGAAATCTAAAGTTGTATTTTCTCTAATTTTAATATTGGATCTTATAGATTGAAAAGATTCAAAATTAGAAACAGAGCTAACTTCCAGCCATTTTTCTTGAGCTGCAGAGAATACTTCAAAGTCGAATGTTAAAGCTGATGAAAAACTCAAATCTCCTCCACACAATTTGACTAACCTAAAAGGCAGCCCTAACTCTAACAATAATTTAGAAACATGATCAATCATTTCTTCAAGAATTTTATAAGAATTTTTTGGATGAGCTATTTGTACAATTTCAACTTTATCAAATTGATGAAGTCTATTTAATCCTCTAACATTTTTTCCATATGAACCAGCCTCTCTTCTAAAGCAAGGTGAGTATGCTGTTAGTTTTTTTGGAAGTTCATTAGATTCTAGGATTTGATTTCTATATATGTTTGTTAAAGGAACTTCAGCAGTAGGTATTAAAAATAAGTTATCTTTTTCAATATGGTACATTTGACCTTCTTTATCAGGGTAGTTACCAGTTCCAAACGCAGATTCCTGATTAACTAAGTGCGGAGGGAGATATTCGTTATAACCATTTTTTATATTATAATCTAAGAAAAAATTAATTAATGCACGTTGTAATTTTGCACCTTTATTTTTATATAAAGGAAAACCTGAGCCTGTGATAGTGTTACCTTTTTCAAAATCAATTAGGTTATATTTTTTAGCAATATCCCAATGAGGAATTTTATCTTGATCAAGATTTGGTAGCTCACCCTTTTGTAAAATAATTTCGTTATCATTTTCGTTATTTCCTTGCGGTACTTCTATGTTAGGTAAATTAGGAATCTGAATAAGTTTTCCATTTATTTTTTCAATTAATTGTTTTTGATTTTCCTTTTTTTCTTGAATTAGATCTTTAAGAGATTTAGTTTCTGTTTTTAATTTTTCTGCTTGTATTATATTTTTTTCAGCATAACAAATTCCAATTTCTTTTGACAATAAATTCATTTTATTTTGAAGTTCATTTAAATCTCTTTGTAGATTTATTCTTGAATTGTCAAGCTGAATAATTTCCATTATCAATTTTTTGCCATCAAAATTTTTTTTCTTTAAAATAGAAATGATATCATTAGGATTTTCTTTAATAAAATTTAATCGAAGCATGATAATAATAATTAACTAAAATAAAGTTAGTAGATTTTTTAAAGAAAAATAAGCTTAACTTCTAATATATTTGATTGGTAAGATTTAATTTGAAATTACGGAAACGTAAGATTTATTATTTCTTTTTTTCTTAAAATTAACCACTCCCTCGGTAAGAGCGTATAATGTATGGTCTTTACCCATTCCAACATTGTTGTCAGGATTATGAACAGTTCCCCTTTGTCTAACAATAATATTTCCGGGAATAACTTTTTGTCCACCAAAAATTTTAACACCCAATCGTTTTGAATGAGACTCTCTACCGTTTTTTGAACTACCAGCTCCTTTTTTATGTGCCATTACTTATCAGTTTTATCTTTTTTGACTTCTTTCTTTTTTGATGAAGTCTTTTTTAAAGAAATATTATCAATTTTAATTTTAGTAAGATATTGTCTGTGCCCGTTTTTAACTTTATAGCCTTTTCTTCGTTTCTTTTTAAAAACAATTACTTTGTCACCTTTTAAATGATCAATTATAGAAGCTGAAACACTAGCATTTTCCAATGACGGGTTTCCGATTGAAGTTTTACCTTTATCTTCAATTAGTAAAACATTATCAAATGACATTTTTTTACCAGGCTCTTTTTCTAACCTATTAACTATGAATATTTGACCTTTTTCAACTTTTAATTGCTTACCACCTATTTCGACAATAGCTTTCATTTTTTTTAATTTAGGATTGCAAATATAATAAAAGAAAATATTTAAACAATAATTTTACGGATACATTTAAATTAATTATTGATTATGAAATTCAAAAATACTTAATCAGTTATTTGTCTATACAACAATCATCATTACAACATTGACAAAATTTCAAGTTATATATGTGAAGTAATGCTAAAGTAATTCCTGAAGCATATGTAGTATTTAAAAATAAGTTTGAAAAATTAACAGATTTGGCAATAATAGAAGTAAGAAAAATAAACCACACAAACCATAAAAGTATTTTAACAGATTTATTAGTGGAGGTTTTTGTTGATCTATAGATTGCGAAAAATGAAATTATAACAAATAAGTAGTCTAAAGATTGCCACCAAACCGGTGCATCTGCGCAGCAAATTTCAGTGCATAAAGATTGCGAAATGAAAATAAATGGAGTGGCAATACAATGAATTAAGCACAATGTGCTACTAAAAGAGCCAATAGCATCGGGTTTTCTTAACAGTTCGATCATTTATATTCTTGATTAAGAATACAAATATATAAATATATTTATATGTAATATATTGTAATTAATGATTTATTTACCAATAATACTATTTCTTAAATAAGTAATTTCTTATATTTGTTATTAATTAACTTTTGTTAAATATTAAGAATTATGATTATGAAAAAAAATATATTTTTTACAGCTTTATTGTTTATGTTCTCTTTTATTGTTTTTTCTCAAAACAATACGATGAAAATAAAAATTGATGGAATGAAGTGCAAGGCAGGTTGTGCAATGTTCATAGAAAGTGAGTTGAATAAAATGAGAGGTGTAGTTGAAGCGAGTATTGATTTTTCTAACTCAACAGGTGAGGTTGTGATGAAAAAAAGAATTTCAGAATCATCTGTTCTTAATCAAATTAACAATCTTAAAGGAGGTTCTTACCAAGCAAGAGTTATAAATGATGTGACTAATCAAATAATGTTAAAACAAAGCTCTAAGACTTGTAGTAAAGGAAAGTCTTGTTGTCAAATGACTGGGAAAACAGTTGCCTCGTGTGATAATAAATCTAAAGGATGTTGTAGTGGCGCTACAAAAAAAATTGTCAAGAAAGATAACTCTATAGCAAATATGTCCCCTGGTCATACTGGTTGTCGAAAAGCTTGTTGCGCAAACAAATAGTCATTTATGAAAAAATCTAGGCTTTTTTCAAGATTAGCCAAGTTATCATTAATATTTACATACTTAATCGTATTAGCTGGGGGGTTTGTTAGAATGACAGGCTCTGGCATGGGGTGTCCTGATTGGCCGAAGTGCTTTGGGTTATTAATTCCGCCAACAGATGAGAAACAAATATCTTGGGAAAAAAATCATTTTTATGAAAATAATAATATGTTAATTCATAATGATACATTATGGGTTTCAAAAGCAGATTTTAATTCAACAAATGAATTCAATAGTAAAAATTGGAAAAAATATGAAAAACATAATTATGCAAAATTTAATGTTTTCCACACTTGGGCAGAATATATTAACAGGTTAATAGGCGCTCTTACCGGATTATTTGTGTTGTGCTTATTTTTAGTATCAGTATTTAACATCAAAAATATGTTCCGAGAATTTTTGTTCAGTTTTACTTTAGTTGTTCTTTTTTTAGTACAAGCTTGGATTGGAGGGGAAGTAGTTTTTTCAGTACTCAACCCTTTTAAGATCACTATACATATGTTTGTTGCGTTAATTATTGTATGTCTTTTGTTAATACTTTTAAATTTTAATAGTTCAAAAAATTTTGAATCACTAATATTTAAAAAGAAAAAATTAAACTTTCTTATTTCATTAGTCTTAATATCATCTCTAGTTCAAATTTATTTTGGAACACAAGTAAGAGAATTTATAGATAGCTTAGAATTCGATAAATCAATGTGGACTTTAGAGATTAAGAATAGTAAAGTATATATTCATCAAATATTAGCAATTTTTGTATTTATATTTAATTTGTATTTATGCATTTATATTTCAGCAATATTTTCTTCTTTTAAAAAAATACCATTTGAAATATTTATGATTTTCAGTACTATATTTGCCTTAATAATAAGTGGATTTTTAATGCTTAACTTTAATTTTCCAGGCCTTGCTCAGCTAATACATTTATTTGCTGCTTTTATTTTATTCGGTGCACAATTTAACCTGTTAATAAGGTTTAATAATAGTTAGAATCCCATTTAATTGTTTCAATTATTTTAACAATATCTTTTTTATAAAAGTCAATTACAGGTTTTAAGGAGTCTCTATTAATTTTTATTATTTTATTTTTAGTTATTGGATACATAGAACCCCTAAGAAAGTGTTTTTTTTTGTCTGTTACATAGAATTGAATTGGGGTAGCTACTTCTCCACTTAATTCGTAAATCACAAAGTTAGATTCATCATTAGATGTCTCCCATATGCCATCAGCTTTTCTGTAATGACCTTCATAAACTAAATTATGAACATCTTGAACTAAAGAGTCCAAATTTTCATCAATCATATGATATGATAAATGAATATTTATATTATTATTTTTATTTTCTAAATTTATCCAACATTTATTTCTATTATTTCTCACAACTTTCAAATATTCTGGTAATTCAAATGAAAAATTACAATTTTTAAAATCGTAATATTCATAGTTTTTTTGTGGTAAATCAATTCTAAAGTAGCCAAATGGGGCAATTTTATTTTTTTTAGAACAAGAGTAAAATAGAATTGAAATAATTACAATAAAAATAATTTTTCTAATTTTCATTTATTTTAACTTTTATGGATGTTATTCTAGTTTTATTTGCGCCTTCAATTGTAAATAAAATATTTTTTAATTTGTAAGATTCTCCTTTCTTAGGGATCATACCGTAGTTTTCAATTATGAATCCTGCTAATGTATCTGCATCACCTTTTTTTTCTTCGAAAGCCTCTTCATCAATATCACAAATTCTATAAAAATCCATTAAAGTCACTTTTCCTTGGAAAATATAAGTGTGCATATCTAGCTTTGAGCATATAACATCTTCTTGGTCAAATTCATCACTAATTTCACCAATGATCTCTTCAATAATGTCCTCTAAAGTTACTATTCCAGATGTGCCTCCATATTCATCTACAACAATAACCATATGTTGTTTAATTTGCTTTATCTCTTTTAATAAATCATCAATTTTTTTTGTTTCAGGAACGAAAAAAGGTTCTCTTAATAATCGTCCCCAATTAAAATTTTTATTACCTAAATAGGGAAGGAGATCTTTAATGTGTAAAACACCTTTAATGTTGTCTAAACTTTCTTCAAATATTGGTATTCTAGAATAACCAGAACTTAGTACAATTTCAATTAATTTGTTTAACGGAGTATTAATCTCAATTGAAACTACATCAATTCTTGATTTCATTATTTGTTTGACATCTGTTTTTCCAAATTGAACGATACCTTCTAAAAATTTATTTTCTTTACCATTTTCCTCACTAGATGTGATATTTATTGCATCAGATAAATTTTCAATTGAAGGGTTCTCTTTGAAACGTTCGAAAGATCCGTTTAAAAAACCAGTTGTTTTAATTAAAACATAAGAAATAGGAGAAACAATTTTGGAAATAATATTAATAGGAATGGACATTTTTTTGACTACATAAATAGAGTTATTGTTTGCAAAAATTTTTGGCAGAACTTCTCCGAATATCAGTAAAATAAATGTTATTAAAAGTATTTGAAATAATATTTCATTTAAAAAAGGAAAAGTTGAAAAGACTAAATTGCTTTCGAATATATAGGTAGCTAAAATGACGATAGCAATATTAATAATATTATTTGCAATTAAAATTGTCGCAAGAAGAAATTTAGGATTGTTCAAATGATTAATACTAATTTTATCTTGTGACTTATTAGATTCTTTTATTTTTGAAAGATCAGATGGGTTTAATGAAAAAAAAGCCACCTCAGAAGCAGAAATTAAGCCAGATAATAAAATCAAAATTATCCAAAATAAAATTAATAAATAAGTAGAGGGGTCGTCCAATGCGTTTTTATTTAGTTAAAAGGGGAGGTCGTCATCACTAGATTTATTTTCAGACGATTCCATTTTTTTTTCATCATTTGATGAGTTTTCGTTTTGAGTTGTAGGGGGTCGATTTAAATTGTCAGTTAAATTATTTTTTTCTGCTCCATAATTATTAAAAACATCAGTTTCATTTCTTTGCTCATTTCTATTTTCAAGCATTTGGAAAGAAAATGATTTTATTTCTGTTGAGTATCTTTTTTCGCCAGAGTCATTTTCCCAGGAACGTGTTTCTAATTTACCCTCTATATATACTAAACTTCCTTTTTTTAAGTATCTCTCAGCAGTTTCAGCTGGTTTGTTCCACATTACTATTTTGTGCCATTCTGTTTTTTCTACTTTGTTTCCAGACTTATCGGTATAAGACTCATCTGTAGCAACCGAAAAGTTGGCTACTTTAGACATTCCAACTTCTCTAATTTCAGGGTCTTGACCTAATCTACCAATAAGAGTTACTTTATTTAATGAACCTGCCATAATTTTATATTGTTTAAAGCAAATATAAAAAATCAAATTATTTAATTAGATGTTCGTTTAAATATTTTGATATTGGTTTAGGAAAGGGATATTTAATTATTTCACTTTTATGAGCTCTAATAAAATTTTTATTATAAAAAAAATTCATAGCTTTTCCTTCTAATTTCCAAAAACATATATTTAATTTTTGGTGAGACAGTTTGTGTATTATTTTTTTTGATAACAAAGGAGAATTGATTTTTTTAATTTTAAATTTATTTTGAATACTTAATTTTAGCAATTCATTTTCAATTGTTTCGTTAGTTTCAATTAACGGTAGTTCGTATAAATTTTTCCAAATATCAAAATTTTTTCTTTTTTGTAAGTAAATATAATTTTTATCACATATAAATAAATAATTTAAATGCCTTAGTTTAATTTTTTTTTGATTTTTAATCTTACGTGGCCTAGATCTAATATTTTGAAGCTCATATGATTTACAATATTTTACAATTACACATATATTGCATTTTGGATTCATAGGTTTACATTGTATTGATCCAAAATCCATGATGGCTTGATTGTAATCACCAAAGTTATTTTCTGGTAATAATTCTTCAGCTTTTTGTTTAAATATTTTTTGACTAGATAATTTATTAATAGGTTTAGAAATATTAAATACTCTACTTAGAACTCTGTAAACATTTCCATCTAAAACAGCTTTTTTTTCATTATTACATATTGAGCTAATTGCAGAAGCAGTATATTCTCCAATTCCTTTTAATTTAATTAATTTGTCGTAAGATTTCGGAAATTTTTTTTTTTCATTGTATAAAATTTTCGCATTTTTTAACATGTTAAGAGCCCTATTGTAGTATCCAAGTCCTTGCCAAACTTTAAGAATTTCTGAATCGCTCGATTTAGCAAGTGATTCTAAGTTTGGAAATTTGGAGATAAATTCATTATAGTAATTTATTCCCTGAGATATTTTTGTTTGTTGTAATACAATTTCTGAGACCCAAATTTTATAAGAGTTTTTTGTTTTTCTCCAGGGTAAATCTCTCTTGTTAATATGGTACCAACTAATTATTGATTCTGATATTTTTTTTTTAAAATTCATCGTTATATTATAAATATATTATATTTGAACCCAAAAATTTACTGAATTGACAAAATTAGAGTTAATAAAGAAAATATCTCAAAGGACAGGTATAGAAAGACAAGAAGTTTTAACAGTGTTAGAGTCAATGATGCTCAATATTCAAAACTTTGTCGCAGAGGGAGAAACTATTTACTTAAGAGGCTTTGGTAGTTTTGGTCCAAAAATAAGAGCTCAAAAAACAGCTAGGAATATTTCTAATAATACAACAATAATAATTCCAGAGCATGTTGCTCCGCATTTTAAACCCTCGAAATCTTTTGTCAAAAAAGTAATGGAAAAGAATAATAAACAAAATACATAGTGATATGCCTAGTGGCTCAAAGAGAAAAAGACATAAGATATCTACTCATAAACGAAAAAAGCGTTTAAGAAAGAATAGACATAAGAAAAAGAAATAATTTTCTTTTTTAGTAGCCTTATTTTGTATAATAATAATAGTGGTTTGGCTAGTGAACTAATAGTTAGAAATAACAAAGATAATATTGATGTTGCTTTGTTGAAGAATGGTAGGTTGGTAGAATTACATAAAATTCAACCAGAAAATAGTTTTTCAATAGGTGATATTTATTTAGGAGAAATAAGAAAAACATCTCCTCAACTTAACTCTGCGTTTGTAAACGTTGGTTATGAAAAAGATGGCTTTTTACATTACCACGATCTAGGTCCTCAGTATAACACTTTTGCTCATTTTGTTAAGCAAACTATGTCTGCAAAGGTGTCAAAATGGCAATTAACTAATATTAAAAGTTTTCCTAATTTAAATAAAGATGGAGCTATTGATGATGTTCTTGAGAAAAAACAAAATATTCTTGTTCAAGTATCTAAGGAGCCAATTTCTACTAAGGGCCCGCGAATCGTGTCTGAAATTTCTTTAGCAGGTAGATATGTAGTTTTAATGCCTTTTTCTAATAGGATTTCAATTTCTCAAAAAATTAAATCTCAAGCTGAAAAGGATAGGTTGAAGAATTTAATTAAAAGTATTATTCCAAAAAATTTTGGTATGATTGTAAGAACTGTTGCCGAGGGTAAGAAAGTCGCAGAATTGGATTCAGATTTAAGATCATTAATTAATCAGTGGAAGATTATACATTCGAAACTTAGAAATGCTGAACCTGGAACAAAAATATTTGGTGGAATTAGCAAATTGTCATCTATCTTGAGAGATATATTGAATGATAGTTTTAATAAGATAATAGTTGATGATCAAGATTTATTTGATGAATTAAAAACATATTTAAAAAATAATATTCCTACCAAAGAAAAAATCCTTTCAAAATATAATGGCTCACAACCAATTTTTGATAAGTTTTACATAGAAAAACAAATAAAGAGTTCTTTTGGACAAAATGTTTCAATGAAAAAAGGATCATATTTAGTTATTGAGCATACTGAAGCGATGCATGTGATTGATGTTAATAGTGGCAACAGATATGTAAAAGAAACTTCACAGGAAGAAAATGCTTTTCAAGTTAATTTACAAGCCGCAGAAGAAATAGCCCGTCAATTAAGGTTGAGAGATATGGGAGGCCTAATCGCAGTAGATTTTATAGATATGAATTTAGCTGCAAATAGGAAAAAATTAACTACTGCGTTAATTGATTTTATGAAAGAAGATAGAGCTAAGCATAAAATTTTACCACCAAGTAAGTTTGGAATTATTGAAATTACTAGGCAAAGAGTTAGACCAGTAATGAAAATAAAAACTGATGAAAAACTAGACTATAAGTATATAGAAGCTCCAATATTAATAATTGATGAGATAAAAGAAAAATATGAAATGTTAGCTTCAAAAAGAAAAAAATTGTCCAAGAAAGGAATTCATCACATAACTTTATGCGCACATCCTTTTATTATTACATATTTAAAAGCAGGTTTTCCTTCAATTAGAACTAAATGGTATTTTAAATATAAATTGAGAATTCATCTAAGATCCAATAATGCATATAAATTTCTTCAGTATACATTTTTTGACCCTTCAAATAATACAATTACGTTTTAATTGTTTATAAAAATAAATAATTGGTAAACTGAAAAAAAATAAAATAATTGAGCAAATTACATATCCATAAATAACATTTTCTTTTTCAGAAAAAAAATGGTAAGAAAATACAAAAATTAAAACAACTCTTATCATTGTGTTAATGCTTACAAAAATACTAATCACTCTACCAATTTTATCGTTAGGAACATTGTCAAATAAAAAAGAATTTCTTAGAATTCTCACCCCAGAGTTAGATAAGCCAAGAATTATTGAAATAGTAAATAATGATACTAATGATTTATTACTAATCATGACCAAAATAGAAATACTTGTAAAAATTATTAGTAAAAAACTTAATCTTATTTTATCAATATAAGTTATCCATTTATGAACAAAAAAGCCTGAAAAAAGAGCCCCAACAGCATAGCATAAATCAGTTATTGCAAAAACATAAGCTCCTTTTGTAAAGAAGTTTTTTATTAATAATGGAAGAAGCGTAAATAATTCAGTTAAAATAAAAGCAAAAATTATGTGGGAGCAAATTCCAAAAATTAAAATTAATTTATTTGATTTAAGAAATTTAATTCCAACATAAAGTCTTTTTAATATATCATCAGATCTTCTTTTATTTTTTTTTTTTGAGAATTTAATTTTACTTATTATTAGAGATCCAATTAAGAAAGTTATACTATCAATTAGTAATATTTTTTCAATACTCAAAGGATTAATGTTTATTGATTTAAAACTTAATCCTGATAATAAAATTGCGGCTAAACCCCCTGCAGCTACTGTGGTTGATTGACCAACAATTTCAATATAAGAGTTGATTTTTACGTAATTTTTTTTTTTCACTTATTTCTTGTGAAAATGCATAAAGAGTTGGGTAATAAATAATGTAGTAAAAACAAGTAGTTGAGAATATTAATGCAATTAAGATTGTGGAAATAATTGTTGAGTTTATGTAAATAATTAAAAAAGAGAATATAAAAATTATTAAACCAACATAGAAATTTAGTTTTTCAAGAATAATTTTCCTATTGTATTTGTCAATAATTGTTCCCGAATACAGTCCCCAGAATAAACCAACAAGAGTAACTGATCCGAAAATAACAGAAAATAATGAGTTTAGATTTAAGTTGTTCGTAAAATACCATGGTATGGCGATCATACTAATACCAGAAGATAATCCAGATATTATATGTGATGAAAATAAGAGAAGAAGCTTAGTATTATTTTTTAACATTTGTGCAAATTTGGCTTTTTATTGTTAAATTCTGCAATAAAATTTTAAAATTGATAAATAAGGATCAAATTAATGAATTAAGTAATAGGCTGTTAAAATTAAAAATCAGTTTAAATATTGAAATAGCTGTTAAAGATTTAAAAGAAAAAAATCTAATTTCTCAAAATCCTAGTTTTTGGAGTGATAAAAGGAAAGCGGAAAAATTAATGAAAGAAGTTAAGTTTTTAGAATCTAAAATAAATAGTTATAAAAATTGCAAAAACTCAATTGATGACTTAGGTGTATTATTTCCTTTTTATTTAAATAAAGAGATAGAGGAAAATGAAATTTTGAGTCAATACAACATTTGTGTTAATTTAATTTCCAATCTCGAATTTAAAACAATGTTAAATGAGCCCCAAGACAATTCTACTGCAATATTAACTATTAACCCTGGTGCTGGCGGCACTGAAAGTCAAGATTGGGCTGAAATTTTAATGAGGATGTATATTATGTGGGCAGAAAAAAATAATTACAAAGTAAAAGAAATTAACTATCAAAGTGGTGATGTTGCAGGAATAAAGTCTGTGACTTTAGAAATTCAAGGAAGTTATTGTTATGGTTATTTAAAAGGAGAAAGTGGAGTTCATCGATTGGTAAGAATCTCACCATTTGACTCTAATTCAAGAAGGCATACATCTTTCTCATCAGTTTTCGTTTATCCGTTAGTTGATGAGGGAATAGAAATAAACATTAATATAGGAGATATTGAATGGGAAACATTTAGGTCAGGTGGCCCAGGTGGTCAGGCTGTTAATAAAATAGAAACAGCTGTTAGACTAAGGCACATTCCATCTGGAATAATAATTGAAAATTCAGAATCAGCCTCTCAGTTAGATAACAAAAAGAAGGCTATGTCATTATTAAAATCTAGACTTTATTTAATTGAATTAGAAAAACTAAATGAAAAAAAAAATGAAGTAGAGGCTTCCAAAAAGAAAATAGAGTGGGGTTCTCAAATAAGAAATTATGTTATGCATCCTTACAAATTGGTAAAAGATTTAAGAACTAATGAGGAAACAACAGATGTTCAAAATGTATTAAACGGAGAAATAGACTCATTTATCAAAGCATATTTAATGAACTTAAAAAAATAATTATGTACAAAATAATTCACAATCCAAGATGTAGAAAAAGTAGAGAAGCGTTAAAAATTCTTCATGAAAAAAAAATAAAAATCCAAGTATTAGAATATTTAAAAGAACCATTGACAAAGAATCAATTTACAGAAATAATTTCTTTATTAAGTGACTACGATATAGAAAGAGTGTTAAGAAAAAATGAATTAGTTTATAAAGAAAAATATAAAAATAAAGTTTTAAATAAAGAGGAACTAGTTGATGCTATTTACAACCACCCTATTTTAATTGAAAGGCCAATTGTATTTAATGAGAAAGTTGCAATTATTGCTAGACCAGCAGAAAATATATTAGATTTGTTAAAACAATAATTTTGCTATGACAAGAACAAGAAAAGAATATGATAGTTTGGGGGTTGTCAATGTTCCAATAAATAAGTTGTGGGGTCCCCAAACAGAAAGATCAAGAAATAATTTTAAGATTGGAAGCGCTGGTAGTATGCCAATTGAAATCATTCGATCTTTTTCTATATTAAAAAAATCTATAGCTCACGTTAATTGTGATTTGGGTCTTTTATCCAAAAGAAAGAGAGATTTAATTTCTAAAGTTTGTGATGAAATTTATGCTGGAGAATTAGATAATCATTTTCCTTTAGTTATTTGGCAAACTGGCTCTGGTACTCAAACTAACATGAATCTCAATGAAGTTATAGTTAATAGAGCAAGAAAAATTTCAAATAGCACAATACTTCATCCAAATGATGATGTTAACAAGTCTCAATCATCTAATGATACCTTTCCAACTGCCATGAATATGGCCTCTATTTTTATATTATCTAAAAATACAATACCAGCTTTAAAATTATTTTTAAAATCGTTGAAAAAGAAAAGAGATAATTTTGCCAAATTTATTAAGATTGGTAGAACTCATTTCATGGATGCAACACCATTAACAATTGGCCAAGAGTTCTCAGGATACGTTTCGCAAATCCAAAAAGGTTTGAATAAACTTAATGAAAGTTGCGCCGATTTATCTGAACTAGCAATTGGTGGAACTGCTGTTGGAACAGGTCTTAATACTGTTAATGGTTTTGATAAAATGGTTGTAAAAAAAATAAATAAATTTTATAAGGATGTAGGGTTTAAAAGTAAATTTATTTGTGCCTTTAATAAGTTTGAGGCTCTTTCTTCTAATGAAGGAATTGTTTCATCTCATCATGCCCTAAAACAATTAGCCATTTCAATTAATAAGATAGCTAATGATATAAGAGTTTCATCTTCTGGTCCTAGATCTGGAATTGGAGAGCTAATTTTACCAGCCAATGAGCCTGGCTCCTCAATTATGCCTGGCAAAGTAAATCCTACACAATGTGAAGCAATTACTATGGTTTGTTCTCAGGTTATAGGTAATGACTCCGCAATTTCATTTGGTGCTGCTCAGGGCCACTTTCAACTTAATGTATTTAGGCCTATGATTATACATAACTTTATTTTTTCTGCACGAATTTTGGGTGACTCTTTAACTTCATTTTCAAATAATTGTATAATAGGTATAAAAATTAATAAAAAAGCAGTTAATATTAATTTACATAATTCCTTAATGCTAGTAACATCGCTTAATAATCATATTGGATACGATAAAGCTGCTAAAATTGCTAAGTATGCCTATGATAAAGATATTTCATTAAAAGATGCGGCGATGGATTTAAATATTTTGAATGAAAATGATTTTGATAAATTTGTTGATCCAAAGAACATGATTGGCCCAAACAAAAAAAGTCTGATTTAACAGACTTTTTTGCGATTACCTTATAAGAAATTGGTAATCAATATACCCCAAATATGAAATGCATCACAATTCTAATCATTTTTATTGCTTAATAGTTATAAGTTTGTTGTTACTTGTTAACATATAATTGTTAATTGGTATTTGTTTTTAATGCTTAAATAGTTAAATGGAAATTATTATAGGATATATATTTTTTATTTTATCAGGTTTACTTTTTGGTTTATTTGGAGCAGGTGGTTCATTAGTGACTATCCCTATTTTGATGTTTTTTTTTAGTATTTCTTTTAAAATTTCTACGAGTTACTCTTTAATCATTGTATTTTTTACATCCCTTTTTGGTATTTTTTTAACAAAAAATTTTAAAATTCATAAAATTAGATCTGTTTTAATCTTTGCTGTAATTTCTATTTTAGGAGTCTACTTTTCCAGAAATTATTTATTTGAGTTGATTTCAGAAAAGATTTTATTATTAGTTTTTGTATTTTTTTTATTTTCTTCTGGAATAAGTATGTTATTTAACTTTAAGTTTAATAAGTTAAATTTTCTAGTTAAGAGAAGTAAATTAATATCGTGCTTTCCCTTGTTAGCACAAGCATTCTTAGTAGGTAATTTAACCGGTTTATTGGGAGTTGGAGGTGGTTTTTTAATTGTTCCTGTGTTAATTTTATTTCAAAAATTTAATGTAAAGCAAGCCGCTCATGCTTCATTAATATTAATTTTTTTAAATTCAACATTAGCCATATTTTCAGATATAAATAACAATGTATTAAAAGTTGATTTTTTATTATTAGCCAGTATTATTTTTTTATCCTTTATTGGTTTTATTTTAGGTTTAAAAATAAGAGTAAAGTTGAATTTAAAAATAATGCATTCCTTATTTGCATTATTTTTAATAATTATATCTTTGTTAGTCGGTATTAATATTCAACATTTTTGATTATGTACGTAAAGCAAATTTATACTAAATGTCTATCTCAAGCATCTTACTATATAGAATCTGGTGGAGAAGCAGTTGTAATTGATCCATTAAGAGATGTAAATGAATATATAAAAATTGCAGACCATGCTTCAGTAAAAATTAAGTATGTTATAGAAACTCATTTTCATGCAGATTTTGTAAGTGGTCATTTAACCTTAGCTAAATTAACAGGTGCGAAGATTATTTATGGTCCAAATGCAGATCCGAAATTTGATGCAATTATTGCTACAGATAATCAGGTTTTTAAATTTGGTAAAGTTACATTAACAACAATTCATACACCTGGTCACACACTTGAAAGCACTTCTTTTTTACTAAAGGACAAAAATGGTAAAGAGCATTCAATTTTTACTGGTGACACTTTATTTCTTGGCGATGTTGGAATTCCTGATGTTGCGCAAAGATATAAAGGGCTTTCTAAAGAAGATTTAGCTGGTATACTTTTTGACTCTATAAATAAAAGAATTAAACCTCTGCCAAATGATATTCTAGTTTACCCAGCTCACGGTGCTGGTTCTGCATGTGGAAAAAAAATGATGAAACAAACAATTGATAATTTAGGAAATCAAAAAGAGGTTAATTATTCTTTAAACAACTCTTGTAATAAGAATGAGTTTGTTAAGTTATTAACTGATAATTTACCTGAACCTCCATCTTATTTTCCTTATAATGTAAAATTAAATCAGGAGGGTTATGACGATCTTTCTGAAATCTTAAAAAGATCTAATAATCCTTTTTCAGTAGAAGATTTTGAAAAAAAAATGAATTTAAACGGTGTTAAGATTTTAGATGTGAGGAGTCATTATGATTTTTGTTTAGGTCATATACCAAATTCTATATTTATTGGAATTGATGGAGGTTTTGCTCCTTGGGTTGGTGCGATTTTTTCAGATGTTAATCAACCTATTCTATTAGTTGCAGATGAATCAAGAGTAGAAGAAATAATAACAAGATTGTCAAGAATTGGCTTTGATAATGTTTTAGGTTATTTAGAGGGTGGGTTTAAATCTTGGCAACAAAAAAACAATTATAATAAGGTGAACTCAATTGATTCAAATCAATTTTATTCTAAGAAGTTTGAGAATTCAAAAATATTAGATGTAAGAAACTCCTCTGAGCTTGAGTCAATTGGAAAAGTTAGTGGGGCGAAAAATATAAGCTTACAAAATTTATTAAGTCAAATAGATGATTTAGAAGTTAATTCAGAATATTTGGTATTTTGTGCAGGCGGTTATAGGTCTGTAATTGCCGCATCTATATTACAAGCCAATTCTTTTAAGTATGTATACAACATATTAGGTGGATTTAATAGTATCAAAGGTCATTTATAAATTGCTTTCTTCTTCAGCAGCTTTCATTTGTTGTTGAATGAAAACTTGGAATACTTCTGGGCAATTTTCTGCTGCTTGATTTAATTCTTTTTCGCTTTTTAAATTATTAAAAAAATCACTTAAATATTTATCACAATTTATTGTCATTTCAGAAGTTGTGAATTGTTCAATGCATGAACAAAATTCACTTTTAGATTCATTGTTGTTTATAGTACTTTTCTTTACTGGATTAATTAAATTAGAAATTCTTTCAAGTTCAATTAAAAGCTTATTAATTTCAGTATAATTATTAGTATTTGCTATTTCTGCGTAAGATGTTAAAATAATAAATAAGTTTTGTGTCTCATTTTTATATTTTTTTGTGTGAGCCAATTCTACCAAATTTATCATTTTACTAAAGTATTCCTCGTAAATCATATTATTTTCAAAATTGCTTTTAATGATGTTACTTGGTATTTCTTTTCTTAATTGAAATAATGCATTTAGAGATTGGGCGGCAAGTTTAATTTGATTTTGAATTATCCAATTTTTAACTAATTGATTTTCAGAAAATTGATTGTAATATTTAAGTTCAGACTTATATCGTTCAATTAATGTTTCAATTAGCTTATTTAAATTATTGAACTCATTTTCAGAGTCAAAAATTTCATCAGCCCCAATTTTTTTGATTTGGGTCTCTAAAATATAATCAAAATAATTTTCAAGAAGAGGCAAGTCGTAAATTTCTAATGGAATTAATTCAGGATTAATTGTGGTCAATGATTTCTCAATTACTTTTCCAGCTTTATCTAAGTTATTTTCTTGCAATAATTTAGATGTTAATCGGTTAAAAATGTTTTTAAAATTTCTAATCATTCGAGCATTAGTTTCATCTATATAAATGTTATTTTTGTCTATTCCTCCCCAACTGTATTTATTCATTAAATTATCATATAAAATATTACTGTTTACTCTACCACTTTCATTATTTGAGTTTTTAATAGGGGATAACTGATATACCATTCCATCTAATTGAAGGTAGTCATTCAAAAACATAAATGGTTCAGGATTTTGATTAGGATCTCCAATAGTTATTGCAAAATAAATAGGCCTTTCCCAGTTGTTTTGTTCTAAAAGATCTAAAATCATCAAACTTTTTTTATCAAGTCCCCTAACATTGTTTTTTGAAAAATCAATAAGTAAATTTTCTTCAATTAAATTTATTTCGCTATCGCTAACAATATTATTTTCTACAACGATTTTTTTATTAACCGGAAATTTAATTTTTTTCATTGGAAAATATACATGCGCTTTATTTTTAGAAACATTTATTTTGGTGTAAGGCTTGTCACTTTTAATCCAATTATTAAAATGAGAAAGTTCAAATATTTTTTCACTTGCATTGATAGAGTCTAAAAAAGAAGGATTTTTATAATTTTGGTAAGAAACATCTATCATTTCAGCAATTTTTTCGAGAGCTTTAGTCCTATTGCTTTTTGAAATCATTGATGAAAGATTATTTAAATAATTTCTGATTTCAAAAGATTGTTGAGGGTTTTTATTTTTTATTGATTCTAAATCAAATTCAAGTTGTTTAATGTTCTTTTCATCATCAATTAAAGTTGAGTAGGGGTAAAAATATGCAACGTCTCGCGTACCTTGTTTATACAAGTCTTTTTCCATACTAAATGGAACGGCCTTGCCATCATATGCATCCTTTTTCATTTGATCAATATACCAGTCAGTATTTAATAAACTTAAATTTACAATTCTAACATCAGTTCTGTATCCTTCAACCTCTTGCACATACCACAAAGGAAAAGTATCATTATCTCCCATAGTAAATAAAATTGCGTTAGGTTTACAAGATGATAAATAATTTTTTGCAAAGTCTCTTGCTGTAAATCTGTTAGACCTGTCATGATCATCCCAGTTTTGATAAGCCATTAGAGTCGGTATTCCGAGTAATAATATTGAACTAAAGCTCAATATTTTTTTAAGATTCAATTTGACAAACTCTATTTTTAAAAAATCATATAAATTATTTTTAATTAATTGCATAAGAGCAAATGTTCCTAGTCCTGTCCAAATTGAAAAAGCAAAAAAGGATCCAACGTAAGCATAATCTCTTTCTCTTGGTTGATATGGATGTTGATTTAATTGAATTACAATTGCTATTCCAGTAAAAAAGAATAGTAAAAAAATTGCCCAAAAATCTTTTTTTCTTTTTGATATTTGAAATACTAATCCTAATAATCCTAAAAGAAATGGTAACATGTAATATTTATTGTGGCCAGCGTTTTGTTTTAAATGCTTTGGTAAGTTTTTTTTTGGCCCAAGTCCTAGAATGTAATTATCAATTAAATTAAATCCAGTTATCCAGTTCCCATCCAGTATATTACCGTGACCTTGGGTGTCATTTTGTTTTCCTGAAAAGTTCCACATAAAATATCTAACGTACATGTGCTTAAACTGGTAATTCCAAAAATATCTTAAATTTTCTGTAAGGGTTGGAATTTTGTTATTGCTACTTTGCTTCCCGCTCCAACCTAAATATCCATCATTGGACCTGCCATTAATATGTAATTGAGAGCTACTCCACATTCTAGGAAAAAAAGATTGGTCTTTTTCTTTATATATAGTTTTCCAATCTTTTCTATTATCAGAAATAATGTATTTATCATTAATTTCAAAAGTTAAATTTTTATCATTTTCAATATTTAGTAATTCAAGTTTCTTTTTTTCAGCTTTGTCAAATGATGAAAACTCTTCTTTACGAATTAATTTATTCTTTTTATTTTTCCATTTAAAACCACCGGATGTATTTTTTAACTCATAACCTTGAACATAAACTGGATTTCCATCAACCATTGTTGAGTCTGTGGAATTAAATGAGTGTCCATAAACAAGAGGGTGGCTACCATATTGTTCTCTATTTAAATACGCTAATAAACTTACAGCATCTTCAGGGCTATTTTCATCAATTGGTGTATTCGCATTTGATCTTATAATCAGAACAAAAAAAGACGAGTAGCCAATTAAAAAAAATAAAAAACTTAGAATAGCTGTATTTAAATTATATAATCTTTTAATGTGAGAATAAATTAAGCTAATTGCAATTGATAATGTCAAAAATATCAAGAAAAATATTGTTCCTGAATTAAAACTAAAGCCTAACTTATTAACAAAATAAAGTTCTGTTTTACCAAATAAATTTACGGTTTGTGGAACAATGATGAAAAATATAAGTCCTAAAAGGGCTATTCCAATTATGTTAATTAAAGTGAATTTAGAAAATTCATGGAGTTTTTTAGAATTCCATTTTTTGTATAAATAAATACTTGATATTGCAGGAATAGCAAGTAAATTTAACATGTGAACACCAACTGACAAGCCAATCAAAAAAGAAATTAACACAAGCCACCTATTTGCGTATGGTTTTTCAAATTCGATTTCCCACTTTAAGATGGACCAAAAAACAATTGCTGTAAATAGTGAGGACATAGCATAAACTTCACCTTCAACAGCAGAGAACCAAAACGAATCAGAAAAAGTATAAATTAAAGCTCCAATAACACCACTAAATAAAATATTAAGTTTTGAAAAATCTGTAAGTTTTTTTTTGTTTAATTCTGTTAGTTTTTTTGAAAAATTAGTTATAATCCAGAACAAGAACACAATAGTAATAGCGCTACATAATGCAGACATAAAATTTATCATCCACGCAACATTTGAAGAGTCTCCAAAGGCCAAATTTGAAAAAAAATTTGCAATAATTACAAAAAAAGGAGCCCCTGGAGGATGTCCAACTTGTATTTTATGAGCAGTTGCAATATATTCGCCACAATCCCAAAAACTAGTTGTTGGTTCTAAAGTAAGTGTATACGTAATTAATGCAACAAAAAAAACTAAAATAGCACCAATATTATTTTGCGTAGAAAAAGTTAGTGATTTGAACCAATTGATCATTTAATGAAAATCTTTTGTCAGGTAAAAATACGTTATTGTATTCTATTTTAATTAACTAACGTATAATTTTTTGTTTTTATAAAGAATAGTGTAATTTTGAAGCCAGAAAAAATTGTCCGATGGTGTAACTGGCAACACGTCTGGTTTTGGTCCAGAAGAGTCTAGGTTCGAGCCCTAGTCGGACAACAATCTTATTTAGATAAAAAAAAAAATGATATATTTGCATTGTTTTAATTTATATAAATAATATTAAGAGGGGCGAGCCCCTCTTTTTTTTAAGAACAAATTTAATAAATACTTTAGTATGGATACAGCAGTTTTATTAGAATCTTTTTCAGATTTTAAACAAGATAAAAATATTGACAGGGTAACTTTGATGACTATAGTTGAGGAAGTTTTCAGAGGGGTTTTTATTAAAAAATATGGTAGTGACGAAAATTTTGACATAATTGTAAATGCTGAAAAAGGAGATTTAGAAATTTGGAAAAATAAGACCATAGTAGCTGATGGTGAAGTAGAAGACTTAGATTTTGAAATTCAACTATCTGATGCATTAAAAATTGAACCCGATTTTGAAATAGGAGAGGACTTTCCTGAGCAAGTATTTATGAAAGATTTTGACAGAAGATCAATCCTTACATTGAAGCAAAACTTAGCTTCAAAAATTAAAGAGTATGATAATAATATAATTTGTGAAAAATATTCAACTAGAATTGGAGAAATAATTTCAGGGGATGTTCACCACATAAGAAGAAGAGAAATAATTTTAATTGATGACCAAGACAATGAATTGATTCTAGCCAAAGAAGATCAAATACCCTCAGATTTTTTCAGGAAAGGCGATACTGTTAGGGCCGTGATTAAAGATGTAAAAATTAGGGGAGGAAAACCTCTTGTTATTATCTCTAGAGTTTCTCCCGAATTTTTATCTAGACTGTTTGAGCTAGAAATCCCAGAAGTAGCAGATGGAATAATAGTTGTTAAAAATGTTAAAAGAATTCCAGGAGAAAAAGCGAAGGTTTCTGTGGAATCATTCGACGATAGAATTGACCCAGTAGGAGCGTGTGTGGGAATGAAGGGTTCTAGAATTCACAGTATAGTAAGAGAATTGGGTAATGAAAATATTGATGTAGTAAATTATACTGACAATACAAAATTATACATTACCAGAGCACTAAGTCCTGCTAAAATATCTTCTATTAAAATAAATGAGGAATCAAAAAGTGTTGATGTAAATTTAAAGCCTGACCAGGTCTCTTTAGCAATAGGTAAAGGAGGTTATAATATTAGACTTGCCGGTCAATTAACTGGATATGAAATAGATGTTTATAGAGATGTAGAGGTCGGAGAAGAAGAAGATGTTCCATTGTCTGAATTTTTAGATGAAATTGATGATTGGATAATTGATGTTTTTAAACAAATTGGTTGCGATACTGCTAAAAGTGTTTTAGAGCTAGATGTTAAAGAGCTATCAAAAAGAACTGATCTTGAAGAGTCAACAATAGAAGAAGTTCAAAATATTTTGAAATCAGAATTTGATAATAATTAATTAAATATGCCAGCAAGAGCTCCTAAAGTTGCAAAACAACTAAACATATCATTAAGTAGGATTGAGGATTTTCTTAATTCAAAAGGTTTTGAAGTTAAAATTAAACCAACTACAAAAATTGATGATAAACAATATGATTTGTTGTTACAAGAATTTAGTCAAGATGTAAGTGACAAGGCTAACATAAAGGAGGCAATTGACTCTAATAGGAAGGAAAGAGAAATCAATATTTCGACCTTTGAAAACGATTCTATTAAAGAAAAAGAAAAATTAAAAGAAAAAAAGCCAACTATTGAAGAGAAATTAGTTAAAGAAGAAGTTGGTCAAGCTATAATTGATAAAGGGATTGAAAAAAAAGAAGAAGAAACACTCATTAATCATGATTTACATGAAGAAAAATCAGAGCATAAAAAAAATGATCTGAATAATGATTCGACAGTTTCTATTAAGAAAGATAGTCAAGACAAAAAAACTGATGAAGGAAAATATATAGAAGAAAATAAAAATACATTAAAAGGGCCTGTTTTAACTGGTGAAAAAATTGACTTAAGTAAATTCGAGAAAAAGAAACGAAAGGTGGCCTCATCATCACAAACATTAAAAAAGGAAGGTAAGAAAAAAAGAAAAAGGATATTTAAAGACCAAAATAAAAATAATAATTCTCAAAAAAAACATTCTCCTGAAGTAGATAATGTAAAGATTCAGAAAAAAATTGCTGAAACCCTTGATAAATTAACAAATAAAGGAAAGTCAAGCTCTGTAAAATTTAGAAAACAAAAAAGAGAAGAAAGAAGAGAAAAAGCTCTAGAAGAACAAAAGATTGCTGATCAAGAAAAGTCAATTTTAAAAGTAACAGAATTTGTTACTGTTGGAGAGTTAGCTAGCATGATGAATGTTAATCCTAATGAAGTTATTTCCAGCTGTATGACACTTGGGATTATGGTTGCTATGAATCAACGACTAGATGCTGAAACATTATCTATTGTAGCAGAAGAATTTGGTTTTCAAGTAGAGTTTGTTAGTGCTGATGTCCAAGAGTCAATAATTGAAGAAGATGATGATGAATCAAAACTATGTAAGCGTGCTCCAATCGTAACAATAATGGGGCATGTAGACCATGGAAAGACATCACTTTTAGATTACATTAGAAAAGAAAATGTTATTGCAGGAGAATCTGGAGGAATTACTCAGCATATAGGTGCTTACGAAGTAACTCTAGGAGATGATCGGAAGATAACTTTTATCGATACTCCTGGGCATGAGGCCTTTACTGCGATGAGAGCTAGAGGAGCTCAAGTAACTGATTTAGCAATTATTGTTATAGCTGTTGATGATGATGTGATGCCTCAAACTAAAGAGGCAATTTCACATGCTCAAGCTGCAAATGTCCCTATAGTTTTTGCATTTAATAAAATTGATAAACCTAACTCAAGTTCTAATAAATTAAAAGAACAATTGTCATCTATGAATCTTTTGGTTGAAGACTGGGGGGGTAAGTATCAAAGTCAAGATATTTCTGCAAAAACAGGTCTAGGAATTGATGAGCTGTTAGAAAAAGTATTATTAGAGTCTGATTTGTTAGAATTAAAAGCTAACCCTGAAAGAAATGCAAGTGGAACTATAATTGAAGCTTCTCTAGATAAAGGGAAGGGATATGTTGCTACTATTTTAGTTCGAAATGGAACTTTGAAAAAAGGTGATTTTATTCTTGCTGGTCAATATACTGGAAAGGTGAAGGCTATGTTTGATGAAAGGGGTAATTTATTGAATCAAGCTGAGCCATCTTGTCCAACTGCAATACTAGGCTTAAATGGTGCCCCTCAAGCAGGTGATGGATTTAATGTAATGTCTGAGGAAAAAGAAGCAAAACAAATTGCTACTAAAAGAAATCAACTACAAAGGGAACAAAGTATTAGAACTCAAAAGCATATCACTTTAGATGAAATTGGTAGAAGGTTAGCAATTGGTGATTTCAAAGAGTTAAATATTATTGTTAAGGCTGATGTTGATGGATCGATTCAGGCTTTGAGTGATTCATTTTTAAAATTAACATCTGACCAAATTCAAGTTAATGTAATTCATAAAGGTGTAGGGCAAATAACTGATTCAGATGTTTTGCTGGCCTCTGCATCCAATGCAATTATTATAGGTTTTCAAGTTAGGCCCTCTGTTTCTGCAAGAAAATTAGCGGATAAAGAATCAATTGATATTAGAATGTATTCCGTTATATATGATGCAATTAATGCTGTTAAAGATGCCCTCGAAGGCATGCATGAACCTGAGCTAAAAGAAGAGGTAATTGGGAATGTAGAGATCAGAGAGGTTTTTAAAATTCCTAAAGTTGGATCTATTGCAGGTAGTTATGTGACAGATGGAAAAATTGAAAGAAATTCTGAAATTAGATTAATTAGAGACGGAATTGTTATATACACTGGTAAATTAGCTTCTTTAAAAAGATTCAAGGAAGATGTCAAGGAGGTTTCAAAAAATTATGAGTGTGGGCTCAATATTGAAAACTTTAATGATATAAAGGTTGGTGACTTCATTGAGGTATTTAATCATGTAAAATCTTAAAATTTTTCCTCTTTCAAAGGAATTTGAATAATAAAGCAATCAGGAAAATAATTTTTTATTTCCTTCATTTTTTTTTCAGCTGCGACTTTTTTCATAAAATACTCTGTTGTGACCTTGAAGAAAGGTGCTTCATAAAAAAAATCAGCTGAAAAATTAGGAAAGAGTTCTTCATATTTTTTTTTTACTTTCCATGTTGAGTAACGATTTTCATTATGATATAACTGAATTTTATAAACATTAACTTTCTTCTCAAAAAAACTATTATATGTTTTGAGAATTTTTTTTATTTCATCACTTTTTTCTATGAATAGGTTTTGATTTAAATTAAATTCGCCTTGACTGAATGAGTAGTAAAAAGATGAAAAGATTAAGCAAATGAATAAAGTTGTTTTTTTCATTTAATTATTATTTTTTTAAGTCCGTTATTTAGACTGATTCTAAATTAACAATTTATTTAAATTTACATATATTTTTTCATGTTTTTATGCAAATAGATTTTTATATTTGTGATACAATTTTTATGTACTAAATGTTGAATAAAACAGTATTTTATTTCACCTTACTTTTTTGGGCTCTTAGCGCTAATTTTTCCTACGCTCAGGTTGATTATTTAGAGGGTCATGATTTAGTTAGGGGTGAAGAGCTTTATAAGGCTAATTGTACAGCGTGTCATAGAATTGGTGATTATAAATCTGCAAGACTTATTGGACCTGGTCTTAATGAAGATATTTTTAATAAGTATTCAGAACAATGGTTACTTGATTGGATAAGAAATTCTTCTGCCTTAATTGAGAGTGGAGATGAACAAGCTGTATCTATTTTTGAAGAATTTAACCAAAGTGTAATGACCGCTTTTCCTACCTTTTCTGATGAGGATATAAAGGACATTTTAGCTTACATAGAAAATCCCCCAGTTGAAGAAGTTGCTGTAGTTGAGACTTTAGACATTGAAGTTGATCAAGATCAGTCTATTAATACGCCGTTGTTATTGTTAATAGTTTTAGTTTTATTTTCAGTTTTAGGTTTTTTAGTTTTTATTAAAAACTCTCTTAAAAAAGCGTCCAAAATTGAAGAAACTATTTTTCAAGGTATTAAGAAGTGGATATTTAGTAATCTTGTCATTGTCATAATAGTTACTCATTTAGGAGTTTTAAGCTTAGTTGTATTAGGTTGGCAAAGTTTATCAAAAATAGGAATTTCACAAAATTATCAACCTGCTCAACCAATAGAGTTTTCTCACAAAGTACATGCTGGTCAACAAGGGATAGATTGTAATTATTGTCATTCAAGTGCAAGGAAAAGTAAACACTCTGGAATTCCTTCTGCAAATGTATGTATGAACTGCCACGCTAATATAGTTGAAGGGCCAACTCATGGTACAAAAGAAATTGCAAAAATTTATAAAGCTGTAGGATACGATGTTGATTCAAGGTCTTACATTGAGGGTTATGAAGAACAACCAATTAAATGGATCAGGATTCACAATCTACCAGATCTTGCTTATTTTAATCACTCTCAACATGTTGTTGCTGGTGGATTAGAGTGTCAAGAGTGTCATGGGGCAATTGAAGAAATGGATGTTGTTTATCAAAAAGAAAAATTAACAATGGGTTGGTGTATTAATTGCCATAGAGATACTAAAATAGATTTAGACAATCCTTATTATCACGGTTACAGCGATTGGATTGAGAAACATAAGAAAGCTGACTTAACTGTCGAAGATATTGGTGGACTGGAATGTGGAAAATGTCATTATTAAATAAGAAATGAAAGAACAGAAAAAATATTTTAAGAGTCCATATTTAAAAGGAAATGAAGATTTTCTTCACAAGGAGTTTTCTGATAAATTACCAACAGATCATTTTTTAGCAGATCAAAATAATAGTGATTATGGAACAAGCAGAAGAGATTTTTTAAAATTTTTAGGCTTTAGCACTGCAGCTGCTGTTTTATCTTCTTGTGAATCTCCTATTCAGAAATCAGTACCGTATCTTAACCAGCCAGAAGAAATAATTCCAGGTGTTGCAAACTTTTATGCTAGCACGTACTATCAAGAAAACACTTTTGCAAGTATTTTAGTTAAGACCAGAGAAGGTAGGCCAATTTCAATTTCCTCCAATAAAGATTATGAAAAGACTACTTATGGAGGAGGTTTAAATTCAAGAGGATATGCAAGTGTACTTTCTTTATATGACTCAAATAGATTAAAATCGCCTTTGAAAAATAATAAGGAATTATCTTGGGATAAATTGGATGCTGAAGTTATAAAGTCACTGAATCAGATT
Organism: Flavobacteriales bacterium; assembly: GCA_002718035.1. Lineage (GTDB taxonomy): Bacteria > Bacteroidota > Bacteroidia > Flavobacteriales > TMED113. The sequence goes on from PBCX01000005.1 coordinate 168,800, forward strand.
TCAAAAACTAAAAAGAAGATAGTATATTTATCTCCTACTGTTATTAGCCCATCTCACAAAAAAATACTAGAATTATTTCAAAAAAAATATAAAAATGTTGAGATTGTATACTATGATCCAATATCAAAGTCATCAATTATAGAAGCTAATAAAGCCTGTTTTGGGGAGTCTTTTGTTCCAACATATAATTTTGACAAAGCCAAGGTTGTAGTCTCTTTTGAAGCGGATTTTTTAGGAGATTGGCTGGATACAAGTCACGGAAGAAAATATAGTTTTTTGAGAAATCCAGGAACAAATATGTCTAAGCATTATCAGTTTGAGTCTTTACTGACATTAACTGGTTCAAATTCAGACAAAAGAGTTCCTGTAAATCCAGATGAACAATTAAAATACTTAATGTATATCTTTGCGAAGTTAAGTATGTCTGATCAGGGCCCTGATATAGAAAATTCAAATCATAAAAAATTGCTTGACAATATTTGCAAAGAGTTGCAAGAAAACCTGGGTAAAAGTCTAGTTGTTTCTGGCAGTAGCGATCCTCAGAACCAAATCATAGTCAATGCCATAAATTATTTACTTGATAACTACTCAAAAACTATTGACTACAATAATAAATCAAATTTATATAGTGGAGTTAATTCAATTTTTAAAAGATTTTTAGATGATATTGAAGTAAATAAAATAGGAGCGTTAATAATTAATGATTTAAACATTATTTATAATTTCCCTAAGCTTAAGGAAAAATTAAATAATGTCAAACTAAAAATTCAGATAACTGACTCAAAAAATGAGACAAGTAATTACATGGATTTTACATGCCCTAAGTCTCACTTTTTAGAATCTTGGGGAGATGCTAGCCCCTATACTGGAATTTATACAATTCAGCAACCTACAATAAATCCACTTTTTAATTCAAGAGAGTCTGAGCAAATTTTGTTGAAGTGGATTGGGGTTAATGACTCCTATTATAACTATTTAAAATCTTTTTATAAAAGTATGGCTTTAAATAAATCATGGAATAAAATATTGCATGATGGATACTGTGAAATTGACTTTAAAGCAAAAGATTATGTTTTTTCTTCAAAAGTTGCTCAAGAAATAACTAAAAATTATTTACCTGATAATTCTGTTGAAAATAATGAATTTTTGATGTTTTATTCTAAAACATCAATGGGCGATGGTTATCAGTCGAATAACCCTTGGTTACAAGAACTGCCCGACCCTGTTACTAAAGTAACGTGGGATAATTATTTAACTATCAATCCAGTTCACGCCAAGAATTTAGGTCTGAAAAATTGGCACGTCTCTGATGGTGCTCTTAATGGTGATGTTGTTTTAGTTAAATTGGGAGAAAAGAGCTTAAAAGTACCTGTTTATATTCAACCTGGTCAAAAACAAAATGTTTTAGGTCTTGCTTTTGGATATGGTAGAAATGAAAGTGGTAAAGTAGGTAACGGAATTGGAGTGAATGCATTTGACATTTATGACAATTTTAATTTAGTTCAGAAAAATAATTTTTCAATTACAAAAGTTGAAGGAGTAGAACATGAATTTGCTTGTACTCAAAATAGTCATACAATGATGGGCAGAAGTATTGTTAAAGAAACGACGTTGAATGAATATCTTAAAAATCCAAAATCAGGTAATGAAGACTTTAAATTAGAATCCTATAAAGGAAAAGTCTCCGCAAGTGAATTGAATCTTTATCAAGAGTGGGAGCCATCTGTACATTTTTGGAATATGTCAATTGATTTAAGTAAATGTCATGGGTGCGGAGCATGTGTAATTGCTTGTCATGCTGAAAACAATGTACCTGTAGTTGGTAAACAAGAGGTTAGAAAAAATCGAGATATGCATTGGTTAAGGATAGATAGATATTACTCAAGCGATATGACAAAAGATTTAGCTGAAGAAAAAGGAATTGGTGCTATTGAAATGTATAAAATGATGGAAGAACCCTCTAGTGAGGAAAGTTTAGAAGTTGTTTTTCAGCCTGTAATGTGTCAACATTGTAATCAAGCTCCTTGTGAAAATGTTTGTCCAGTTGCCGCCACTACACATTCTAATGAAGGTTTAAATCAGATGACTTACAACAGATGCATTGGTACAAGATATTGCATGAACAATTGTCCTTACAAGGTTAGAAGATTTAATTGGTTTAATTATAAGGATAACGATAATTTTGATTTTAACATGAATGACGACTTAGGCAAAATGGTTTTAAATCCGGATGTCACAGTTAGGGCTAGAGGAGTTATGGAAAAATGTTCTATGTGTATACAAAATATTCAAAAAACAAAATTAGATGCAAAAAGAGAGAGAAGAAAAATAAGAGATGGAGAGGTTAGCTGTGCGTGTGAAACTGCGTGTGACACCGGGGCAATAGTATTTGGAGATGCTCTTGACTCAAACAGTAGAATAAGTAAGGAGAAAAACCACCCTAGAACATATGCACTGCTGGAAGAGTTGAATACACAACCTTCAGTATTTTATAAAACAAAAGTTAGAAATAAAAATAAAGTAAATAAAAATGTATAGGTCACCAGTTAGAGAACCATTAATAACAGGAAATAAAGATTTACACGATATCACTGTTGATATAGCTAGACCTATTGAAACAAGTGCTAACACGTGGTGGTGGTCATTATTTATTGTTTCGGCTATTGCTATGCTTTGGGGCTTTGGATGTATTGCTTATACTATTGGTACAGGAATAGGTGTATGGGGTTTAAACAACACAATTGGTTGGGCTTGGGATATAACAAATTTTGTTTGGTGGGTTGGTATAGGTCATGCTGGTACGTTAATTTCTGCAGTTTTATTGTTATTTAGACAAAACTGGAGGCTCTCTATCAATAGAACCTCAGAGGCGATGACAATTTTTGCGGTTATGCAAGCAGGTCTATTTCCTTTAATTCACATGGGTAGATTGTGGGTTGGCTTTTGGGTCTTTCCTCTCCCGAATCAGTATGGTCCGTTATGGGTTAACTTTAATTCTCCTTTACTTTGGGATGTATTTGCTATTTCAACTTATTTTTCTGTATCTCTTGTATTCTGGTATATGGGTCTTATTCCTGATTTTGCTATGATTAGAGACAGAGCGGTAAAACCTATTACAAAAAAAATATATTCTTTCATGTCTTTTGGTTGGAGTGGAAGGGCTAAACACTGGCAACGTCATGAAGTAATGTCTTTAGTCTTAGCTGGTTTATGCACACCTCTAGTACTTTCTGTCCATTCAATTGTTAGTATGGACTTTGCAACTTCCGTTATTCCTGGATGGCATACAACTATATTTCCGCCATATTTCGTAGCTGGAGCTATTTTTGGTGGTTTTGCTATGTGCCAAACCTTACTTTTAATCGCTAGAAAAGTTGTTAATTTAGAAGATTACATTACAATGACTCACATAGAATATATGAATATTATTATTCTAGTAACTGGATCAATTGTTGGGTGTGCTTATATTACTGAGTTATTTATTGCATGGTACTCCGGAGTTGAATATGAACAATATGCTTTTTTAAATAGAGCTACAGGTCCCTATTGGTGGGCTTATTGGGCAATGATGACATGTAATGTAATTTCTCCTCAGTTAATGTGGTTTAAAAAATTAAGAACAAACATATTATTTACATTTATAATTGCACTTTTTGTACATATTGGTATGTGGTTTGAAAGATTTGTGATTATTGTTACTTCTCTACATAGAGATTTTTTGCCATCTAGTTGGTCCATGTTTTCACCTACTTTTGTTGATTTGGGAATTTTTATAGGAACAATAGGCTTTTTTCTAGTACTATTTCTAATTTATGCTAGAACGTTTCCTGTTATTGCTCAGGCAGAGTTAAAAACAATTGTAAAAACTAAAAGTTCAAAATATAATAAAAATAAAAATGGAGAATAAAGTTATTTATGGTTTATTCGGTGATGATGATCACGTTTTAGCAGCAACAAAAAAAATTGTTGCTAGAGGCTTTAGAGTTAATGAAGTTTTTTCTCCTTACCCTGTTCANGGTCTTGATACTGCAATGGGATTACAGTACAGTAGACTTGCNATNACTTCNTTNATGTANGGATTATTAGGATTTGGTCTNATNACTTTNCTNATGTGGTTTGTAATGATNTCTGATTGGCCAATGATAATAGGNGGNAAACCAAATTTTTCNTANGGTCAAGCCTTACCTGCTTTTATCCCNGTNACCTTTGANGCAACAGTTTTTTGNGCNGCTCANNTNATGGTNATAACNTTTTTANTTAGATGTGGATTATTTCCTGGATCAAGTTCAAGAAATCCTGACCCAAGAACTACTGATGATAAATTTTTAATGGAAATAATNGAATCTGATCCAAAAAAAATTANCGAAATAAAAAAAATAATGCGTGAAGCTGGAGTAGAAGANATAAAAGTAAAGAATTCTGAAAAAGAGTTGATGGATGAAATAGATGAGGAAAGAAGAAAAATTGAAAAAATAAATCAAAAAAAGAAAAAGAAAATTAATNTTAGTGANGTTTCTTTTATTAAATCTTTAATTCAAAGAAANTCAAAAAATAAAATGAGTAAAAAAGAAAAAAAACAAATTAAAATAAATACTTCTTTTNTAACTAAAATAATTAATAAAATAAAGAGAAAATGATCAGAAATTTTATANTATTATTTNGTTGCTTNTTATTTNTTTCTTGTGGNGATTCTGCCTCTGANGGAATCAAAACAAGTGATAANCCTGGGTACGAATACATGCCAGACATGTATAGATCNCATGCCTATGAAACGTATACAATGAATCCTAATTTTTCTGATAGTATGACGGCTAGAAAACCTGTAAAGGGAACAATACCCAGAGGCTTTATNNCATTTGAATATGAAAATACTTTAGATGATTTTAAAAGAGCTGCTTTGGAGTTAAAAAATCCATANGAAAGNTCNGAAAAAAATATTGAACATGGNAAACAGTTATACGGAATGTTTTGTGCNCACTGTCATGGACAAAANGGAGANGGAAAAGGNTCTATTACTCACCCTGTTTATAGTGCNATNCCAGCTTATTATGANGATGTTATGATAAGNCCTAGATCACAGACNACAATGAANTATCTTGAGGATGGTCATCTTTACCATGCAATTTACTATGGTTATAANGCNATGGGNCCTCATTATAATTTAGTNTCTGATGANGANAGATGGAAAATAGTTTTATATGTNAANGAATTACAAAATACAGAAAAATAAATGTATAGANTAACNAAAGATATNAANCGTTTCTCAACAATTTTAATTTTNATTGGAGTTNTNGCTATTTCNTATGGTTTTTTTCAATCANTNACANCNACAAGCGACGANGAAATTAANTATNCNGTNAAAAANATAGCAAAGNAGTTAGATTTAAAATTGAAANTTAAGTNAGTCNAAANGNNANATATANTGACGTTGNTTATTGGATGGATGAAAATGATGAAGTTATAATAAAAACTGGTGATAAAAGTAACAGACNANGANGANGGCTACTAAAANAATNATNACNGANATTAANANNGATGGNGAAGGTNNNTATNNTTTCTCAACNAANAANGATAAAAAAGTTGATTACTCNGAGCTTATTTATAAAGTTGAAAAGAAATTAAATTGTAGTATTGATTCAAGTCATNTTCACAGTGTTGAGGATGTAATATATTCAGCAAAGCATTATTTTCATGCAAAAAGCCAAAGAGTTTGGTCAAGCCTTCTTATNTCAACCTTATTNTTTCTTATGATNTCTGTAGCCGCAACNCTTTGGTGGNCNTTNCAATATGTTGCTCAAGCTGGTTGGTCTGCGNTACTTTTAAGNGTTCCNATGGCTATTAGTTCTTTTATTCCTTATGGAGCATTTATTTTAATTTTTATNCTTGTNACTGGTGGTATGCACTGGCATCATACATTTCATTGGATGGCNGAAGGTATTAATGATCCTCTAGATCCCTATTATGATGAAATTATAGCAAATAAGTCTGCCTATCTTAACATACCTTTTTTCATGTCGAGATCATTCATATATTTATTGGGTTGGATCTTTTTTGCTCATCTGTTAAAAAAGTACTCTCTACAAGAAGACGTTTATGGTGGGTCNCATAGNATGAAATGGTATAAAAAGAGTTTTAAGACTTCTGTATTATTTATTTTATTTATTGGAGTTACTTCTTCATCTGCAGGTTGGGATTGGATAATGTCAATTGATACTCATTGGTTCAGTACATTATTTTCTTGGTACGCTTTAGCTTCNTTTTTTGTNTCNGCATGTGCCTTTATTGCAATTATTACAATCTATTTGATGTATAACGGTTATTTTAAAGAATTAAATAATAGCCATATGCATGATTTTGGTAGATATTTATTAGCATTTAGTATTTTTTGGACGTATCTTTGGTTTGCCCAATATATGTTGATTTGGTACTCTAATATACCGGAAGAAGTCGCATACTATCAAGAAAGATATGAGTATTATTATCCAATGATAATGATAACATTGTTNATTAATTTTATAACNCCTTTTTTACTATTAATGAAACGTTCTTCTAAAAGATCAAAGGGGCAGCTTTTATTTGTTGCATGTATAATTGTNTTAGGACATTATTTTGATGTTTTTTTAATGATTACACCNGGAACNATGCATGATCATTGGCATCTAGGTTTTATTGAGTTTGGTACGTTTTTAGGGTTTTTAGGTTTATTTATTTTAATTGTATTTAGGAATCTTTCTAAATANCAATTAGTTCAAAAAAATCANCCTATGATNGGAGAAAGTGAGCANCATGAAATACATATACATTAAATAGAGAACTGTGGATTTAAATTTTATTTTAAAAATATTAATTGGACTTTTAATTGTAGTAACTTTTTTTCAAGTTATTAGGCTGATAGAATTATCATCAAGATTAGCTGAAAATAGAGATCAAGTAACTGATAAATCAAATTTTTANAATGGACTTTTGCTTTTATTATCAGGTTTTGGATTNTTAGNNTTCTTTTTTTGGCAAAGAGCAGAATGGGGTCATTTNACNTTACAAGCGCCCGCNTCAGANCATGGNGTNTTNATTGATCAANTATGGGANACTACAATGGGTTTAATTATNGTNGTGTTTTTAGTATTACAGCCAATTTTATTTGGATTTTCNTANTTNTATAGAGGNAGAAAAAANAGAAAAGCTTATTTTATTAGTCANAATAATAAGCTTGAAATTTTTTGGACAGCGATTCCTACTGTNGTTTTATCTGTATTAATTGTTTATGGATTAGTTGTATGGGGTGATGTAACTGATGTTAANAATGCTAAAGGNGGAATACAAATGGANGTTTATGCTAAACAATTNGGATGGACAATAAGATANGCAGGTGANGATAATAAATTNGGTGATGGTCATGTTAGGTTTTATGCACCTACAAATCCACTTGGTGTTGTTACCGACAATATGTATGAGTTACANTCNGAAGAATTGGAATCAAAAATTAAATCTGATAAAGANAAGTTGTTAATTGAAAAAAATATATCAAAGAAAAAAAGTATTTCNGATAGAATTGAAAGAAATATAGCAAAAAATCAGATGTATAAAGCTTATTATAACTCTATATCCAATGAAGAAAAGTTAGCAGGTGAAGATGATATTGTAGTATCTGAACTATACCTTCCTGTTAATAAAAAGGTAGCTATGAAATTTAGGTCACAAGATGTCATTCACTCAGCATATATGCCTCACTTCAGAGCTCAGATGAATTGTGTGCCCGGGCTGTCAACGCAATTTGTATTTACTCCAACGATGACTTCTGAAGAATACAAAGAGTATTTAGGAAATCCAGATTTTGACTATGTATTGCTTTGTAATAAAATTTGCGGAAACGCGCATTATAATATGAAGATGAAAATAGTTGTTGTCACTCAAGAAGAGTATGATATGTGGCTTAAAGAACAAGCAGAAACAAGAATGATTAAAAATATGTAAATATGGGACACCATCATAAAGAAAACTTTTTTTCAAAATATATATTTAGCATGGATCATAAAATGATTGCTAAACAATTTTTAATAACAGGTATGTTCATGGGCGTTGTTGCTATGGTATTATCAGCACTATTTAGAATGCAACTTGCAAATCCAGGCTCTAAAAATTCAATATTAGAGTTCCTTCTAGGATCTGATTATGTTAACCAAGCTGGGGCAATGACCCCAGATGCTTATTTGGCCTTAGTGACAATTCACGGAACTATAATGGTTTTCTTTGTTTTAACTGGCGGGTTAAGTGGTACATTTGCAAATTTATTAATACCACTTCAGTTAGGTGCTCGAGACATGGCATCAGGCTTTATGAATATGTTGTCATATTGGTTTTTCTTTTTATCAAGTGTAATAATGATTACATCTTTTTTTGTGACTGGTGGTCCAGCAAGTTCAGGTTGGACTATTTATCCACCATTGAGTGCAATGGAACTTGCAATTGATGGCTCTGGTCTTGGTATGGATTTATGGCTAATAAGTATGACATTATTTATTGTTTCTTCACTACTAGGAGGATTAAATTATATTGTAACTATTTTAAATTTAAGGACAAAAGGAATGTCGTTAACTAGAATGCCTTTAACAATGTGGGCTATTTTTGTAACAGCAATATTAGGTGTTCTATCATTTCCGGTTTTACTTTCCGCTGCTTTATTACTTGTTTTTGACAGAACAATGGGAACTAGTTTTTATTTATCTGATATAATGTTAGCAGAAAATGGAATCATGCAAGTACTTGCTCATGATGGTGGAAGCCCTGTGCTATTTCAACACTTATTTTGGTTCTTAGGTCACCCTGAAGTATATATTGTTCTATTACCAGCTTTGGGAATAACATCTGAAATTATAGCTACAAATTCAAGAAAGCCTATTTTTGGGTATAGAGCGATGATTGGATCTATTTTTGCAATTGGATTTTTATCATTTATTGTTTGGGGTCATCACATGTTTATTACCGGAATGAATCCGTTTTTAGGCTCAGTTTTTGTTTTCACTACTCTTTTAATTGCGATTCCTTCTGCTATAAAGGTCTTCAACTATTTAGCTACTCTTTGGAGAGGTAATTTGCAGTTTACTCCAGCTATGCTATTTTCTATTGCATTAGTTTCTACTTTCATTACTGGAGGTTTAACAGGTTTAATATTAGGTGATAGTGCCTTAGATATTAATGTTCATGATACATATTTTGTTGTTGCTCACTTTCATATTGTAATGGGATTATCTGCAATTTTTGGAATGCTTGCCGGAGTTTATCATTGGTATCCTAGGATGTATGGAAGATTAATGAATTTAAAATTAGGATACGTTCACTTTTGGGCAACATTTATTTGCGCTTACGGAACTTTTTTCCCTATGCATTTTTTAGGTATGGCAGGTCTTCCAAGAAGATATTATGATAATTCAGCATATCCTATGTTTGATGAATTAATTAGTATTAATGAAGTAGTTAGTTTTTTTGCTATTGCAGGAGCTATAATTCAAGTTATTTTCTTTTTTAACTTTTTCTACAGTATGTACAGAGGAACTAAATCCCCACAAAATCCATGGAAATCAAACACTTTGGAGTGGACAGCCCCTGTTGAGCATATACATGGAAATTGGCCAGGTGAGATTCCTTCGGTTCATCGATGGGCGTACGATTACTCTAAACCAGGTAAAAAAGAAGATTTTGTCCCACAAAATATTCCTTTGAGTAAAGGGGAAAAAGAACATTAAATTAATTTAGAAATTAATTTACTATATTGTCAATAATGACAGACAATTTAACTAGTTTTTCTGAACAGTCTCAAGAAGAAAACTATCTACATGAGCTAAGACCAAAGTTATTTGAAGACTTTTCAGGTCAGCAATCAGTAGTTGATAACCTTAAAATTTTTGTTGAAGCTGCAAATCAAAGAAATCAAGCCTTAGATCATGTTTTGCTTTATGGCCCTCCAGGTTTAGGTAAAACAACTTTAGCTTCAATTATTTCTAATGAATTGAATGCTAATTTAAAATTCACTTCGGGGCCGATTTTAGATAAGCCAGGTGATTTGGCGGGTTTATTAACTAATTTAGAAGAAAGAGATGTGTTATTTATTGATGAGATACATAGATTAAGTCCTGTGGTAGAAGAATATTTATATTCTGCAATGGAAGATTTTAGAATTGATATAATGATTGAGAGTGGTCCAAGTGCAAAATCTGTTCAAATTAATTTAAATAAATTTACATTAATTGGTGCAACTACAAGAGCAGGCTTATTATCTGCACCATTAAGAGATCGTTTTGGAATTGTTTCAAGGCTCGAATATTATGGCGTTGATGTGTTATCTAAAATTGTGACAAGATCAGCAAAAATAATTGATGTACCTATTAAGAAATCATCAGCCGAAAAAATTGCAGGTAGAAGTAGAGGGACTCCAAGAATTACAAATTCATTATTGAAAAGAGTTAATGATTTTGCATTAATTAAAGGTAATGGGACTATTGATGATAAAATAACGGACTATGCTTTATCTTCACTAAATGTAGATGTAAATGGCTTAAATCAGATGGATAAGGATATTTTAATTACTATAATTGATAAGTTTAGTGGTGGCCCAGTTGGTTTATCAACCATAGCTACCGCTGTTGGTGAAGAAGCTAATACAATTGAAGAAATTTATGAGCCTTTTTTAATTCAACAAGGTTATTTGAAAAGAACTAAAAGGGGAAGACAAGCCACTGCTTTAGCCTATGAGTATTTGAATAGAAAGTTTAAAAATTCAAATGACACTTTATTTTAGCTAGAATTTATATAGGAGGTTAAAACTTAATCCTGTATTATATTGTCCTTTATTTAAACCGTAAACTTCTCCTGAGGAATGTTTTCTGATTGGAAAAATTGAGTTAGATCCTCTAATATTAATATGATAATTTTCATTTATTTCATATATAATCCCAATTAAAATAGCTGATTCAATTCGATTTACTTCTCTTGAAATTATTTCGTAAAAATCAACTTCTTCTTTTTGTTTTATTAAAATATTTGTTGCGTTTCCAAGCTCTAATTTAATTTTTTCATGAATATTTAATGAAAATAATAGAGGGATACCAACATAATTTAGATTAAAATTATAACTATCATTTAAGTTTAGGTAGTTATTATTTGTAGATTGATTTTTTATTGAATTATTTGAATTTTGTTTACTTCCTTTTGTTAGATAATGTAATTCTAGTTGAATATTGTACCATTTTAACTTTCTATTTATAAATAATCCAACTCTTGGGCCAAACTTATTAAAGCCACTGTAGTTATCGTTTGAAACTTGAGTTGTTGATAATCCTATAATAAATCCTGATTCAAATTTTTGAGACAATAATAACAATGGGAAAAAAAAAATTAAAAAAAAATATTTCATCTGTTATTCAATGTATTTTTGCTCAGCTTGAATAATCTCATTAGTATCTTCATTATATACGTATGCAATAATTGAACAGTTATAAATATTCATAACGTTAGAGTTTAAATAAGAGAAGGAAAAGTTTTTAATTACATTTGATTGATTTAAATCTATTAATTCTCCCCAAGTTCCATTTAATGATGATCTAAAAATATGGTTGTGTTCATAGTTTGGGATTTCTTCCATACCATCCTCTTGACCTGAAATTATTTCATCTTCAGAAATTACTACCACTAGTTTAAAATTACCACTCAATTCATTAAGCTTTTCTAATTGAACAGAAATATTTAATGATGAATTTAGTGTTTCTTCAAAGTCAATATTAATATCAAGGTCGGGTGTAATAGGGTTATTGTTTTGATCAAATAATAAATTATTAACATAACTACCAGTTGACAAATCTCCAGAGTCAAAAATAAAACTACCCTTTTCTGCTTGGGTTCTATTTAATAAAATCTTTGGCAAACTATTAACATCAAATTGTTTTGCTATTTCTGTAGCACTTTCTGTTCTAAAATCTTCAGAAAAAGGATCTGAACCTGGGTTTGTAAATATACCAAAACCATTCGGGTGATAAGCTAATACAATGATATGATCGCAATAAATATTTTTTTCATTTTCAATTATTCTAGCAGCATTTGGGCAAGCACTACATCTATGACCAGTAAACTCTTCTATCAAAATTTTTTTTATTACGTTTTCAGAGCTTCCACAGTAAGGGTCTAGCTCTTCTTCATCAACTGTAAATGGCGGAGAAATTTTATCACAAGAAAAGGATAAAAAAATAAAAAATATAAGTATAAATTTAGTAATTTTCATTTTTTAAAAAGAGTAAGTAAAGTTAATACTAAATCCGTTAGATGCAGGTACTTCTCGACAAACACCACCAACACAAAAAAGTCCTGCTCTTACTTTTCCATATCGCAATTCAATTCTATGTGAATCTTTGACAAGTCCAGTTGTCACGGAGTAGTAATGATTTGCAGAGTTTGGGTGCCCGTAGTTGAAAAGGTCTTGAGCTGAGAAAAAGAAACTACCAAGATTAAATTCAATCATTCCCATTCCCCAATTTCCAAAATGTTGTTTAGTTTGTAAATGTTGAATTTCTGTTTTAATTGTGTGTCTTGACTTTAATTTATATTCAGTTTCTAAAATAAAAATATTTGCAAATATTTTTTCTTCTGAACCATCAATTGTGAGTTGAGATTTTAGGATTTTATCATTATTGAATACGTTTATGTAAGTTGTATTCAACTTAAGTTTTTTATTAATTTTTTTCTTTAGACTAATGTTTAATTCTTGAAATATTTTTTCATCACCAAATTTAAAAAAGCTTGACTCATAACCATATGTACCGCTGATACCAATTGAATTTGTGTCAATTGGATTTGTTTTATGTAATGTATAGCAGTTAGAAAAGTTAACATTTATTTCCGTTCCATATTTTCCACCAAGTGAACTATTTTTAGGTATTTTGTAAAAAAAATCAAATTGCAACCCTGTTTCACCGTTTGGTTGTGTGACATAGGGGTATAGAGCAGCCAGGGAATAACTTTGTTGTTTATTTAATGAAGTTAGAAAATTAATATTCAATTGAGTAAGCTCAGCATTTCTATCTGAACGAAAACTCATATTATCAACTCTTTTACCACTTAAAACTATTCCTAGACCTTTTTTTGAATAGCTTCCAGAAAGAATTAGGGAGTTTCCGTTTTTGTATATCAATCCATTATCAGGACTTGGGTCATTTATTTTATGAGCGTATTCACCATCAAAGTTCCAGCGCCCCCTACCTATATTGATTCTACTTGACCATGCTCCAACGTTTTCAGGTAAAATATATTTGATCGAGTTATCTTCTTCAAATTTTGTTACAAAACTTCCACCTAAGCTAACAGTAGTTTTAGATTTTTTAAATAAATAATCATTTAAATAAACTTGAGTGTCAAAACCTCTAACCAAACCATCACCATATTCCCAATAATTTCTTTGTTTTCCTATAATCGCAATTAAATCAATTCCAGAGATAGGTCTGTATTTGATTCTTGCGCCATACATTGAATTATCGATACCTAAATTAGGATCAAAATAACTACGAAATAGAATACCACTACCAAATTGATCATAAAAGTTGCCAAGAGTAATGTCTAAATTCCATTTTTGGAATTGAATAAACTTATTTGAAATCCCGCCTCCTTCATAATTTTTTAGGTCAGGTATTGGATTACTATGTAGTTCAAATCTAGATCCAATTCTTAAGTAGTCTTTAAAATTCAATGTAAGATTTAAATAATTTTGGGAGCTAGGATCTCTTTTTTCAGCGCCTATTGAGGCATCTTCTTCAAATGTTTGTCCGTTTATTTGAATGTCACCATAAATTGAGAAATTATCTTGAGATAAAGCATTAAAAATAATAATTAAACTAAAAACTAGTATGTTAAATTGCTTCATTTTAATCAATTAGTTTTAGAACTTTTTCATAAAGATCTTCTTCTTGGCCGTCCGTATAACCTATGTGTTCAGAAACTATAACATTTTCACCATTTAACAGAAAAGTATGAGGAATGGTATTAACTCCCAATGCTCTTTTAAAATCACTATTTGGATCATGATACAATTCAAATTCCCACCCCTTTGAATTAACGAAAGGTTTTAATTTAGATGTATTTCTTGAGTCATCAATACTTATTGCAATGACTTTAACATTAGTTTCATCTTGCCACTCTTCATATATTTCAGTTATAGCCTCAAGTTCTTTAATACAATTTTTGCACCATAATGCCCAGAAGCTTATAATAATTGGATTTCCACTATTCTCAAAAGAAGACGTGTTAACAGTTTTTCCTTCGAAAGTTTTGATATTAACAGAGGGTATTTTTTGAGATAAAGTCGTATTAAATATAAAAAAACAGATTATAAATTTTGATAAATTTTTCATAACATTGATTAAAGTAAATAAACTTATTTAAAATATATAAAAAGCCCCTATTTTTTAGGGGCTTTTTTAAATTTAATTATTGTGAAAGATTAAATTATTTTACAACATTAATAGGACGAAGTTCAGTATTATTTCCTATTTGAATTTCAATAAAATATAATCCTTCAACTAATTCGTTTAAATCAACTTTTATGTTGTGATTCCCACGTTTAAGGGTTCCTTCATTTTTTGATTTCACTACTTGTCCTAAAGAGTTATATAGGTTGTATTTAATATTTACATTATTTGATAATTGTAAATTTAAATTTGTGAAATCATTGCTTGGATTAGGAAAGATGCTTAGTAAATCTCCGCTATTCTCAGTGATATTAAGACCTGGCATAACTTCAAAAGCTACAGATTCACCAGTTCCAAATGCAACACCTGACCATAAAATATCATTATTTTCATCATTTAATGTTACAAAGCCATCTACATAGTTTCCCCATACTGATGCTTCAAGACCATCACCGTATGTATCAAATACATTAAAAATATAGCAACCATATGCTAACTCCCATTCGTATTCAAAATTTGAATCGCCTTGAGACGCTGTATAACTTTCTTGTGCAACAACACTTCCATTTTCATCTAATAATTCCCAAGAAGTTTCTGTTGGCCAATTATCTGTTTGGACTGATAGTGTTACATTCATTGATGATGGAGTGGAGCCTGCTAGTGATGGAGACATCATGTCGTTTGATGTATCCATATCTCCGTTGTAGTCAACAACAAAGCTAATTGATGCATTATCTGGAATATTTGAAATATCACCTAGGTCAATAATTGCAGTTTCGTAAGTATCTAAACTTCCAGACCATGGAGTTGTGTTAACAGTACTTCCATTAACCATTGTTAGAACATTAAAGTTATTAACTGTTGATCCTAAGCTGTAGTTTTGAACTTGAACAGAGGCGTTTTGTAATGTCCCGCCACAATATGTAGCGTCCCCTGTGTAAGAAACCATTTTCATATCTTTTGAAAAAGAAGCTTGTGAACATGAATTTACTTCACTCACATATGCTGAAACACTGCTTAGCTGACCAACTTCAGTCACCATTCTGTCAGGACAAATTTTATATATTGTTGGATAATAAGCTAAAGCGTAATCATCAGCGATATTGCCTGTTGGGTCATCTGCCATCATGTAGTCAATTATATTTGTCCAATTTCCAAGATCACTGTTATAAATTGTAGATTCAGCAGTTGTAGGATCAGCTTCAATTGCCATACAGAAAACAGCATCTGGATATTGACTTTGTAAGTTTTCCAGAGTTCCAGCTTCAGCAAAACTCCAACATGGTCCACACCAAGTTGCAAATAAATCAAGAATTACTGTTTTACCTTCATCTAAAATATCGTAGAGGTTATGTGTTTCTCCTTCAATGTCAGTGATAGTAAAGTCTTGGCCTAAGCTATTTGCTGGTAATTGAGCAAATGAGAAGGTTGAAAGAAAACATGCAATAATAAGTAGTGTTTTTTTCATAATTTTTTTTTTTGGATTTTTATTAAAATACGTGTAACGTCAAATATAATAAAATTATATGATTAGTTTGTTTTAAAAAACATATTATTTGCTGTAATAATTGATTAAGTTTGTAGTTATTATAAAAAATAATGTTATGAAAAATTCAATTCAATTATTAATTACATTTTATATCTCATGTTTTTTTATCTTTAGTTCTTGTGAAAAAGAAGATGAGATTGATGGTTGTACTGATCCAACAGCTTGTAACTATAATGCTGAAGCAACTGGTGATGATGGTTCTTGTGAATACTCTTCATGTGCTGGATGTACTAATCCTATTGCCTGCAATTATAACGAATCAGTTACAGTTGACGACGGATCTTGTCAAATTCCAATTGATGGTATTTTAGAAATAATTGGATCAATTGAACAAACAGTTTATGGATCTGTTGGTGAAACATTAGAAGCATCTGCTCTTCTTAAAAATTCTTCATGTAATGATATACAAGTTAGAGCTAGGCAATTATATAACGGTTCTGGTGTTACTCAATTTTGTTTTGCTGGTACTTGTTATGCTGAAAACACACAATTAGCACTCGACATATTAAATCTCCCTTCTTTTGTTATTGCAGAAGGAGATATTGACGGTAACGGATCTGATGATACTTTTAAAGCTTATTTTACACCTGAAGATGTAGGAGATTTTCAAGTAAATTACAGATTTTATTTGGAGAATGATCCAACAACTAACATGGAAATCTCTATAAATTATATAGTTTCATAAATTATGGAAAAAATAAGTAGACTTGAAGCCTTAAATTTTCATTCAAAGGGAAGGCCTGGGAAAATAGAGGTTATACCTAGTAAAAGCCACAATAGTCAATATGACTTGTCATTAGCTTACTCTCCTGGAGTAGCTGAACCCTGTAAGAGTATTGCTCGTAATAAAAAGGATGTTTATAAGTACACAAGTAAGGGAAATTTAGTTGCTGTTATTTCAAATGGCTCAGCTGTTTTAGGTTTAGGAAATATTGGTCCTGAAGCAGCAAAGCCAGTGATGGAAGGAAAGGGTTTACTGTTTAAAATCTATGCTGATATTGATGTTTTTGATATTGAAATGGATGCCTCTGATGTAGACCTTTTTGTACAAACTGTTAAGTCTATTTCACCAACTTTTGGAGGTATAAATTTAGAAGACATTAAAGCTCCAGAGTGTTTTGAAATAGAAAGAAGATTAAAAAGAGAGTTGGATATTCCTGTCATGCATGATGACCAGCATGGAACAGCAATTATATCTTCAGCAGCGTTAATTAATGCCCTTGAAATTGCTAAGAAAAAAATTGATAAAGTAAAAGTTGTAGTTAATGGTGCTGGTGCTGCAGCAATTTCATGTCTGAAGCTATATGTTAGTCTCGGTTTAAAAAAAGAAAATATTTTTCTGTTTGACAGCAAAGGAATAGTTGATTACAAAAGAAAAGATTTAACAAAACATAAATTACAATTTGCTACTAAGAAAAATATTAAAAATTTAAAGCATGCGATGAGAAACGCGGATGTTTTCATTGGTCTTTCTGTTGCAAATGTTCTTACGCAAACCATGCTTAAATCAATGAAAAAAAATCCAATTGTTTTCGCAATGGCTAACCCAGATCCCGAAATTTCTTATGATTCTGCGATGAAAGCTAGAAAAGATTTGATTATGGCCACAGGAAGATCAGATTACCCAAACCAAGTTAACAATGTTCTGGGTTTTCCATACATTTTTCGTGGAGCCTTAGATGTTCGAGCAACTTCTATTAATGAAAGAATGAAAATAGCTGCTGTAAAATCAATTGCATCACTAGCAAAAGAATCTGTACCTGAAGAGGTTTTATTAGCTTATGATCAAACAAATATTGTTTTTGGTCCTGAATATATAATACCAAAACCTAACGATCCAAGATTAATTTCTGAAGTTTCACCTGCAGTAGCTAAAGCGGCTATTAAAAGCGGTGTTGCCCAGATTGAGATTAATGATTGGGAGGCTTATCAAAATACTTTAAGAGAAAGATTAGGAATTGGAAGTAAATTAATTAGAAATATAACCCGAACAGCAAAAATTAAAAAGAAAAAAATCGTTTTCCCAGAGGGACATAGTCCAAAAATTTTAAAAGCCGTTCAAGAAATAATTTCGGAAGATATATGTCAACCAGTTTTACTTGGAAATAAGGTTATAATAAATGCAAATTTGGAAGAATATGGTTTGAATTTAAATAATGTTGAGATAATTGACCCAAAAAGTGAAGACCAAAAAGAGCTAAGAGAAGACTTCTCGAAAAAATATTGGCAACTAAGGAACCGATTTGGAATAACTATGAACGAATCTAAAAGAAGAGTGCGTGATAGAAATTTCTTCGGTTCATTTATGGTTGAAGAGGGTTTAGCGGATGGAATGGTAACAGGAGTGACAAGAAATTATCCTGAGTCACTAAAGCCTGCTTTACAAGTTATAGGATTACAAAAAAATGTTAAAAAAGTCGCAGGATTATATATTGCTCTATCAAACGATGGGCCAATATTTTTTTCTGATACAACAATAAATAAGTCACCTGAAGAACAGGAGCTAATTGATATAATTTTATTAACAGCTAAAGAAGTAAGAAGGTTTGGTATCAAGCCTGTGATAGCATTATTATCATATTCAAACTTTGGATCTGTCAGAGATAAAGAAACTAAGAAATTGAGAAACGTCATAAATTTCTTTCATAAAAATCATCCTAACTTATTAATTGATGGAGAAATTCAAGCAAATTTTGCATTAAATAATGAGAAAAGAAAAGAACAATTTCCTCATTCTAAATTAAAAAATGAAAGTGTAAATACTTTGATTTTTCCTAATTTAGATTCCGGAAATATCTCATACAAGCTCCTGCAAGAGTTGTCAAGTTATGAAACTATAGGCCCAATACTTTTAGGGATGAAAAAGCCAGCATATATTGTTCAGTTAGAAAGTAGTGTAAAAGAAATAGTGAATATTACAAAAATTGTAGCTGCAGCAGCACAAACTAAAAGAAATAAATTATGATAACTCATTTAAGTGGAAATATTACTGAACTTAATCCAACAAACATTGTAATTGATTGTAATGGAATTGGATATTATTTAAATATTTCTCTCAACACTTTTTCAAAAATTGATAAGGATAAAAAAAGTGCTTATACTATTTTAACTTATTTGCACGTTAGAGAAGATGCTCATACTCTTTATGGATTTTGTGATCAAGAGGAAAGGAAAATATTTTTAATGTTGTTATCAGTTTCTGGAATTGGAGCTTCTACAGCGATGATGATACTTTCATCACTAAGTTCTAATGAAATAAGAATGGCAATATTAAAAGAAGATATTGTTACTTTAAAATCTATTAAAGGAATAGGAATGAAGTCTGCACAAAGAATAATAATTGACTTAAAAGATAAAATAAATGATTTAAAATTAAGTCAAACAGATCTTGTTGTTAATAACGATAATATAATTAGAAATGAAGCGTTATCTGCATTAGAAACTTTGGGTTTTTCTGTAAAAGATATTAATAAAGTGTTAGATAATATTCTTTCAGAAAATTCAGAAGCTTCTGTTGAACAACTTATTAAAATGAGCTTAAAGAGACTTTAATTTTGAATTTCTTACAGAAAAATAATATTTTCAAATACGCCATTGTTGTTTTTTTTTGGTTTGGGTTTAATTTATCTTTTTCACAAATCAATAAATTTTCCTCTAATAATTTTGAATTAGATCCGTTATTTCCAAGTTTATTTTTAGATAGCCTAAGTTATGAAAACAATGAAATTATTATTAATAGTTATTTTGGAAATATTTTTTTGGGTGAAAAACAATATTTTACAAGAGATCAGTATGAAAATTACTTATTTAACAAACAATTTCAAGATTATTGGAAAAATAGAATTTCGAGAAACGCTAACCTTGATGTAGGTGGAGAAATACCAAAAGTTGGTTTAGGAGAGGAGGTTCTAAATAAAATTTTTGGTTCAAATACTGTTAGTATAAGACCACAAGGTGCTGTAGAATTAACATTTTCTGGAGTAGTAAATAAAATTGACAACCCATCACTTCCGGAGGCTCAAAGGAAAACAACATCATTTAATTTTGATGAAAGAATTCAAGTAAATGTTATTGGAAGAATAGGAGAAAAATTACAATTACAAGCAAATTATGATACCGAGGCAACCTTTGAGTTTGAAAATGAAATGAAATTGGAATACACTGGAGATGAAGATGACATAATCAAAAAAATCGAATTAGGAAATGTCAATTTACCTCTATCAGGATCATTAATCACTGGAGCTCAAAGTTTATTTGGAATTAAGTCTAAGTTTCAGTTTGGACGCGCAACTTTAACAACAGTTTTTTCTGAGCAAAAAAGTGAAAGTTCAATTATAGAGATTGAGGGAGGTGCACAGAAAACGGATTTTGAAATTACAATTGATAATTATGAAAAAAATAGACATTTTTTCTTATCACAGTACTTTCATCAAAACTATGATCAAGCTCTTTCAAACTTGCCGATTATTAATTCTGCGATAAATATTACAAGAATTGAGGTTTATGTTACAAATAAAAATTCATCAACAGTTAATACTAGAAATATTTTAGCATTACAAGATCTAGGAGAACAATCTAATAATGTTGCAAGTCCTATGGTTGCAGATGGAGATCAAAACTTAAATTGGCCAACAAATTTGAATAATTCATTAAATCCATCCGAGTTTATAAATGAAATTAATTTACAAACTGGTAAGTCATTAAGAAATATAGATGAGATTACATCAGCATTTAATTTATACACTCAGGGAACAAATCAGTTTTTTCAATCAATTGATTATGAAAAAATAGAAAATGCAAGGATGTTATCATCTTCTGAGTACACATTCAATAGACAACTAGGATTTATTTCTCTTAATCAATCTTTAAATTCTGATGAAGTTTTAGCAGTGGCATTTCAATACACATATAATGGTGTTTCTTACCAGGTTGGAGAATTTTCAAATGATGTTGTAGCTCCTGATGTATTATGTCTTAAGTTATTAAAATCTACAGTTACTGATGTTTCTCAACCAATGTGGGATTTAATGATGAAAAACGTATATGGTTTGGGGGCTTATCAGGTTAGTAAAGAAGATTTTATTTTAGATATTTTTTATGAGAACCCTGAATTGGGAACACCTGTAAATTTTTTAACAGAGGGAGATATTTCAAATCAATTATTAATTCAAGTATTTAATTTTGACAAATTAAATAATAATAATGATCCAGGTCCAGATGGCGTTTTCGATTTTATTGATGGAGTTACAATTAATGCTTCGAACGGTAGAGTATATTTTCCCATGGTTAACCCCTTTGGTTGTTTTTTGAGAGAAAAACTAGGCGGGAATTGTGAATTTATTGATCCCAATAGTATTGCAAGTAAATATGCCTTTGAAGCCTTGTATGATTCTACACAATATGCAGCTCAACAAATCCCTGAGCTTAATAGATTTTTACTAAAAGGACAATATAAATCATCAGTAAGTTCTGATATTTCACTTAATGCAATGAATATTCCACAAGGTTCTGTAAGAGTAACTTCTGGGGGTACTCAACTAGAAGAAAATATTCATTATACCGTTGACTACACTATGGGTTCAGTTAAAATCATTGATCAAGGTATATTAAATTCCTCATCTCCTATAATGATATCACTTGAAAATAATTCATTATTTAATTTTCAAACAAAAAGGTTTTTAGGAGCTCACCTGGATTATAAAATTAATAAGGATTTTATATTAGGTGCAAGTGTTCTGAATCTTACAGAAAAACCATTAACGCAAAAAATAAATATAGGAGATGAACCAATTTCAAATACAATTTGGGGATTAAATGGAGCTTATTCAACTGAGTCACGCTTTTTAACCAAAATGGTTGATAAATTACCATTTATTCAAACTAAAGAAAAATCCACATTCTCTGTTGTTGGTGAATTTGCGCACTTCATTCCTGGGCACCCTAAATCAATAAATATTGATGAAACTGGAACCTCATATGTTGATGATTTTGAAAATACTCAATCTGCTATTGATATTAGATCAGCATCTTCTTGGTATTTGTCAAGTACTCCTACAGGTAATATTGGATCTTCTGGATATTTTGCAGAAGGTCTATTTAGTAATGATTTATCTTATGGATACAATAGAGCCAAACTTGCTTGGTATGTTATAGATCCTTTATTTCAAAGAAACTCATCAATTACTCCTTCTCATATTGTTGATGATTCAGACCAACAAGAAAGTAATTATGTTCGTGAAGTTTTAATTACCGAAATATTCCCTAACAAAGATATTGTTAATGGACAACCCTCAAGGCTAAGAACTTTTGACCTTGCATTTTATCCGACTGAGAGAGGGCCTTACAATTTTGATGTTTCGGGATCTTCAGGTATTTCTAGTGGAATTAATGAAAGTGGACTATTAATTAATCCCGAATCAAGATGGGGTGGAATAATGAGAGAAATTGAAACAAATGATTTTGAAGCTGCAAATATTGAATTTATTGAGTTTTGGATGTTGGATCCGTATATAGATGATCCTGGTAGTTCAGGAGGGGATTTGTTTTTTAATCTTGGAAATATTTCTGAAGACATATTAAAAGATTCAAGAAAAAGTTTTGAAAATGGGTTGCCAATTGATGGTTCTGACATAAATATTGATACCACAGTTTGGGGAAGAGTACCAAATATACAATCTTTAGTTAATGCTTTTGATAATGAGCCCTCCTCAAGAGTAAATCAGGATGTAGGATATGATGGAATGGATGATGAATATGAAAGAACTTTTATTCCCCCAAATAGTTTCACAAATAGTTCCTATTTACAACAGATAGAGTCTCAATTTTCTAATACTTCTCAAGCATATTTAAATGCATTTGAAGATCCATCGGCTGATAATTTTCATTACTTTAGAGGATCAGATTATGATCAAGAAGAGTTGCCAATATTAGCTAGGTATAAGTTGATTAATGGTTCTGAAGGTAATTCACCAACATCCGAACAATCAGTTGAAGATTACCCCACATCTTCAACAAATTTGCCAAATGCTGAAGATATCAATAATGATCAAACTTTAAGTGAAGTAGAGAGTTATTATCAATATAAAATAAGTTTGAGGACTGAGGATTTAGTTGTTGGCTCAAATTTTATAACTGATGAAATTAACGGAGTTGGGCCAAATGGAAATTCAAGGTGGCTTCAATTTAAAATACCAATAAATTCTTATACACAAAAAATTGGAACAATACAGGATTTTAAATCTATAAGGTTTATTAGGATGTTTTTTAACGGTTTTGAAAATGAGGTAATATGTAGATTTGCTTCAATGGAATTAGTTAGAGGAGAATGGAGACGATATTTAAATAATTTATCTGAAAATGAAGATCAATTGGATGATAATAATACAATATTTGATATTTCAGTAATTAATATTGAAGAGAATGGATTTAGAGAGCCTATAAATTATGTATTACCTAACGGAGTTGAAAGGGAAGTTTTAACTGGTGCGACTAGTTTACAGGAACAGAACGAGCAATCAATGGTTTTAAAAGTTATTGATTTAGAAAATGGTGATTCTAAAGCAGCTTTTAAAAATGTAAATATGGATATGCGTAATTATAAAAGAATTAAAATGTATGTTCACGCAGAAGCGATAAATGAAGAAACACTTGATGATGGAGATGTTGCGGTTTTTTTAAGAATAGGTAGTGATTACACTAATAACTTTTATGAGTATGAAATTCCTTTAAAACTTACCAACTGGAGTGAGTCAGACCCAAACTTCATTTGGCCTTCCGAAAATCAATTTGACATCCCATTTGATTTATTTCAATCTGTAAAACAAATTAGAAATAATGTATTGAATGATCCTCAAAATAATCAAATTAATAGTTTTAATGATTTGTTTGAATATTTTGATGGCAATAATAAAGTGTCTGTATTAGGAAATCCAAACTTGGGAGATGTTAAATCAATTATGATTGGTTTGAGGAACTCAGAAACATCAAACGATATCTCATCGAAAAGCGTTGAGGTTTGGGTTAATGAACTTAGATTAACAGATTTTGATGAAAAAGGTGGATGGGCGACAAGGATGCAGATGAAAATGGGACTTGCAGATTTAGGAAATTTAGCTGTTGCTGGCTCAATTAGTAGTATTGGTTTTGGTAGTTTAGAAAAAAATATTTCAGAAAGAAACATGGAAGAAACTCAAAGATATAATGTTTCAAGTACATTAGAGCTAGGAAACTTTTTGCCAGAAAAATCAAATATTAAAATTCCTATGTATTTCTCAATTTCTGAGGATGTAAAGAATCCACAATACAATCCCTTAGATCCAGATATTTTACTTAAAACATCACTTTCAGTTTTAGAAAATAAAGAACAAAGGGATTCACTTAAAGAGATTGCTCAAGATTATACTAAAAGAAAGAGTATAAATTTTACTAACATCAGAAAAGATAGAGGAACAGGAAATTCAAAGACAAAATTGTATGACGTTGAAAATCTCTCATTAAGCTACTCATATAATGAATCTTTTTATAGAAATATTAATACTGAGTATAGTATTAATAAACAATATAATGGAGGAATTAGTTATAATTTCAATACTTCACCTAAAAATATAAAACCATTTAACAAAATTAAAGCATTAAGAAAAGGAAAATACCTCAGAATCATAAGGGATTTTAATTTTTATTTAATGCCCAAACAAATTTCGTTTAGAACTGATATTTTCAGAAGTTATTTAGAAACTAAATTGAGAAATAATACTGGTTTAGATTTTGATATTCAACCCACATACAGTAAATATTTTACTTTGAATAGAACTTCAAATATAAAGTATGATTTAACAAGATCGTTAAAATTAAATTTCTCATCCAATACAAGATCTATTATTGATGAGCCTGATGGTGAAATTGATAAAAAAGAAGAAGTTGATAGTATAATGAAAAATATTTTGTCGTTAGGTAGGGCTACAGAATATCATCATAATTTTGATATTAGATATAGTTTACCAATTAATAAAATCCCAATTTTTAGTTGGGTGAATACAAACATCACATATGATGGGAGCTACGACTGGAATGCTGCATCATTATCTGCTGAAAGTTTTGGTAACTCTATACAAAATACAAATTCATTGAGGTTGAATACACAGTTAAGTTTTTCTTCTCTATACAATAAAATTCCATTTCTAAAAAAATTATTGAGTGATAAAAATAATAACAAAAGAAATCAAAGTAGAGTTGATATAAATAAAAAAACAGATGGAAAAGATGAAAAGAAGGAAAAAGATAAAATAAATGAGTTACTTAAATATATAATGAAACCAATTTTTTCTTTGAAGAATGTATCAATTGCATATTCTGAAACTAATGGATCTTTTTTACCTGGTTTTTTACCTAACACAGGATTTTTAGGTATAAATAACTCCTTAAGTGCTCCTACTTTAGGATTTGTATTAGGTAGTCAAAAGGACATAAGAGATTTAGCTGCGGAGAGAGGATGGTTAACTACAGATACCTTAATGAATAATTTATTTTCAAGAACTAACTCTATTAATTTAAATTTAAGAGCAACAGTAGAGCCAGTTTCCCGATTTAAAATAATGTTAACCGCATCTAGAAGGTATGCTACAAATCAAACAGAGTACTTTAAAAATGATCCAGATGATTTTGGAAATCCAAATTGGGTTAGTATTAGCCCAACAACATCTGGAAATTTTAGTATGTCTTTTATGACAATTAAAACATCATTTGTTTCTGATGGTGTAAATAATAATTCTCAATTATTTGATGATTTTGTAGCTTATAGAATGGAAATTGCTCAAAAAATTGCACAACAAAATGGAATACAACCAAATTTAAATGAATTTCCTGATGGATATGGCCCAAATTCTCAAGATGTTATTATACCCGCTTTTTTAGCCGCCTATTCTGGTAGAAGCCCTGCTAAGCAAAATTTAAATTTATTTCCATCTATACCTTGGCCTAATTGGAATATAAATTATGATGGTTTGATTAAATTAAAGTGGTTTAAAGAGAGGTTTAAAAATATTTCTGTAAGTCATAATTATAGGTCAACTTATTCAATAGGATCATTTATAAATAATTTGAATTTTGGTGACCCAGAATATTTATTGGATACAAATGGTAATTATTTACCAGAATTTCAAATTGATCAAGTTTCAATTTCTGAACAGTTTGCCCCTTTCTTGAAATTTGATATGACAATGAAGAATAGTATTTCAGCAAGAGTTGAATATAAAAGAGATCGAACAGTTAGTTTAAGTTTAACTAATAGTCAAATAACAGAGGTTAAAGGGAATGAATATGTTGCTGGTTTAGGATATAGAATACAAGATGTGAGACTATTATTTAATGGTGCAGAAGAAGGAAGTGATGTTAAAAGCGATTTGGATATAAGAGCAGATTTTTCTTTGAGAGAAAATAAAACAATAATTCGAAAAATTGAAGAATTAAGTAACCAGCCCACAAGTGGACAAATATTAATTACCTTGAAATTTTCTGCGGATTATGTTATTGGAAATACAATGAATATTAAATTATTTTATGATCAAGTTATTACTGATTATGTGGTATCTTCATCATTTCCAACTTCAAACACTAATGTAGGTTTAAGTATTAGATACAATTTGAATTAATAATATGAATAAAATAAATATAATTGATACTGCTCAAGAGTATAAAAACAATAAAAAAAATATAGATAAAGCTGTATTAAATGTACTTAAGTCTGGCATCTATATTAACGGTCCAGAAGTTAAAAGTTTTGAGGATGAGTTGTCAAAATTTTTAAATGTCAAGCACTGTATTTCTTGTGCAAATGGTACAGATGCTCTAAAAATAGCACTTTTAAGTTTAGATTTAAAATCAGGAGATGAAGTTATTGTACCTTCTTTCACATTTGTTTCTACTGCTGAAGTTGTTGTCTTATTAGGGTTTAAGCCAGTTTTTGTAGATGTTGACCCAAGAACTTTTTTAATTGATATTGAATCAATAAAAAAAAATATTACAAAAAAAACTCGAGCTATTATCCCTGTTCATTTGTTTGGACAGTCAGCAGATATGAAAGAAATAATGGAACTAAGTAAAAAAAACAAATTATGGGTAATTGAGGACTCCGCCCAATCTTTAGGTAGTCATTTTGTTTTTAAAAATAAAATAAAAAATGTAGAAATAAAAAAGTTCACTGGAACTATTGGTCATATAGGAACAACATCTTTTTACCCAACTAAAAATCTTAATTGTTTTGGAGATGGTGGTGCAATGTTTACAAATAATAATTTAATTGCAAAAAAAATCAGACTAATTAAAAATCATGGTCAAGAAAAAAAATATACTTACAAAGAAGTTGGATTAAATTCTAGATTAGATGCTATACAAGCTACAATTTTGCGACTTAATTTAAAGACATTAAACCAATCTAATAATAAAAGACGTGCACTTGCTGAAATTTATAATAATGAATTAAAATCTTTGGATAAAATACTGTTGCCAAAATATTCATTTGGCATTGAAAATCATATTTTTCATCAATATACTATCATTGTTAAAAATAGTCAAAACAGAAATTTGTTAAAGAATTATTTAAATGAAAACGGAGTTTCTTCTATGGTTTATTATCCTAAGCCATTACATAAAGAGATTCCTTACAAGATTTATAATAAATCAAAACTCATTAATTCAGAAGTTTTATCAAAAAAAGTTATTTCTCTTCCAATCCACCCGTTACTTACAAAAAAAGAAATTGTATGGGTTTCTAATTTGATAAAAAATTTTTTTAGAAGTTAAAGTTTAAATGAAAAAAAAAATATTATTTGTTTATGATTTTTCTCATTCTAAGTCTGTGGATTTTATAAAATTATGTAAAGAAAATAAAATAATAATAGACTTAATTGTTGCAGCTCCATTTAAAAAGTTAAATAAACCAAACAGAGTTTTTAATTTTCAAAAATATAGTGTAACAAATCATCATCCCAGAGATCTAGCCAAGGAATTTAATATTCCTTATTTTGTTTACGATCATAATAGTTTAGATACGATTAATTTAATTAAAGAATTTGATTTGGATTTAGGAATTATTGCAGGTGCTAGAATCTTAAATGAAAATATAATTAAAAATTTATCATCCGGGGTTTTAAATTTACATCCTGGTATTTTGCCTCAATCAAGAGGTTTAGATTCTATTCTTTGGTCAATACACAATAATAATCAATTAGGAGTATCTGCTCATTTAATTAATCACAAGATAGATTCTGGAAAATTAGTTTTACAAAAAAAAATTGAGCCATTAATTACTGACTCAATTTTTGATTTGTATAGAAAAATATATAAAACACAAATCAAAATTTTACCTGAGGCGATTAGATTATTATGTGCAAACAATACAACTTTTAAAAATTTAAATGGAGGAAGATATCACTCTTATATGTCGGAAGAAATCCAAAAAAAAACTATTAATAATTTAAAATCTTATATTGCAAATTATTCAAAAATTACATGAAAAAGAAAATTAAATTTGGAGTTGTTGGATTGGGTCATATTGGCATAAAACATGTTGATACAATTTTAAGTTTTAAAGAATCAGAACTTGTTGCAATTGTAGACAAATTGTCTTTTAAGGAGCTTGAGGATAAAAGTGCTAAGGAACTTAAATATTTAGAAAAATTTCAATTTTTTGACAATATAGATCAAGTTTGTAATAATCAAGAAATTGATGTCATCAGTATATGTTCACCTAATGGATTGCATTTTGAAATGGCTATGAAAGTAATTTTAAGCAATAAACATGTCTTAATTGAAAAACCTATGACTTTAAATTCTAATCATGCAAGAATTTTAATTGAAACAGCAAATAAAATGAATAAAATAGTGTTCTGCGTTATGCAAAACAGATTTTCACCTACAATTACGTGGCTTAAAAACTTAATTAATAAAAATAAAATGGGAAAAGTTTTTTCAATTCACGCTAATTGTTTTTGGAATAGAAATATGAATTATTACAAAAATAGTGATTGGCATGGAAAATTGGAACTAGATGGAGGCCCTCTGTATACACAGTTTTCTCATTTTATAGATATTTTATTTTGGTTATTTGGTGATTTTTCAAATATAAAAGCAGATTTTTTTAATTTTAGAAAAAATAAATATTTAGAATTTGAGGATTCTGGTTTTCTAAGTTTTAATTTTGACAATAACATAAAAGGCACACTTAATTATTCGACTTGTATTTGGGAAAAAAATTTTGAAAGTAGTATTATTGTTTTAGCAGAAAAGGGAACTGTTAAAATTGGAGGGCAGTATATGGACAAATTAGAATATTGTAATATCGATAACTATACCCCTCCAATTTTTAGTGTAAGTTCAAGTTGTAATGATTATGGTAGTTATAAAGGGTCTGCCGCTAATCATAGAATGGTAATAGAAAATTTAATTAATGTAATTTTAAAAGGTGACAGTGTTGCTACAAGCGGAAAAGAAGGTAGCAAAATTGTACAAATAATTGAAAAAATTTATAGTTTAAGAATTTTAAAAAAAAAATATGAACATTCCAAATAATTTAAAATATACAAAAGATCATGAATGGATTTTAATTAAATCTGAAAATGAATTAATTTGTGGTATCACTGATTATGCTCAAAAAGAATTAGGTGATATAGTATATGTTGACATTGAAAAGTTAGGTGAAAAAACAGAAATAGAGGAAGTTTTTGGTACTGTTGAGGCAGTTAAAACAGTATCCGATTTATTTATGCCAATTACTGGATTGGTAGGATCTTTTAATGAAGAATTAGAAAACAATCCGCAATTAATTAACTCTGACCCTTATAATAAAGGATGGATAATTAAAATTATCGATTATGATAAATCACTAGTTGAGAACTTACTTTCATCCGAGCAATATAAAGATTTAATAGGTATATAATTTTGCAATCTTAATCTTTTTATTTAAATATGTTTTTTTTACGTAAATTTGTCGAATAAATAATTATTTATACATGAAGCCAAAGAAAAATCCCAGATATGATTTAGAAAAGAAAAGATATTTGCTTTTTTATTTTGGACTTTTTATTTCTTTAAGTTTAGTTGTATTTGCATTTGCTTATAACCCAAGTAATAATTCTAGTTCAAACGAATTAGAAAGTTTTTTAATGGATGAAGATATGGAGGATATGCCTCTTGATTTTAAGGAAGAGCCACCACCACCACCACCACCACCACCTCCTCCTCCTCCTCAAATTCAAGTGGTTGAGTTAGATGTGGAAATTGAGGAAGAGGTAGAATTTGATGAAGTTGATACAGAAGATGAAGAAGAAATTGAATTTGAAGAGGAAGAAGAAGTTGACGAAGTAATTGATTTTGCAGTTGTAGAGGGGTCTCCTATTTTTCCAGGTTGTAAGCCAAGTAAAAAGTCATCTTTATCAGAAAGAAAAGAAGAAGATAAGCAGTGTTTAAATAGAGGAATAATGAAGCACATAAAAAAGAACTTTGAATATCCAAAAATTGCAAAAGAAATGGGAATTCAAGAAAAAATATATGTAAAATTTGTAATTGATAAAACAGGTGTTATTACAGATGTAAAGGTTCTTAGGGGTGAAGATAGATACTTAAAAGAAGAGGCTATGAGATTAGTAAAAAGTATTCCTAATATGACTCCCGCAAATCAAAGAGGAAAACCGGTTGGCGTTAATTATACAATACCAATTAATTTTATGTTGAATTAATAAATTTTTCGACAAGTCACATGAAAAAAATAGGAATAATTGGAAGAGGTTTTGTAGGTTCTGCTGTTGAATTTGGTTTTTCAGCTCAATGTGGATGTAATGCAATCATTAAGTCTTATGATATTGATGAGTCAAGGAAGAAAGATAGTTTAGATGAGACCGTTAATAATTCTGATTTTATCTTTGTATCCGTTCCTACACCATCAAATCATTCAGGAATTGATCTCTCTTTTCTAATGTCAGCTCTAAAATCGATAGAGCATGTAAATAGGAGAAACGATAATGTTATATTAATTCGTTCAACAATAATTCCCGGAACAACAAAAAAATTAGATGAAATATTTAAAAATCTAAATATTGTTTTTAATCCGGAGTTTTTGACTGAAAGATCTGCAAAATTTGATTTCATAAATCAATCAAGATTTGTTATAGGTGGTGATCCTAAGTTTACTAGAATGGTTGCTCAGTTATATAAGTGGAGATTTGGAAATACTGCACCAATTATACAAACAAATTTTGAAACAGCTGAACTTATTAAATATATGAACAATTGTTTTTTTGCAACAAAAGTTTCTTTTTTAAACGAAATGAAAATTTTAAGTCAAAAAATAGGTGCTGATTGGGAAACTTCAATTCAAGGATTTGTTAGTGATGGTAGGATTGGTCATTCGCATACTCAGGTACCAGGGCCAGATGGTAAGTTAGGTTTTGGAGGAAATTGTCTACCAAAGGATGTTAAGGCAATTTTAGAATTTTCAAAAAAATTAGGTATCAATTTAAGCACAATAAAAGGGGCATGGGAAACAAATCTTGACGTTCGCCCAAAAGAAGATTTAAAAAATTATTTGAATTAACTAAGTTTGTTTTTTTTTTCCCACTTCCACGCATCAACTAGTGCTTGAGAAATTGAGTTCTTAGGTCTCCAATTAATCTTCTTTTTTGCTAATTTACAATCTGCATAGATTTCTTGAATGTCACCCTTTCTTCTTTCACCAAAAACATAATTTATTTTAATATTATTGCTTTGTTCAAATAAATTGATTAACTCTAAGACACTAATTCCTTTTGATAAACCAATATTTAAAACTTCTTTACAATTTTTTTTATCAATCATATTTTTTAATGCACATACATGAGCTTGTGCAACATCGCTTACATGGATATAGTCTCTAACACATGTTCCATCTTTAGTTGAATAGTTATTGCCATAGATTGTTAATAGTTTTCTTTTTCCAATTCCGCATTGACAAATTAGAGGTACTAAATTATTTGGTTTATTCTTAGGATTTTCTCCAATGAGGGAAGATTTATGAGCTCCTATTGGATTAAAATATCTTAAAATGTGAAATTTTTTAATTTTACTATTTTTAATTAAATCCTCGCATTTTTTTTTTGTTTCTCCATAGGGTGACAATGCTTTTTTTAATTCTGAATTTTCATTTACAGGAAGTAAATCAGGACTGCCATAAACAGTACATGAGGAAGAAAAAACAAAGTTTTCTATTTTATTTTCCTCAGCTATATCGATTAAAACCCTTGTAGACTCTACATTGTTAAAAAAGTATTTTTTTTTATTTTCAAAGGATTCAGAAACAGATTTTAGTGCGGCAAAATGAATAATGCCTAAGATATTCTGCCAATCTATTTTTTTCACTAATTCATTTTTGTTAGTACAGTCTATGTTTAGTGACTTGATTTTTTTGGCACATATTTTTTCAAGTTTATTTATAACACTAAAATTTGAATTTGAAAAGTTATCAATGATAATTGGGTTGTATCCAGATTCAACTAAATCAATAACAGTATGTGAGCCAATATATCCAGCGCCCCCAGTTACAATAATATTTTTTGACATAATTTAATTCTAATTCATTAAATATAGCACAATAATTATTGTTTTATTTTTCAATCTGAATTATGTTTGTAAAGAAAATTTTTTAATGATTATAAGTAGTTACATAGAATTTTTAAAACTTAGGTTGTCATTTAGTGTAGTTTTTTCTGCTATTGCTGGTTATTTATTAGCGATAAGTGATAAAAATCCTCACGACCCATTAGTTTTAACTAAATTAATAATAGGGGGTTTTTGTATAGTAGGCGCTTCAAATGGTTTAAATCAAATATTTGAAGTAGATGGTGATAGTTTAATGGATAGAACAAAAATAAGACCCCTTCCTAAAAAGAAAATTACACTAGTTTCAGCTGTCTTATTCTCTTTTTTTTTAGGAATTGGTGGTTTATTTTTATTGTTTTCAATTAATTTACATTCAGGTTTTCTTAGCCTCTTGTCATTATTAATTTATGTCTTAGGTTATACACCAATGAAAGTTAGTAGCCCATTAGCTGGATTTATTGGTGCTATTCCTGGAGCTATGCCATTTATGTTAGGTTGGGTTGCTTTACAAGGAAAATTTGGGCTTGAGCCTGGAGTTTTTTTTGCAATTCAATTCATATGGCAGTTTCCCCACTTTTGGTCTATTGCCTGGATTAGGTTTGATGATTATAAAAAAGCAAATATTAATTTATTGCCTAGCAAAAAAAAAGATAACAAATCTGCTTTTCAAATAGTATTTTATACATTTTGTTTGATCCCGCTATCATTATCTCCTTTTTTTCTTCCTTATATTTATCCTGAAAGCTTATTAAGGTTGTCTTTTATTGGATTTTCTGTTGTATTTTTGATGAGTGGTTGGTTTTTTATTAAAACATTAAGGTTTTTAAAAATTCAATCAGATTTGGAAGCAAAAAAAATTATGATTTTCAGTGTAATATATTTACCAACAATTCAAGCTATATATATTATTGATAAATATTTTTACGTTATATAAACAAATAAATAAAATTTAAATATGGATAAATTAAAAAAAGAACAAGCCTATAAAAGTATGTTAATGTTTGGTCTATTTAGTATTGTAATGCTTTTTGCTGGTCTAACTAGTGCTTATATAGTCTCAAAAGGATATTTAGGTTCAAATTGGAAGTCTGTTCAGTTGCCAGATGCTTTTTTATACAGTACAATTTTAATTGCGCTAAGTAGTGTTTTTTTAATTTTCTCAAATAGGAAATATATAAATAAAGATGAAGCCAGCTCAAAAAATTTCCTTTTAATAGCAGTAATTTTAGGGTTATTATTTTTGATTTCTCAGTACTTTGGTTGGACAAGTCTTATTAATAACGAATATTTTTTTGTGGGCTCAGGTAATGCCTCCTCATACGTTTATATATTTTCAGGTGTTCACTTAGCTCATGTTTTATTTGGATTATTTTTTTTAATTCAATCTATGTTAAAAATGACTTTTCTGTCAAAATTTTTTTCTAGAGAGTCAACAATTACCTTAAAATTAAAATTTTGGTTTTGGCATTTCTTAGGTTTTTTATGGGTTTATTTGTATGGATTTCTTCATTTATATAATTAAAAAAAGACTTTTATAATATTCTTTTTCAAAACTTAAATATGTTATATATTTGTCATACTTAATCTCCCTTTAATGAAAAAAAAAGAATTACAAACTAATGACACATGGGCTGGAGGAGGTAAGCCAATGAAGGCCAGTTATGGAAAGTTAATGATGTGGTTTTTTTTAATTACAGATGCTTTAACATTTTCTGCCTTTTTAGGCGCATATGGTTATCATAGATTTGTTCACTTTGAAGAATGGCCTATTGCTGATCATGTTTTTACTCATTTTCCATTCATTCAAGGCCATTATCCGCTTTTTTATGTTGCCTTAATGACATTTATTTTGATTGTAAGCTCTGTAACAATGGTGTTAGCTGTTCACGCAGGAAAATATATGAACAAGAAAGGAGTTGTCATTTGGTTATTTTTAACTATTGTAGGTGGTGTTACTTTTTTAGGATCTCAAGCATGGGAATGGTATCATTTTATTAAAGGAACTAAGCATGGAGCAGTTCTAGTTTTATCTGGTCAACATGGTCAACCAAGAGTAGCTCATTATGTGAGTCCTGAGTCATACGATTATCAAAAAAAAGCTTATAATTACTCCAAAATTGATCCATATTCAAAAGAATATTTATTTAAGTTTCATAAGGAAAAAATGGAAAAAGAGCCATATAATTATAAATATTTAAATGGTGATACTGTCCCAGAAGATTTACTCAATGATGGCAAGGTAATTAGAGGAGCGCCTTTGACAGGTCCTAATGCTTTTAGATACAATGAATATGGGCATACTACATTTTCAAATTTTTTCTATTTTATTACTGGCTTTCATGGATTTCATGTTTTTACTGGTGTAATAATAAATATTATTATTTTTGTTAATGTTTTGAATAATGTATATCAAAGAAGGGGGCATTATGAAATGGTTGAGAAGGTTGGGTTATATTGGCATTTTGTCGATTTAGTTTGGGTATTTGTGTTTACATTTTTTTATTTAGTTTAATATGTCAAAAGAAAGTTCTACTAGAGAAATATGGATTGTTTTTTGGATCCTACTAATTGTAACAGCAATTGAAGTTGTTTTAGGGATTATTAAACCTCCTTTTATGGTTGAAAATTATATAGTAGGAGTTACTTTATTAAACATGACTTTTATAGTACTAACAATTGTAAAAGCATATTACATTGTATACGCCTTTATGCACTTGGGCTCTGAAAGAAAAAACTTAAAACTTTCAATTTTATTACCAATTTGGATATTAATTCCATATTTGTTATTTATACTTCTAACCGAATCTGCTTTCCAAGAATTTATGTTACATGGTTAAAAATTTTAAAAAATATTTTTTTCTTATAGTAATTTTATTAATACCAATTTTACTTATCCAACAATGGAGTAAAAGAGCATCTCATTTTTTTAAGGATTTAGGTTATAAAACACAAGAAATTGCTTCAGTTAAAAATGAGATACTTGTTAAAACTATTGACACCGTTAAAGTTCCTAGTTTCAAATTTCTTAATTTATCTGATAGTATTTCAAATAGTGAATTGCTAGGAAATAATTATTTAATTCAATTTTTTTTTACGGCATGTCCAACTATTTGTCCCGCTAGTACTACAAATATTCGAAATGAAATTCACAAAAAGTTTAAAAACATTGATGATTTGAAAATCATTTCAATTAGTATTGCTGAAGATCCTATTGAAAGAATGTTAGATTACGCAAAAAAATTTAAAATAAATTCACCAAATTGGTTATTTTTAACAGGTGAAAGCGATAAGGTTTGGTCCTTTGCAAATGAACTAACTCTATCTGCTGGAATAGGCGCTGAGGAAGAAGGTGGATTTTTTCATTCTCCATTTTTAGTTTTAGTTGATAAACAAGGTTTTATAAGAACAGGTATTGATAAGCAAAAAAATATAAAACCCGTATGGGATGCTACATCAATCGCTGATATAAAGCTTTTGTCAGAAGATATTTCACAACTCTTTTTTAATCAAAATAAACCTTATAAATAATGATCAGAAAACTTTTAGTATTTTTTTTCCTAATTTCATTTGAGCTATATTCTCAGTGCGCAATGTGTAAAGCAATTGCTGAGTCAGACCCACAAGGAAAAGAGTCACTTTTTGAAGGTTTAAACTCAGGAATATTATATTTAATGGGTGTTCCTTATTTATTATTATCCATCGCGCTTGTTTACATATATATAAATAGGAATAAAGTTTTATAAATTCTTATGAGTTTAGTCTTAAGTATTGATACAAGCACAAAAAATTGCTCAGTTAGTGTGTCAAGAGATTCTGTTTTATTACATACAATTGAAGAATTGAGTGAATCTTTTACTCACGCAGAAAAATTACATGTTTTTTGTGAAAAAATAGTCAAAAAATTAAACATTTCTTTTGCTCAAATTGATGCTTACGGATTTAGTGCGGGGCCAGGTTCTTACACTGGTTTGAGAATTGGGGCAGCTGCTGTGAAGGGATTTGCTTTTTGTTTTAATAAGCCAGTTGTTCTTTTGTCTACATTAAGGATCTTAGCTAATACTTTTAAAAAAAAAGATGGGTTAATTTGCTCTTTAATTGACTCTAGGAGAGGTGAGGTTTACATGTCTCTATATGACTTTGAAATGAATAATTTAGTTGAACCACACTCACATATAATTACTAAAAATTCTTTAAAAAATTACTTATCAAGGAATAAAGTTTATTTTGTTGGAACAGGTCTTAGTAAAATGCAAAATGTTTTATGTCACGAAAATGCAGTAGAAATAAAAAATATTTTTCCTTCTTCAAAATATATGATTGAAGAAGTTCATAAAGAAATTAAGAAAAAAAATTTTGCAGATATTTCAAATTTTGAACCAATGTATTTAAAGGATTTTGTTGCCACACAACAAAAGAAAAATTTGATATAGTTTAATTTTTTAATTCCTTAAAATATTTAAAAAATAGTGGGATTGTTTCAATTCCTTTCAAAAAATTAAATACTCCGTAATGCTCGTCCGGAGAATGAATTGCATCGGAATCTAAACCAAAACCCATTAAAATAGATTTTAGTCCGAGCTCTTTTTCAAATAAAGCTACAATAGGAATACTACCTCCAGTTCTTACAGGAATAGGAGTTTTACCAAAAGTATCCTTCATTGCAAGTTTTGCAGCATTATAACCTATACTGTCAGTTGGTGAGACATAAGCTTCTCCTCCATGATGAGGTGTTACTTTTACTTTTACACATTTTGGAGCTATTTTATTAAAATGATCGGAAAATAACTTTGTTATCTTTTCAGATTTTTGATTTGGAACTAATCTCATTGAGATTTTAGCAAATGCTTTTGAAGCAATTACAGTTTTTGCTCCTTCGCCGATATATCCACCCCAAATTCCATTAACATCTAAAGTTGGTCTGATTGAATTTCTTTCCATAGTTGAATATCCTTCCTCCCCGTGAACATCATCAATATTTAATTCTTTTTTATAATTTTCAATGTTAAAGGGCGCTTTTGCCATTTCTTTTCTTTCATCTTTCGAGATTATTTCAACATCTTCGTAAAAATTAGGAATAGTTATTCTATTTTTCTCATCGTGAAGTGATGCAATCATTTTAGTTAGTATATTAATTGGATTTGCTACAGATCCGCCATATAAACCAGAATGTAAATCACGGTTTGGACCAGTTACCTCCACTTCTAAATAACTTAAGCCTCTCAGTCCAGTGGTAATAGAAGGTGTTTCGTTGGAAATAATCCCAGTATCTGAGATTAAAATTACATCAGCTTTTAATTTTTCTTTGTTATTTTTAACAAATGGTTCTAGATTTTCTGATCCAACTTCTTCTTCGCCTTCAATCATAAATTTTACGTTACAGCTAAGTATGTTATTTTTTAACATAAGTTCCACGGCCTTTAAATGCATAAAAAACTGACCCTTATCGTCACATGCTCCTCTTGCGTAAATTTTCTCATTTCTAATTTCAGGTTCAAAGGGATTGGATGACCATAGTTCAAGAGGATCGGGTGGTTGAACATCATAATGTCCATAAATTAAAACAGTAGGTAATGATTTATCAATAATTTTTTCTCCGTAAACAATTGGATATCCTTGTGTTTCACATAGTTCAGTATTTTGTATGCCAATTTTATCTAAATGTGCTTTAACTAAATTAGCTGTTTTTAAAACATCATTTTTATATTTTTTATCTGCACTAATTGAAGGGATTCTTAAAAGTTCAAAAAGTTCCATAATAAATCTATTTTTATTTCCCTCTACATATTTTTTTATTATTTCCATTAATTTTAAAGTTAGGTAATTAATCAATTATACTTATAATTATAATAATAAGATAATAATGCATAAATTTATTAAATATTGCAACATAAACATTATTGTTGGCAAGATATTTGATTAGTTTAATGTGTATGCGATTTTCTTATAAAGTAATTATAATATTATTCTTTGTTTTTGTTGGGTTAAATCATGTATTTTCCCAAATAACTACAACAAACGCGCCACCTTATGATACAGAAGAGTATTTAGTAAATGATGTTCTTTTAGGAGCGGATTTAACAACATCTAATTTTTTGTCACAAGGCTTTGCTCAAGGTATAGGTTATTTTGATGGAACAAATGCAAATATAGGATTTGAAGAAGGAGTTATATTATCA
>PBCX01000001.1:0-28962 GCA_002718035.1 Flavobacteriales bacterium
AATCCATCTTTGTTAAGTTTTGAAAATCTTATAACACTATTTCATGAATTTGGACATGCAATGCATGGTATTTTAACAAACGTAACTTACGGCAGCATGTCAGGAACATCAGGACCTAGAGATTTTACAGAATTCCCTGCACAAATACTTGAACATTGGGCTAGTGAACCTGAAGTAATGAAATCATTTGCTATTCATTACCAAACTGGAGAAACTATTCCGGATAATTTAATTGAGAAAATTTTGAAAGCATCCAAGTTTAACCAAGGTTTTATCAATACAGAATATTTAGCCGCATCTCTTTTAGATATGGATTGGCATACTTTGTCCTCTGATGAGGATTTAAAAAAAGTAAATGTTTTTGAAACTAAATCAATGGCAAAATATGGATTAATTGATGAAATAGCTCCGAGATATAGAAGCACTTATTTCGCTCACATTTTTTCAGGTGGTTACTCATCTGGATACTATAGTTATGTTCATTCTGCAGTACTCGACTCTGATGGCTTTGAGGCTTTTAAAGAATCAGGAAATGTGTTTGACAGCACACTTGCAAAAAANCTCAGAGAAAATGTATATGAAAAAGGTTCAACTGAAGAAGCTATGGACTTATATGTAAAATTTAGAGGTAAAAAACCTNTAATAGAACCACTATTAAAAGTAAGAGGTTTATATTCAAAAAGTGANTAACTANTAAATAGTTATTTAATTTTAATGAAAATATTTACTTCTNCCCTACTTGNTTTAATATTTTTCAGTTTTCAAGGATATACTCACAANCCTGAAGATTTTATNATTGCTGAAATTGAACAAGGNCAAATGTCATTTGAGAATGAAGAAATTGCAATTGANTATNATGCAGCNCTNAAAAGACTCAGAATTAGAAGANTNTCNGCTATGGANTGGGNGAGAAAATTTNCAATATTTATAAAAGCTGGCTTTGAACACATNATTCCAAANGGTTTAGATCATATNNTATTCGTTCTAGGTCTATTTTTTTCNAGCATCTATTTTAANTCCTTNTTANTACANGTAACAGNATTTACTTTNGCTCATAGTATTACATTAATACTTGCTGCTCAAAATGTTTTAAATATTGACAGNAATATTGTTGAACCATTAATTGCCCTNTCNATTGTTTGGATAGCTATTGAAAATTGNATTTTTAANAAACCNACTAANTGGNGATCNTTAGTCGTNTTNANCTTTGGATTNCTNCATGGCNTAGGTTTTGCTNCAGTNTTAANTCATTATGGTCTNCCNAAAGAAAATTTCATTTCTTTATTGTTTGGTTTTAATATTGGNGTTGAATTAGGTCAATTGTCTGTTTTACTTATTGCTTATTTGTTAATTAGANTNATANTTATNAAAAANTGGAAAAGTAANATAATAAGTATTCCTGCATCNGTTATTATTGGNTTAATAGGTTTTTATTGGTTTATTGAAAGAATNATNAATTTATAATCTTCATGAGACNTANTNTTAATTTTNANTAATTCAATTGTATATTAAAATGATTNTNCNAANATATAATAATGAACTATTTAATTAAATTTGNTCAAAATTTTTAAAAATGATTACAGTTAATAATTTATCACTTCAATTTGGAAAAAGANTNTTATTNGANAATGTTAATATTAAATTTCATGGTGAAAGATGTTATGGNGTAATTGGTGCTAACGGAGCAGGAAAATCAACNTTCCTAAAAATATTAAANTCTGAAATTGAACCAAATTCTGGTAATGTTTCAATAGATCCTGAAAAAAGATTATCTATTTTAAAACAAGATCANAANGAATATAATGATACTCCAATTTTACAAACTGTTATGATGGGNCATCATAAATTATGGGACATNATGCAAAAAAAAGANGCAATATATGCAAAACCTGANTTTAGTGATCAAGATGGTATNGAGGTAGGAAAACTTGAAGAAATATTTCAAGAAATGGATGGTTGGAGNGCTGAATCAAATGCTGCAGACATGTTATGTGGNATGGGTGTNNCAACANAAGANCATANTTTATTAATGAAAGATGTTGANCCAATNACNANAGTTAAAGTTCTACTAGCTCAAGCTTTATTTGGTAATCCTGATTGTTTAATTNTNGATGANCCTACAAATAATNTAGATTTAAAAACTATNTTTTGGCTTGAAGAATTTTTACTAAAATTTAAAAACACAGTNATTGTTGTTTCACANAATAGGCACTTTTTAGATACAGTATGTACNAATATTGTAGATATTGATTTTCAAAAAATTCAATTNTTTACNGGAAACTATACATTNTGGTATGAATCAAGTCAATTAATGTTAAATCAAAGAGCANCTGCTAACAAAAAAGCTGAAGAAAAAAGNAAAGAACTACAAAGTTTTATAGCAAGATTCTCTGCTAATGCATCTAAAAGTAGGCAAGCTACAAGTAGAAAAAAACTTCTTGAAAAAATTAATATTGATGAAATGAAACCTTCTATTAGAAAATATCCTGCTATTATTTTTAATCAATTTAGAGAAGCTGGAGATCAAATTCTGCAGGTAAATAATTTATCAGTTAAAGACGAAAATGGAGATATTTTATTTGAAAAGCTAAACTTCGTAGTTAACAAAGGTGATAAAATATGTTTCTTAGCAGATAACAAGCAAGCATTAAGTTATCTATACAAAATACTGAACGGTGAGATAAAACCATTAACAGGTGATTTTTCATATGGTCAAACAATTAAACACTCCTACTTTCCAAATGAACATGAACAATATTTTAAATCTTCCAATAATCTTATTGATTGGTTGAGAGAATACTCAGAGGAAAAAGATGATCAATATGTAAGAGGTTTTCTTGGAAAAATGTTATTTAGCGGAGAAGAAGTTTTAAAATCAACAAGTGTTTTATCTGGAGGAGAAAAAGTAAGATGTATGTTTTCCAAAATGATGCTTAATGAAGGTAATTTACTAATCTTTGATGACCCAACTAACCATTTAGATTTAGAATCAATCCAAGCTTTAAACAATTCTATGAAAAATTTTAAAGGAACAATAATATTTTCATCTCATGATCATGAATTAAATGAAACAGTAGCAAATAGAATAATAGAAATTACACCTGGTAATATGCACGATAAACTAATGAATTACAAAGAATTTCTTGAGTTTAAAGGAATTAGAGAAAAAAATATCACAGTATAACTGATGAATATTGATCTTTTAGTTAAATCAATTGAAAAAGAATTTATAAGATACTCAAATCCATTAATTGCTAAAAAGCAAGAAAAATATATGAGAAATAACTTTAAATTCTTTGGCTTACCAGCTAATCAAAGAAGAAAAATTCAATATCCATTTACTAAAAATATTTTAGAATTTGAAGAAAAGAAATTTAATGAATTTATTATGGTATTATGGAATAAAGAACAAAGAGACTTTCAATACTTTTCTCAAGAATTGGTTTATTTTAATCATTATAANTTCAAATGTAAAGACAAAAATCTATTTGAATACATGATAATTAATAAATCTTGGTGGGACACAATTGACTTTGTGTCACCAAAAATTTTAGGTAAATATTTTGAAATATTTCCTG
Source organism: Flavobacteriales bacterium (assembly GCA_002718035.1). Lineage (GTDB taxonomy): Bacteria > Bacteroidota > Bacteroidia > Flavobacteriales > TMED113. The sequence goes on from PBCX01000001.1 coordinate 3,579, forward strand.
AGGAAATAGAGAAAACAATTCAAAAATGGCTCAATTCAAATAATATTTGGCTACAAAGATCTTGTTTATTATTTCAACTAAAATATAAAAACAAACTCAATAAATTTTTACTTGAAAAAATTATAAATTCATTAAGTAATTCAAATGAATTTTTTATATATAAGGCAATTGGATGGATATTAAGAGAATATGGGAAAACAAATAAAAATTGGGTAATAAACTTCATTAAGGAAACAGAACTAAATAAACTTAGTGTAAGAGAAGGTTTGAAATATTTAAAATATTAAATTTGAAAAAAAATTATAAATATGTATCCAATCAATTATAAATTAAATCTAACTATAAAATTTTTACTATTATTTTCTTTTGTTTTTTCTCAAGAAAACTTAAATAATAGCAAGTTCAAGCAGTTACATGAAGAACTCCCTACACCAAATGTATATAGAACAGCAAGTGGTGCTCCTGGTCACGAATATTATCAACAAAAAGCTGATTATGAAATTAGTGTTGAACTTGATGAAATTAATAATGTTATAAAAGGAGATGAAATTATAACTTATACTAATAATTCACCTGATTTATTAAATTACCTATGGATTCAACTTGATCAAAATGTGAGAGCTAAAAATTCACATGGTCAGTTAACATCTACAAATAATATGAATGAAGAAATGAGTTTTAACTCATTAAAAAGAATGCATGATAAAATGAACTTTGATGGAGGATTTAAAATTGAAAAAGTAACAGATCTAAAAGGTAAAAAGCTTTCTTATAAAATTAATGAAACTATGATGAGAATTGACCTTTCAAAACCATTGAAAAAAGGACAATCATTTGCATTTAAAATTAAATATAGTTACAATATAAATGATAGAATGAAAATTGGAGGAAGAAGTGGATATGAATACTTTGAGGAAGAAGGAAATTCAATATACACGATTGCTCAATTTTTTCCTCGNATGGCAGTATACAATGAGGTAGAAGGTTGGCAAAACAAACAATTTCTTGGAAGAGGAGAATTTGCTCTTCCGTTCGGTGATTATAAAGTTAGTATTACTGTTCCATCTGATCATATAGTTGCAGCGACTGGTGAATTGAAAAATGCAACATCAGTACTAACCAAAAAACAAATCAAAAGATGGGAAAATGCAAAAAATAATTATAACGAACCAGTTATAATTGTTTCCCAAGAAGAAGCTGAAGAAAATGAAAAAGAAAAAAGCAAAAATAAAAAAACATGGATTTTTGAAGCAGAAAACGTAAGAGATTTTGGTTGGGCAAGCTCAAGAAAGTTTATTTGGGACGCTATGGCTGTTGACATTTCAGGAAAAAGAGTTATGGCATATAGTTATTATCCAAAAGAAGGAAATCCTCTGTGGGAACAATATTCTACCAGAGTAGTAGCTCATTCTTTAAAAGTTTATTCAAAATACACAATTGATTACATATACCCACAAGCAACTTCTGTACATGCTAAAAGAATAGGAATGGAATACCCTATGATCTGTTTTAATTTTGGAAGACCTGAAGAAGATGGAACCTATACAAAAAATACAAAATATAGAATGATTGGTGTTATAATTCATGAAATAGGACATAATTTTTTCCCTATGATAATAAACTCTGATGAACGTCAGTGGACATGGATGGATGAGGGATTAAATACATTTGTACAATACTTAACAGAACAAGAGTTTGAAAGAAATTATCCCTCAAGAAGAGGTCCGCCATCAAATATGATTGAGTACATGAAAGGAGACAAAAATGGTATCGTGCCAATAATGACAAATTCAGAATCAATATTACAGTTTGGAAACAATGCTTATGGTAAACCAGCGACTGCCCTTAATATTTTGAGAGAAACTATCATGGGAAGAGAATTGTTCGATTATGCATTTAAGACCTACAGTCAAAGATGGGCATTTAAACACCCTACACCAGCTGACTTTTTTAGATCAATGGAAGATGCTAGCGCTGTAGATTTAGATTGGTTTTGGAGAGGATGGTTTTACACTAATGATCATGTAGACATATCAATAGATAATTTGAATTGGTTTAAAATAAACACTGGTAATCCTGATGTAGAAAATCCATTAGCTAAAGAAAAGAAAGAAAAAAATGATACTTATATAGGAAACTCTAGAAACAAATCTTCTATTTCAAAAACAATAACAGAAATTGATCAAAAGTCAGTTGATTTTTATACTACATATGATCCATTTAAAACAAATATTTTAGACAGAGATGAGTATAACTATTATATCAATAGTCTTGATGATGAAGAAAAAGAAATTTTAAACTCTAATAAAAATTACTATGAAATTCAATTCTCTAACATTGGAGGTTTGGTGATGCCTATTATTCTAAAATTTAATTATACAGATGGTACATCTGAAACAATAAGAATCCCTGCAGAAATATGGAAAAGAAATTCTGAAACTATAACTAAAGTTTTTATTCTTGATAAAGAAATAAATGATATTATACTCGATCCATTTTTAGAGACTGCAGATGTAGATAAAAATAATAATTATTGGCCACCAAGAAACGAACCAACAAGATTTCAGCTTTTCAAATACAATCGACCTTATCAAGAAAATCCTATGCAAAGAGATAAAAGAGCTAAGGAAAGAGAAAGTTTAGATTAGAGTTACATAAACCATGGTTAAAACATTTATACTTTTTATATTTTCATTTTTAATTCATGATTATCATATAACTCATACTACAATTTATTACAATAAAAAATCAAACAGTTTTGAAATTACTGTAAAGGTTTCTGTTGAAGATTTAGAAAGATCATTAGAAACAGAAGAGTTTAAAAAATTAAGAATAGGCTCACAAAGAGAAAGTAAAATTGCAGATAAGTTAATTGAAAATTATTTTAACAAAAATTTCTTATTATTCATTAATAATAATCAAACTGATTATGAATGGGTAGGAAAGGAAATTGATGACAATTTACATGATTTGTATTTATACTTTGAAATAGAAAATTTAACCCTTGATAGTGATATTGAATCATTAATTATTGAAAATAATGTTTTTTTAGAAAACCAAGAAAATCAAATTAATTTAGCAAGAATAGAATTTGAAAAAAACGACTATAACATCACATTCACTAAAGATTTAAGGAAGAAAGAGGTAATATTTAATAAATGATCTANTTACTTATTATTAAAATTTGTCAAAATTTCACTTTTTCCGCACTTGACATTTCCTAGTAGCTCTAATTTATTACTCGAAACACTCATTAAACAATAATATCCTTCATGTTCTATACTTTGAGAAACAAAATAATATACTTTAGATTTTTTTTTATTTAAATTAATAACTTTTGAATCAATTAATTTTTGTCCAATATTTTGACATCTATTAATGATAAAAGACTCAGCTTCTTCAAAAGTTACATTATTAGATGATTCATCTATAATTTTATTTACACAATTATTCACCATAATGTCCCAAGTATCACTAAGTTTCTTATTTGAAGAAAAATTTACTTTTTTCCAATCTGCGACACCAATTTCAGAACTAATTAACTTATCACATTCAGTTTTATTATTTTTCATCCAATCTGAGTTCCCAGATTCATTTAAACATCTACATATGTTGACTGAATTTTCTTTATTATTATTACAGGATAAAGAAAAAAATAAAATAAATAAATAAATCTTTTTAATCATATAATTGAAATGTTAATTATTAATAAGTTAATAAATTTTAAAAAGCTTTAACTTTATAAATAAATAAAAAAATGCCTGAAGGTCCAGAAGTAAAAATAGCATCTGATTACTTTAACTCTTTTTTTAATAGTAGTAAATCAATAAAGTTTGAAATTATTTCAGAGTATTACTATGATAAGTATCATGATGTATTTAATAATATAAAAGATAATTTAAGATTATTTAGACCTACTTATACTATTGGAAAAAATATCTTTCTAGATTTAGATAATCAAGATATATTCAATTTTCATTTAGGTATGACAGGAGGTTGGTCAAAAGAAAATATAAAACATTGCCATTTTCGTGTCTTTGATAATAGAAAGGAGCTTTTTTTTAAAGATGTAAGAAAATTCGGCAAAATGANGATTATAACTCAAACTGAAAAAAATAATAAATTTAATCNATTGTTTGATATTCTAAATCCNGTNTATAATNATAAAAAACATGTAAAGTTTTTAAGAGAAAAAATTAGAGACGAAAAATCTATTTGTTCCTTGATAATGGATCAAAAATATTTTCCNGGTGTCGGTAATTATATAAAATCAGAAGGACTNTATTTATCAAGAATACACCCGGAAGAGAAATGGAAAAATNTAAAATCAAGAAAAATAAATTCACTTATNAAAAATATTCAAAAAGTAATGCATGGTAGTTACGCCACAGGAGGAGCTGAACTAAAAGATTTNAAAAATCCATTTAACNTTTCTGATTTCACATTGAAAATCTATGGTAAAAAATTTACTGATAAAAATAATCCTGTAACACCCATATTAACATCTGACCAGAGAAAATCTTGGATATGCAAAAAAAATCAAAAATTAAAAACTAATTGAAAGGATTAGTAGCCCAAACATTCAATTCATTAATAAATCCTCTATCATCCATTTCAATAGCTGAAATAATTGCGTGAGATATCTCTTTNGGAGNAAGTTTATTTGGAATCTCATCTCTTTCTACCCTTTCAGGATTTGCAAATGCTGTAGTTACTTCGCTTGGATTAACTTGACAAACTCTTATATTAAAAGGCCTTAGTTCTGCTTGCCAACACTGAGTTAGGCACCTTACNGCAAATTTTGAAGAGGAATATATACTNCCNGTAGGATAACCTTTTAAACTTGCAGTAGAACCAATATTAATAATTGTTCCATTTTTTTGGTTCTTCATNNAAGGAATTATNTCTTTAGTTAGNAGAGATAAACCAAATACATTTACGTTATATACATCTAAAAAGTCTTTTATATTTAATTCTTCTATTGNTCTTCTAACTCCAATACCTGCATTATTTATTAATACATCAACTTTATTATTGAAAAATTCAAGACATTTTTTTGTATTTGATTTAATATTATCAATATCTCCGATATCAAATTCAATTAATTTNNCATCCGTACCATCAAATGATTTTTTTAACCGATCTATAGATCTACCAGTGACAATAACATTAGCACCCTTTCTAAATAAATTTAATGCTGTTTCTTTTCCTATTCCTAAACTNCCTCCGGTTAACAGAATATTTTTTCCTTCTAATTTCATAATTATTTAATATTTTTAATTTTCTTTTTTATTACTCCATCATCATATATATAAAATAATATTGTCTTATTTACATCTCTTTTAATTTCTCTTCCTAAAACGTCTGTAATTTTAATAAGCTTTTTAGATTTAAGTGAGTAATTAATTAGAGAAATANTCTCACAATCTGGATTACCCTCATAAATACAAGAACCATCATCAATTGTTGCATTAATATTATAATTACATGCTTCAACATCCATACATCCGTCTAAGAAGCAATCATTATACGGAGCACCACCTGTTAATACAATAGTTCCATCTGAGTTAAATATTGTCCAATCTATTTCTTCTTGCCAATCTCCCCCATCACAAACAACATTAAAGCAATCTAAAGAGTTGGGTAAACAAATAATTTCTTGCTGTTCACTACCATCNTCTAATTCTAATTCAAATTCATTGATTATTAAANTATTTCCATTCCAACCATCACCATATGAATCCTCCAAAAGGACAGTATAAAAATCTCCTAAACAACAACTTCCATCATCTGATGTGGCGATGGGATCAAAATTAATTGCATCTTCATCAGTACAACCATAAATTGGACAATTTTCATAAAAATCAATATTAAATGGGGAGCCACCACTTAATAAAACCTCATTGTTATCAAATAATTCCCAACTCACCTCCTCAGGCCAACCGCCTTCCTCAAGTATTAATTCAACACAATAAGTTGAATTAGGAATACAAAGGTTTATTTCTTCAGAATAACCGGATGATAACGTATACTGATTAAAAGGTTCGCCATCAACTAAAATATTTAATATATTACCATTCCACCCATCTCCATAAGAATCTTGAGCAACCAATAANACTGAATAAAAATTATCTTGACAATTTCCATTACAATCAAATCCTTCCATAATAAAAGGATCATTNGAATAATTTATAAAATTTGGTATCAACTGTGTATCAGCTCCATATGAATTTGTGATTGTTAACGCAACATCATATGTGCCTTCTTGATCATAAGTAACAATTGGGTTTTTTTCATTTGAAGTTGATGGTGTTCCACCTGGAAAAGACCATTCCCAAGTTGCATTATCATTTATCATTGCAGAATGATCAANAAAATAAACAGTNTTATCTAAACAGTTNATAGATAATTTATCAGCTGAAATTTGAGCGGATGGCTGTGTATTTTCATATAAATCAACTTCCCAAACNCTTCTGTTTGTTCCATTTTTAAGTTTATTATTCTGATAATCAAAGACTAACTGAGTAGAAAAAGTACTCATGGGAAGACCNTTACTATATAATAACCAAGAATTCATCTCATTATTTTTATAATAAACACCTGTACGTGTTCCCAAATAAATACCATTATTACTNCCTCTGTGATATTCAATATTTGTTATATTTTCNCCATTCAAACCCGATCCGGTCATATTTATCCAGCTTTCTCCGCCATCGCTAGAATTATACACTTTACTAGATTCATATGATTCATAGGATGTACTATTAGGACACCTAGCTANCCAAACATTATAAGGGTCACTATCACTAATNGATATATCATAAGGAATCCAATTATCTTCTTGAATACTTGGAAATGTGGGAGTTATACTTNTAAAATTNATTCCTCCATCGTCACTCCTCCATACATTTTTATCTCCCCAATAACTATCNTATGTAGCAACATANATTANATCAGGGTTAGACCAAGCAACTTCGATTGAAGTTACATTTTCACCAAAATCATATAATGGAAATGAAGAATAGCCATTGTTATAAGATTTATATAGAATTTTACCNCTTCCAGTGTAAAGNATATTATAACATCTAGGATCAAATTCNAAATTACTTGACTCACCAACAGTATAAGATGCATTACTTANAACNTGGAGACTAAATCCCTCAAGAGGAATATTTCTATCATTAGAAAGTTCATAACCCCCTCCAGAACACCAATCATCTAAATATACTTTTTTGCTATCTCCAAAATTTACAAANCCCCTGTAATTNTCACCTCCACATATTGAAGCCCATCCTCCACTNTCTAAAGTTCCTTTTAAAGAATCACCTTGAANATANGTGTCTCCATCCTTTAAGAGCGTAGCATTATGATAAGTCCCTCCAATCATAACACCCCCGTCAGAAAATCCNGATCCAAATCCCCAAAAATCTGTACCAGCTATTCCAAACATTCTTTGTTCAATTTTATCCCCTTGATTATCAGAATAAAATATACCNCCATCGCATGCAATCCATAAATCATTACCAAAATATTTAATATCATGAATATCAGCATGTACATACTGTTGATTTTCGGGATCATCTGCCCAACTCCATTTAGAAGGACATGTAAATGTATAGCCACCATCATCAGAAATCCAATGATTAACTCCTCCAACATGAATTTTATTTGCATTNTTTGGNTCAACAGCAAGAGCTAAATCATAATAATATTGACCTCCATCGTCTAATCCTTCATGAGACCAACCCATAAGGTTTNGATTTTCTTCACTAGGTTCACCACCAGGCTGAGGCCCACAACATCTAAATTCCCATGTTTCACCCATATCTTGACTTACATANATTCCGTAAAGACCNCTTCCNCCATTTACAGAACCAGTAGTNAGNGCATATACGTTATNAGGNGCATCTGGAGANACAGCTATCTCCGTTCTTCTTTGTTCATCTGGAGACGANGGATTTGGCCAAGGTGAATCAGCANAGACTGTAAAATNTTGNCCACNNTTANTAGATTTCATAAATANAGTTCTATTACTTGACTCCTTAACTACATAAATTATTTCTGAGTTATTTGGATGNAANTCTATTTCAAAGAAATTTCCATTTAAAATAGTTTCCAAATTATTANCATTCACATCAANTTTATNGAGGGCACTTTCATCACAAANAAATAAAATATTATTATCAANAGGATGCATAACAATATCTTTAATAAAATCTAATTCAAATAATAATTCATGAGTTAAACCCCCGTCTGTTGATTTGTATAATTTTCCAGAGTTTGAAAAAAAAATAACGTCTGAATTAGTATGATCTATTTCAATTGAGTAAACTTCATTTATTAACAACTCTTTATCAAACAATGGAAACCAATTAACACCTTTATTAGTAGATTTCCACAGCCCTGATGTTGCAGCTCCTGCATATAAAACATCTGAATTGCTCAAAGATTGCTCCACGGTGTAAAGGTGAGCGGCACCAGCAGCATAAGAACTGCTAGAAGCTAGTTTGTCAAAATCAAAAGGGCCTAAACAATACCATTCAGGTAAACCACTCATTTTTTTCTGTTCAATTAAAGGTTGTGAATTTGTAACTTTTCTACTTATTGACCTTAACCATCTCTTATAATACTGAGTGTGTTTATTTTTTATAAACTTATTTTTTTTAAAGTACTCTTTGTATAGTAACTCAACTTTAGCTGGATTTGGATTGTCTTTATACATTTCTTTTACCCAAATTGGTAAATCAGATTTATTTGAATCATATTTATACTCTTGTTGGGAAAACAATAAAACAGGGAATAATAATACTAATAAATATTTCATATTTAGCTGATTAATTACATTGAATTCTTTGTTTTTTTCTGTTATAACAATTTTTTTCGAATTGGTCATAAGAATTTGGATAATTAGTTTTAGTTTTTAGAACACCATTTTCCCAGTACTCTTTTTCTTCAATTAAAGTATGACTGTTATTATGCCATCCCCATAACTCTTCATTACTTATCTTTTTTTTATCAGCATTAAATTTTTTTCCCCATTCTTTCCAAACAACAATTTCTTCGTCTGAAGAATTAAAATAATTATTGTAATAAGAATGTGTTTTATGATCATACAAATCAATTTTAAAATACTTTTGATCTATTGAATACGAATAACTGTCAATACTGTATTGTAAACCAACCTGAAGAGAACTATACGTATTATTATCTTTAGAATTCTTAAAAAGTTGATAATTTTTAACAGAGGATAAATATATAATTGAATCAATTTGTGAAGCCTTACCGTATTCCTTTATATAGTCTCTATCATATTTTCGATATTTAACATCTCTCCCCTGGTAATTCCAATTAAAATGTTTGCCAACTTTTTTATCTTCAAAGTAATTGCCCTCGAAAACAAGTCTTGGTGAATTAAAATATGACTTATCATTAACTCTTTCGTAAAAAGATTTCCATTCTCTTGAATAACCATGTTTCATACCATTTTTATAATTTTCTTCAGAGGATAAGTAGTAACCTTTTAAAATATTTTTATTGCTACTTAGTTCTCTCCAGTTTCTGACTAGTCCATTTAAGACAGATTCATATCTTTTATGTTTATGAGTGTGTCCAAATTCTTCACTCCAATTATCAATTACAACTTTAAAATTACTTTCTTTCTTTTTAAAATACTTGTATCTATATTCTTTGTTCTTACTACTGTATCTACTAACTATTTGATATTTTAAAATTTTATTCATTAAAACAAAAGATTGGTTAATATCCTCATCAATTATTTTATCAAGATAGACATGTTCACTTAAATAATAAAAACAAACATTTTTATCATATTTTTTATTCCAGTCACATTCGGATTCATACTTTAAAATTTCAATTGGAAGTCCATTTTTTACTTTATAAACAATAATTTCTTCACCTGACTCTTTTTTTGCTCTTTTAAAAATTTTTCCTTGGTCAATAGAACCATCTTCCAGCATATCATCAAAAAAATAAGTTCTGCTGTAAGCATAACAAACTCCTGTAAACAAAGTTCCAATTGAATTTTCATAGTCTGATATATTTTTGAACTTATAAAACTTTCTGTGATCATAAGAATCAGGATACTGAGTATCATATTTAGAATAATGATATTCCAAATTATGAAAATCTAAATAATCATTTCTATTTTCAGGAGAGTAATATTTTACAAAATTTTTTGCCGAGTTATCATTTAAAAAATACCAATCATCTTCTATTTTTTTTAAACTAATAATTGATAAATCAAAATCATTTAAATCCATTTTTCTAACAGAAAGACTTTTTTTTTTTTTTTGCTTAACAGATAAAATAAGAGAATCTTTTAAATTATTAATTCTTTTATTTTTTTTATTTAGAAGATTAATTATACTATCTAAGTTTAAATTAAGCTCTTTAATTTTATTAATTTTAATATTAATTTCATCCTCCTGGGACTTACTTTTTATACTATCCTGAGATATTTTTGAAATATAATTGTTAATTTCTTCTTTAAGATTATTTATATTTTTTTCTTGTTCATCAATTACTTCTTTTTTACTGAATATTTCATTTTTAATATCAGTAATTTTTGAACTAAGAGATTTTGCAGAGTCTTCAAATAAATTTAAGTTTTCTTTATTTTTTATTACAAGATCTTTTTCAATTTGAAGGTCATTTAAAAGTTTAGATAATTCTAATTCTAAATTTTTATTTTTAAAAAATAGCGTATCAAATTCATTGTTTTTAATTTGTAATTCATTGTTTTTTAATTCAATAGTTTTTGATAAATCCTCATTATCAATATTTGCTTGATTTAATAAGTTATTGAGTCTAGAAACTTCTTGAATAGCTTCTTTTTTAGACATCTTTTTATCTTGACAAAAAATCATTAAAGGAGTTAAAAAAATTATAAACTGAAAAATATTTTTAAACATACATAAAGTTAAAAAGAAAATTGAAGACTATTAGTCACTTTCTTGATTTCATTATTCTTTCATAAGCTTGATTGACTTTGTTAAATTTCTCTTGAGCCATTTTAATTATATCCTCACTAACATTTTGAAGTTTATCTGGATGATATTTTTTTGCCATTTTTCTGTAAGCTTTTTTGACATCTTCGTTAGAGGAAGATTTTGAAACCTCTAAAATTTTATAATCATTATCAACATCATAACTTTGAGATAAATACATTGATTTAACTGATTGGAAATCGTATTCGTTTATATGAAGATAATTTGATATTTTTTTAATTAAATTTACTTCAATATCCAATAACTCATCATCTGATGCAGCAATTGAAAATAAAAATTGAACTATAATTAATCTACCAGAATGATTTACATTTTTATCAATTTGTAGACAAATAGATCTTACAGATGGAAATGGTTTATTTTTTATATCATTAAATATTTTGAAGTACATATCTGCTTTATACTTTCCAAATGATTTAATAAAAAAGGTTTTAACACAATTTAATTCTTCTTTTTTTATAATCCCATCTGCTTTAATTACTACAGCAGCTAATGACAATAATGCAAGTTCAAAATCCGTACCCTTAGAAACTTTATTTTTATTATCATACATTGAACCTATACCATAGCCAAAAAGAGCTCCAAGTGGTCCACCAAAAGCCCATCCTAAACCTCCAAAAATCCATTTTTTCGACACCATAACTATTTTTTATAAAATAATTTTAAATTTCTGTAATTTAATTATTAATTGATTTAAAAAAGAAAAATCTATTTCAATTATTCAAAAATTAACATACCACTAAATTGATATAATAAATACTCTTGAATTTTTGTATTATATAAATTGGCTGTATAATTAATTTTGAAATTAATTAAATTAAGTTGCGCTTCTCTAAATTGAATACTATTTAACTGACCAAGTAAAAATAGTTCTTTGGATTTATTGAAATTTAATTCAAATATTTCCAAATTATCTTTTTGTATTTTTAAATTTTTTAATCCAAGTTTATACTCATTGAATGTGTTTTTAATAGAAACCTCAATTTGATTACGAACTTCATCTAATTGAAGTTTTTTTGATTGTAAATTTAACTTTGAATTTTTAATATTATTCTTGACAATATTCCCATTGAAAATTGGAAATTGAATGTTAATTAATCCAAAAAAAGATCTATCTGTTTGATTACTGATAAAACTAGTTTCACTACCACTTTTATTAAAAGAAATTGAAGTTGATAAATCTATCTTTGGAGATTTTTTTGATTTTGATATTTTTAAATCTTGCTTTGCAATATTATAATTTAAATCAGCCATCAATAGTGAACTATTATTAACTTTTTGTTTTTTTAAAAGTTCAGGTAAATCAAGGCCATTGTTAAATGTAATATTTTCATCAAAAACAACAGAAGTATCAGATATCCCTAAAATATTCAAAAAATCATTTTGAATTGATTTAAAATCAATTTCAGCATTATTTAAATTAATTAAATCCGTATTTAAATCAATTTCTGCATTTAATAAATCTAAATTAGAACCAAGTCCATATTTGGATCTTTCAAAAGCTCTTTCATACCTGTCAGAAGAAATTACATAAGTGTCCTTCAAAAGATTTAATAAATTTTTTTTATTTAAAAACTCATAATATTTAACAACGACCTCTATAATTTTATTTTCAATTTCTAATTGTAAATTTTGTTTTGATAAATTATCTAAGTATTTAAACTTTTTGAGAGTATAAACCCCTGAAAAACCATTAAATAATGTATAATTAATTCCAAGTGAAGATGAAAAACTAGTCGATGATGCATTATTAGCATTAATTTCATTCATCGACTCACCACCAAAATCTAAAAAAGAATTTAATTTTAATTCCGAATTAGAAATAGAAGAATTGTATCCTGATGTAATCATAATATTTGGCAAAAGACCTGCTGAACCCAATGTAGTATTGTTATCATTAATAATAAGATCATTTTTAGCTATTTTAATATTATTACTGTTATCAATTGCATATTGAATTGCTTTTTCTAAAGTTATAATTTCTTGAGAAAAAGAAAAAAATGATATTAAAAGTAAATATTTTATCATAAACTATTATTCAATTCTTTTACTGCTGGTTCAACTTCTTCCCTACTTTTATTTCTTGAAATAAATAACCTAATGTTATTTACAGTCAGTAATAAAACAGGTAAAAATAATAATGTAAGTAAAGTTGCCATAATTATTCCATAGCTCAATGAAATTGCCATTGGGATTAAAAATTGAGCTTGCATACTTTTTTCAAAAATTAATGGTAATAATCCAAAAACAGTTGTAATTGTAGTTAAAATAATTGGTCTAAATCTATTAATTGACGTAAGTTCTAAAGCATGCAAAAATGAGTCACCTTTTTTTAATCTTAAATTAAATGAAGTAATAAATACTAGTGCATCATTAACTAAAACACCTATTAAAGCTACTACTCCAAAACCTGATAACACACTGACAGGCATTCCATGTAATAAATGACCAAAATAAACTCCCACGAGAGTAAAGGGCATTAGCAAAAAAACTAAAAAGGTTTGTGCTTTAGACCTAAAAGTAATTAAAACAATACATAAAATTAAAAATCCAAAAACTGGCATAATTTTTTTCATTGAATTAGTTGTAATAGTTCCTTCATCAGATGAACCAGATAGCTCCATTCTGACAGAAGGATATTTTTCTTTAATTTTAGGAAATAAATTTTTTTCTACTTCTGAAACAATATCAGAGCTAAATGCATTTTCGCTAGCTAATTCACCTTCAATTTCAATTATTTTACTACCATTCTTTCTATTAATACTTACAATTTTATTATCAATGTTAAAATTAACAAGTTCTGTCAATGGAAAAATACCTTTCTTTGTTCTTATCTTCATGTTTTCTAATGAAGAAAATGAATTTTTTTCTTGCTCATTATATCTAATCCAAAGCTTCATTTCATCTTTGTTATTTTGTAAATCTTGAACTTGCGTACCAAAGAACCCTTGTCTGACCTGAGATAATATTTGATAATTTGTTAATCCTAAACTTTCTGCCTTCTCGTTCAAAGTAAAATTTATTTCATCTGGACCATATTCATAATCAGTTGAAGACGCAGCAACACCTTCAATTTCATTTAAATTACTAGAGAATAAAATACTTGCTGCTTCTAATTCTTTAGCATTATTTCCTAATAAAGCAAAAGATAAAGGTGCGCCAAATGGATCACCAACTCCAATAATTAAATTTTCAAGACCTTCTACTTGATTCAAATTTTTTCGTAGCATTTCAACAACTTCATATACTTTGATTCCTCTGTTTTCTGGTGCTTCTAGAAATATTTGAATTTGTCCATTGTGAGACTTCGGACCTAATTTTAATTCTTTAGAACGAATTACATTTGTATTTAAAGAGTCTTCAAGAAAATTATTTACCTCATTTACAAGTTTTAAAAGCTCATCACCATAATCTTTTGTTTTTTCTATTGAAGAACCTGGTTTAATTTTATAACCAACATATAAATCGTCCAGCTCAACAGAGGGGAAAAAAGTAAATTTTACACCACTTATAAATACAAAAAATACAAATAGTCCTATGAAGAAAATATAAGCCAAATATATTTTTTTTAAAAAAATTGATAAGAGAGGTTTATAATATTTATCTCTAAATGAATTTATTAGATTATTAAAAAAAAGAGATATCTTATTTTTTTCTTGTTTTTTATCAAGTGCTTTTGAATATGCTATATGAGCAGGTAATATGAAAGCACCCTCAACAAGAGAAAAAATTAATGTAACAATGACTACAAAACCCATTTGCCAACCGAACTCCCCCATCATTCCTTCAAAAAAGAAAAATGAAAGAAAAGCTACTGCAGTTGTAGAAACACCAGCAAACACAGCTGGAAAAACTTCCATTGTTCCCTCAACAGCAGCATCATATCTATTTAACCCGCTTTCAAATTTTCTTATAATATTTTCACCGATGATTATACCATCATCAACTAAAATACCAATTACTAGTATCATGGCATACATGGTCATCATATTTATAGTAATTGGAGCTGATGGAGCTAAGAAAAACATACCTAAGAAAGAGATAGGTATACTCAAAGCAACCCAAAATGATACTCTTGGGTGTAGAAACATTGTTAAAAATAAAAGAACTAATAAAAATCCTATTGCACCATTTTTAGTTAATAGATCAATTCTTTGTTTTAATGGAGTTGATGCATCAAATAAAATTTTTGCTTCGGTTTTTTCTTTACTTGAATTGAATGTTTTTACATAATCTTTAACATAATTAGCAATAAATAAGATGTCTTGAGTTTCTGTATTACTTATAGTTATGTTGATAGATCTTTTATTTTCACGAAATCTTTCAATTGATGATTCAGACCAAGTTTCTTTAACCTTGGCTATATCATTTAAAAATAAATGACTACCATTGTTATTGACTCTAATTATTATATTTCCAATTTCTGAAGCTGAATTTTGTTTATTGTTTGATCTTAATAAGTATTGATTTTGATTAACTTCTATTTTACCCCCCGTAAGATTAATATTATTTTGTAATACGGCAGACCTAATTTCATCTAAGGTTAGATTATAAGCTAATAATTTTTTTTCACTGACAGAGATTTCAATTTCTTTTTCTGGTAAACCAGTAATTTCAACTTCAGAAATTCCTTCAACAGATTTAAGTTCATCTTCAATTATATCAACTTCAGATTTCAGAAAGTCTAATGATTTGTCAGACGAAACAGAAAAACTAATTGTAGGCATCACAAAATCAATTTTTTTAACATATTGATCATCAATATCAACATTAAAATTAATTTGATCTACTGCATTATTAACATCTTGTAATGCTACGTACATATCAGATCTTCTGTCCATTTCCACATTAATAACTGAAGCATTTTCCATGGAGGATGAAAAAATATTCTTTACACCAGGAACAGATTCTAATTTATTTTCAATTTTTTTTGTTATTGATTCTTCAATTTCAATGGGAGATAATCCTCCGGAAATAGTATGAACTATTACTCTCCTACTCTCCATTTCAGGAAAAAAAGTAGATCGAAGACTATTTAATCCAACTAACCCGAAAACAAAAATTAAAAACATTAATAAATTTGCTGTGATTGGGTACTTAATAAAATATGAAATAAATGACTTCATTACTTTAATTGATTTTCATACCATCATAAAAATATGATCTGTAGTTATTAACTAAACAATCACTACTCTCAAGACCTGAAACAACAACAGAGTCGTTATCAAAAAAGATAATATCAATTTCTTTTTCATTTATGACAGAATCTTTTAAATGATAAATTAAATTATTGTTAATTAATTTTTTTCTAGGAATTTTATAAACATTTTTGATTTCTTTTCCATAAATAACACCCTCAACAAACATACCATCTTTTATATTTTTATCATACACATCGAAGAAAACATCTACACTTTGAGTAAGTGTATTTATATGACTCCCCTTTCTTTTTATTTTAGCTGAAAATTCTTTATTGAGATCTGATGAATTTAAAACAGCACGATCATCTATATTAATAAGTTCAGAGTCAGATATACCTACTGATGTTAGCATTTCATAATTATCCTTATCTATTATTTGACCCAAATTTTGTCCTGGTAAAACATTAGAACCAGTTGACAGGAATGATTGGGTAACAATACAATCAAAAGGTGCTTTAATTGTAAACTTATCTAGCTTATTTTCCAGAGACATTATTCGATAAAAAATACTATAAACACCTCTCCCAGATAAATAATTTCTTAGTTGTTTACTTTCTATACTTGGTAAATCTTTCATTCTTCTATTTATGTTGAAATTTTCAACATAAGATTCCCATAAATTAAAAGAATTTATGTAATCAATTTTTATGTCAGGTAAACATTGTATGAGTAAGGATAAAAACTCACTTTTAATTGATTTAATTTCTAATTTCAAATCATTAGCTTCAATTTTAATTAAAGTTCTTCCCTTTTTAAATTGTTTTCCAACTTTAAATTTGTTTTTTGAATATACTTTTCCACTTACTTCGCTTATTAAATTAACCTTATTCTTTGAATTTATAGAGCCAGAAATGTTAAAATTTGGAACAATATCTATCTTATCATAATAGCTGCAAGTGATAAGATTATTAGTAAAAGATGAATCTTTTATTTCATTTTTTTTTTCTTCTTTTTTATTATTACAAGAAACTATAAATAAAATGATGAATAAAAATTTTAATGATTTTATCATTTATTTTTTTTGAGCAAAATTAATCTATTTTGATTTTAAAGCAAGTTTATTTTGTATAATTTTATTTAAATATAATTATACAATATTTTTTTCATAGTTATTTAATGCGACTCTTGCCTTATCAACACCAAATTTAATTAACTCGCTAGTTTTATGATAATCAAAAAAACCACATGAATTGTATGGGATATTTATTAATATATCAGGTTTGTTTATATCAATTGAGTTTTTTGATAATTGACTCATCATTATATAAACAGTTTTATTAAGATAATTCATTACATTTCCATTATCTTCATTTTTATTGTAGCTGAAGTAATTTATCATCTTTTGCATAATTGGATAGTCTAAAGAGGATGGAGTAATATTATTTTTATAATCCGGATCCATATGATTTAAATTAACAGCAACTAAAATATCATCTTTTGTTCGTTTTACTCTAGACAATGGAAGGGGGTTAAGAATCCCACCATCTACTAAAATCATTTTTTTGTAAATAACAGGGGTCAACAAAGAAGGAACTGAAATTGAACATCTAATTGCATGATGTAAACTACCTTTTTCAAAAACAACTTCTTTAAATGACTTAATATCAGCAGAAACAGCTGAGTATGGTATTGGTAAATTTTCAATCAGTGAATCTTTGAAAAAATGGTTCATTTCATCAAAAATTTTTTTTCCTTTTAAAATCCCTTGTTTATTGATTGTGAAATCCATTAATCTAAACACATCTAATCTTCCAAGTTTCAACATCCATTGTTTAAATTCATCTAATTTTCCTGAAGCGTATATTCCTAAAATAACAGAACCAATTGAAGTTCCGGACGCTGAATTAATATTATAACCTCTACGCTCTAATTCTTCAATAACACCAATACCAACTAACCCTTTGGCACCACCACAAGAAATAACTAATGAAACATTCTTCATACTAAAATTATAATAGTATTTGTTCTTTTTCTAAAATGATTTATTTGTCATATTTACTATTAAATCAACTTTTATTTAATGATATAATGGCGAATAATTTCACCGTTATCATAAACATGAAATAAAAAAGTATATTTTTTTAATTCATTTACATCTCTTCCAAGAACATCAACAAATTTAATTAATTTTCTATTGTTTATATTTTCATTCAAACTAGTTTGTTCACAAGCATCACCTATTCCATCATTGTTTGAATCTTCTTGAATTGGATTATAATCATCAGGACAATTATCATTTTCATCACATATATCATCTTCATCTGTATCACTTATACACTCACAATAACAGTCCTCAATTAAGATGCAATCATCTTCAATAATGTTGGTAAAAAAATATGTATAAGTAGCTGGGTCAATAAATTCACATTCACAATCAACAACTACATAATCAAAATTATTACATTCATCACAAATTCCATCTTCATCTAAATCCTGAAGACAATTTCCGTTACAATCATAAAACTCCAATGCATATTCACAGCTTCCATCATCATCTGTTACAAATTCATTGTAATTACATGCAAGAGGTTCTGTACAACCATCTAATTCATCAGAATCACAAATACCATCATCATCAGCATCATTATCTATAATAATGCCATTTTCACAAGTGTCGCAAACACCATCTACATAAATACAACTCCCATCATCAAAACCCCCTGGTAAAATTGTAGAATCATAATTACATGCTCCTGGATCTGTACATCCAAATGAACAACTTGTATTCCAAAATATATTTTGGATAGGATCTGAAATTATATCATATCCTGCCCAAAAGTATTCACAATCTTGTTCACTAACAGAGTAATCACAAGTATTGGTATTTGTATTAAAACAACAAGGAATAAAACATTCTCCACAATCATCTAAAATTCCACAAGAACCATCATCAATAATTGCTTCTGAACTAAAATTACATGCATCAGGATTTGTACAGCCTAAATCCTCACTGTTTCCTAAATAAATATTTTCATCACCCTCCTGATATTCTACATATGAAAAAGGAAGGAAAAACATTTCACATGTTGTATAATCACACCAATACATATTTTGTGGTGGATTATTTGGATTTAAAGGATTAGTTGATGTGTTGTCATATGTAGCATAAGCATGAACTGTATAACCTTGCGGTAATTTTAACATATATTCTGGTTGATAAAAATTTTGCCAATTAAAATCCCAGTCTGGTATACTTATTATTGGAATTGTATCACCATTATTTTCTGCATATACTAACCAAGATTTTCCAATTAAATGCATGTGAGGTAAAATACTAATTAAACTAATATCTTCTTCAATTTCAAATGAAATATAATGTTCATATATTTCATTGGCTGGAATAAATAGTTGAGTGTCAACGATAGTCTCTACTTGTATTTCTCTTAAAACTGGTTCATCCTTGAAAAATAAATTTACTGATGATTGGTCATAATGATCAATTGGACTAGGAGCATAATGCATTTGTATAGCTATATCAGCTCCAGCAGGAAGTAAAAGACCTATATCATTATTCCAAACTGGAGGTACCATTCCCGGTGTATATCCAGCTGATAATTGTGGTATCTCTCCAACACAAAACCCACTTTCACATTCGTATCCGTATTCTGGAGTTGTAGCATCTAGTGCAGCACAAGCACCATCAATATCAATATTTACTAAAACATGATGAACTGCTGAGTAATTACCTGGAATAATTTCAATAGACTTTAAGTACTTATCCTCTGAAAAATTAGTTTCAAAAACAAAAACCCGGTAATCATCTTGGTTATTTCCTTCAATTAAATATGCCTCTTCCATTGTAAAAACNGCATCAGGCACTCCAACTGCNGANCCTTCGGGNAAATTTGGTATTTGAGCTTCAAGTGATGGNTCNCCCTGNGGCATNCCACCTAAAACCCATTCATTTATTAAACTCTTTTCTTCATTAGTNAAACCNCTCTCACCTAAAAAAGTAGAATAACNAGTATCTGCATGCCATGGTGGCATATAATCAATTGATGTAACATANCTGATCATATTTCCAAGAGANGCAACTTCTAAGTAATTTGTAAATGGCATTGGTCCTGATTGACCAGATCTATGACATTCAGTACAATTATTATAAATTATTGGGGATATATGTTCACTAAAATTAACTTGACTAATCAAAAAGCATGGAAAGTAAAATAACAGTAAAAANTANCTCATAAAATTATTAATTATATCAAAATTTAACACCAATTTTTTTATAAACAAAACCTAATAACCATGCAGGACCAATTAAAAGAAACTGAATATCTTTTATAAAAGAAGGTTTTTTACCCTCTATTTTATGTCCTATGAANTGAAGAATCCAGGCTAAAAAAAACATAGCTAAGGATACAATAAGTAAATTACTTTTNCCAATTATCTGATGCCAAAAATAGACATCCCAAAGTACATAAAATGAAACAAAANACATACCTAAAAATATTNTAAAAGANANCCTTAAATAAAAGATTAAANCNATTATGACAATTACAGTCCCNNAATGAATAAAATTTGATTTAATTAAAAAATCNATNGGTATNAGAGAAAGTAAGGCAATTATNCTCCAAAAAATTAANGGAATACAAATCCAGTGAATAATTTTATTTGTTTTATTTTGATGACTTTCNCCATACTCATCAAACCATTGGTGAATGCTTTTCATTTTATTAATATTCTCCTCCACTATCGTTTTGTTTTAAATCATTATTATTAATAGTAGATTTTTCTTTAATTGGATTAAATTTTAATTTACCAAATTTATATTTNAAATTAATNTGNATTGATCTAAATAAAATTTGATTATTTGAAGATTGATTAATATTACCTGNTGANAAATNNGTTCTAAATGATTTATACTTACTCCATGGCTCTATTAAACCAAGACCAATAGATCCTCTTTTGTTATTAAATTCTTTCTTAAAACTAAAACNAACCATAGAAAAACTAGGAATTTTACCNTGTATTGTTTGCCTTGGGGATCTNTATGAACCTCTACATTCAAAAGANTAATTTTTTCCTAAATCAACTGTTGACCTTAAATACCATTTGTGTACAATTCTTATATCTTTATTATTCTCATTTAAAATATTATCATAAGANGAAANATTATAAGTATATANATCTCCCCCACCTCTAATATTNATTATGTTTGGAATTTTTATTGAACCAAATANATTTAGTCCAAANGAATTATTCGTACCTACATTTTCANATCTAATTGTTGATATTTCNTCGTTATTTTGNAAAGTTAAAAACTGTTCTATAATATCAGTAGTTTTTTTNTAGTAAATAAAATAACTTGTCATAAANCCAGGTTTAAAACTACTAAATCCNATTTCTAACNGATGACTAATTTCAGGATTTAAATTAGGATTACCCACTCTAACATTTCTAAAATCTGANTNAANAAGATTTGGATTAACATAAGTTAAATCTGGCCTCATCAATCTTTTTGAATAAGAAANTTTNAANGTTTTTGAAAAACTTAACTTCTTNGATANAACAAAACTTGGTAAAAATGTATGATAGGTATTTTCATTAATTAGNGAGTCTAAAACTTCAAAATTTCCGTTTGTTTTAGTTCCCTCATATCTAANCCCAGTAATTAANGATAGATCTGANGGAAGCTCCACACTAGNNGATAGATAACCTGCCCAAACTGACTGNTTATAATTAAATATTTCAGANNTAAGATTATTAGAANTATTTATTNCTTGAGCCTCAAAAGATTTTNTCGCTATTANTATAATCAACNTCAGTTATCCTATTTATAATTTTACCTCCAANCTCAATTTTCTGTTTATTTAAAANTGGATGAACATAATCAAACTGAAAGGTATATTCTTTTCCATTTCCGTCACTNATATTTTCATAAGCTAGACTATCTTNACCNNGTGTTGAAAAACCTTGNAATGATGTACTTTCATCATTATCAAANTTACCCCCAANTTGAAATGCNAATCTCAGTTCTCTATCATCATTNTTTANAAACTTTTTAATTATATCAGTAGTCCATTCAAGTTCTGTATCCGTATTTAACGANTCTTGAAAAGTATTATATTCTTCAAAACCATNNGAAAATGAAATATAATTATACTCTCCTTCATTAGTTTTTCTATATCCACCATACCAAAAACTACTTAATATGTTTANTTGAGGATTAATTTCATAGTAAGCATCTAATGAAGAATTGTGNCCAACCCAATTNCCAATNGTAGAACCATNATACTCTAAATTTCTTTCAAATATTCCTGATTCATTTTTAANCTCACGAGAATAANTACTATTNCCTTTNCTAGGCCAGCCATATCTACCACCAACTCTNCCACTNATACCAAACTTTTTATTACCAAAGCTAAAGTTTGCACCAGTTCTATTTACTCTAGTACCNGTACTAGTATTAACTCCNGCNGTAAANCCTTCTAATTTATTTTGCTTAGTAATNATGTTAACAATTCCAGCATTACCTTCACCAGCATATCTAGCTGTNGGACTTGTTATAACTTCAANAGATTTNATTTGTTCTGAGGGAATCATTTTTAAAACATCAGAAACATTTCCACCCCTCAAAAAAGAGGATTCTTTACCATTAATTAAAAATTTGATATTTCGAGATCCTCTGAGAGACACATTTC
Source organism: Flavobacteriales bacterium (assembly GCA_002718035.1). Classification (GTDB taxonomy): domain Bacteria; phylum Bacteroidota; class Bacteroidia; order Flavobacteriales; family TMED113. The sequence goes on from PBCX01000001.1 coordinate 26,451, forward strand.
CCTCCATATCAACATCTAATAATGGTGCTTGNGNNAAAACATCNACNCCATCTAATGAGTTTTGACTTAAATCATTTTCCACATTATAAACAATCTTTTCAAATTTATTTTCATANATAGGTTTTTCATCNATTAANTTNGTTTCNTCTAACATNTTTGATGATGGATTNAATACTATAGTTTTAGTATTAAATNTTGGATNTGTATTTGTTAGAGAAATATTNTTTAATTCAANNTTTTCGTATCCAACAAAACTAACTATTAAGTTATAATCTCCTATTTCAATTTTTTCAAACAAAAACCTACCTTTTTCATCTGATATTAATCCTTCTACAATAGAATCATTTTTAATTAAAGATATNTTAGCATANTGCATATTTTGAGATTTTTCATCTTTNACTTTTCCGTATATTTTTCCATTTTTTTCTTGACTNGTTTTNTTCATATANNTAGAATANTCCTGTGANAAAGAAANAAATGGTATTAATANAATGAATAAATTTTTCATATTAANTAAATTTTTCNAAAACTAATCCANATGAATAANGAAATAGAGATTACTATATAAAATAAATAGTAACAGNTTGCAAAGGGACTAATTAAANANCAAAGTTAAATTATTTTTTGAAATGATAATTAAATAATGGAATAATTGGTTTTTTTTGAAAGGTTCCAATCAGACAAGATNTTTTTTTCAATTCCTNANTTATNATATTTCTTAACATGTAAGCAACTGAACCAAAAAAATTNATTTTGTANTCATNAAATCTAGGAATNGAGTATACATGAATATTTAAAAATTCGTTAATTCCANTCTTTAACATTTTTTTAAAGAAAATATGATCTTTATTTTTAATAATGAAAGGAAAAAATGATGCTAAATAAAAATTTGGTCTNTTNGATTGNTAGATATTTTGCATTAAATCATCATATTTNAGAATATTTTCATTTTCAAAATNAATTTTTAATTCTTTTGGTAAATTGTCAGTAAAATANAGATTTAATAATTTTTTTCCATAGTAATTACCACTTCCTTCATCACCTAAAATATAACCTAATGAAGGAACTGAAGGAATACATTTTTTNCCATCANATAAACATGCNATTGAGCCNGTTCCAATTATACAATTTATAGTNGTTTTNTTATTNTAAGTTGATCTACATGCACCNAATAAGTCATGTTCAATCACTATTTTTGATTTAGNAAAAACTCTGNTAAGNATTTTTTTTAATTTATTTATTTTACTTGATTCAGAGCAACCNGCACCNTAAAAAAANACAGTAGATGTNTTATTTGAAATNNNTGNAATAAAATTATTTTTTTTTAAATAATTAACAGTTTCTTCAGATTCAATAAAATAAGGNTTCAATCCAATTGTNTCAAANGAAACAANTTTTTTANNTTTTGAATCAAAATATGCCCAATCACATTTACTTGAACCACTATCTGCTACTATAATCATGTATAAAAAGTTAAATCTTTTATGTANGACTTTGCTAAATTTTTAAATTCACTTTNACCAACTAAATAAGTNTGAAATCCNCCTTTATTNGCACCAATAATTCCATTTTTTGAATCTTCAAAAACTACACATTCAGAGGGACTTAAATTTAATAATTCAGCACATNTCAAAAAAACTTCAGGNTTNGGTTTTGATTCAGTTATATNATTACCATCAACTATTACATCNAANTANTGATCAAAATTTATTTTTTNTAAAATATACCTAGCATTCTTACTTGAAGATGCAACACCAAGCTTATGGNTATCATTATGATTTAAAATAAAATTNTTGANCCCGNGCATTAAATCATTAGTTGAAANNTTTTNNATTAATTCNAAAAAAANAATATTTTTTTTNNCNAAAATCTCNTCTTCATTAANATTTAAAATATTTTGATTTAGATTTAAAATAAACTTNAGAGACTCAAATCTATTTAANCCTTTTGTTTTATTATANATNTTTATATTAAAATTTATATTAAANTTTTCAAAAGTTTTTTGCCACGATCGAAANTGATATTTATTTGTATCAATCAAAACNCCNTCAAAATCAAATATAAATCCTTTAACCATTGNGGTCTGTTAATTTTGATTTTAAAAATGAAATAGATTCAATNTTATATGGGTCNANATTATTTTTNTTTGCNAAATAAAATGAAGTAAAATCAAATAAATTAATTAATNAAANATATTGACAAAANANANCTCCTTCNTCTANTNTTANNANATTAGAATNAATTNCTTTNGTTTTCAANATATCAATACTNANATCANTTCTTANTTTATTTTTTTCTTTATCAAGATTACTCTTNATAAANATNNNNGAAAAATNTTTNTTTATATTTTTATNTATATTNTCCCAACCNACAATTTCATTGTGATTCATTTCAGGNANANTATTAATCCAACANGGAACTTTAGANTTTTCATTTAATTGTTGTTTAAATCTTANAATTGCTCCGNAAAAAAAATTNGTTGAATAAACTATTGGNATTTTTTTAAATATAT
>PBCX01000001.1:28967-41870 GCA_002718035.1 Flavobacteriales bacterium
GANANNTTTTTAGATTTTTTAATNATTTTTTCTTGTTGATTTAAAATNAAATNAGANGCATNAATNAATTTNTGAATAANATTTTTAGAAACAANTTGATATTTATAAAAAACTAANAATAATAAACTAATTGAAAATGCCAAAGCTTCTCTTGGGTGAAANCCNTGAGGNANTANAAAANANTCTAATTTTTTATTTTCACAAATTTCTAAAANNTTNCCACCNGATGTTANACATATAGGTTNNAAANCTNAGNNTAAACATNTATTTANAACATTTAAAGTTTCNTCNGTATTNCCNGAGTAAGAAGANNNNATAANTAAAGTNGATTGATNAACCCATTTTGGTAAATCATAACCNTTNTTAATTGNTACNGGTATTTCTAANTCATNTTTNAATANATCAGATNNTANNACNCCAGCTATTCCTGAACCNCCNTGACCAANNATAAGNACTGANGAAATANTTTTANTTNCNANTTNAATNTNATCNAAATCNGATANATTATTTTTAATTTGACTAGAAAAAGATCTTATATTTTNTTCCATTAAGATTTTTGCATAACCTCAGTAGCCTCTTTAAGACTCATAAGTTTAACTTTTAAAGTTTTAATTTTTCCGTTTCTCAAAACATCAACATCAATATACTCACCTGGATTTTTTTGCATTAATTTCTCTTGTAGTTGAGGAATTGTATTAATATCTATACCATCTATCTTCTGCATAACATCTCCTTCTTTAATACCATTTTTTTCAGCTGTACTGTTACTAGTGTATCCACTAATATAAATTCCTCTAATATTTTTATCAATTTTAAGTCTTTCACAAACTTCTGGATTTAATTCTTGTATAAAAACACCAAGTAATGCACGTTGAACTGCACCATGTTCAATTAAATCAGAAGAAACTTTATTTGCAATATTTGATGGTACAGCAAATGAATAGCCTTCATAACCACCACTCCTGCTTGCAATAGCAGTATTAATTCCAACTAAATTTCCATAAATATCAACTAATGCGCCTCCACTATTGCCTTGATTAACAGCTGCATCAGTTTGTAAAAAAGATTCAACTGAAAATTTTTCACCTCTTAAGATATTTATATTTCTAGCCTTGGCACTAATGATTCCGGATGTAACAGTAGATTTTAAATCTAACGGATTACCAACAGCTAATACCCATTGTCCAACTTTAATAACATCAGAGTTAGAAAAATTTAAATAATTTAAATTTTTCTCTTCAATTTTTAATACTGCAATGTCAGTTGATGGGTCTTTTCCAATTAATTCCGCATTATACAATCTTGAGTCACTTAAAGTAACTTCAAATTTATCAAAGCCTTGAACTACATGACTATTTGTAATAATATAACCATTATCGGAAATTATAACACCTGAACCCATTCCAGATGTGGGTTGTCTAGGCATATCAAAAAAACCCCATCCTCCACCAAAAGGATCAAAATCAAAAGGATTAAACTCTGTTCTGCCATTTTCTTGTTTTGATTTTTCTAAACTCGATTTAATATGCACAACTGCTTTTGTTGCTTTTTCAGAAGCAACAGAAAAATCAAAGTAATTTGATTTAACTGGGGCAGAAAACTCTACAGGCATAGTTTGCTCTTTGATAATAACCGTTTCAACATTTTTATTCAAAGATATCATAACAAAAACAGCAGATAATACCAAGGAAGTAATACTAACAGTAAATAAAACTTGTGTATTTTTCATATGTAAATTTTTTTACAAAATTAAAACTAAAATTTAAAAGAAATATTATAAAATAAAAGAAAATTTTATTCAATATTTATTTTTTTAACAACAGAATAATCATCATAAATTTCAATAAAAATACCTCTCATTTTTTGCTTTGATTTTTTTCCTAATAAATCAATTGTTTTCATTAATTTCCTCTCCATATTATCGCTTAATAATGAAGACTCTTGTTCATTGTTGTAACTAAAAGTTGCTTCTTGAATAATAAATTCACCAGAACCGTTAGGTATTCTTGCATAAGCTAAATCAGTTTGCTGTTCAGGGAAAATACAATTATCTAAAATATTCAGATCTAAATCAGATAAATATATAGACTCCCCGGCTGCAGATAATTTGAATGTTGCATGATTAAAGTCTCCTTGGTCTTCCTCATCATCATCAGCCCAAACAATAAAATATTCATTTGGCTCTAAAATATAGTCAGGAAAAATATACTTTGTTAAATTAGAAACATCGTCAGAAAGATAATGACCATTTAAGTTAATTGAACTAACACCGTTATTATAAATTTCTATCCAATCATCATAATCACCATACTCATCAGCAACTGTATTATCATTAGATGCCATAATTTCATTAATTACAAGATCACTATCAACTAGTTCGTTTATTTGGACTTGATAAATATATACATCATGCTCTGCTCCTGAAGGTTTGTAAAATTTAGAGCCTGATGATGATACAGATTCTACATAAAATCTCACATAAGTACCTGGAAGCTGTGGAGGAATAATAAAAGAAAAATTACCATCTATTAAATCCATTGTATTTTTTTCAAAAACACCTGAAAGGCCTGTTCCATAAAATATATTAACCTCATCTAAATCTTGAATAGATTCAACCGAAGCTGTTACTTTAACAGGATCAATTGAACTGGGTTGATTAAATTGAATATCATTAACTGAGAAATTAACATCCTGAATCTCTACTCCAAAATTATTTACTTCAATATTATTCAATAAATAATTTTTTCTTAGAAAGAAATAGTTCTTGATTTCCTCTATTTCATAAAGAAATTCATTGTAAGAGTATATTTTTTTTGGGTCATCCAAGACATTTTGATCTATTAAAGCTGCATAATTATCAATTAATTCGTTAATATAATCAGAGTCAAAACAATCAACTAAAATTGTTCTAAAATGAGCTAAATACCTTTGTCTAATATCAGGAATTGAAAGTAATTTATTAATTAAGGCAAAATCAGAGTCATTCTCATTATAAAACGGACTCCAATTTGAATTTCCAAAAACTGTATTCCCATCATACTCAATTGGTAAAATTCTTTCATTATATAAATCATAATATATGTAGTAATCCATTCCACCCTTATTTATATAACTATCATCATCTGAAAATATAATTTCAACTGCAAGATGCCATAAAGTAGCATCTAAATCTAAATACTGATTTAAATAATCATAAGGGTTTTCAACATTTTCAATATTATCAATAGCATTACAAGCGTAAACTAAGTTAGACCAGGGATTTTCAACATATGATTTCTTTAAAGTATAATGATCTTGATACAGAGCGGTATCAACGCCCAAAAAATTTAATGAAGAAGTTCCAGCCCCAAAATTTGGACCACCACCAGGACCACCACCGCCAGGACTACCTCCACCAGGACCACCAGAATTACCACCACATCCAGGAGCAGTTATATTTGGATCCTCCGCCCTCCACCTTGTACATTCGTTGTTAAAAAACCATTGATCAGCATGTTTTTTATCTAATTGCTGGACATTAGGGTAAATACCCCAATCTTGATCATTGATAAATAGTTTTACGTAATTAACTTGAACTGATGGTAAATATTTTCTTGATAATTTTTCAAATAAAAATTCTCTTAAAAAACTAGGGTCTTGATAACAGTTGTTTAGGTTTAATGTTTCGTATCCATCAATGTCTTGATCATGTACCCAATCAATTTCTATATTAAATGATTTTTTATCAGTATCAACATTTGAGCCACCAGGGCCATTACCAGGCCCACCTCCATTACTTCCATTTGTATTAAAATAAGAGGTCTGACCTTTGAATCTAACTCCAACTTCATCATATGTTTCACCATCAAAAATTAAGGTAGCAGGAATATTTATTTTTTCACAATAATTATCATGAAGTTGATCCCAATAATTTGGTTGATCAAAATATAAATAAATATTTTTTATTTCATGTTCATCATACAAATCTTCAAAATCTACTCCCCCTCTAATTAGTCTGTTGTCGTCAGAAAAATAATATTGATCAGGTAAATTTTGTGCAGAAACAAAGAAAGAAAAAAATAAAAAATAAATAACATACTTTGACATAAAAAATAGATTTTTAAATTATTTGTCTTTTGAAACATTAGTTGCACTAATTAAAGTCTGAAAAATTCCGTTCTTATCTTTGTTTTCAAAAAATAGGAACCTATTATTTTTATAATCAACTAAAAAAACTCTTCCATCCTCTATATTATATTCATCACACTTAACATCTTCAAATACTTTTTGACCTACAAACTCAATCCAAAAACGTTCGGAATCGCCCTCTACATCCATTTCAAACCATTGACCATAAGGGTCAAAACTAAAAAAAACCTCTCCTTCATAGGGATCACTATCTTCATAAGGAATATAAGTTTTATCTGAGCTGTTGAATTGAAAAAAACTCATATAATTTGAAATAAAATCACCGCCATTTAAATCTCCTTCGTTAATTTGAGAAAATGATATCAATGAAATAAAAAAGAAAAAAAACAAATTTTTCATAAAAATAAAATATTTATAAACTTACCTTCTTGAATTTAACTTTGCAAGAAGTCTTAAAATTTCTAGATATAACCAAACTAAAGTAACTAATAAACCAAATACTCCATACCATTCCATGTATTTTGGAGCACCTTTATCGGCACCTTCTTCTATAAAATCAAAGTCAAGGACTAGGTTTAATGAAGCTATAACAACAACAAATAAACTAAAGCCTATACTAAGTAAAGAAGCATTAGAAGGATCCATAATTGACATTGATGCACCAAAAAAAGACATAATTAATGAAGCAATATAAACTAAAAAAATACCACCTGTAGCAGCAAAAACTCCTAATTTGAAGTTTTCAGTAGGTTTGATAATTTTAGTTTTATAAGCAAACAATAGCGCAGCAAAAATACTAACAGTTAATAAAATAGCTTGTGAGACTATTCCAGGGTAAAAAGCTTCTTTATACATGTAAGAAATTCCTCCAAGAGCTAAACCTTCTAAAACTGCATATATTGGAACAGTAACTGGGGACCATGTTTTTTTAAAGATTGTAATCATTGCAACAATAAAACCACCAATAAAACCAGGCCAAATTAACCAACTGTAATCTGGAGAGAAAGTAAATGAACCAGCAGCAATTAATAAAAATAAACTAAATGCTGTTTTATTTACAGTACCTTGAAGAGTCATAGTTTCTCCATGTGATGATATTGATTTACTAAAAACTTCTGATGTTAAAGCTGGGTTTCCAGATCTTCCTAATGTTGTTGATAATTTACTCATAATAATAATTTTGTTGTTACAAATTTAATGTTTTTAATATACTTTTATACAAGATGCAACTTCTTTTGCTCTTTTTGCCAATTCTTCCACAGATTGAGATCCATATGATAAAGCAATACCCATTCTTCTGAAAGGTTTAGCAGAAGGTTTACCAAAAATTTTAAAATCAGTTTGTTCAAATTTACTAGCCTCTTCAATTCCTTCGTATAAGGGGGTCTTTTCAATTAGTTTGTTAGATAGTATTACTGCACTAGCTCCATTTTTTTGTATAATAATATTCTTAACAGGTATTCCAAGAATTGCTCTTGCGTGTAACTCAAATTCAGAGAAATTTTGAGTATTAGCTAGTGTAACCATACCAGTATCATGGGGCCTTGGAGATAATTCTGAAAAAATTGGACCATCTTCAGTTATAAAAAATTCAACTCCCCAAATACCTGCTCCTCCCAAAGATTTCGTTATGTTATCAGCAATTTTTTGTGCTTCTGTTAAATGTTTTTCATTCATTGGCATAGGTTGCCAACTCTCTTGATAATCCCCCCTCTCTTGCCTATGTCCAATCGGTGGGCAAAATAATGTAATATTATTTTTTTGAGTAAGAGTTAAAAGAGTAATTTCATAATCAAAATTTATAAATTCTTCAACTATAACTTCACTTAGATCTCCTCTTGAGCCTTCGATTGCATAGTTCCAAGCTTTTTGAATATCTTCTTTATTTCTAATTGTTGACTGACCTTTACCTGAACTCGACATTAATGGTTTTACAATACATGGCATTCCACAATAATCAACTGCTTCTTCTAGACCAGCTAAAGATTTAGCGTATTTAAATTTTGCTGTTTTAATATTCAGGTCATTTGCAGCTAAATCACGAATTGACTTCCTGTTCATAGTATAATTTGCAGCTTTTGCTGATGGCACAACTTCAATTCCTTCTTTTTCGTAATTGTAAAATTTTTCTGTTCTAATAGATTCAACTTCAGGAACAATTATATCAGGATTATGTTTATTAACAATTCTATCCAATTCATCACCATCTAACATATCAATAACTTCATATTCGTGCGAAACTTGCATAGCTGGAGCATTTTTATAAGAATCAACTGCAATAATGTATTGACCTAGTCTCTGACAAGCAATAACAAACTCCTTTCCTAATTCACCAGAACCTAATAATAATATTTTTTTTCTCATTTTATTAAATTATTAATTATAATAACATTTTTATTTTTTTGTTTTTCAATTTAAAAATTATTTTATATTGAAATCATTATTTATCAATTTAATAAAGTTTTAAGAAGTGAATAAAAAAAAATTTTACCTTATATTTTTAATCCCATTATTTATTTTTTCTCAAGCAGAAAACGATGAATTTGAAAATAAAATAAATAACTATAAAAAAAAATTTGAAATTAATTGCGCAACTGAAAAAGCAACAAATAATAAAGGAAATGGTCAAGAAATTTTATACGGAACAAGAAACTTTAGATCAATTCTCCACGGAATAGCTTACAGAGGAGGTGGTAATAATTACTATCACAGAGAAAATAAAAGAGAAAATAAAAATCCTCTCCCACAAGATGGACTAGAAAATCTTTTAAAAGTTGGTTTTTCTAATATCGTTTACTTATATAAAACAAACTGGGAGACTGCCCCAAGATCGGTCACAGACGGAAATAAAAAATTAGATTATTTTCAATTAAGCGGAAATGATTTTGATTCTAGAGACTCGATTCTTTCTATGGTCTATGAAACTATTAAAAATAATGATCTTGGACCTGTGTACTTACACTGTTGGAATGGATGGCACCAATCAGGTTTTATTTCTGCCATTTTATTAAAACAGTTTTGTGGATTCTCTACTTTAAAAAGCTTACACTACTGGGAAGATTGTGCTGATAGCTGGTCTAAAGGATATGATAGAATTAAAGAAGCTATTATTAATTTTGTTCCTATTGAAAAATATAAAATTGACCAAGAAACAGCAGATTTAATCTGTCCATGCTACGAAGATTTAAGAAAAGATGATACCATTAAATACGTTAGTCAAACTATGGAAGTTTTAGATTTAAACCTTCCTTTCCCAAGCGGTGGTTATGATTTAGAACCGTCCGTTTCAACATTTCTTGACGAATATGGAAACATGCTCAAGAAAAGACCTGAAATAAATATTGAAGTTCAAGGACACTCAGATCATTTAGGTGATGAAAAAGATAACCAAGTTTTATCTTTTAAAAGAGCTAAAAAAGTTTTTGAATACCTTATTAATATAGGAGTTGATTCTACTAAATTAGAATATAATGGTTATGGGGAGAATCAACCAATAATTTATTGTGATGAAAAAAGAAATGATTGTAGCAAAGAAGAAATTTCAAAAAATAGACGAGTAACATTTAGAATAAAATCAATTGAATCAAATATTAATTTTGATAAAGAAAAAGATGTAATTTCTGTTGAAGACAAACAATGGCTTAATGAAATTTTTGATTTCCTTTCATCTGATAAAAATATAAAAATCGAAATACAGGGACACGCTGATGGTGGAACTGGAAGTAAATTTGTTAATCAAAAGATATCAGAAAATCGTGCTCAAGCAGTGTATAATTATTTAAAAAATAAAGGTTTTGACACTAAAAATATTAATTGGAAGGGATATGGCTCAAAAAAACAAAAGCATTATAACAACAGAGATAGAAGAATCGAATTAAAAATTACATATCCTATTCAAGAAACTGTCAAAAAAAAGAAATATCATATAATAAAAAGAGGTGATTCCCTTAGTAAAATTGCACTTAAATATTACAATGATTATAATAAAATTTCAAAATTGATAAAACTCAATAAAAAGTCATTAAAAAAAGGTGAAAAAACAATTTTAAAAATAGGAGATAAAATTAGAGTAGAATGAAAAAATTACTAATATTTTTTTTCTTAATACTTAAATTAACTTTTAGTCAAAATAANNNCTNNGACTCCNTNATAGATTNTAATGTAAATATAANNGATTCATTAGNTTTAAATCAATTATCANCTGACTCTTTAAATANTANNAATTGTTTTAANTTTTCACATGANCCAGGTTTATATGANTCAATAATTAANCTAAAAGCTAGTNTATGTGAAGGAGAGCTTTTTTATTTAAANAANAGATTTGAAAAAACAAATAAAAAACAATTTACAGACTCACTAATNATCAATAAAANTACATCCATATGTTTTTTTAAAAAANCTGAAAATANATATGANCCCTTNGGNTGTTTNACNTATTTAATTGATTTTAAAACTAATTTTCATATTGTTTCATTAACAATAAATCAAAACGACTTTTTTAGTGAAAAATACGGNATTTATGCAAAGGGTGAAAATGCAGTTTGGGATACAATNGAAAAACGTCANGTTAATGCAAANTTTGCTAGAAAATGGGAAAAAAAATTAAATNTNGAAGTCTTTTCTCCNGANGGANANCAAATTATTAATCAAAATGCAGGAGTNAANATTTTTGGAGGAATGACAAANTATGGAAAAGAAAAGTCATTNAGACTGATTGCAAGAGAAATTTANGGAACAAANAAATTCAATGNTGATTTATTTGGAAAAGGAAAAANTAAATACAAACAATTTATNNTACGNCACTCNGGAAATGATCACAATAACACAAGATTTAAAGATGCATTTATNACNTCNATTGCTAGTGAAGAAGGACTNGATGTNCAACAATCATCACCNACNCATTTATTTGTNAATTCNGANTANTGGGGAGTATATAATATAAGAGANAAAATAAATGATCACTACATCAAANATAACTACNNNATTNAATCNGAGGGACTTGATATTATACANGGNATGAAAACAACTGAATTTGGAAGTAATAAAGAATATAATAATTTGAGAAGCTTTATAAGAAAAAACTCTTTAAAAGATAGTGTAAACTACAATAAAGTAAAATCAGAAATTGACACAAGAAATTTTATTAANTATTGGATATTTCAAATGTTTATTGTTAATCATGATGCGAGAGGGAATATTAGATTCTGGAGATCNAGTTTAATTGACAATAAGTTTAGATGGATCTTATANGATACAGANTTAGGATTCTCAAGTTATAAAGAAAATATGATTAGAGATTTTACATCACCAGTAGCAACAAGATGGTATAATCCNCCTTGGGCGACTTTTCTTCTAAGACACTTATTAAAAAACAAGAAATTTGAAACAGATTTTATAAANCAATCTCTATGGCTATTATCTAATAAACTTACTTCCGAATACCTAACTAATAGAATTGATTGGTTTGAAAAAAATTATGAAAATGAAATGAAAATACATTTCACGAGAGATCCTAATAAGTTTTTAAATGATAGATGGTATCATATAGGNAGAGTTGATAAAAGTTTTAAAAATTGGCAAAAAGAAGTCAATCAATTAAAGTTTTTCGCTATGAAAAGACCTGCTTATTTTCTAAAGAATTTAAAAAGAAAATTTAATATTGAAACTTATTTATTAAATATAAGTATAGANGGTAAAGAACATGGTGAAATAAAAATTAATGGNAANATATTAGAGAAAAAAAAATTTAGCTCTTTNTTTTCCAAAAATCATAAACTACCAATTAAAGTAACTCCAAATGAAGGATACCAATCAAATTTTAATCAAAACTTTATTCAAACACAAAGTGATACTATAGACGTTAATATTACATTTAAAAAAATTCCAAAAAAATATTGGTGGAGAGAAGACTAATTTAAATAATGNAGATTAATGTCAATTATTATTTTGCTTTAATATATCCAANTATAGCNANAATGTATACAATAATATCAGGAATGACCATAGAGATATTAAANTTCATTAGTGGCTCNNNTGAAAATATTAAAAAGAAGANTCCCATCAAAATTGTTGTTCCAATTATATAAGAAAGTAATATTTTTTTNGCGGTTTCTANTTCAACATTTCTACATAAAANACATATTAANCCNATTGTTAAAATAGCTGGAAATAAACCATAATGCATTATTTCTACCATTCTTATTGCNTCAGGGGNTTCNGTNTTTAACATANTAGGNATCATAGCNTTGATNGCAAAAGCCATAACAAGTGACATTNTTATATTAAATCCACCTACTATTGATAAGGAAATCTTTGTTTTCATAGTTTTTAATTTTTTATATAGTTTATAAAATTATATTNTNANATTTANTCAATAATTATAGGAATATTTATAACTCTATCTTTCATATCTAANTTAACAATATANGTNCCTTTTAATANATCTAGNTCAAGATTTTTAACTGAGTTTTTAAAATAATTATNCACATTCTCATTGTACACCTCCTTTCCTAATATATTAAATATTTTAATACTGAAATCATCATATGATCTATTTACAACTAAATTAAATGAACCACTATTNGGATTAGGATANATATNAGTATTTATAANAGAATCATCNTCNATNTTAGTATTGTCATAAAAATTACCACAAATNTCTATATTATCATANTAAGTAAATCCGTTACATGGANTNCCNGTACAAAANCCATATAAATTTAAAGCATCTAANACTGAGGAAAATCCNGNAGAACCTGTACTAAATGNCCATGAAGTAATTAACTCACCATTATAATAAAGACTAATTGTATCATTATCAATATCTATNTCATGTCTTACTTGCACCCANGTNTCATAAACNGCATCAAAATAAACAGGTTGATCTAAATCAACATAAGATTGTTCAGATGAAGAAGCTGGCGCAAAANAGACTTGAAATGCCCAATTTGAATTTGCTGCANCATAATCATGAAGCATATTGTAATAAGCACCTGCATTATCNTCAGATGGAATATACATGTGAAAAATCACTTGACCNGATCCTGCATTTACATCATCAAAATCCCAAATCAAATCATCATCTTGTTCAANAAGAATTGATTGACTATCACCTAAATAAGTNCTCATNGAAAAATCTACAATATCAACACCTGAGTTGGAGTTATCCCANCCTATCCAATTATTAGATTGAGGATCAATATTTCCTTGATTATAATCACCAAAAGATTCTAATANTTGTTGGTNAGGACAATCATCCCAAGGATATTCACAGGAACCATCATCTAAATTTGCATCTGGATTAAAATTAATTGCATTAGANTCTGTACACCCCTCCNTATATTCATCANTACATGANTTAAANGNAAAATCAAAACCCTCTTCATTTNTCCAAGTCCAAATAGCACAACACTCTCCACAATAATCATCTACACAGNTTGCTCCAGGAAAAGGAGAAGGATAAATAGAACATGGAGACTCAAAACAATCAACTTCATATTCACAACTACCATCATCTTCTAGGGCATCTGNGTNATAATTACAAGCNTNAANATCNGTACANCCANAANCNTCANNATCNTCNCATNANCATTCACAAATNTCATAAAGACTAGTTCCTGGAACAAATCCATCAATTACTGAAGATAAATCAGAGTCACAATCAAATGGAGAGAAAGGATTAATTATATCATTACATTGATAGAAATATGGTGGAGAAGCTAAAATCCCCTCAGGATCATCTATACAATCATTTTCCCCACAATCTGTACATGACTCTGGACAAATTTCGTAAACACTAATACCAAAACCAATTCCAGAAATAAAATCAGATAAATCCGCATCACAACCAAGTGTTGCAAGTTCAGGACATGAAAATCCATACTGTATCAGCATATCTTCTGGATCATCAATACAATCTTCACCCACCAGTTCACAATCCCATTCTAATACATTTACTTGACCCATTGAATCAGTATAACTTGTAATACCATTTGCTTCGGCAACACATGAGTTACTATATTCAACACCATCACAACCTGTAACAGGGTCAAATATCATAGTACACATTGCCATCAGATCAATCCACTCAGGGTTAACACAACAGTTACTATCATCTCCAAACTCTGAAGAATCAACAATAAATTCTTCCCAGTTAAAAGATTGACCTAATGCAAGGTTTTGTATATAAATAATGAAATCTTCAGGTAAAAGATTTAAGTTAATAATATCTCCCCAAGGTATATCATCCCAATCAACAATGTTATCCAAATCTAAATCAGACCAAATAGTTTCCCAATTAAATTCTGACCAATTAGGATCAACCCAGTTAATATCGTTCCAACCTTCACTATTATTTATAGGAACACATGAACATCCCTCTGTAATAGTACAATTCAACTCGTCAACTTCCTGCCAGAAAACCATTTCTTGATTTTCTGCACATGGAGAACAGTCAACAACAATAGTGATGTAATCTCCACAAATATCTTGTAAAATATCATTTTCACAATCAGAGGAAGAAGATCCGTTTATTTCATCCATTCCATCAACGCAATCCCAATAACCATCATTAATCCATGAAGACATTACACAACCATTAGGAGAAAATGCAGTCCAATTTGATTCATCATCCCCGCAATAAAAACCATCTGATTCTGTACATTGTTCACATAAAGATAAAATGTCATTATCCACATCATTATCCACATCATTATCCACATCATTATCCACATCATTATCCACATCATTATCCACATCATTATCCACATCATTATC
>PBCX01000006.1 GCA_002718035.1 Flavobacteriales bacterium
GGGGGGGGGGCGGGGCCACATTACTCACTATACTATAAGTGGCACGGGTAGAATTAATCGAAACTCTAGTAAGCTCAGTCCAAGAATTCCCATCATTTCCTACATATACCTTAATTGAGCCAAAACCAGCCCTATCATTAATAGCCCTGTAAATGGCAACATCATCTCCAGGGCCATCTCGAATAAGCCCGATGTAAGGATCAACATCAGTCTTATGCCCTAGCTTATTATAGTAAAGATTTACTCCCGTTTCAAAATTAGTCTCAAATATTGGAATATTTGGATAAGCACCCCCAGATGAGGTGGTTTCTTTACCACTAGAATCCAAATACAACTTGTCTCCACTTTCATTTACTTTATGGCTCCCCTTTTCTTGGACATAGTCTTGTTGTATTTCTCCGTTGGGTAAGATCGAAACGATCCTAACCATTGCCTTACCGTTATTCTCATTCTCATAGAGGATAGGCTTCAAATTAGCCTCATAAAAATCAAAAGTAGTACCATTACTACCCGTAAAAGATCCCTTCTTATCGGAGACTCCAGTGTTTGCAAAGGTATCAGGGTAAGGCCCTGGAGTTGTACTTTGAAGTTCAGACCAAGTAACGTCATAGGTAACCTCGTCAATGTGAGCATCACCATCAAAAATAATTCCACCTGTAATACCAGATAAATCGCCCCCATCTCCTACAGTAACCTCATCAATACCTTGGCCTCCATAGATGCTTGTCTGCCCTGTAATTTGTTTTAGAATTACGCTATCGTTTCCATCTCCAAGGACAATTTGGAGATTAACCTTTTCAATCTCATCACCGGTAAGAGATTTCAAATTACCATCTGAAAAGACACCATTTCTTGTTGATGATTTTGAAGAGTCGCGAAGTTCGGTCATCGAGACTATAAGATTATCGTCACGACTCCAATCAGTTCCATCCGGACGTTCATCTGCCATGCGAAGATCAATATTCTCAACATCCTTTAGAAGCACTCCATAAATCTTGGCCCCATCCTGAGATTCAAAGCCACTATCAGGAATATCAAGTCCAAAGCCTTCCAGACTTAGAAAAATATCATTAATGGCATTACCCTCATCGTCTAACGATGCCTTGTAGATATTATTGCCTTGTGGATCTTTTCCATCCACTTCCATTCTAGGAATTTGCCTATTGGTAATCAGTGAATTGTCGTTAGGCCCAGCCCCATTATGAACTATCACTTTATCTCCGACTGATTCAAAATTACTTGAACCGTCAATAGTCAGCTTGCCCCTAATATCATTAACATCAAATTTGCCCTGACCTTCTAGAGCCTTGAAAGCAAATGGAGGAGGATTGACAGTAATTGTGTCGGGTTGAACTGTTTTAAACTCTTCGACTAAAGTCCCTGTCTCATAGGTTAGTTTAAGATTTTTGACGGTCACTATTACCTCGCGGTCCCATGACGGGAACCACCACCACCACCAACCTCTTCTCTTCCACTCTTGGCGCGAGGTAATACTATCATAGGAATGCTGCTCATTTCGCATGTTCGGAACATTACCCTTCATCTTGCTAAACCACCCATTGACGGTATGAGCAACTGCTTGTCTTGCGAATTCTTCAATTGCAGAACCAAACCACCACGTCCACCATCCAAATTTAAATCTGAATTCGTAGTCACCATATCCGATATGCTTAGTCTCGTATTTGATTGTCTCTCCAAGACTTACCTGCATGGCGGGAGGAGTAAATTGAACTTCTGGTGGGTCAAATACCAATGGAGGATGATCTCCTCCGAGGTGAATCGTGTCATCCCCAGAACCGCCGACAACATTAAGTTCAAAACGTTCACTAGTGCTGAGAACATAAATCTGATCATCACCTCCTGCACCATTAACCTCAACAGACTCAATATTAACAAAATTCACGATCTGCCCTGCCCCAGCAACAAGGTTTTCAGTGACAACAAAAGTATCGGCTATGGCAGTACCTATGACAACCAAGGTATCAATTCCTGGCCCCCCGTTGATAAAGGCTGGCCCCTTATCAAGGTAATCGTACCGATTGGATCCGGTACCTCCAAAAGCATTAGTTAAATTAGTTACCTCCTCCGCGTCTTCAGTGTTTTCCTTAAGGACAAGGAAAGTCTTGAGAACAAAACGATCGTCACCGGCCCCGCCGTGAAGAAAAATCTTTGCTCTATTGAAATTGACATCAAAAGCATCGTCCTGGTCATAACTAAAGACAAAAAGGCTGTTCGAATTTCCGTTCGTCATATTATTAGTGTCCGCTATCGGTATTCCTTCTGGGTACTCAAGTGTGCGATTTCCAGGATCAGGGACCGTCGGAACAGTGCCGATGGTAATAGTATCATCCCCGGTCCCTGTATTCACCAAAGTAACAGCCCCAGTATCGTTAAAGAGAATCGAATCATCTCCTCCTTTTGTGTCAACAGAAACGAGTTCAACTCCTCTAAAGTACACCTCTCCAACGAGCTCAGAATTCCCTATAGAGAACTCCATAAAACCTGTTCTTCCATAGCCCTGGCCGTAAGCATTACTAACAACTCTATCTTTCCTTTCGCTTCCAGAGACAACCAATTCATCCCTTCCTGAAACTCCACCTGTATCGATAAAATTAACACGCCCCTCATTTTCCTCAAAGATATTTAAAACATACAATTCAGATAATCCTGCAGGATTTGAACCTTCGAGCTTGAAATTATCCAATGATATATCCTGTGTCCAAGAGCCCACATCAAGAGTATTCGCCCCAATCAATGCCGTTCCTCCTGCTCCTCCTACAACCATTATATTTCTTGAATCACCTCCCGTGATGATGGCTTTCTCAAAAATTCCCTTAATATTCTCCACTGTAGCCCCTTCCTGGAATCTATTTATTCTATCAGGAAGACCTACTTCTGGATTAGTTTCTCTGACAGTTGCTTCAAGCTCAGACTCTGTAGGCAAGCCACTTATAACCCCACCTGCACGAAGATCATTCTCAATAACAACTAACTGATTAACATTTAGTCCTCGAACAGATGGGGATGCTTCAAATTTGATTTTCCAAGTATATGGTTCGCTGTCAGTTCCAGCTCTAGTTACTGGATAAGTTGTGACGGACAGCGTTCCAATATTAACTGAAGTCAAAGATTCAAGCTTAGCCTCCATGTCGTCGGCGCTCGCGTTATATGCTATAGGTTGAGTTTTCCCAATTATAAGATTCCCATCGCTTGTTCTTGAACCATTACTAAAGCCCAGGACAAAGGTACCACTTGAACCACTGTGGGTAACTCTCTGAGTCTCAGTTTTTGTGACAACACTTTCTTCAACAACAGCTAAAGTTACATTAGCCGAATTTGAGCTAATAGTATAATCTCCAGGCTTAGGCGCTCCTGATGGACCTAGGAATGTAACTTCCCATACATGAATTGTTCCACTGCTCTTCTGGGAAACCCTAAGATCTTCTATAGAAGAAAGTTTTTTTAATGCCTCCTCCACTTTTTCAGCTTTGGCATTATAACTAATATCATCTGTTGTTTGACTGTTGTAAGTTAGTTTAAAACTTCCACTGCCTAGAGTGCTGGTTATTCTCTGTGACACAACTTTATCAAGACCATCTTGAACAGTAACAATTTGGATAAGCCCATCCCCTACAATATTACCGGTGATAAATGTGCTATCAGTGATCATCACGTCCAAGTCATTGCTCTCAATAAGCACATCCTCATCACCAGCGTCAGTACTACTATCAAAGAATAAATCTAGACCTTGTCCTCCAGTGAAAGTATCGCTTCCAGTTCCTCCTTTGAGGGTGTCATTGAATGGAGAACCTATTAATCGATCGTCACCTTCTCCACCCTCTAAAACAACCGCAATAAGATCATTGACAACCAATGCACTCGCATCCAACCGGTCATCGCCTGCAAGAGATTGAAGCGTAAGTTGGTCTCCTTCAGAACGGATTGAATTTTCAATAGTTACTCTGTAATTAAGATTATTTGAGGCTCTAACATCGAATGATGTGTATTGCCCTCCTTCTAATTGGCCTGATGAACTAATAACAAAGTCATCATTCAGGCTTGAACCAACAAACACAATTGAATCTGAAGCACCGTCCGGATTAAATACATAATTGGGTATTTCTCTAGTAAACGTCTGAGCCTCATCCCCCGATCCTATTGTTTCAGTCTCGGTTGTAGTCCCTTGTTGAATTAATCGCTGACCAAGATCAATTGTAAATTGGTCAAGCCCAGTCGTCTTGACCCCATCAATTTTAACCTCATCAGATCCGGCTGCACCATAAAGCTTAAATACTTTGACTCCATCAATAGTCAATTCGTAGCCGCCGAAACCAACACCTAATTGAGCACCTTTCTCTTCAATCTTCACTTGGTCATTTCCGACAGTTCCCCAAAGGTCAAGTTGATCGCCGGAATTACCACCCAACGAAATATGAGCATTAAGCAACTGGTCCTCCATTTCAAAAGTGACTAAGTCAGCACCAGATCCCGCATCTATTCTTTTTGCAGGACCACTAATATCATCATCTCCCTCATTCCCATAAATCTGATCTGTCGATATTCCTCCAATTATTTTATCTATCCCAGAACCACCATTAATTACCGCACTGCCAGCGATTCCGTTCTGAACATTATGTATAATAAAGTCATTACCGCTACCAGCATTAACTGTGGCTGAACCTGTTCCAACAATTTCTATGTAATCATCTCCACTGCCTGCATTAATAGTGACCGTACTAGAACCCCCATATGAGACACCATCATTCCCACTACCCATATCAACCTCTATAGGAATTGTAGGTATACCCGAAACACTTCCATCACCACCGGGAACTGACCTTCCTAGAAACACAAGATCGTTACCATCTCCAAAATTAGCTATGATTTCACTTACACCATTAATGACATTAGATCGACCGAAGGCACTAACTTTGATAATCCTGCCCCCTCCACTATAGCGACCTAGGTCCTCAACGTAGTACGCCTCAGAGGTATCATTAACTCCAATATTTCTGTCACCTGCTCTATCCCCAACGTTAAGATACAACGTACCAGAGCCTCCCCAAGATCGTGGTGAATTAGCAGAACCAGCAAGATAAACTGGCTTTGGAAATTGTAATGTTCCCAAATTAAACTTGGCTGTTTTTGTAACCTTAATAAAAAGAATCTTAATTCTTGCTTTTACAGTTAGGATTATTTGCGCAGATCCATCCCCTCCAGCAGATTGTTTAGCTCCAAAATTAAATGATAGCCCTAGGCCAGCAAGAGTAATCCCAAAGACCTTTGCCTTTACCCTAGCACTTCCACCGATACTAAATTCATACAAATCATTCCCTAGGGTATCTTTGGCATAGGCTCCATTTTTGAAGTGAAAGTGGAAATTTCCAAAAAGACCAAACCCTCCAGATCCAAAACTTAGACTACCATCCATTCTAAAATCAACATCCCCATCTGAATTTAGTGATCCGCTAACCGCAAGAGTAGCAATTCCAAAGAAATCAACCCTAGCATTCAATGCTATCGACCAGAAATCATTTGAGACTTCAACCTTAAATCCTGCATTAATCCCAAACACTTTCATCACCTCGATCTTTCCACTCAAATCAAGGGTGAATGAGTTAGCTTTAATATTTACTCCACTGATCACCTGAGAAGATCCAGTCGTATTAATTTGTAGCGTTCCGTCTGCATCGATTGTAATGACGGACATATCTAGTGAGATACCAACATTTAGCAGAAGAGCAATACCCTGACCCTGCACAGCTCTCGCACCACCCTTGGCGCTAAACTGTAAAACTTCAGCAATATTGAAAGTAACGTCAAATTCAAATGACGACTCTGAGGGACCGATGAAGAGTTTTACGTTACCATCAGCTTTTGCGAATCCTAAGAATTCAACCTCTCCATTAAACTCCATCATAAAACCTCGCTTAACAGTGGATTGACCGAACACTTTATCGCCGCTTGTTGTATTCAAGGCAAACGTGGCCGAAGCATTAAACTTTAATCCTAAAACTTTTCCAAAGTTAGCATCTAATTCAACCTGGAACCGCGCAACTAGCCCCGCAGAATCAATTCTGAAGCCGCTGTCTATAAGCGTCATCCTGCCAATGCCAGCAAGCTCAAGATTACCATTCACAATCAGTTCAATCGAAGTATTAGATCCGGCAACTGAGATCTTAAACTCCACTGCTCCACTAATTTCAAACTGATCTGCAATGGTAATTATACCAGCAAGAAGAAGCCTAAACCCTCCAGTAACCTCAATTGCGACATTTTCGGTCTCATACTCCCCATTACTATTTTTCACAAACCCACCAAAGAATTCTCTTCCTCCAATGGTTTGTTTACTAGTTTTAAATGTCTCAACAGTCTGGATTGACCCAAAAGTATTTAACTCCAAGACAAGAATTCCTCCCAGTTCGACACTTGGTATATTTGTACTAACCAGAGAAAGCGCCACCCTTCCAACGACTCCTGTCTTCTCTCCTACAAATACATTGAAGTTTAAAGATCCTGTCAACGCACCCAGGAAGCTAATTTCGGTGGTTACTGCACCAATAACTTCTAACCGAGCACCATCAGCATCAGCTGCAGCAGTTATCTTAAGATAACCCATCATTGTAAAGGTGTCTGCGATGGTTAGCTCTGCTTTAATTATTGCCGTTATGTAAACTTCGACCTTGGCATTAGGATCCCTCTCTCCTTTCATTGATGGGGCCCCTGAAAAAATAGTAAACGTTGCAGGTTGATCTGATTCAGCCTTGGTAAATCCTGGAAGCTCATCACCATCCAAAACAGCAAGGAAACTGTCTGGAATCTCGAAGACAACATCCTGCATAGTAGTGTTGAACATGACCGTTACTGTCCCGATAGCCTTGAACAAGCTTCCAACATTAGGCAGTCCTATTCCTTTTTCAGAGGAAGCTCTGAATGCGCCAGCAATGCCAGGAGTCTTGGTATCATCACCAAACCCGGTTTGTATGACAAGTAATCCAGTAACATTATACTCTAACTGAGCACTACCAACACCATAGGATAGAGTGCCATTACCAAACATCTCGAATCCTTCAGGACTTATGTTTAAATAGAAGGCTCCATTCAATTTGACTAAATCGGTACCGCTTCCAGGAGGCCTGACCCGAGCCTCACCTAGCATTTCGATAGCAAATGTGTATGCTTCAAGAGTAAAGGTTCGAGTTACGTCGGCACCGCCATCTAGCCCTCTAAGTGTAAGCGTCTCAATCTTTTGATGTTCGGTTAAATTTAATTGGAAAGTTCCCTTCGCAAACATAAAGAGGCCAAACTGCTCCAAGAATGAGAAGTTAGTTTCTATAGTTGCGACACCCCAGATCTGTGGAACCTGACTAAGAGTGTTACTATTATCAATAACAAAGCGACCTGCACTGGCTCCAACAGAACCTAATTTATAAAGCTTAAGCTCACCATTAAAGTCTAAGGAGAAAACTTTTCTATCCTTATCAAACTCCATGATAATCTGAGAGCTCAGCTCAACTATCGGCTCATCCCCGAAACCGGCGGAATTAAGCATCATCCCACCACTTATTTCAATGAAAAATGATTCTGAATTAGTGACTAATTTTATTGCCGATGTTGAAGCAACCGACTCATTCCCTGCAGTATCTTTCCAACCACCTTTAATGAAATTCATTTCCATCACGCCCGTGTCTAATTGGCCTTCGTAGAGATAACGGTATGTGTTGTCGCCTAAATAATATATCCCATTCTGAACCAGATTCTGAGACTGAGCCCCACTCAAGAAGAACTCATTACCATCAATTGTGCTTGAGTCGATCTTAGTGCCCGTTACTGGAGCATACGTAACATCAAAGTAAGGACCTTTTTTAACGTCCACATCATCACCGTCTTTGGCCACACTTACCGCTTCGTCTAAACTAAGACTTACACTGACCTGATCCGCTGACACAGGCTTTCCATTTACATCCGACCAAGTACCCGCTAAGAACTCAATCTTAAATCCATCAGAATTTGCCCCACTTGATATGAAGTATCGGAACTTTGCCGTCTCCTTTCCATTAACACTCTCGGCACCCAAATAGACTGGGACAGACTCCAGAATAATATCATTATCATGTCCGTCGGTTAATTTGAACTCAGCCGACGAGTCAAGTATAGAATCTATATCAACTGGAGCATATGACAGACTACCAGATTTTATTTCCCCTCCATCCTTCTCAAAGGTAGCGACTTCAGAAAACACCACATCAAAATACCCCCTAGAGTTTAGTTCTTCTCGGTTCTGAACGCTTCCCGACGGTGGATTGGTCAATGAAGAATTCAATTGAACTACATTAAATGAATGTGAAGATCCAAGGTTCGGTGTGCCGTCAATGTCATTAAAAGAACCAGCATTAAAGCTTACTGTATAAGAACCTGTGGAAAGGTCGCTTGTGAATGAATAACGGTAAATATCCGAACTGTGTTGACTGTCTATTTGACGGACTGGGGGATTATCAATGCTCAGCAAATTGCCCTGATTATCTCGAATAGTGATTTCATTACCGTTGATTGTCTGATGATCTATACCACTGCCTACTAGACCTCTAAAGATGACGTCAATATAACCAGCCTTATTGATCTCATCTAACCCTATCTCAGCATTATCAAGACCAAAATAATAATCAGTTGCTGAGACAGTTAAAATTTCATTATCTCCAACAGTAGCTCGAGACAAAGCAAAGCCTTTATTGTTTGTCCATTTAGAAATTAACGATGAAACAATCTTCTGGAGTGTCTCGTTGGCGTCAGCTTGATAAGTCACCGACTGATCTCCAACAAGCAATGTCCATTCTTTAGACTCAGCAAAATCCCAATCGGCATGAGTCAATATAAAATCATCATAACTCTCATCATCATCCAACTCAGAGCCAATCATCTTTAATTCACCTGTTGGGCCAAATTGAACAATGTAATCAACTAAACTTCCTAACCGCGAAGAGACTAACTCAGCCTTAGCTCCAATAATATTAAATGACCTTGTGAAAGCTCCATTCGATTGACCATCATCCCCAGACCAAGTATCAGCATTGAAACCAATAGTTACTTCACCCAATCCAAATTGACCATCTAAGAAGTACCTATAAACACCTTCATTAATTTTAAGAGGACTATTTACGTCTTGAAGTTTAATACCATTGGAGCCGGTTCCAGTAATCTCAAATTCATCATTCTTATTTCCTACACCCGTAATTGAATCTTCGTTCAAAGAAGAACCACGACTTCCGAGATACTCAATGTCAATATAGGTCCGATTTGTTTCTAACAATACCTGCTTGGAGTAATCACTTGGAGCACTTCGAACGAGCTCAAGACTATCTCCTGGTTTCGTACCAGAAATATCAGCATCCTTTGTGAACCCAAAAGCACTAGATCCAAAATTAGCTCCATCTTCTTTTCCTGACGCAGATTGGCTTTCTATGAACTCAAAAGTCATCTTGATGTCATCTCCTATTACTGCCGACGAGGCAGACTCAGCAACTTCCAAAAATACCGGTACTCTGAAGAAACTCTTCGTTTCACCTTCTTCAATAATTTCATATTCCTTACCTATAGAACCCAACCTTTCGACGACAACTTTAGTGCCAGAGTAGGAGGTAATAGTGTAATTTCCTTTTGTCTCACCAACACCACCCCAATTCGCAACCAATCCGGCAACAACTGCTGAGATGTCGTCATTACTCTTAACATTATAATCAACAAACTGATCTCCCACGTTAAGTTCCCAGCTGTCGCCAACGTCAACTGCTGCACTTGAAGCACCATTGAAATCATACACATATGTACTACTATCTTGATCCACCGCTGAATAAGATTGGAGGCCATTTTTAATTCCAAATTTAACTTCACTTGCAGTTGTACTACCTGCCCTGCTTACAGTTATCGTCCCACCAGAGGAAGCAATAATGCTGTACAGTCCGGTTGTTGTATCACCCTTTGTGACACCTACACCTCCCCAATTGGAAACCAATCCCGCCACGACAGCTGAAATATCATCATTACTCTGAATATCGTAATCAACGATCTGCCCCCCAACGTCAAGCTTCCAAGTCTCACCACTCGCTGGCGCACTGCCATGAGTTGTAAAATTATACAAATATGCCCGACTAGCCGTGTAAGATTCGCGAGCATCATCAACTCCAAATTTAACTTCACTCGCATCGCTACTATCAACTCTCCTTACACTAATCTTATTATGATTAGGATTATAAATGATGGTATAATCTCCTCGAGTTGCTCCACTGCCACCCCAATCTTCTACCACTCCAGCAATAACATCACCTAATGCATCATTAGTTGTGACAGTATAAGCTGCTGATTCATTACCAATACTAATTTTCCAGCTATTTCCTTCAGTTATAGTGCTCGTGATACTATTAAAGTCATACACATATGTACTACTATCTAGATCCACCGCTGAATAAGATTGCAGACCATCTGTGATTCCAAATTTAACTTCACTTGCAGTTGTACTACCTGCCCTGCTTACAGTTATCGTCCCACCAGAGGAAGCAATAATGCTGTAATCACCTTTTGTGACACCTACACCTCCCCAATTGGAAACCAATCCCGCCACGACAGCTGAAATATCATCATTACTCTGAATATTGTAATCAACGATCTGCCCCCCAACGTCAAGTTTCCAAGTCTCACCACTCGCTGGCGCACTACCATGAGTTGCAAAATTATACAAATATGCCCGACTAGCCGCATCATATGATCGTCCACTGTCAGCAATCCCAAATTTAACAGTACTTATATCTGTTACAAATTCCAGACTCGAGGTAATAGAATTTTGATCGAAACTAGTTATTGGTGCACTGAGACCAGAACTAGGGATTCTTAGAATGTAAGATTTATCAGCACCCAATATATTACTGAAATTTTGATCATCATCAATTGCTTTACCTACATTGGCATCAATTGTTTCAAATACTCCTGATACGATAACCGGACTATCAAGATTAATTATTTGTAGAGGAACAGTTCCATCAATCGTTACAGTGACATTTTCATTTGTGGTTCCATCCTTATTAACAACTCCCACCTGTACACCAACGGTATTCGAGTCATCATCAACAAACAATTCCGACGCTGAACCAATGTTTAATTCGTCGATAGTAAGATTACTATTATTATTTGCGATAGGCACATCGATAACGAGAGGAGCACGGTCGCCCGGTTCTATTTTTGTCGTGTTACCCTCTTCATTAGGAGTATAAGCGACAGCATTTCCAATATTTTGTTTATACTGATAGGACCAAGAGTTCTCTAAGAATGTCAGTTCAACGTCACCGCTAGAAGCAAACTGGCCAGTGAGGAAATACCTGAATGTGATGCCATTACTTAATCCCAGTTGATTCTCAATCATTATAGGAGCCTGACTCGAATCTAAGGATATGGATCCTATTCCAGGACCAGACAAACGAAACTCTGGTTCTAAATCAGTGATTGATATTACTAAATAGTCAAAATTAGAATCATCTGCAGAATCAGGTGAGGCGAAGTAAACATCAATGTAATTCCTTTCATTAATTCCTTTAATGTCAATCTCAGAACCGTTAACTGGGTCTATAAGTGTGGCGGTCGCACCCAAGACTTCAAAATTAATTTCAAACGATTCGTTAGAACCGCCTTCGACAACATTACCATTATCAAGAGTAACGTCTTTATACTTGAAAGAATTTGCTGCAAACTTTAATTGGGCCTGCCCTTTATCAAATCGCTTCTCTGCAGAATCAAAAAGGTAACGGAACGTTCTTGTGCCAGACTTTCTGATCCCAGCTATCAGCAATTCGCTGTCGGTTGATGACTCATAATCACCTTGGGAAGAGGAAAGAACTTCTTCTTTAGTCCCATCAGAAAATATGCGGTAGATAATTCTATTAGCCCCAACGTTTTCAAGAACCAAAGCACCTGATTTTGGCATTCCAGTGGTGCTGTCGACAACGGTGTCGATTGCTATGGGCTGTCCACCTAGAGCAACTGACACTCCTCCAATTTTTAAATCAAACTCGTCTGCCTCGTCTAAAATAGATGAGTAATCAAGCGAGGTGGACCCATTCGTTTCAAACTGAATATCTAAGAATTGAAATTTATCAGCAGATGAATCCCTTAGATCATCAGCTCTATTAGTTACGTCGTTGACAACGCTCCAATCAATGACGGCACCTCCTTCTATTGGTGAAATCAAATTGGCTGTAGGCGGACCACCTGACGCAGTTCCAACCGAGGAATCAAAGACATCAAACTCTACCTCATCTCCTGCTGAATTACGGAATCCCATCTTAAGTTTTCCGTACACGCTTAATAATTCGACCTGATCAGGTATATCAGCGAGGAATAATATTGTTACATCCCCGCTAGTAACATTTGAGAGGTCAGCGTATAGCTTTCCACTAACACTGATATTATCATCAGCAAAATTTAATTTGCCTGCCACTAAGAACTTACCGTCAGTTGAAAACTTGACGTATACTTGACCGTTGAAAAGGGATTGCGAGGTATAAATTGAGTAGATCTTAGCATTCCCACTTATAGTTAGAGGTGAGTTAAATGCGGCAGCAAATCCATTCATCGATGGATTCTCTTTAAGCATCTTAGCTTGCAAAGCGACCTGACCTCTAACCGAACTGAGCCAATTTGAAACATCAGTAGTGCCTGGCTCCTGAAATTCAGATGACCTCAAAGCAAATGGGTCATCAATTGATGGAAGCGTTTTAAAGAATTCTACTCCGGCTGTAAAATCTGAGATGGTAAGACCGGATGTTGGCTCCAGAAGAACTGGGACGTCAGCATTGATTAGAACGCTCAACGGACCAAGCTCACTCAAGGCAAAGCGAATACCGAACCCGCCAATGCCTTTCATTGAAAACTTACCCTCGACTCCGATGAAAAAGACGCGCTGATCAACCTCCGTCACGGTATCAAGTGAACCAATAATATTAGACGATGAATCAAGCTTAAGTATTCCACCAATCAATGCACCGGCCACTTCTCCTCCAAACACTTTACCTTCAACACCTACGCCTATGGATTCAATATCCACGATTGGATTTTTACCTTCAAGCAGTAGTTTAGGAGAAATTTTTATGCCCCGAATGGCCCCGCTAAACTCTAGACCCTTTATGCCTTTAATTTCGGTCAACTCAGCTGATAAAATAATGGAGAAGTTTGTTGGATCCTCTTCAATATCATCCCACTGAATTCCGATTTCTGTTATTCTTATTGGTATAAATGATGGCCACTTGAATGCTTTTCCAGTTGCCGAACCGACACCAATGATAAGACCAAATCCTTTGCCAGGCTTAAAGTCACCATTACCTAGGATTGCGAAGCTAGTGGCCTGCCCCGATAACAACAGCGATCCCACCTTGACCTGTGCCGCAGCAGAACCAAATGAGACAAGGTTCTGATCATCCTCAGCTCCAGTATTTAATTTGAAGTCAGTTGCCGACAGAGTAACCAATGAGCTGAGTTTTAATTCTAAGGTGTCTACATCAAACTCAAAGGCTTTGACTTTACCGTTATCACCAAACTCCATTCCCGCTCTGAAGGCCTCTGTGTCACTATCTGAACCATCTTTAAGCGAACCAGAAACCGCTTTGCCTGGGAGAAACTTAGCACCACCAGAAGCGATGTATATTTTCCCTTTAAAAACAAAATCTTCTCCAAAAGTGACATCAAAATCCTCAACCCCTATTCGTATGTCATCAAACTCTAGGATACTTCCTATTTTTATGGCTGGCTTCCCTGTTGCTGCGGAGCCATCACTATTGAGCGCTGCTCCAGTATCCCCATCCAAACAGCCATAGCAAACATTTGCTTCACCCAAACTAAATCCGTTAGTTCTGACAACAAGATTCTTCATTTCCCCCTGCAAGTTAAGACTTGGGAAGGTAATAACGGCGTTAGTCACCTCCACTAATTTTTGAGCGCCCGGTCCATTCTCCTCTGAACCCTCAACATAATCAGGATCATAGTTCACTCTAATTCCAGTGGCTGTTACGTTGACCGCGTTAGGCACATCAACTTCCATTGATCCAACCATGAGGCCAAATTTACCAGAAGGCTCAATGTTGAAATTTCCACTCAATAGTCCAAACACATCAACCTTCAGGTCAAAGGTACCAAGAACATTCCTTAGCTCACTGGTTATTCCACTCCCACTTTGTTTATCTTTCTCAGCCTGTGTCGGCCCCTTCTTTGAATTAGAAGAACCAAAATTTAGCCCTGCATAATCCACTCCAATTCCAATGGTAACAACAAGCATTCCATCCTTAAACCCAATACCCTCAATACCAATTGAAGGCCCCTGAAGCTCAAGCGGCCCGAGATTTATCTTCTTTATTGAAATCTTTTTGCCCGCGGCCTTCTCTGAATCGATAGTAAACTTCTCTTCAGAGGCTTTATTTGATTCCCCCCCCTTGGACTCAAAGGATTCTTTGATGAATTTCACAGTCACCTCACCATCCACAAACAAAGGATCATCCAGCTGACCATTTACCTCCTCCAAATTATAACGATAAGTTTTCGAGGTGGCGCCATCATCAAACCCTGCGATGAGTGTTGGTTTATCGTTAATGACCCTAACATTACCCACACCTGATCCATCAAAGGTAAATTCTGCAGCATCATCAATAATTGAAGCCTGATTAATTGCTGTCTCGTCTTGGGTTTCAAAAGTTACATCTATATACCTCCTTGTGTTAAGTGAGGATGCGCTAACCACTGCTCCATTAAGAGGGCTTGATATACTTGATAGGGATCCACTTAATTCTGTTATAGCTTCTGTTTCAGCATCATTCCCGTTACCTTCTATATCTGAAAATGATCCATCAATAGTTTCGACCGTAATGATAGCATCATCAGGTAAGCTCTGATCCACATTCAGTTTGTATTCATAGGTATTATGTTGTCCTTCTATGGCAACGCCATTCCCATCAACCGTCACCAGGTTAGACTCTATGCCATCAACCAACACTCTGAATTCAGGGTCAGAATCAGTAATTGAAGAAATATTCATTCCTTCCCCGTTCAGATCATTATACTGAATATCAATAGACGTCAGATCCTTCAACTTTGAGGCTGTGAACAAGCCGTCTACATCCGACGGGAGAATAAAATCAGCCTGAGGCGCAAATCCCTGTTGAATTGCATTCAAAGGAACTTCAAGCCCTATTTGATCCATAATTGAAAAACCATTCACAAAGAAGGTCTGCATTTGGAAGCCTGTCTTCTTACTAATTAAAAAGCTCGCCTTTCCTTTGATACTAAAAATCGACCCCCCATCAGCATCGTTAATGGCCACCTCACCGCCATTAATTATCACATCAAGGTCACCATTGGCTTTACGTAAAATATTAAAGGTTCCACTGATAATAAAGCGGTTAGCGATACTGAAGCTTGCATTTTCCGCCTTGAAGGAAAATGTCCCTGCTTCAACCTCAACACCACCAACGTCAAGCTTCTGTTTTGATGTATTAATCAGAAGTGTTGTCGTTCCTGAGACGGAAAGCCCCTCAAGACCTACCAACTTTAGCCCACCAGTACCGCGCAACGCGTATCCATTAGCTGAGGACGCTTTAAGGTAATCAATTTTACCATTCGAAAGGACAACACCAATCGCGCTTTCATTGATTTCACCTGAATCCAATTTGTATTCACCATTACCAACAAAGACATCAAGATTCGCTGCACTGAAGGCTCCACCACCAACACTGAAGTCTCCATAAACTTCTATAAGGTTACCAAAGTTGACGTCTACGTTTCTTAATTCAAACCGTACCTTTGAGGTAGTAGTGTATTCCTGAATATTGATAGTCACCTCATCATCACCGACTGCCAAAACCGTATTAACGTCTCCATTGGTTGTATTGACTGAAAACCCAATGTCAGCACCTAGGCTAATACCTATTACTTCCAAAGCGGCTTTACCCAGAAGAGTGCCTGCAACCCCGTCTGATTTAAATATAATAGCACCACTTCCATTTTTAATACCTGACTTCTCATCATCGGAGTCCGAATCCCCAGCTATTGAAACGCCCGTTGCCGCCATAGAAAGAACATCCACTCCAGAAATCTGACCTTTTTCAAAAGCTAGATTTCCTAGAAGAGTAACTCCACCAATTCCAATTTCAGTTTGTAGAGCAGTCGCTCTAATATAAGGACCAGCTTTCAGACTCAACAATTTGCCATCGATTGTCTCATTAATCGAAACTCCCGTCGTATTTATTTCGAGTGAAACCTTGCTAGTAAATGAAACGCCATCAACCCCCACAAAAGCAGCATCCATATCAAAAGTGCCAGATACACCCTGAGCCGTTAGAATGATAGCGCCACTGCCATTGGAAAGATTAATTCCTATATCATCATTTTTGTCATTAATGGTATTATTATTGTTACCAAGGAAAAGACTCGTTTCACTCAATGAAAGCCTGATAACTTTTGTGCCCGAAAGGCTCTGTGCCTGCTCAAAAACAAATACCGTTTCAAGTGTTTGCCCTGCAATCACTAATTGCGCAGGATTTCCCGACTCACCGGCCTCGACACGAACATAAGGGGTAGGGTCTCCTTTAGATACCTTAAGAGAAACGTCAGTTCCACTGACATTAATCGTCTCATCGATATCTGATTTAGTGGTATTGATAAGAATCTTAATCTTACTTTTAAAGCTTAGTTCATTGAGTTCAGGAGCTAATTGAACAGAACCGCTCATGCTTGCAGCAATTCCATCATTCTTTATGAGTATTGCGCCTGTAGCGACCTTCACAAATACAAGATCTTGTGAGCCATTACCCATTACTAATTGAAGGTCCTTTGCCGCTAAGACTGTTTTATTAGCCTGTTTCTCAAAAGTAAAATCTCCAGTAAGTCTCTGACCCATAACATCCAGAGTGACTTGCTCCCCCTTGACTGTGATGCCCTTCTTTATTGTTTGAAGAGGAGTTGCCGAATTATTGTCATGGTCAAAGGCCTGATCCCCGGCACCAGAATTGAAATAGGCTCCGAAGCTTCCGCTCAACTTCACACCAGGCACATCGATAATGGTATTCACATTCAAAACACCAACCAGAGTTTCAGGTCTAATCTCAAGGAAACTCTCCATTCCTTCTGTACTTGTGGCTCTTACTAGCTCCCTACCTCCTGCTGAAATTGAAACTAGGGCATTCTTAACGCTGACCCTAGTAATGGTTTCATTATTTTCAGGATTTGTAGTTTGAACAAAAGTGAAGTCTCCAGACAATTCCTGGCCAGCTAAAGTCACACTTATTCCCTTAGCTTCAACCTGAATAAATGGACCAGTGGGCAATGATATTGAATACTCAGATGCACCAATGTTATAAGTCTGATTAATGGCGTATTCTGTATTGTTAATTTTAACATTAACCTGAGAAACTGAAACTTTCTGCCCTCCACCAAAATGGGCGGTAGCAGAAGTCGAGAACTGCGCAGCCATCCCTCCCTGTCTAATGGTTCGATTGCCAGCGCTATCAAAAACATACTGGTCTGGAACAATTAATAAGAGACCCGATCCATTCTCAATTCTAATTCCCACATCATCAGATTCGATATCATTGGTACCATTATTATCTCCGAGGAAAAGATTAAGGTTCGAGGCCCCTACCCTGACAAGTTTTCTATCATCACTGGTATTGAACTGGCCGTCGTATCCGGCCTCATTAATTTGTTCGAATGAGAAGTTGCCTGATAAGGTCTGACCTAGGAGGGTTATATTGAGACTCTGAACATCAAGCTTAAAGTAATTACCCGCCTCAACATTAAGATTGGTCCCTGAACCAAGATTATAAGAATACCCTTTGCCAGTATTGTTAATTTTAACTGACGCCGTTGTTTGAATAAGGTCATTAGAAAACCTTATAGAAACCGAGCCCGAGGCAACCGCCGCAATTCCTTCATCACTTATAATCAAATCTATAGCCCCATTCTCAAGACGAACACCTGAGTCGTCAGAGACGTCTAACGAGTCAGGAGTACCTCCATCATCTCCGAGGAATAGTCCGATTCCTGTCCCTTTTGCTATAATCAAAGTCGTAGGAGGATCATTTCCTGAACTCTCTGACTGAGACCTTTCAAAATAGAAGCTTTCAGCTTCAATTGACTGACCTCCTACACTAAGAGAGGCATTTGACGCAATAAAACGAACGAACTCTCCGGCCTGAATATTTAAAGACTTCTCTTCGCCGCCAAGATTAAATGTCCGGGAGACTANCTGGCTNGTTGTATTAATTNNCANGCTAAGGGTTCCGTCAAAATCAATGCCTGGAACATTCTGNATAAGAACCTCACCACTTACCTCACCTGCAACGCCTTCATCAATGACAAAAGTACCCGAACCGTTATTGAGGACAAGATAATCCTTATTGCCATCACCGAGTTTGATTGATGCCTCGCTGGCTGCCAAAATGAGTCCTCTAGAACCCTCTTCTATGTAGAAGTTTCCTGCAAGACTTTGTCCTAAAACTGTGAGATTCCCTTGGGTAACTCCTAGCTGGAAATAAGGCCCTTTAGGAACATCCAGAATAACATCCCCCAAATCAGTTTTAAGGGTTTCTAGAATTCTTGAGCCGGTATCATTGAACCGAACCTTAAATTGACCACTGAGATCAAAGCCATCAAATGAATTTCCGACGTCAACGCTTACACTCATTTCTCCAACAATTCCTCCATCCTTCTTGGATTCGCTTGAATCAGGAATTGCAAGGAAAGTCCCTGATCCGCCGGTCATTGAAATCGACCCCATACTAATAACTGCATTCTGAATAACCACGGTCAGACGTTCTTCTCCACCAGAGTTGGATTGCTTTTCGATAAAGAAGTCTGCATCTATTGTCTGATCAGCAACGCTTAGTGAACCGGAGGAAACCAAAAATCTAAAGAAGGGTCCAGAATTAATTCGTATCGATTTACCGCCAGAATCAACCGGATCAAGAACTACCGGAACAGCCCCAGTATTAATAGTTAATGAAATTGATCGAGACGAAATTGAGGCCACTCCTAGATTAAGACTCACTGCATCCACCTCAACTTTACCAGCAACACCTTCAGGCCCGATCAATAGGGTGCCATTAAGATTATCTATATTGGCCAATCCCTCACCTAATTTTATCGAACCTCCTTGAATTAACATACTGACATACTGTTGACCATCAGAACGCTTAGCCTGCTTAAAGGTGAATTTATCTGCATAAAGACTTTGCCCAGCGAGAACAATTTCAAATCTGTTATCACTATCTACTCCCTTACCAACGATCGCAAAGTAGGGGTCACTCGCACTCACTGCAGCAGGTAAATTGAGAGTATAACTTTTTGAAGTCGATATCTCAATTACCCGATCACTGATCGCTGACTCCATTGTATTAATCTCCAACTCAAGCGCACCTTTAAAGGCCATACCTGGAACATTATTGGATATATTACCTTCAAAGACTGCAGCGATACCACCATCATCAATAAGGATAGCTCCCTTACCATCATTTATTCCTAGCAGCTGGCTTGTACCGTCACCAAATTCAACACTCATATTACTCACAGCGGCCACTATTTCATTAGTAGTCGAACCTGATTTATCAGTGACCGATGTCTTCTCAAAAACAAAATCTCCACCAATGGATTGCCCTCCGATACTCAGGCTCGCCTGAGTAGCACTTATTTTGACGTATGGCCCAGATGGAAGTACGAGATTGTACTTATCACCTCCAAAATCAAAGGACTCCTCAACTGCATACTGGCCAGAGTTTACTGATAATGAAAAATTCCCACTCAAGTCAAACCCTGAAACTCCAAAAACTTTCACCGATCCAGAAGCCGATCCAGCGAAAGTCGTTTCTTTAACACTTAAATTATTAAGCGGCTCAACTACTGCTATCCTATTATTCACTGATGAGGATATTTTTAAATTAAAAGGTAAACTTGAATCCACCTCATTGGGTGATTCAGACGTTCTCCTCACCTCAAGATAATCACCCACACGGCTAGCAGTGTATAAACTAACTCCATTATCAGTTACTCCAAAACGCACAACTCCTGATTTATCAGCGGTATCCCTTTCCACTGTAATCTTTGATAATAATACATTATCTGAATCAGTATTCTGAGTTACCGTATAATCACTATCATTTAAGTTAGCCCAAGCGCTAACCAAACCATTTACCACATTTACTAAGCCATCACCGCTACCCACAGTATAATTGACTGTTTTACTTCCAACCGTTAATGACCAATCTTCATCAACAACAACAGCAGCGGAGTTAGAGGTAAAGTCATATACACCTTCGGTATCACTGACTCTTGATGCCATGTACAATTCACGACCAGTTCCTTTAATCGAACTAATTTTATCAATTAAATTATTTATGAGGTTTGATTCATTAGACCCGTTAGCCGAAACACTTTGACCCTCAATATCAACTGTCCATTGCTCTGAACTATTAGAAAAGTCCGGAAGATCAACCCTGACTCCATAGACACCATTAAGTTCGGTAGCCTTGTCCTGAGTTTTAAGAACAAAATACCCCTCACCATTTTCTATTTTTATACCGGCACTATCACCAAGTAACATCGCTAGGCCTCTGACTCCGACCTTTACATATTTCTCAGAATCCAATGTCACATCCCCTTCAATAGTGATATTATCAGAAACTTTTTCCTCAACTTGTTCAAAGAAGAAAGTTCCTCCGATTTTATTTCCTAAGATATCAACCTCAGGAAGAGTAGCTTCAATTCTAATAAAATTACCAACCGGCAGCAGAGGCAATGCATTAACAGCGTTGCCAGTCGTATTAATAAGTAGTGCACTTAATTTATCAGGATCAACACTTCCAAATTCAACATCTGGCATTTTGTTATTAGCAAAAGAAACATTTCCATTTAAAACACCAGCAAATCCAGAAGAACTATATGAAATTCTTGAGTCTGTTCCTACAATTGTGAGGTATTCGGTAGATCCATCACCAAGACCAATTGAATAATTATTAAGGGTAATTAGAATCGATCCATCATCCTTAAAAGTGAAATCAAATTCTCCTTTAAGTTTCTGCCCTTCGATTTCAAGCTCTGTAATATCAACTTCAACATTTGTGGTTACCCCTTCAGTAAGCGTCACTTCTTTTTGTAACTTAACCACATTATTATTTTCTATTATTTCAGGAAGAGTCAGCGTACCAGCTGAACCATCACTCGAATATCTGACTGTCGCATTGGCACTAAATGAGAGCCCTGGCAAGCCAACAACCGTAATTTCTCCATCCGCAACAAAAGACTTTTGATCTCCACTCCTTTGATAACGGGCATTTTCAATGAGTAGCCCTTTAGCCGCTGGATTATCTTCTAGCTTATTATCATCAAGATATAAAGGCCCTGAGCCTACAAAAACGGTGGCTGAATTTTCTGTTCCCTCAACAATAATAAAGTTACCAATGCGTATATCAAAACTAGAAAGTACGACATCAAAGCCATTAGTGTTTATTTCAGTAGGTTTGTCAGGATCAGTGGCGACGCCCTTGATTTTATCTAAATCAATATCAAATTCACGGCTTGCTAAGCTAACCTTCTGACTCACAGGTCCGTTTGTAGTATTTATTTTTACACTAACGGCAGCGCCTAATCCGACAGCCCCTGCATCAACTTCCAGTGAGCCCGTCAAGACTCCCGCAACTCCTCCACCGGATTTAAATATCATAGCCCCATCTGCGGTGGCAACTTTATTACCATCAACCTCTAATTTAGCCTGATCAATGGCCACTCTTGTCAAAGTTTCCGTTGAAATGACAGCGCCACTATTATCTGTCTTTTCTTCAATACTCTGATCAAAAACAAAGCCTCCTTGAAGATCAACTCCCCCGACCTTTAAAGTCCCTTGAGCTTCCACTCTTAGATAAGGACCAGACTCTACAATTGCACCATCAAGATCAATCTGAACAGATGATGTATTCAATAAAATATCTGCAGATGCGTTTAAAGAAACGGAACCACCCGAAATACTGGCAACACCACCGTCAACTCTCATCGCCATACCTTGTGAATTAATTACGGCAACAGCCTCGCTCACAGAGAAATTAAGACCTGGCCCATTTTCAAGCCCAAGAGAAACATTCATCCCCTTCATCCTCATCTCAGTTACAGCACCAAGACTTGGGTGCTCTTTATTTACAAGACTGAGAGAATTAGCACTTATTACCTGATCAAGAACATTGATATTCGCATTAGAAACATTAACCACTAATGATTCAACTGCGGTTGACCTCGTATCAACATTGACACTCACAGTGCCTCCCATACTTACATCGGAACCAGTTTTGTTTGGATCAGTTCCTACATTAATAGATATGTAGCCATTGAACTCACCGGACATTCCATCTCTATTGATTGACATCGTTCCTGCCAAACCGGCGTCACCTTCATTGTCACTATTTCCGGTGACACGAACAAAATCAGAATTCCCGTCTCCAAGCCTAAGGTCAAATTCTGAAACTTTAATCTGCGTATAATTAGAGCCCTGTTCAAATTCAAATGTTCCTGATATCGTCTGGCCTGCAAATTGTAAACTGGCTCCATTGGCCACTACTTTTGTATAAGGACCTTTAACAACATCAATTTCTTGATCTAATCCGTTAGCTTTAAAGCTCTCTTTTACTAATGATCCGGTCCTATTGATTTGGATTTCAAAATTACCTGAAACTGATAAATCAGGAACATCTAATGAAACATTTGCCCTAGCACTTCCGGCGATACCATTTTCAAACAAAATGAAATAACCCGATCCTTCCGATACAGATAAAATTTCCCTCTGATTATCGCCGAATCCCATTACCAAGTCAGACCCTCCAATCAACAACCTATTACTTCCATCAAGAACAATTTGTTCAAAAATGAAGTTACCACTAATCTCCTGATCAGCGATAAAGATTGATACTGATTGCCCCTCCATTCTTAAATAAGGCCCTGCGGGTAAAGAGAGCGTTTGTTCAGACAGTCCTAACTTAAACGTTTCATTCACCGCTGACTGACTCGTATTGATTTTCATTGTGATGTCACCATCAACCCTGAGATCAGAACCGGCGCTCAACTGTAACGTTCCACTTGCATTAGCAGCAACCCCTGAGTCAGAGAACAAGAAAAGGCCATTACCGTTAACCAGTTCCATGTGCGCTGTATCCGAACCGAACCTTGTTTCCAAATCAGTAACTGATGCTTTTACTGTTTTTGATCCGGTGACAGGGTCTACGACCTGCTCAAAGGTGAATTCACCTTCTATTTTTTGCCCCATCACTTCAAGACCAAGCTTCACACCCCCCGAAAGATCAGAGTTAAGTAACTTCACAGCCTTGGCTTTAACTTCTGTTCTTACATTCTCTACAGCATTACCTACGGCTTTCTTGTATTCGTGATAATAGTCAGTGGTTCTAGTATTAATTTGCAGATCAAGCTTTGCCTCATTAGTAGAGTTACCAGCAGAAAAAAGGTTAACCCCGCTCATGTTTAGAACCGGAACAATTTCTTTGGCGGATGCCACAATTCCATCTGAGAAAAACTGCATATTAACTTCATCTGCACTAATCCCTATAATCGGATCTACTTCAGTACCACCAAACCCGACAGATAATGATTTAGCAGCAACAGACAAGTAACTTTCATTAGCCGATGTTATCTCTGTAATTTCAATATCAGCACTCATCTGCAAACCTCCCGCACTCAGAACCACAGAATCACCAACCACATTAAACTTTTCCCCTGCACTCATATTAATATCAATGAATTTACCTCCCAAATTCACACTCTCATCAACTGCTCCACCAGTTGTGTTAAGCTCAACCCTCAAATCTCCTGAAATAGATAGATCTTGAATACCTAGAGACACTGCCCCTGAAACGCTACCCGCAATCCCTTTGTCATTTATCACTAAGGCACCAACCCCATTACTTAATGTCATTAGACCTTGTCCAAGATTCATTCCAACATCCTCGAAACTCATTAAAACTTTAGACTGTGAACCTCCATTCGAAGAAACTTGTTCAAAGTTCGCATTACCCTTGATTGTTTGACCTGCAATGGTCAGTTCGGCTGACTGAGTTGAAAGTCTCAAATAAGGACCAAAAGGGATATCCATCGAATACTTTTTACCACCCATCTCAAATTCCTGAACAACCTGAGAGTTAGTATTATTTAACTGAATGAATAAATTAGCAGCTTTGAAAGTTGCCCCTCCTCCAATATTCACATCAATGGCTCCAGAGAGCTGGCCTGCGATACCCTCAGAATTCAAAACTATCGCACCTTCACCATTGGTTACGCTAACGACATTAGCTCCTGAGGCCTTCATCAAAACTTCCACTCTAGAAGCTAGAATCACCACCACTGATGAACCTGTGACTGAATCGACAGTTGATTCGATTGAGAAATCACCGGTTAAAGATTGATCTAAAACATTAAGCGTTACCCCTACTCCATCCACTCTTAGATATGGGCCAGCCTCAAGATTTAATGACTGCGAAACATTATTGGAGTCTTTATAATCTA
This sequence comes from Flavobacteriales bacterium, assembly GCA_002718035.1. GTDB lineage: Bacteria > Bacteroidota > Bacteroidia > Flavobacteriales > TMED113. The sequence continues at coordinate 24,577 of PBCX01000006.1, forward strand.
TTGAAACCGTCCCCTTAGTCGTATTTGAAATAACGTTAAAATTTCCATCAAAAGTGATCCCAGGCGCAGTCACTGACAATGAGCCAGAAAATTTAATAGCCGCGCCTCCAGAGTTTAAAACAATAACTCCAGCACCTTCATTCAAACCGGCTCCTGCACCAACCTCTCCTAATTGCATTGATATATTTGAGCCGGCAACCAATAAAGTTCCTTCACTATCACTGAAAGAAAAATTACCAGAGATAGACTGACCCAACACATCAAACACAGCTCCTAAGACCTTGAGGTCCTTAATTTGATTAGTTGTTTCAAAGCTTACTAAAACCGGGTCTCTATTACTTCCCGATATAGTAAGCATTTCATTAATCTTATACCCTGTATTATTAAACTGAACTGATGCTGTACCCTCAATAGTTAGACCATTCACACCAACCATAGAAATTATACCAGTAGCGCTCAGCGCATACTTGTCTGCACCAATCTTAATAAGACCAACACTCGCATCTGTGAGAAGGGCTCCAGTCGCAAACGGATTCAATGTTCCATCCTCAAGCCTTGCAGGCCCCTGCCCCCAGAAAATCTCTAAACCTTCTCCAGCGAACGAACTAACCGACACCGACTGATTACTACCACTCGAATTAGTAACGTTAATAAGATAATCATTTGAAAAAGAAACATCTCCAGAAATCCAAACAAAATCACCAATATTTAAACTTAGATCCGATACTGAAACCTCAAATACATTCGATGTTTGGAACTCTATATTAACATCATTCCCATTCAGGGTGATACTCTCAGAAACTGCACCAGTCGTATCATTAATACTTAGGCCTACCCTTCCTCCGGCATCAACCGGACCAACTGATATATCAACCAAACCTGAAAGGTAACCGGCCACACCTGAATCCTTAAGAACAAAGGCGCCTTGCCCATCAGTAAACTCAGCCTTCTCACTGCCAATTAAAACCTCTACCTCAACATTATTAGCGGCAAGTATATTTACTTCTTTGCCATCCTTGTCATTGTATCTTTCAAAAACATAATCACCCTTCAGTGTATTTCCAAGGACGTTAAGATTTGCACCGATTGCCTCAACACGAATATAAGGTCCACCTGGCAACTGGAACCCATTAGAACTAGCTGTTTTAGTCATTTCTGTTGTAACCGCATACGGCACTGTATTGACGCTAACTTTTGCACTATCTGTAAGCTCAAGACTTAACGGACCAGTAAAGGGGGTTCCATTGAACTCAAAGGTACCAGCAACTCCCTGAGGTATAATCAAAAGTTCTGCTGAAGCATTCTTTATATCAACAAAGCTTCCAATCTTAAGGCTTAGTCCAGAAATTGATAAGCTTACCACTTTCTCGCCAAGGTCAGTTTTAAATTGCTCGAATTCAAAAGCACCGACAAAACTTAATTCGTTGATCAGTAAATTAAGACCATCATCAATCGAGCCACCGGACAACTTTAAAGAATTAATTTCAGAGAGAGTACTAAAATTAAGATCTAAAACCTCTCCATCAGCCAGAGAGATTCCATCAACCCCAAAGCTAACACCGACAGTAAAATTGGCGGACATTCCCTCAGACGTAACAATGAAATCACCATTTGGTATCGATACTTTAATTAGACCATCAGCAATATTTAGTTCAGCATCAGTCACTCTTAAGCTCGTCAAACCATCAGACTGAGAGAATGAAAAGTCGCCAGTAATTGTCTGTTCAAAAGCAGTCATAGCAACGTCATTTCCTGATATTTCAAAATAAGGACCGGGCTTAAGAGAAACATTGATTAACTCATCACCGAAACGTATGAGTCGATTCACTGCCTGATTACTCCTATTAATACTAAGAGAGAAATTTCCATCAAAACTAACATTGTTAATATTAAAATTAACCTCTCCAGAAACCTGACCGATCAAATATCCTGAAGCCCCTTCAATAAGGAAAAACCCAGATCCATTATTCAGCTGAGCAAACGAACTTGATGCATCACCAAAAGAGGCACTGGCTTCTCTGACCAATATTCTAACCCTCTGGGTATTGCCTTCATTCCCTTCATAATTAAATTGTTCAAATTGAACCGTAGAACTCAAGGACTGACCAGCAATTTCTAGAGTTGCTGATTCAGCAATCACTCTGAAGTAATTACCAGCTTCTAAGTTTAAAATAACTTTTGTACCACCGACAATAAGAGAATCACTGACAACCGAACCAGTTGTATTGACAGTAACTTCAAAATTAGAGGCATATAGAGCAAAATCTAATCCAGTAGAAGTGCTAACACTTGCACTGAATTTTCCGGCCACTCCCAGACTCGAAACAATCAGCGACCCAGAACCGTCATTCAGATTTAAATAATCATTCTCTCCATCACCCAAACTTGCTGAAATATTATTTAAGGCAAGGCGAATCAAATCAGAACCATCATTTTGAGATTCTTTTAAGAAGAATACATCACCTGAAATTACCTGGCCGGCTATATTTAAATTCGCTCCTAGAGCAAGGACTCGAACAAAATTGCCAGCACTAACGGAGCCGTTACCATACCCATTCATATCCAATACCACCGACTGACCTGTAGTATTAAATTGAACATCAAAATTTCCACTAAGAGCGAGACCCGGAACATTCGCCTCAACGGCAGCTCTTACACTCCCAACAAAGCCAGAGGTTGTAATCAGCAACTTGCCCTGACCAGACGTTGCAGCAAGAATTACATCATCCCCATCATTGATACTGAAATCAAGTTCACTAACAGACAACAGCAATTCCTTCTCATCATCATTAAAATTAGAAGGAGTTTTATTAACATCTTTTAGTTGCTGTGAAATATTAATATCTGCAGAAAACTTCGAGCCAAGAACCTCAAAGTTTATGCCTTTTCCTGTAATCGAACTGTGTGGACTTCCTCGAGCACTTACCTGATCATTATTAAAGACAACATTAACAACGTCTCCCTCTGTCCCAATTGATATACTCTGATCCACTGATTGGTTTGATGAATTAACTCTGAGCCTTAATTCTCCTGATATGGAAACCCCTTCAATCCCTATTAACTTAATAGAGCCTCTAGCATCAAGGGCATACTCATCAACCGTGCCTTGATTAAACTTAACAATCCCTACAGTTGCGTCTTCGACTAATATTCCTCGCGCAAGTGGATTAAGCGAACCATCAGCAAACCTTACTGGCCCCTCTCCCATGAATATACTTATCCCTGTCCCGCCTGCTGACTGGTATCCATTAACATCTGAAAAAGAAAGAGATCCTTCAAGTGTTAACAGGTTACCTACCGTGATTGATGCATTAGAAACAGAAACAGAAAAGACATCACTCTCGTCTTCAAAAAATACATTTATGTTTGCTCCATTTAAACTGACATCTTCATCAATAGCTGACCCCGTATTATTAATACTTATCATAATCTGACCCCCGCTCTGTAAAGGGCCAGCATTTACTTTCATATCTCCACTGACGCTACCTGCTACTCCGCTAGCAATTATAATCAAAACTCCTGTTCCGTCACTTAATGTTGCCCCCTGCCCATTAACATCAACAGAGGCAGATAACTCAGTCATTGAAATAGTGGTTAGTGATGAACTGGACTCAAAAAGAAAATTACCGAATAAAGAAGCATTCAATCCAGTGAGTTTCATTTCAGCACCCAATAAAACCGACCTAAAGTAAGGACCTGCTTCCAAACTGACAATTTCACTACCATCACTCAAATCAGCAGTACCGTTATATTCAGTTGGCCGTGTATTAATTTCAAACAATGCAGCATTAAGATCAAATTCGACATTAGGTACATTTATGATCAAACCATCAACCTCGAAGATTCCTGACATACCCTGAGAATCAATTTCAAATAAACCTGAAGCATTAGACACATCCATATAAGGCTTACTCTCAGGACCAATTACCGCTTTCCCATTTACAAAGTTAACCTCAACCTTACCGTCAGAATTTTTTTCAAAACTAAAGTCTCCACCTAAAATCTGGCCGACAACATTTAATGACATTGATGTTCCTTCAAACCTGACATAGGGACCCTTT
>PBCX01000007.1:0-13649 GCA_002718035.1 Flavobacteriales bacterium
TATTATCATAGTTACAAGCTGTAGAATCTGTACAACCAGAAACTTCAAAATCATCACAAACTCCATCACCATCAGCATCCGCTAAACAAACGCCTTCACAATCATAACCAGAATCTGCGAAAGTACAAGAACCATCGTCATCCGTTGCTGTATTATCATAGTTACAAGCTGTATCATCAGTACAACCAGCAACTTCAGAGTTCTCACCAGAAAAAGCAACTGATAATATTTGACCAAATCCATTCGATACAAACGTAGAGGAAAAAGGTGGAGAAGAGTTCATTTCAAAAGAATCTGCAATAAAAGACTCTCCATTTAAAGATAATATCCAAGTAAATTCTTCTCCTGCTGCAAAACCATTATCCAAACCAGATTCCGATGCCCAAACTGCAATAGCGTATTGTTCAGAACCATCCATTGTAGCATAACCCGCACATTGTAATTCTCCATCATCGTTAGTAAAAAATGCACCTAGCAATGAACCATTAGGTGGGGGAGACCCCCCATTCCAAGTAGCAGCAGAGCCTGATACTTGAACAGTCATATTTGCATCAGTTATAGTATAATCAAATGAACCAATAACAACATCAACAGGGGCATATTGACAATCAGGTGCGGCAAATACTGAGCCTGAACATAAATCTCCTGAATAGTTGTCTGCATTTGAATCACCACAACCTCCAGATAATATAACACATGAACCATCATCTACAGTAGCAGTAGATAAATAGTTAAAAGCTAAATCACAAGTACAACCAGTAATAATACAACTTCCATCATCTTCTGAAGCTGTTGGATCATAATTAATTGCGTCTTCGTCTGTACAACCTAAAACAGGAGCGGTACCACCACAGCTGTCACAAGTTTCTGGACAAGCATCACTAATTAGAGTCCCATTATATGTAAAGTCACAACCTAATGCAGAGGAAGCAGTGGCACAATCTAGTGGACTCACTAAATCGTTATTATCAGAACAATCTTCGCATGAATCACAAGTCTCAGGGCACGCATCACTAATTAGAACTCCATTATATGTAAAGTCACAACCTAATGCAGAGGAAGCAGTGGCACAATCTAGTGGACTCACTAAATCGTTATTATCAGCGCAACCACCAAAAGTTGCAACTGCTAAAGAAGTAACTTGCCCAAATCCATTTGAAACAAACGTAGATGAAAAGGGTGGTGATGAATTCATTTCAGAATCTAATAAGATGGTAGACCCTTCACTTGAATCATACATTGCCCATTGAATATTTTCACCAGCAGCAAAACCATTTCCTACTCCCGCTTCTGAAGCCCATACGGCAATTGCTAATTGATCTCCTAAAAATTCTTGATAACCCGCACACTGTAATTCTCCATCAGCATTATTATAAAATGCTCCTATTAGATCTCCTTGATCCATGACAGAACTACAAACATCGGCACCAACCTGAACAGTCATATTTGCATCAGTAATCATTGTACTGGGTTCAGGAAAATCTTGTGAAAAAATTAAAGAAAAATTGAAAATTGCAAATAATAATATTAATGTCATTTTCACGTTTAATAATTGTTTTTTCATAGCTACTAATTATTTAATTTTTAATAAAAAAAAGTAAAAAAACAAGAAATATCCGCCCTAAGAGCATCACCCTAAAAAGGGGCTATTCTAATTTTTTTAATCTGTTAGTTTCGTGGAAATGCAGTATAAAAGTACAAAATGGGGCATTCCACTTTTTTTAAATATCTTAAAATTCTTGTGAAAATGCAAGACAATTGTTTAAAACTTGTTAATAAAAAAGGAGTGTCACAAAAGAAAGAGGTCGGAACCGGATTCGAACCGGTGTAGATGGTTTTGCAGACCACTGCCTAGCCACTCGGCCATCCGACCTTTTGAATGAGCAAACATAATAAAATAATTGTTAGTCAAAATAATGAGAACTTATCTTTTTTTCTTAATAATATATTCTACCTGAGGGACATCTGCGTTTATTGGGGGCTTAATTTTTACAACCTTAACTTTTAATTTTTTAATATTTGGAAAATTAACCATCATCTTTTCTATGATTCTTCTACCAACATTTTCAATTAAATCTGAAGATTTATTCATTTCGGAAACTACTATTTCTGAAACTTCCTCATAGTCTATGGTTTTATTTAAATCATCCTCAATTTCCGACTCTGAAAAATCACCCTGAATCCATAAAGTAGTTTTATAAATCCCGCCGATTTTTTTTTCAGACGGTAAGCAACCGTGATAAGCATAAGTAGTAATATCCCTAACTATTATCTTCCCCATTTCCCAGTTCTTTTATAGCTTTTTCTATTCTTGCCAAAACCTCATCTTTTCCTAATAGATTCATAATTGAAAACATTGAGGGGCCCTGCATTCTTCCGGTAATAGAAATTCGCAAACCCGGCATTGCCTTTCCAAAGCCTATATTAGAAGATTTTAAATAGTTCTTGAATATTATTTCTAAATTTTCTTTACTAAAATCATCACACAAAGAAAGCTTTGTTTTTATTGACAATAAGTGACTAACTGATTCTGTGCTCCATTTTTTTTGCACAGCCTCTTTTTCGTATGACTCGGGAGGAGAAAATAAATAAGTAGATTCATTCAAGAAATCTTTATAAAAAACACAACGCTCCTTAACCAAATCAACAACCTTTAATAAATAATCTTCTTCTTTATTTTCAGGGAATTTAATATTTTTTAAAATCTGTTTTGCACTTTTTAATCTTAGATGTTGCTGATTAAACCATTTTGTTTTTTCAAAATTATACCTGGAGCCGGATTTACCTACTCTTTCTAAACTAAAGTCATCAACTAACTCTTCCAAACTATAAATTTCTTTGGTATTTCCAGGGTTCCATCCTAAAAAAACAAGCATATTTACAAATGCCTCTTTTAAAAAACCTTTCTCTTTGTAACCCTCGGTAGCAGTGTAATTTTCTGAATTATTCCAAATAATAGGAAAAATTGGAAAACCTAGGCGGTCACCATCTCTTTTACTCAATTTTCCATCTCCTTCAGGATTAAGAATTAATGGTAAGTGCGCAAATTCTGGCATGTCTCTTTCCCAACCAAAACATTGATATAAGAAAATATGAAGTGGTGCTGACGGCAACCATTCTTCTCCTCTAATTACGTGACTAATTTTCATCAAATGATCATCGATAACATTTGCCAAATGATAAGTTGGCATACCATCAGATTTAAATAAGACTTTATCATCTAAATTATTCGTATTAAAAGAAACCCAACCTCTAATTTTATCTTTAAATTTTATTACTTGATTTCTTGGCATATTAATCCTTACAACGTATGATTCATTATTCATCAGCCTATTTTTTACTTCTTCATCATTTAAGGTTAAAGAATTTTTCATATTTAGCCTTGTAATTTGATTGTATTGCGGCGACTGAACTCCAGCTTGTTTTAAATCAGTTCGCATTTGATCTAATTCTTTCTCACTGTCAAAAGCATAATAAGCGTACCCACTTTCAATTAATTTAGTAATATGAGATTTGTATATTTCTCTTCTTTCAGATTGTCTATATGGGCCGTAGTCACCATTTAAATGAGGACCTTCGTTAAATTTTAATCCACACCAGTTTAAGCTGTTTAAAATATAATCTTCAGCGCCCTGAACATATCTAGATTGATCTGTGTCTTCGATCCTAAGTATAAATTCTCCGCCATTTTTCACGGCAAATAAATAATTATATAAAGCTGTTCTTACACCTCCCATGTGTAATGGCCCAGTAGGACTTGGCGCAAAACGAACTCTTACATGATTTGACATACGTATAAAATATAAAAATCAAATATAAGTTTTATTGTATTTAAGTTTTATTGTATTGATAAAAAAATTAATGAAAAATTTGTGGAATTAAAATTTAAAGAAAATACTTTAAAACCAATATTTACAATTATGTGTTTCTATTGAATTTTATAATTAGTAATTTTGTACTATGGGGAATTCTTATAATGATATAATTAGTAGATTAGAAAAATTTTCTGTTGCCTATCATAAAAATATAATTTTTAGAGGGCTGATCTCATTTATATCAATTCTTGTAATACTTTTTATTGTTATTTGTTTCATCGAGTATTTTTCATTTTTAAACCCTATTTATAGAAAAATTTTATTTTGGACCTACTTACTATTTATATCTTCTTTATTTATCAAGCTTGTTTTTATTCCCATTTTAAATTTCATTAAAAAAATCAACTCTAACGAAGAAAAAAAACGCGTTGCCAAACTTATTGGACAGCACTTTCCTGAAATTGAAGATAAATTAAATAACATCCTGGAGCTTAAAAATATGGACAGTCAATCAAAAAATTTGATTGAGGCAAGTATCGAAAAAAAGTACTTAGGTATTAAAAAATTCTCGTTTCAAAATGCTATTGACTGGAAAAAAACAATTAAGTACTTGAAAATTTCATCCCTTCCATTATTACTTTTACTAATTATTTTTTTTTCAGGTAATACAAGGGTTATTTCTCAGGCTTCAAATAGAATTATTAATTACAACACAACATTTACCCCTCCGCCACCTTTTACATTTGAGATTCTTAATAAAAAACTTGAAGTGCTTGAAAAAACTGACTTTGAATTGTCTGTAAAACTATCTGGAAATAAAAAACCAGATAAATTATTCATAAATATAAATAATGATATTACTCAAATGGAAATCAAGGGCGATGATTTGTATAGTTATCTTTTTAAAAATGTAACAAATAATATTTTATTCGAACTTTTTTTTGATGAAACTAGATCAAAAACATTAGAACTAGTATTACTCCCTGCGCCAACCTTAAATGAAATGAAAATAATAGTAAGAGCACCGAAACATACAGGTTTAAAAAAACAAGAATTTAAAAACTCCGGTGTAATAAAAGCACCAGAGGGAAGCTTAATTCGTTGGGAGCTTAAAAATGATGATACAGATTCAGTATTATTTAACATTAATAATTTTAATTTCATACTTAAGCCTAATGAAAATGGTTACTGTTTTCTAGAAAAGAAAATAAATAAATCAACAATTTATAGCATTAGTTCTAGTAATAAATTCTCCTCCTTTAAGGATACCTTGCAATACAATATTGATATAATAAAAGATGGATTTCCTTTAATATCAGTCGAAGAATTTTCTGACTCAATCAACTTAGACAACAAACTTATAAGTGGTGTTATTCAGGATGATTATGGTTTTTCAAAACTTTTTTTCACTGCTAATATTAACAACCCTGAATTAGATACAATTATTAGAGAAAGGATTAAAATAAATACAAACTCTAAAAACCAAACATTTTTTAAAATATTAAATATAAAAGACTATCCTCTAGAGGCCGGGGGGGAAATGGAGTACTTTTTTACTATCTATGATAATGATAAAATAAACAACTATAAAAAAACTAGAAGTAAAAATTTTATTTTCAATAAACCTTCAAAAAAGGAAGTCATTGAAAACCTTGATAATGAAAACATAAAAATAGAAGAGGAACTTGAAGCTCAATTAAATGCTATGAAGGATTTGAAAAAAGAAATTGAAGAAATCGAAAAAAATTTAATTGAAAAAAAAGATTTAGAATGGAAAGAAAAAGAAAAAGTTAAAAACCTATTAAAAAAATATCAAAAGCTTGAAGAAACATTAAATGAAGTAAATAAAAAAATTAATAATAATCAAAAAGAAAGAAATCAAATTCAAAAAATAAGTGAACAGCTACTCCAAAAACAACAAAAGCTTGAAGAACTATTCAAAAAAATTATGCCAGAAGAAATGAAAAAGTTGTTTAAAGAACTTGCAAATTCAATAGAAAATTTTGATAAAAAAGAGTTACAAGAAAAAATTGAAAAATTGAAAATTTCAAATGATGACATAGAAAAAGAAATTGATAGGAATCTAGAGCTACTTAAACAATTTGAATTTGATCAAAAATTGGAAGAAACTATAGATGATTTAAAAAAACTAAAAGAAAAAGAAGAAAAATTATCAAACCTTTCTACAAAAAAAGAAAATGAATTAAACAAACTAGAAGAAAAACAAAAATCTAACCTTGAAGATTTTGAAAAATTAAAAGAAAAATTAAAAAATTTAAATAAGCTCAAAAATGAATTACCGAAATCAAACCCACTAAACACTGAAAAAATTGAAGAAGAAATTCAAAATAGCATGGAAAATAGCTTAAAACAACTAGAAAAAAATAAAAGAAAACAAGCCTCCAAATCACAACAATTGTCCACTAAAAAACTTTCTGAACTGGAAGAAAAATTGAATGAACAAAAACAAAAAGAATCTATGGAACAACAAACAGAAAATATAGAAACACTGAGGCAAATTCTTGAAAACCTAATTTACTTTTCTGTTGAGGAAGAAAATTTAATGTTAACTATGGGAAGTTTAGATTCTGATGACCCTAGATACATTCAGTTTATGTACAAACAAGGAGAACTTAGAAATGACGCCAGCATAATTGAAGACTCTCTATTTGCTCTAAGTAAAAGAATACCTGAGATCAGCCCAACCATAAACAGAGAAATAAATGTCATACAAGAAAAAACAAACGAAGCGATCGATCATTTCAGAGAAAGAGAAACTTTCAAAGGAACTAGCAAGCAGCAATACATAATGACTGCCGCAAATAACTTAGCTGTTCTTTTAGGAGACATACTAGAACAAATACAAAAAGAGCTTTCTTCTGATATGCCAAGCTCACAAGAATGCCAGAAGCCAGGAAAAGGAAAGCCTAAGCCCGGAGATCTAAAAAGAATGCAACAGGAACTCAAAGATGAAATGGAAAAAATGAAAAATGGAGAAAAAAATAGTCCTTCGCAAGAAAGTATTTCCAAAGAACTAGTTGAAATGCTTGCAAAGCAGGAAAAAATAAGAATGGCTCTTCAAGAGATAGAAGGAGATTTAGATAATAAAAATGAATTGAAAAGTTTGAAAGAAGCTATTGAAAATATGGAAAAAAACGAACAAGATATAGTAAACAGAAACATAACAATTGAAACATTACAAAGACAACGAGAAATTGAAAATAAATTACTCGAGTTGGAAGGGGCACTAAGAGAGCAAGGTAAAAAGGAGGAAAGAGAAGGTTTTGAGTCAGAAGATTATCTCAACATTGAAGACGAAATCAAATTAAAATATGAATTAATTAAATCAAATCAAAAGGAACTTCTAAAGACATCACCACCATCATTAACCAATTATTTCCAAGAAAAAGTGGACAACTATTTCAACAAATTAATTAAAGAAGACCTTTAATGAAAAAGATAAATTATTACTTTGTAGACACAACTGTTAGTAAAAATAATTTGTGCGCAAAATATAAGCTTGTAGATTTTATTTTTAAAGAAAAAAAAAATGCCAAAGAAATTAATTTTATATTTTGTAAAGACGATTACTTACAAAGAATCAACGAAAAGTACTTACAACACACAAATTTAACAGATGTTATAACTTTTGATCACTCTCAAGGAAAAAAACTTATAGGTGATATATACATTAGTGTAGAAAGGGTTAAAGAAAATGCCTCAAAATTTGGCACAACCCTTAAAAGTGAGTTGATACGGGTGATGATTCATGGAGTTTTACACCTGATAGGCTATAATGATAAAAGTAAAGTAGAGAAGAAGTGTATGAGGAAAATGGAAAACAAATTCTTAAAAAGAGTTTTATGAGCTTATTTAATACAACATACGACATAATAATTGTAGGGGGGGGCCATGCAGGGTGCGAAGCGGCGCTCGCAGGTGCAAAAATGGGAAAAAAATGTTTACTAGTTACAATGAACATGCAGACAATAGCACAAATGTCATGCAATCCAGCAATGGGAGGTATCGCTAAAGGTCAGATTATCAGGGAGATAGATGCAATGGGAGGTGGCTCAGGTATAATTACTGATAAAACAATGATACAATTTAAAATGCTAAATAAATCTAAGGGGCCAGCAATGTGGAGCCCCAGGGCGCAAAATGACAGAATGAGATTTGCCGAAGAATGGAGGCTAATGTTAGAGAGGTATGAAAACATTGACTTCTGGCAAGACATGGTAACTGAGTTAAATATAAATAATAATCGGGTAGTTGGCGTGAAAACAATGATGGGACTAAATATTTCTGCTAAAACAGTGATCCTCACAAATGGAACATTCTTAAACGGCAAAATTCATATTGGGGAAAAAAATTTTATGGGCGGAAGGAGTGGCGAAAGGTCATCAATTGGTTTAAGCGGACAGCTACAAAAAATTGGTTTTGCTCTAGGGAGGATGAAAACAGGGACACCACCAAGGATTGATGGTAGATCTATTGATTACAGTAAAATGGAGGAAGATAACGGTGATTTAATAACAAAAAATTTTAGTTATTTAAACGAATACACAATAAAAGAACAAAAACCTTGCTTCATTTGCCATACAAACAATAAAGTTCACGACATGTTAAGCAAAAGTTTTGAAAAATCTCCTATGTTTCAAGGAAGAATTACCGCAAAGGGACCTAGATACTGCCCCTCTATTGAAGACAAAATAACAAGATTTAAAGAAAAAGAAAAACACCAAATTTTTATTGAACCTGAAGGTTGGAACACCTGTGAAATATATGTGAACGGATTCGCCACCTCGCTTCCTGAAGAAACACAATACAAAGCATTAAAATTAATTCCCGGACTGGAAAAAGTTAAAATGTTTAGACCTGGTTACGCAATAGAATATGACTACTTTCCACCGACACAGCTAATACACAGCCTTGAGACAAGAATAGTGAAAAATCTATATTTTGCCGGCCAAATTAACGGAACAACAGGATACGAAGAAGCCGCATGCCAAGGACTGATGGCGGGTATTAACGCATCACTTTCGATAGATAAAAAGGATCCGCTTATTTTCAAGAGGAACGAAGCGTACATAGGAGTTTTAATTGACGACTTAATTACAAAAGGAACAGAGGAGCCATATAGAATGTTTACATCTAGGGCTGAATTTAGAATAATCCTAAGGCAAGATAACGCTGATATAAGACTCACACCTATAGCCGAAAAGCTTGGACTAGTAAATAATAAAAGAAAATCTATTCTTACTGAAAAGCTAGACTACACAAATAAACTTATACAAAAAATTAAGTCTAGCTCCTTTAGTCCCGAGGAAGTAAATCAAATATTGGTAGAAAAGAATGAATCTAAAATAAGCCAAAAAACTAAGATTGAGAAGATACTTTCTAGACCCAAAGTAAATCTCAACGATCTTCAAAACACTACCTTTTTCAAAAAATTTTTTAGTGAACACGGAAAAAACGAAGAGGCGCTTGAACAATTTGAAATAAACACAAAGTATAAAGGATATATAGAAAAAGAAAAAATAAATGCAGAAAAACTAACAAGACTAGAAAACATCAAGTTACCGAAAAACTTTAAATATGAAAAAATTCTATCCATCTCATCTGAAGGGCGTCAAAAACTTAAAGAAGCTAAACCACAGACAGTGGGGCAAGCCTCTAGAATTTCAGGCGTTTCTCCTTCCGATATAAGCGTATTATTAGTTCACTTAGGTAGGTAATTGTTCCACGTGGAACAATTATAAAATACTAGCAATCAACTACTTAGCTTTATTTATAGGAATTGTTTGAATTCGATCGTTAATATAAAAACGTAAAAAATAAGAACCCGGGGCTAATCCCTTGAGATTTAAAATTATATCTCCACTACTCTGCGCTGATCTTTGTACATGTTTATAAACCTCTTTGCCTAATTGATCAACAATAACAACGAGTTCAAGATCCTGCTCATTAAAAACTAAATTTAATTTCTCGCTAAACGGGTTTGGGTACACAAATAAATCAGCGCTTAAAATTTCATTATCATAAAGACCTATATTTGAGGAAGAGATTGTAATATTCATCGTATGACAGATCAATTCCCCTAAATCATTGTAGGCAGCAACAGTTACAAGGCCTTGATCTGCATCAGGGTTCCACTGGACTGCTATAGAATTATCAAATCCTGAAGTCCACAACACTTCTCCTCCATCAATCTCCCATTCTAGCTCATTGGAAAGACCGTTAAAAAAACTATATTGAGATATTTGACCGCCAAAAACCTCATCAGATCCGTTTATTAAATTGGACTCCTCAACTAAACAGCCATCAAAATGAGCAACTAAAGTTACAGGGCCAGAACTCATAGAAAGGATTGTCTCTAAATCTGTATCACTATCAAGAACGGCATCTCCATCTAAAACCTCCCAGTAAAAATTCACAAACTCATATGGAATTGCCTCTATTTGTATAGGAACGCCTGAATAATAAAGACCTTGCCATGGAGTATTTTCGGGAGATAAGTCGATACTATTTATTTGAACATCTCCAGCACCTTCAATAATTACATTAAGAGGAATCGACTCAATGTCGTAGCAGTCTTCCATACCACTTACAATTTCATCTGCACACCTGGTTAAAATAAAGTCTCTTAGCTCCTGAACATTGTCTTGCCATTGCTGAATATTTCCACCCCATCTTTGAATTTGTTGAGGCATCTCCGGCTCTATAATTGAAACCAAACTATCTAAATGTGTTATCATAAAATCACAAGAAAAAGTACTATTTGAGAGATCTGCATATCTGTTAATGTAATCCGCAGTAAAACTTTCATTTTCAAACAAAGAATTTAATATTGGAACATGCCCTTGACCGCCAGGGTCTCCAAGTTGTTCCGGATCACATGGGTCAGCACCCGGACCAGTATCGGGGATTCCTGTGTAATTAACGTAATGACCAAATGTTGCATCCATGTCCCATAAAACGTACCTCCATTTTTTCTTATCACCATCAGGATTTTTCCCCCTCCACCAAGCAGTGTTCCAGTTTAACCAATCCATAGCTACTACATATGAATTAAGAATAAAATAATCAATCAAACTCCCTGTATTATATACACTTTTTACATAATCATAATTGTCAGGGTTTGTCATATCATTACCAACTATAAAATCTCTTAAATTGTTCCACTCTTGTTGGGTAGTATTATCTCCTATATCAGTCCATGTGCCGCCCCAAGTCTTTAAAAAATCGACATTTCCATAGCCTTGATCGTAATAATAATCTGTAAAATCTAAATCATCTACCTTTTCCCTAATATCGTAAACGCCCCAATACTCGCCATTAACATATAATANGCAAGACTCATGTGTTCTTTCNTCTAATCTTAAATTACCAACCTGAGATAAAGATTGAATATATGAATCNCTTATGTGAGCNGGTGAACCNGGGGCAAAAGGATAATTATCGTTAGCNGCNGCCTTAATAATTAGNCTTTGATAATTTTCTCTATCTTTTTCTCTAAANATTTCATTTCTTATAGCATAGTTATANCCATGNTGNTCTCTNGTAATATAATCAAATCCACGCTGATCATAAGCCCAAGAATCATTNCCGTGCTCATTAAACTCTCCAGTNGCCTCATCTAATAAGTCACCTTGAGCATTAAAAATNTCAAATGAACCAATGGGCTTTATTTGATTACCATTTAAAAGATTATCAACCAAATCNCCNGAAATCGAAATTACATTTACAGNGTGATTAGAATTAATAAAATAAGTGTTTGTCTCAACAAAACTTGGTAAGTTGTTATTGGATTTATCATAGACAATTGCTCTAATTACGGTAGTTTCGTTAATAAAAAAGGGNTCGCCTCCTTGGATTATTTCTCCATTTTGATNTGTTTCTAGAAATAGTATATCATTATCATCTGGCCAATCTCCATTGGTAGTATAATATATTANAACNTTAGTATCACTNGTAGAAATTGACACCTCTANNGGCTNNGAATAAAAACCAGGGGACAAGCTTAAAATAGGGNTTGANGCATACCTTGAAAAACTATTATTATTNGAGCTGTTTGGTGTNGGTGNAGTAAACACTCCCCAATTGGAATCCGCATCAGTTAAACGTCCTCTTGAGTGATTTAATTGATTCGGNATAATACTAAAATAAGACAACAAAACTTGCTCTGAATTGCTTAAAACAACATACTCATTAAATTTTGTTTGGGATAATTTAAAGTTNGTGTGTGGNGCATTTCCATATTGCCCATTATCATCCATTAAATTTTTGTTNGATGCATATATGATTCTATGACTATATGGTTGTATTATAAATGNTTCGGTAANCTGCCACTTGGNCGGGTTACCCATTCTATCACTTAAATAATATCCATTTAAATCAATTGGNGAATTNGTATTATTATATANCTCTATCCAATCTTCATAATCACCACAATTAGAGCCTTCATTATTACAGTTAGAAGCGCCATATTCATTTATCAACANCCCCTCAATANATGAAAAGATACAGGAGCCATTTTCTATTGTTGCATTTATATCAAAATTNTCTGCATTAANTGCCGTACACCCCTCTACCATAGGGCACTGNTCATTAAATTCTCCGGGCGAAGGGCACACNGTAAAGNCCCAAGANTCATCATATATTTGNCCATCNGGCAACGANGCAAAAGAAATGTCCTCATATTGAGGTCCATATGATAAATTTATAATAGTNTCACCAANAGGATTTATACATATTATGTTTTCACCTTCACTATTTAATTTTGCNTCAATATGAAACAAACCTTGCTCAACGTCTTTATCAAACCANANAACNTGTGTGCCACCANTAGGAATTATTGTTTGCGNNGCATCCTCACTTTCTATAGTTGNNCCACCNTTTAAATCNCCAAAATAATATCCTGATATATCAAATGGCTCGCCTGACANATTTATTATTTCAACAAAATCTTCAGTTTCACCAAAATCATCAAGGCAACAATTGTCNTTATCTGCCAAAAACTCATTGATTTGTATTTGNGCNAATGAAAAAANNGGAAGTATTAATAAAATNTAGATGAATCNTTTCATATNACAAATATAATCTATATTTGTTTAAATAAAATTATCAATTNATAAGACTTAATATTATGATTTTATCTACAACAGAAAATTTACCANGNAAAAAAGTAACTGAAATCTTAGGTATAGCAAGAGGNAGTACTGTTAGGGCTAGAAANATTGGNAGNGATCTTTTTGCTGGACTAAAAAATATAATTGGGGGGGANNTNAGTGANTACACTAAACTTCAGGCAGAGTCTAGAGAGCANGCGCTACAGAGAATGATTCAAGATGNAGAGAGGCTTGGNGCAGATGCCATAATAAATATTAGGATTTCCACATCAGTNATAACACANGGAGCTGCAGAAATTTTAGCTTACGGAACCGCTGTTAAAATAAATTAAAAAATGAACTTTAGTCTNNTTCTNTGGGTAGCNCTTNTTTTTTTATTTATATACTTAATATATTATCAACTTNCTCAGTCAGAAAATGAAGATTTTGANGANAGAGAAAACTAAAATTAAGANTTNACCTTTCATACNAATTTNAGAGAGGGNGCCATTGAGANTCCAACCAAANAAGGCGTTTTTTAAACCAACTTATTAAATAATCTACTTCTTCTTTATGGGTATTAAAGGANAATTTATTTGGCCAAATNTCAGACTGTAAAATTTCCCATTTTTTAAAATTCAAATCCATACTTTCTTTATTAGCAAAATATATTTCATTTACTNTATTTNNTAGGAANTCATTNGATAAAATATTTTTTCTTAAA
>PBCX01000007.1:13654-22080 GCA_002718035.1 Flavobacteriales bacterium
ATATCTTTCTTTAATTTTTTCTTGGAAATNTTCACTAGACCANAGAATTTGCCACCAATAAGGNANTGCTGTTTTNATATCNCTATTAATAACAAAATTTTTAGGACTAAAACCATCATTATAAAAAGGGGCNCCACAGCTTAAGTCNAAATCCCAAACATAATCGATACTAAATTTATTATTAATAAATGATAAATATGTATTTAATCTGTAGGCATCTATATTTTTTATTAACTCANTAAATATTATAAAATCAACAAAAGAATTTATATCAATTATTGAAAANTCNTGAGCAATTATTNANNGNTCTAAATCAATAATTTTTTCATTGATTTTTTCTTGATCAANCTTNTTTATTTTTTTAGGGTACTCAACATGNTANCCCGCNCGAACATAATTTGAATTTAATTTTGNNCCNACAAAATNGTGAGGNCCACGGTCTATTTGTAATAAAAAACTNAATTNAGNANNACCTGCNACCAAATTTNTAAAATTTTCTTCNGGATGCTCGCAAANTAAATAAAGACCTTCATAATTGTCATTTATAATTAAATGACAATAATCAACNGAACTTTTTTTATTTCTAAATAANGAAAACAANTCATGACAAATTTTATTTCTAATTAAACTCTTATCTATATANAAAGAAGTTAATTTGTTTTTTTTNAGTATTTGATTATTNANTTTTTGNTTTTCATTAAATATGATATTAAACTGTTTTTTTGGAAAGTCGATNGAAGAATGNCCTCTAACCTTTATTTTTGCNTCAAAAACATNATTAATTTTTTTTGAGTTGATTTGAATGCTCGANGGAATATATTTTTGATTNTTNANTGANTTGCCATATGTATTTATNTTTATAACAGANGAATTTAANTTAATTANATCACTAATTTCTTTTTTTTCAATATCTGGAAATGAAATATACTTATCGGNATCTACCCCTTCTTTATTTCGAATTAATAATTTTAAAGGNGATTGANTNCTTATATTTATNCTATGTAAATCTNTAAACTCATTATCATTGGGANTNTATGNNATNTTAATATAATGATCTANCATTTCTGACTTTCCATGATAATAATTATTCGAATCTTTACTATAAATTAATTNNTTGTCCTGAAAAACATAAAATTCTTGACCAGACAAAACCNATAATTTGACTTGAGATAANTGTTCTTTATTTAGATGNATTTTATATAANCCATACAGTGAATTTTTNGTATTNTNTTGAGNGTTTTTATTNAAAATTANNTTATTATTTACTATTGAACTTANGGCATCTTGATNNGTTATAAATAATTTNTCAATTNGAACAGGCTCNTTAAACAACATTTTAGAAGTGANTAAAAANACAAACAATAAAANAGTGANTGTAAAAAATTTTATTTTTGATCTATTCATTTTGT
This sequence comes from Flavobacteriales bacterium, assembly GCA_002718035.1. Taxonomy (GTDB): domain Bacteria; phylum Bacteroidota; class Bacteroidia; order Flavobacteriales; family TMED113. The sequence goes on from PBCX01000007.1 coordinate 15,064, forward strand.
AATAAATGTAAATANCCGCNTTCCNTATCTTCTAAATAAAAACTNTCATCTAAACNAAAGTNCCNAACNCCCTCATATTTTAACGAATCTAATATAAAATTTTCTTGAGCTTTAATTAATTCATTTTTTGTAAAAACATGAATTACTTTTNTATCANAAATTAGAGCCCATCCTTGNANGTTNAAGTTNAGATTTGATTTATTAATTANAGACAATTGACNATTTGANANAGANAAATTTAATAANGAGGGNATAAAATATTCGTTATTAAATTGTTTAATATANATTGANTCAACNATTTCTTTNNGNTCTANTACTGAGAATTCATCTTTAAAATAATTATTTTTATTATGAATAATCTGATCATTCAATGAATANCATGTGCCACCCAATTNATANCCTTCTTGCTTTTTATATAACTTNAAGCCTTCNTTATTATANGAAATAATATTNTTCGATGAATAAACCTCAGAACTGTCTTTAATTGCAACNCCAACGTTATTNCCTAAAATAATATTATTAATGATATTTATNTTATTAGANCTGCCGTGTTCAGTGACAAAATCATTTCCCCAATCCACACCAATAGAAATCCCCTTNTCAGNATTATTTATTAAGGNNTTTTTTTCAATTAAAATATTTGAGCAACTATTTAAATCAATCGCATCGTCTGCAGAATAATNAACTAAATTATTTGAGATNAAGCCATTGTTNACATTTATTAGTTCAATTGCATCAGGTGTATTATAAAAACTNCTATTACTTATAGNNGCGCTACTAGCCCAANTAATATTNATACCTTCACCTTTTTGATTTCCGAATAAAGATATATTATTTAAAAACATATTGCCATACCATCCCCATATAATAGAAGATCTTTTATCATCCATTTCCATCGGTCTATTTTTAATAAAAATATTAGTGTTTTCTATTTTCAAATTAGATCTTTTAGAGTTAATTAAGCCATCTGAAATATTGGTATGAATAATGTTTCCCTTACTATAGTTATAGAAAAAAATTGAATTAAAATAAGAGTTGACCGATGTAGGGCATATTTGAACTTTTTTTTCTTTGGTCCCTAAAATATTCAGCTCACCCTTACATAAAATTTCTTTGTTTTCATCTATGAGCACAGTTACGCCCGGCATTATTTTCACTACTGATAAGGAATCAATTGTTGTGTTGTTAGTAACTCTGTACGGTGATCCATCAAGTGTTAAATCAAGATTACCTTTAATCATTTTGGGTAAAATTGTTCCTTTTTTTAACAAGAATTTATTTTTTGAATTAAACCCCTCTGTTGAATTTTCGTTTTTAATTGCTAGAACTTTCCAATAATATTTATTGAAAGGAATATTGTCTTTCAAGGTTAAAAAGTGATTATTTGTTCTATACTTATATGTTGTGCTGTCAGGAAATAAAAAATCTTTTGATAACATAACTTCATATACGACCTCCAAACTATCTGCAGCTTTTTCCCAAACTAAATTAAATGGTAAAGAAACTTCATCAACTGTTCTATGAACCTTAAAAGGGAGCGGCATTTCATAAATTTGTTTTACTAAGCCATTAGACCTGTTTTTTAAAAATGAGATGTCCCTACCAATAGCATCAAGCCAAATTTCTTTAGAATTTATTTTGTTTGTAGAATCTTTTAACAAATAACGCCCAAGTTTATTTTTAGCAATATTATATATTGGTTTATAAAAATCTTTATTGATTACCATTCCTAAAAAATTAATTCTTTCAACAAAATCTTGGAAGATTTTAGGATTTAAAAAACATTTTTCAATAAATGGATTGTCAAATTCCCAATCACTAGATGTGTGGTGATATTTATAAGGCTTCCAATTATAATAAGAAAGTGTTTTGTCTAAATCCCATGGTAAAAAAATCCATTTACCGTCATTTGTAAAATCTTGATATAAATAATAATTATGATAATAGGTGCTTCCATTTGCTATAAATGAATTTATTGCCAAAAAATCAATTAACATTGTATAATGAAAATTGTTTAATACAAAATCATAGAATTCATTATCAGGCAAGTCTTTAGTATCAGAAATTAACTGTGCAAGTGGGGTAAAATCATTATTTTTATTTGTTTTTCTTTCCCATTTTTTTTCTAATTCTTCTACAGAATTTAAACAAGCACCATCTCTATTAGCTTTGAACAAATCACCTTTAGTATTTAATCCGTTGTTTTTTAAAAAATCTTTATCCATATTTTCTACTTCTAAAAAAAGACCGTGAAATTTATCATTTATAAAAACTTTAGCAAAACTTGTTGAAAAACAAGGATAGTTTAATTCCTTGAATATTTTTGAAGAAACAAAACTCCTTAAAGAAGAAAGGTCAGTATACTCGGCGTTAAAGTTGAATATCTTTTTAGAATTAATTGACAATGAGTCTGTAATTTTTATCTTGAGCGACTTTTTTTTATAGTCTCTTGATGAATCACCCCTGATTCTCATTTTTGCTGACCTTTTCTGAGTTCCTTCTTGAAAAAGAATAGGAATATAATCGTTAGACTTATAATTATTGTTCATATTATCTAAATCTAAAACATCACAATAAATAAAATATTCTTTAATATTTAGGATTTCTTTATTGTGAATTGATTTTTTACAACCAAACAAGAAAAAAGAACATATAATTATAAGTTGTAATTGAAAGGCCAAATATATTTTCATTCTTTAAATAATGGTGATAGCATTTAGTTATATAAATTTATTGATCCTTTTGATATTTTTTCACACCCAAATAAGTCATAAAACAAAAAATAATAATTACTGGTGTTTNTGTATATACATTAAGAAATTCTGTTTCATGTATTATATTACAATAAATATCATACCCGATCAATACTACAGAGCCAAAATATAATATGGTGGGTAAGTACTTAACTGAGAATATTAGTTTTTCTAATTTTTGCATATGAGATTTTATATAAATATAGTTTCAAGTACCTAAAATTGACATTTTTCAGCTCTTTTATTAAATTCTTTCATTCCTAATTTTTCCGCCAAAGCATCACACTTTTCATCAAATTCCTCTTCTGACATTTTAGTCAATTCACTATACTTTGTTTCTAAACAATCACAAACAGTAACACTATTACTTGAACAAGAAATTAAAAAAATGGCGATAATTAAAAAGAATAAATGTTTCATAATGAAAGAATTTAGTTATATAAATATAGTGGTTTAAATTAAATCCCAATCAACTTCTTTCTCTATGTACTTGCATACATACCAAATAGCACCGAACAAGAAATGCTAAGTTATTTGGAAAAAATTAATTAGGTGCTTATTTCAATACTATAAGACTTAGATTACATCTGTTTATATACTAAATACTATTATTATTGTTCTACACCAAAGGGTATAGCGTTCATAAAATTATGAACATTATTTAAAGTATTTCTTGTCATTAATTTTGTTTCACCAATTTTCTTTAAAAATATACCTAATGTTTTTTCATTAGAAAATATTTTCATTGTTTCTGAAAAATCAGCAATTAAATAATCATCGCCCGCTAAGCGATAAAATGGATATATAACTTTTTGACTGAATTCACCTGTTCCATAAATAGAAAAACCGTATTTATCTATTACTAAATCATTTATATGAACAGCTTCTGAAGTTTTTTTATATGTTTTTTTTCCTGAATCATTTCTATTTGTTATTGTCAAAATATCAGAGGCATCTTCTTTTTGTTTACCTTTTACTTTTTTATAAATAGGAACAAAGCAATCTTCACCAATATCTTCGGCGGGTGAATTTAAATTAGCAAAAGATCTAATAAGATTATTCCATTCATCTTTTGTTAGAAATTCCCATGTCACCATAGAAAGATTGACACCATTATTATTTATCCAACCCGGACTAGTAAACATAAATAAAATTTTCTGTGAGTTGATTGGCTTTCCGTTTTCTAGTTCTATGAAGCCAAATGGGATAACTGTCACCTCGCTTTGATCACTTCTTTTTTTTGTGCTTTCATATACGCCCTGAATTAATTGAATTCTAAACTGAGTATGCTCAGGATGATTTTTCATTATGTAATTTACAGCCTTTGTTTCTAAAATCTCTTTATAATTTTCAATTGCTGCCACAGCACTTCCAATAGCTGCTAAGGCCCCGATAGCGGCTGCAGCTGTTTCTCCAGAATTATTTTTTTGTGCTATTATATTGTTTGAGAGGATAAGATTTAATAATATTATTGATATGAATATTTTTGATATTTGTTGTTTTATTTTCATAAAAAAAGTTTTTCTAATTTAATAATTAAAAATAAAATATGAAAATATAAATCTTTTACCTTCTTTATCTAAAAAAACTATATTTACATAACCAAATACTATATATAAAATTATCTGTTAAAAAGGATTTTTTGTAAAAATGAATAAATAACAGAAAATATCATTGTGACCCCGGCAGGATTAATTACATCTAACATAAGCTACTTATTTTGAGTTGTTTATAATTAATTTGAACTTATTATTGTACATATAATTGGGCAAAATTAATCAAAACAATCAAAAAACTGAAACTCTGAATAAACTGGTAAGTGGTCAGAAAAACCACCGTACCAATTGGGACCACCATAAGTTCTATTAGGTCTACAATTATTTCCATTTTCATCACAATATAAAATAAAATCATCGTAAAAAACTCCAAAATCTTTTAATACAAAACTTGATTTAGTACCTTGATACATTTGTTTACTCACAATTATTTGATCTAAAAACCCCCACAAACCTTTATAAAAATAGGAGCCCGATCCAAGTTTTTCTTTATATCTTTCTCCATATTTATCAAATTGGGTATTTTCTAATTGTAACATTAAATTAACTAGCCGCGCTTTGTCACTAGATTGATTATTCAAACCTTCAATTATGTTTCCTATCGAGTTATCAGTGGGATAATCATTAAAATCACCCATTATAATGATACTTTCATTTGAATTTATGTTGTCGTCTATATAATCTCTGACTAAATTAGCAACAAAAATTCTTTTACGCTCAGTTTCTTCTTTCCCCCCCCATCTTGATGGCCAATGATTAACAAATACATGCAAGGGTTGGTTATATATTTCTAGTTCAGCATAAACAACCTCTCTGGTTAGTTTTTTTGAATCTGGTATTTTTACTGGTATAAAATCATATGATTTTATTTGAAATATGCTTGTATCAACTAATAAAGCACAATCAATACCTCTAAGATCAGGACTTTCTTGGTGAATAATAGAATATGAGTGTTTATTTTTAAAAAATGGTTCTTTCAATAGATCTTCAATAACTAATTTATTTTCAACTTCAGCTAAGCCAATTAATTCGGGAAAATCACCACCTTTTATTGACTCAAATACTTTAGATAATTTATAAATTTTATTATTATACCTGCTAGTATTCCATTTTTTATCTGAATTAGGCAAAAATGAATCATCATTTTTCTTTCGATTATCTATTGTGTCAAATAAATTTTCAACATTATAAAACATTGAAAAAATATCTCTTTTAATACCACTTCTGTCTCTTGATGAAACAATTCTTGATTTAGAAAGTATAAAATCCTCTCCCACTAACTTTGAATATTCTTCTGGAACTTGTCCAGTAAGTTTACTCATTTCAGTTCTAACATTTTGAAAGACTTTTTTTATTTCAATATTTGGAACTAATAAATTTTCAGAAAGTATTTTCGTGTAGAGGCTATTTTTACCGTCACCATCATCAGCAACTTCCCCAGCTTCAGTTGAAAATGCAATTAATGAACCTTTTTGACTTTCCATTTTTGCAAGACCAATGTTCTTGTTAGCCCCTCTAACTTTTCCAAATATATCATCTATATAAGGATTATTCCTACAAGCATCAAGCACTAAAATATTAACACTATTCTCACTAATTGATGTTAAGTATTTATTTATTTTTTGAACATTAATAGCCCATTCAGTTATATCATTAGTCGTAGTGTATGATTTTTCATTCTTACAATCACTACATTTTGTCGGTAATAAATAGTTTTTACCCTCTATTTGAACGGCGTGACCAGCATAATAAACAAAAGCATGATCATAGTTTTCTCTTTTTTCTGCAAATTTCAAAATAACTTTTTTAAATTGAGCTTGGGATTCAATATCAGTCTCTAATATTACACTAAAATTTAAAGCCCTCAATGTTGAGTCCATTAATTCCGCATCATTTATTGGGTTTTCTAATGGCGCATCAACATAATTTGCATTTCCAATAACCAAAGCGATTCTAGATCCAGTTTCAGTAATTTGAGCAAACGAATAAAATATTGCTAAAAAATATATAATAATAAATCTCTTATTAAACATACTTAAATTTAGTTTATTTTTTTTTATAATGATTTTTGTATGAAATCAATGAGGGATCTTCGTTTAGATTTATAAAATGATCTAAAAAATAGTTTGCATTAGCAATCAAGCCTTTATCTAATAAATTTTCAATTAAAAGGATCTGATAATTAGTTTTATTAAAATTAGATTCAATATTTAACTCATTTGCCAATTCGCTTAATATTCTGATTTCTGAATTATTAAGATTTTTTTTAGGTTTCTCAATAACAGTGAATACAATGTTTTTATCCAATTCAATTGCATTAATTTTTACTTGCCAAATTAAAAAAAATGATTCATTAAGATCTTTTGGATCTAGAACAAAAAAAGAGTTATGAGTATCAAATGTTGAAATTAATTTTTTTGAAGACTTTTCAATAATTGAAATACTATATTTTGATTTTTGATTAGACTTTAAATTCAAATCAAAAAAATTTGAAAAGTCTATTTTAAATGGCATTTCACACAAAATTTCTATGTCTTCTAAAATAACAATTGAAGAATCTAAAAAATTTCTATTGACACCAGATTTAGCAGCAAGAGACATTTTTTTATCAACCATGTTTTCACTTTCATTAACTCTATTAATGTCAAGGAATTTTTGTAAAGTAGACTTTTCACTATTTACTTTAGATGAATCATTAGAAAATAACT